>JAFQHV010000007.1 GCA_017397835.1 Oscillospiraceae bacterium
GGAAAAGAACCTGCAAAGTGGTGCACAGAATCGTGTGCTACGTGCAGTGTAGCCTGCCTTGAGTGAGTATGCGGGGAAAGATGTTCAGGCGGCGGGCCGCTCGGCCAAGCGGCTGCCGATATTGCGTCTGGAAACCATCCTTGCAAAAGAGGCTAAGACTATGGTTCACTTTGTCGTGGAAAACACCTAGGCTGTCGTAATGGGGCAGACAGGGGATTACAGTACGGTCTCAGTGGCAATCGGGTACCCGGATCTGGCGACAGCCGGGCTGGAGGAGTAAACGGAAACGGCCTGTGCGGCAACGGCAGGTTCTTCCCGGTGAAAGACAACCCGACCTAAGCCGTAAGATTTATCCTGTCTGCTGCCGTCTTACTTCCATTCAAAAGGAGTATATTCCCGTGTCGAAACATGATCCCGCTGCGGCCAAAAAGGAGCGGAATAAGACGATCCGCTGGGTCGTCACTATTTTTTTGGTTACCATTGTCATTTCCAGCATCATTTCGCTGGTTTCTGAAGAATTAATGAGCGGAAGCGGCCTTTTGGCATGCTTTGTGATTCTGTTTACCATCATTCTGGTGGGTATTCTGTTTGATATCATCGGCATGGCCGTTGCCTCCGCCGACGAAAAGCCTTTTCACTCCATGGCTGCCCGGAAGGTGCCCGGTGCACAGCAGGCCATCCGTCTGCTGCGCAATGCGGAACGGGTCAGCTCTATCTGCAATGACGTGGTTGGCGATATTTGCGGCGTTGTGTCAGGCAGCGCATCTGCTACCATTACTGCGCTGATTTTGATGAATTCCCAGTCCGGCTGGCCCAGAGGTGTTTCTCTTGCCATGTCCGCGCTGGTTGCAGGATTGACAGTCGGCGGCAAAGCCATTGGCAAGACCTTTGCCATGAATTCCGCCACTTCCATTGTCCACCTGGTTGGACGTATGATTTATTGGTTCAACCATATCCCGGATATGTTCCGGAAGAAGAAAAAAAGACGATAAGGTCGTGATTGAACGTGTATCTGTTACCGAAAATCAACGGTCACGATGACTTGCTGCGACTAACTGATAAAGAGCGTGAAATCCTGTGTCAGGAGATTCGGGAGTACCTCGTTGACTCCGTTTCCAAAACCGGCGGCCACCTGGCTTCCAATTTGGGTATCGTGGAGCTGACAGTCGCCATTGAGACCGTTTTTGATACCATGAAGGACCGGCTGGTTTTTGATGTTGGCCACCAGTCCTATGTTCATAAGCTGCTGACCGGACGGCAGGAGGATTTTGCCAATCTGCGCCAGTTCGGCGGCATTTCCGGTTTCCCCAAGCCCAATGAAAGTGAATCTGATGCATTTGTAGCCGGTCACGCCTCCAGTTCCGTGTCTATCGCTCTGGGCATGGCCCGGGCCAGGACCCTGATGAAGGATGATTATCAGGTGGTGGCTGTTCTGGGTGACGGTGCTGCCACCGGCGGCATGATCTATGAGGGCATGAACGATGCCGCCATGAGTAAGGAGCCCATGGTCATTATCCTCAATGACAATGAAATGTCCATTGATAAGAATGTTGGCGGCATGGCATGGCATCTGTCCCGGATTCGTTCTTCCGGCGAATATCTGCGTTTGAAGGCCGGTTACCGCCGGATTTTGATGAGAACCCCCTTCGGAAAGCGGTTCTACCAGCTTACCAGTAAGGTTAAAAACCGCGTCAAGCGGCTGGTTCTGCCGTCTACCGTTTTTGAAAATATGGGCCTGACCTACCTGGGACCTGTGGATGGCCACGATCTGCCGGATTTGATTGAACTGCTCCAGATGGCAAGAGATCTCCGTTCTCCGGTGCTGGTCCATGTCATCACCCGTAAGGGACATGGTTACCGCTTTGCTGAGGAGAAGCCCTCCAAGTTCCATGGCATCGGTAAATTCGATCCGGAAACGGGAAAGACGCTCTCCGGCAAATCAAAGACCTATTCCGATGTTTTCGGCGAGACCATGATGGAACTTGCCGCTGAGAATCCCAGAGTCTGCGCCATTACTGCAGCCATGCCCGGCGGTACGGGTCTGTTGGAATTCCGCGAAAAATTCCCCAACCGGCTATTTGATGTGGGTATTGCGGAAGAACATGCGGTTTCCATGGCAGGCGGCCTGGCCAAGCAGGGCATGGTGCCGGTTGTGGCCATTTATTCCACCTTCCTGCAGCGGGGCTATGACCAGATCATGCAGGATGTGGCCCTGGCCGGTCAGCATGTGGTTTTTGCCATTGACCGGGCCGGACTTGTAGGTGAGGATGGCCCCACCCATCACGGAGTCTTTGATGTGGGTTTCCTGCGTCAGATTCCCGGTATGACGGTGCTTGCGCCTGCTAATTTTGAGCAGTTGAAGTCCATGCTTCGCTGGGCGGTGAATGAATGCAACGGACCAGTTGCAGTCCGCTATCCCAGAGGCAGTACGCAATACGGTGCGGATAGTTTCGCAGGACGGCCGGAAGCCGTTGTTCAGCATACTATGGGTGAGGATGCAACCGTTATCTGCTATGGCACCATTTTGAATGAGGCTATGATGGCTTCGCGCATGCTGATCGGAAATGGGAAAACCGATGATGTATCCGTTCAGGTTCTGAGCCTTCCTTCTCCCACCCACTATTCCAGAGAAGAGCTGGCAGAGAAAGTCAAAGGCAAACATGTCTTTGTAATTGAAGAAGTCTGTCACGGCTCCGGCATCAGCGGCGATATTGCCTTGTCCCTCCGGAAGGCCGGACTTGACTGCACCGTTCACGCCATTGATCTTGGGGAGAAGTTTGTCCCTCACGGCGATATGCGTTCCCTGTACCGGCTGACCGGTATCGACAATGGCTGTATCTGTAACCATATTCGGGAGGTTATGATCCATGAAAATTAAAAAAAGACTGGATGTCCTCCTGGTAGAACGGCTCTACGCAGACAGCCGCACCAAGGCCCAGGCCATCATCATGAGCGGTAATGTGTATGTCAATGGCCAGAAGGCCGACAAGCCCGGTACTTCTTTTGAAGAAACGGTGGATATCGAGGTTCGCGGTGCGGTCTGTCCCTATGTAAGCCGGGGCGGCCTGAAGCTGGAAAAGGCCCTGCGGGATTTCGGTGTCAAGCCGGAGGGCTATGTGTGCTCTGATTCCGGTGCTTCCACCGGCGGCTTTACGGACTGCCTGCTCCAGCAGGGTGCCAAGAAGGTCTTTGCCATTGATGTTGGTTACGGCCAGCTGGATTGGAAGATCCGTTCCGATGAACGGGTCGTGGTCATGGAGCGGACCAATATCCGGTATGTAACTCCGGAGGATCTGGGTGAGCCCCTGGATCTGTCTGTCATTGATGTCAGTTTTATCGGCCTGGAGATCGTCCTGCCTACCATCAAGACGTTGCTGAAACCCACGGGCCAGGTGCTCTGCCTGATCAAGCCTCAGTTTGAAGCAGGTAAGGAGAATGTGGGCAAGAAGGGCGTTGTTCGGGATCCGAAGATCCACAAAATGGTGCTTGACAATTTTGTTTCTCTGGTTGATTCCCTCGGCTTCCGGATCCTTGGTCTGACCTTCTCACCTGTGAAGGGCCCGGAAGGCAATATCGAGTTCCTTGGTCATTTGACTCTTAACGATGTTCCCGGCATAGTGCCTGACACCGCCGATGTGGTTGCCCAGGCCCACAAAACACTTTCCTGAGGTGTAGGCCCATGAAACATGTGATTTTAACTCCCAACCCCTATCGAGACAAAGGCTTCCAGACGGTCCGTGCGGCAGTAAAGATCCTGAAGGACGCCGGCATGGAACCGAAGGTATGTCTGCCCTTTGAGGTGGACCGGAGTTTTGAACTGCCCCGGGATATCCGGTTTCACCGGCTGGACCGGGAAATCCATAATACAGAACTGGTGATCTGCTTTGGCGGTGATGGCACGATTCTGCACATGGCCAAGACGGCCACCCGCCGGAATGTGCCGATCCTGGGTGTCAACATCGGCACACTTGGATTTATGGCGGAACTGGAAGCATCCGAAATGGATTTGCTTGCAAAGCTTGCGAAGGATGAGTATACCGTGGATACCCGGATGATGCTGGATGTGGTCGTTCAGCGGGACAGGGATATCATCTTCCATGATATCGGTCTGAATGATGTGGTGATTACCAAGGGCTCTGTGGCAAGAATTGCCCATCTGGGTGTCAAATGTGACGGCGTTGAGGTCATGGAATGTGATGGCGACGGCATCATTGTGGCAACCCCCACCGGCTCCACGGCCTACAGCCTGTCTGCCGGCGGCCCCATCGTGGAGCCGGAGGCACGAAACATCCTGATTACGCCCATCTGCGCCCATGACGTGATGAGCCGCTGCATGGTGGCTTCCGACAAGCGTACTGTGACGGTGGAACTGGTTCAGAACGCCCGCCGGAATGCTTACCTGTCCGTGGATGGCGGCAAATCTGTCCGGCTGAATATGGGTGACGTGACAACCATCAAAAAGAGCAACCTGGAAACGAAGCTGATCCGGCTGAAGGACCGCAGCTTCTATGATGTTCTGAATCAGAAATTTAAGAAATAACGGAAAGCGGTGACGGCAGTGAAATCTCAAAGACAGGCAAAAATTCTGGAAATTATTTCCACCATCAATGTAGAAACCCAGGAGCAGCTGCTTCTGGAGCTGGAGCAGGCTGGGTTCCGCAGTACCCAGGCCACCATCTCCCGGGATATCAAAGAACTGCGGATCGTGAAAGAACTGACCACCCTGGGAACCTATCGTTATACCACCGCAGCCAAAGAGGTGCCGACCTCCTTCTCCAACCGCCTGAACACCATTTTCCGGGAATGTGTGACCCGTTACGATTATGCGCAGAATCTGGTCGTCATCCATACGCTGCCCGGCCTTGCAGCAGCAGCAGCATCTGCCATTGACTCCATGAACCTGAGTGTGGTGGTGGGCACCCTTGCCGGTGACGATACGGTTCTGGTGATCATGCGGGACAACAATGCCGCAGCACAGTTCTGCGGTGAGATCAGCAATCTGACCAATTAAGAAAAGGGGAGGGAAATACCGTGCTGAGTTTGCTGCATATTGAGAATATCGCGGTCATTGAATGTGCGGACATTTCCTTTGACCGGGGCTTCAATGTACTCACCGGCGAGACCGGTGCAGGTAAATCCATTGTCATTGATGCCATTTCTGCTATTTTGGGTCAGCGGGCCTACCGGGACATGATCCGTACAGGAAGTACCAAGGCTTCCGTCCGGGCGGTGTTTACGGATGTACCGAAGCTTTCCTGGTTCGAGGAGAGTGGCGTGGAGTATGACCCGGAAACCATCATCCAGCGGGAAATCTATCTGGACGGCAAAAATGTCTGCCGGGTCAACGGCAGTTTGGTAACGGTTTCTATTTTGAATAAGCTGGGGATCCAGCTGATCAATATTCACGGACAGCATGATTCCGCATCGCTCTTTGACGAGGCCAACCATCTGACGTTCCTGGATGATTTTGCGGCCAATGGCGATTTGCGGGAAGCCTATCTGGAAAAATACCAGTCCGTGGAGAAACTTCGCAAAGAGATCAATCGGATTTCCATGGATGAGGGAGAAAAGCTTCGCCGCATGGAGACTCTCAAGTACCAGATTGCTGAAATTGAAAAAGCAGAGCTTGAAGAAGGCGAAGATGAGGAACTGGAAGCGCGCAGAAAGCTGCTGCAGAATTCCGAGAAAATCGCCAATGGCCTGAATGATGCGGTGGAGAATCTCTACGGCGGAGATGATACCGACGGTGCTGCATCTCTGCTGGCAACGGCCGAACGTGCGTTGGCGAGAGTTAGCAAGTATAGCGACCAGATCGCAGAACTCCATGAAAAGGTCGCAGACCTGATGTACCAGGTTCAGGATGCGGCGGAGATTGCCCGGGATGTCCAGTATGAACTGTCTTATTCAGGTGAGGAACTGGACCGGATCGAATCCCGTCTGGATGTGATCCACAAGCTGCGCCGGAAGTATGGCGTTACCTGTGCGGATATTCTCCGTTATCTTGAAAAAGCAAAGCAGGAGCTGGACGAGATCGAGTTTGCGGACGATCATGTGGAGCGGCTGAAGAAGAAGCTGAAAGCTGCTGAAAAGGAAGCCTGGGATGCGGCTTTTGCTCTGCGGGCAAACCGTAAGGAAATTGCTGAAAAGCTGTCTGCACGGATTCTGACAGAGCTTGCACAGCTGGATATGCCCAAGGTGCAGTTTGCCTGCCAGTTTACGGAGCTGGAACTGACCGCGTTGGGCGCCGATGCGGTGGCTTTCTATATGTCTGCCAACGTGGGTGAGGCCCTGAAGCCCATGAGTAAGGTTGCCTCCGGCGGCGAATTGGCCCGGATCATGCTGGCCATGAAGAACGTTCTGGCGGAGCAGGATAAGGTCAATACCTTGATCTTTGACGAGGTTGATACCGGTGTTTCCGGCAGAGCCGCCCAGAAAGTTGCGGAGAAGCTCAAGAGCGTGGCCCGGACCAAGCAGGTCCTCTGCGTGACCCATTTGCCCCAGCTGGCAGCCATGGGCGATACCCATCTGCTGATCGCCAAGGGCGAACGGGACGGACGCACCTACACCACCGTCACACCCCTTGATCTGGAGGGTCGCAAAAAAGAACTGGCCCGGATCATCGGCGGCGCCAATATTACCGAAACCACCCTCAAGAGCGCCGAGGAAATGCTCCGTTCTTAATTGACAAATATCCCCCTTTTCGAGTACAATGAACGTACAGAAAGGGGGATTTTTTATGAACGGTGAACGGGTTTTTGGTATCATTTTGATGACTTTCGTGAACCTGATGTGTGCCGGCATTTTTTACGGAATCGGTGTCTGGGCCCAGAAGCGGAAGGATCCTGCACATTTTTATTCCGGCACGACAGTTGATCCCAAAACCATTTCTGACATTCCTGCCTATAACCGGGAAAATGCCAGACTGTGGAAGCAGTATTCCATCCCGTTTTGGCTATGCGCCGGATGCGCCCTTGGAAGTATTTGGTTTGAGGTGCTGATGGTTGTTTCGATTGTTTTGCTTGCTCTTGCCTGCACGGTGGGTATTGGTTGGCTGATTTACAGATATCAGCGTATCCTAAAGACCTACAAAATCCGATAAATGCTTGACAAATTGCATAATTCTTGTTAGGATAATTTAGTAAACACGTTGAAGGGAAGAAGTAAGCGAACCCCTTTCCGCCAGAGAGCTGCCGGTTGGTGCAAGGCAGTGGGAAAAACCGCTGAAATACCTCCCGGAGTGGCCTGCCTGAAGTAACAGTAGGGGAGGACGGGGTCGCCCGACACAGCGAGAGGTGTTAACTGACACCGTGAGGGCATCATCGTGAGGTGATGCTGAACCAGAGGTGGTACCGCGAATTATTCGCCCTCTGTCCTTGCTGGACAGGGGGCTTTTTATGTACCTCCGTCCGAAAAACAAATCTTAGGAGGAAAAGAAATGAAAGTTTATGACGAACTGGTAGCCCGTGGTCTGATTGCCCAGGTCACCAATGAAGAAGAGATCCGTGAGATGATCGACAACGGCAAGGCCACCTTCTATATCGGCTTTGACCCCACAGCAGACTCTCTGCATGTCGGCCATTTCATGGCCCTGTGCCTGATGAAGCGGCTGCAGATGGCTGGCAACCGTCCCATTGCCCTGATCGGCGGCGGCACTGCCATGATCGGCGACCCCTCCGGCCGTACCGACATGCGCTCCATGATGACCCAGGAGACCATCCAGCACAACTGCGACTGCTTCAAGAAGCAGATGGAGCGGTTCATTGAGTTCGGCGAAGGCAAGGCTCAGATGGTCAACAATGCCGACTGGCTGTTGAAGCTGAACTACGTTGACTTCATCCGTGAAATCGGCGGCTGCTTCTCCGTCAACAACATGCTCCGGGCTGAATGCTTCAAGCAGAGAATGGAAAAGGGCCTGAGCTTCCTGGAATTCAACTACATGCCCATGCAGTCCTACGACTTCTACTACCTGTTCCAGCACTATGGCTGTAACATGCAGTTCGGCGGCAACGATCAGTGGTCCAACATGCTGGGCGGTACCGAACTGATCCGCAAGAAGCTGGGTAAGGATGCCCATGCCATGACCATCACCCTGCTGCTCAACTCCGAGGGCAAGAAGATGGGCAAGACCGCCAAGGGCGCTGTGTGGCTGGATCCCAACAAGACCAGTCCCTACGACTTCTATCAGTACTGGCGCAACGTGGGCGATGAGGATGTGCTTAAGTGCCTGCGTATGCTGACCTTCCTGCCTTTGAAGCAGATCGACGAGATGGACAAGTGGGAGGGCAGCCAGCTCAACCGCGCCAAGGAAATTTTGGCTTTCGAGCTGACCAAGCTGGTCCACGGCGAGGAAGAGGCCACCAAGGCCGAGCAGGCCGCCAAGGCCCTGTTCGTGGGCGGCGGCGATATGTCCAACGTCCCCGCTACCGACCTGACCGCCGACGATTTGACCGACGGCGCCATCGGTGTGCTGGATCTGCTGGTCAAGTGCGGCCTGGCTCCTTCCAAGAAGGAGGCTCGCCGTTTGGTGGAGCAGGGCGGTGTGGAGGTCAACGGCGAGAAGATCACCGTTGCCACTGTCAGCTACACCGCCGCCGACTTCGGCGATGAGGGCCTGATGATCAAAAAGGGCAAAAAGGTATTCCACCGTGCCCGCATGGCTTAATTGAACCTATTACACGACGAAACCTCCGCGGGTAAAGTTGCCTGCGGAGGTTTTATTTGGACAGGGAAGGGGAAAATATATAAAAGAAACGTGTTTCAACGGTTGACAAGGATTGGAAAGTATGTTAAGATAACTCCTGCTGTAAGCCGTACGGAGAGATGTCCGAGCGGTTTAAGGAGCCGGTCTTGAAAACCGGTGACTCGCAAGAGCCGTGGGTTCGAATCCCACTCTCTCCGCCATTTTAATATCTTCAATTTATTTGACCTGCAGAAGTACCCAAGAGGCCAAAGGGGCTCCCCTGCTAAGGGAGTAGGCGGGTTAAACCGTGCGAGGGTTCGAATCCCTCCTTCTGCGCCACGAAAAGTCCTGATGCAATCGCATCGGGACTTTTCTGCTTTTTATACACAACCCAATGGAACGTTAGGAGGAAACACCGTGAAAGAACGTATGGTTTTGTCCACAACGACGGAGCATTGCTTTGCGCTGTTTGGCTTGGAAGCGGGCGTGAGAATGCTGGCGGATGTAGGCTTTGACGCGCTGGACATGAATTTCTGCAACGTGATCGACACGGAGGAGTTTTCCGAGGAGAACTATGTGGCCACCTGTGAGGAACTGCTGCGTATTGCCAAGGAGTGCGGCATTTATTTTAATCAGGCCCACGCGCCGTTCCCCGGCTATATGTTCTACCCGGAGCAGGAGCGTCGGGACGCTTACATTCAAAAAATGCACCCCAAGGTCATTCGCTCCATCCGTGCCGCCGGCCTGTTGGGGGCGGAGCAGATCATCGTGCATCCGCTTGCCTGTCCCGATTTGGACAAGCAGAAGGAGTACAACATTGCCTACTATAACAGCCTGCTGCCCTATGCCAAAGAGGCGGGTATCAAGATCGCCCTGGAGAATATGTGGGGTGTCAGTCAGGTGAACCGCCAGCAGATCATGGCCAACGTGTGCAGCTTTGGCCGGGATTTGGCGGATTACTATGATGCCCTTGACCCTGAGTGGTTCACAGTCTGTCTGGACATCGGCCACAGCGGTCTGGTGGGTGAGTCCGCCGACAATGCTATCCGTGCCCTGGGCGGCCGTCTGCACGCCCTGCACGTCCACGACAACGACCACGTTCACGATCAGCACACCATCCCCTACATGGGTAAGGTGGACTGGGATGCGGTGACCGCCGCCCTGGCCCAGGTGGACTACGACGGCGACTTTACTTACGAGGTAGGGGGTGGCTTCCTGAACCCCTATATGAACGACGAGGATTTGATGCGCAAGGCCTTTGAACTGATGGAGGTCACCGGCCGAAAGCTGATTTCAAAGATTTATCAGGCAAAGGAAGCACAGCAGGTATGAAACTGATCATCATTCGCCACGGCGATCCCAACTATGAACTGGACACCCTGACTCCCGGCGGGTGGGAGGAAGCGGAACTGCTGGCCGAGCGCATCAGCAGGCTGGACGTGAAGAACTTTTACGTTTCGCCTTTGGGGCGCGCCCGGGACACTGCTTCCGTTACTCTGAAAAAGATGGGCCGCACAGCCGAGACTATGGACTGGCTGCGGGAGTTTCCCATCAACGTCATCAAGCCGGGGGAAACGGAGGAAGATGTCCTGTGGGACTGGAAACCTGCCGACTGGACGGCCGTGCCGGAGTTCTATGACCCGGACAAGTGGCAGGATGTCCCCATCTTTGCCGCGGCCAACGTGCGTGAGGGCATCCAAAAGGTGAAAGATGGTTTGGATGAACTGCTTGCCAAACACGGCTATGTGCGCCACGGCCTGTACTATAACGCGGAACGGGCCAACGAGGATACCATCGTGTTTTTCTGCCACTTCGGTCTGGAATGCGTGCTGCTGGGCCATCTGCTGAACGTGTCGCCCATGATTTTGTGGCACGGCTTCTGTGCCGCGCCCACCTCGGTGACCACCATCTACACCGAAGAGCGCAGGGAGGGGCAGGCCAGCTTCCGTGTGGCGGCATTCGGCGATGTGTCCCACCTCTATGTGGCTGATCGGGAACCGGCCTTTTCCGCCCGCTTCTGCGAAACCTTTGCCAACAAGGAGCAACTGCATTGACAGAAAACGCCCCTCCGAAGGGAGGGGCGTTTTTACATACCTTTTCGTATTTGAGCTAACGCGCCCTTTTCCAGGCGCGATACCTGTGCCTGCGAAATGCCGATCTCCTGCGATACCTCGATTTGGGTCTTGCCCTGGTAAAAGCGCAAATTCAAAATGTTGCGTTCACGCTCGGTCAGGTGAGAGATGGCATCCTTTAATGCGATTTGTTCCAGCCACAGCTCGTCTGTGTTTTTGGTATCACGCACCTGATCCATCACGCACAGGGAGTCGCCGCTGTCGGAATAGACCGGTTCATACAGGGAGATGGGTTCGCTGATGGCATCCAAAGCGAAGACGATATCCTCGCGGGGGATATCAAGAATGGCGGCGATCTGTTCAATGGTCGGTTCCCGCTGATGCTGGGCAATGTAAGCCTCCTTGGCCTGCAGGACACGGTAGGCGGTGTCCCGCATGGCGCGGGAGACCCGTACCGCGCTGTTGTCCCGCAGGTAGCGGCGGATCTCGCCCACGATCATGGGAACGCCGTAGGTGGAAAAACGCACGTCCAGATCGGTGTTAAAGTTGTCAATTGCTTTGATCAGGCCGATACAGCCGACCTGAAACAGGTCGTCCACGTGCTCACCGCGATTGACAAAGCGCTGGATGATGGAAAGCACCAGCCGCAGGTTTCCCTGTATCAGCTGTTCACGGGCAGCGCTGTCGCCCTGTTTGGCCCGCAGAAGAAGCTGGCGGGTCTCTTCGCTTTTCAATACGGGTAATCGTGCGGTGTTGACTCCGCACAGGTCTACTTTGTTCAGCATTGGTTAGCCCTCCCGCCGAGTTACTGAAATCAGTATTTCCCCGAGGGTGGCTTTCATACGGCGGCAGGTAGGGTGAAATTTTTATTTGTAAGACCGGTTTCGATGGAAAAATCCCACCGGGAGCAGGCATATGGGACGACCCTGTTTCCATACAGTGTAAGGAGTATAAGGGGAGAGGAGTAATACCTGTGCGGTTGAGTGACTTGAAGATCAAAGAGGTCATCGGAATCAACAACGGAAACCGGTTTGGATATGTGTGTGATGCAGAGTTGGACCAACTGACCGGTCAGGTCAGGGGACTGGTTATACCGGGGCGACTGAAACTGTTTGGACTGTTGGGCAGGGAAAAGCCGACGGTGATCCCGTGGCAGGCCGTCCGACAGTTTGGGGAGGACACGTTACTGGTGGATTTGGAGCGTATTGGCCCGATTGAACGGGAGAAACCGGTGGAATCGGCATTATGGCAAGAAAAATAAAATATTTTTTGGAAAAACACTTGCAATTTGAACTTCGTTATGGTAACATCTCTAGGTCTGAATAAAGGGTGATCCTCTGCGGTGTGCCGACGAGAGTGAATGCGGCACGAAACAACCGGTATGAACGCCTATAAAAACAGGAGGAAATTACCATGGATCTGATGAAAGCATTCACCGAAAAGCACCTGAAGGCCGAGGCCCCTGCCGCCCAAATCGGCGACACCGTCCGCGTCCACATCCGCGTGAAGGAAGGCAACCGCGAGCGTACCCAGATTTTTGAGGGTACTGTCATTGCCAAGAAGCACGGCGGCATTGAGGAGACCATCACCGTTCGCCGCGTGTCCTACGGCGTCGGCGTTGAGAAGGTGTTCCCCATCCACGCTCCCTCTCTGGAGAAGATCGAGCTGGTTCGTCACGGCAAGGCCCGCCGTGCCAAGCTGTACTACCTGCGCGGCCGCGTGGGCAAGGCTGCTAAGCTGCAGGAGAAGCTGTAATTTATCGAAAAAATCCGCCTCGACAGAGGCGGATTTTTTATACCTTTTACATTGTTTTCGTTGGCATTTCTGTGTTTGTGTGCTATAATGACTCCAAGCGACTACCTATGTAAAAAAGGAGCAGATCATTATGAAACTGGAAGGTGCAAAAATTAATTTTTTGGGTGACAGCATTACCGAGGGGTACGGCGTTTCCAACCCGGAAAAGCTGGTCTGGCACCAGCTGATCAAGCGGGATCACGGTCTGGCGCAGGCCAACAACTACGGTGTCAGCGGTACCCGTATCGCCCGGCGTACGCAGCCCTATTTGCCTACCCCTGTTTATGACGTTACCTTCGAGATGCGTGCCGAGATCATGAGTCGGGACGTGGATGCGGTGGTCGTGTTTGGCGGCGTCAATGATTTCGGCCACGGTGACGCCCATTTCGGCGACGTGAACAGCGACAGCGAGGATATCTACACCTTCTGCGGCGCGCTGAACAGCCTGATCTCCAAGCTCAAGCGGGACTTCCCCAAGGCGGAGTTGGTGTTCCTGACCTCCCTGCATTATATTTGTGAGAATGAGCCCGACCAGCCGGATGGCAAGCTCCTTGTGGATTATGTAGAGGCTATCCGCACCATCTGCGCCAAACGCGAGGTGAAGATCATCGACCTGTTTGCAATCAATCCCTTGGACTGCACCGATGCATCTCTGGTGCCTGACGGCCTGCATCCCAACGATGCCGGTCACGCCGTTATGGCCAAGGTCATTGCCGAGGAACTGATGAAACTGTAAGAACGCGAGGAAATCACATGAAACGTACCGAGTACACAGAGGGTTACGAGTTTTCCTTTGTCGCCTATACCGGCACGGAAATGAATGAAAAGCGACCCCTTATTATTCAGCTGCACGGCGCAGGAGAGCGTGGCAACGGCAAGGACGAACTGCAGTTGGTGGACAAGCATGGCTTTTCCAAGTACCTGAAGGAAGCGGAACATGATTGCGTTGTGGTTATGCCCCAGTGCCCGGCAGACAGCTTTTGGGCGGCACGGGTGGAATCCATCGTGCGCTTTGTGGGGCAAATGATCGAGAAGTTCCATGCCGATCCCGACCGGGTATGCCTGACCGGCCTGAGCATGGGCGGCTACGGCACGTGGTTCACGGCCATGGCGCGCCCTGACCTGTTTGCGGCCATTGCCCCGGTTTGCGGTGGCGGTATGGCGTGGAATGCCGGGGTGCTGACCATGCCTATCTGGACCTGTCATGGAGCCAAGGACGAAACCGTCAGTGTCAACCAGACCGAAGAGATGGTGGCGGCACTGCGCGCTCTGGGCAGAGATGTTACCTACGAGCGGCTGGAGGATTATGGCCACAATGCGTGGGACTATGCCTATACGGAGCGGCTGATGAACTGGCTGCTGAGCAAGAAGAGGGGATAACAGTGGGGACCAAATCAGTTATCGCGTTTTGGTACAAGAAGCTGAACTTTCCCGCGCGTTACGATGCGGAATTTTATCGCGCGTTGGAAGAAATCGAGATTCCTGCCGACAGTAAGCTGGAAGACTATGACCCCAAGTGCGGGGACGGCAAGCGAAATCTGCTGGCCTATCTGTACTTTTGCGAGGAACTCAAGCGCCGCTATGAGGAGAAGGAGATCGGCGAGGACATCCTGCTGGACACCCTGAGTGATCTTGTGGTCTGGACGGACGTGTGGAGTGAGTTGAAGGGTGAGCTGTGGCTGAGTGAATTGTACTGGCTGAACTATCACCTGGGGATGCGGCTGTTCAAGCTGGGTCGACTGCAGTTCTGCCTGGGCAAGGCCAAGCACGATGTGCCCACCCACAACCTTGCTAAGGGTGACCCTGTGGTAGAGGTACATATTCAGGCGGTAGGACCCCTGAAGCAAGAGGATTGCGTTGCCTCCGTTGCCCGCGCCCGGGACTTTTTTGCAACCTACTACCCGGAGCACGCCTACAAATGCTTTACCTGCCACTCCTGGCTGATGGACAAAAAACTGGATGAGGTCCTGTCCCCGGACAGCAACATCATTCGCTTCCGCGATCTGTTTGACATTGTCCACCAGCAGCCGTCCGATGCTATTCTGAAGTACGTCTTCAAATGGGACACCACGGCAGAAAGGCTGGCGGAAACGCCTGCCGTCTCCGGTTTTGCCCGGCGGGTGAAGGAACGCCGGCTGGCGGGAGAAATGTTCAACGAGTCGTTTGGTATCCTGAAAGAATGATTTTCCTAGAAAGGAAGGCAATCTTATGAAAAATCCTGACTTGAAAATTAAAAAGCTGGTCCGCGCCGCGCTGCTGCTTGCGGTTGGAATGGTGCTGCCTTTTCTGACCATGCAGAACGCAGACTTGGGCAATGCGCTGCTGCCCATGCATTTGCCGGTCATGCTGTGTGGCTATCTGTGCGGCGGTTGGTACGGACTGGCGGTGGGCGCGATTTTGCCGTTTTTGCGCTCGGTGTGCTTTGGCATGCCCAGTCCCATGTATCCCCGGGCTGTCTGGATGGCGGTAGAGCTGGCTACCTATGGCGCGGTGACCGGTTTCCTGTACAAGGGGTTCTTTAAGAAAAAGCTGTGGTGGCTGTACGGCAGCCTGCTTTCTGCCATGGTTGCGGGCCGGATCCTGTACGGGATCGTGAAGTGGGCCCTGCTGCTGGAAAGCAAGAACCCGCTTACCATGGAAGTGTTTATTGCCGGTGCGGTCGTTGAGGCGCTGCCCGGAATCGTGCTGCAGCTTGTGCTGGTCCCCGTTATCGTGAAGGCAATTGAGAAGTGGGAGAACAGAGGAGCATGAGAGAAATTGCATTCCCCTACGGAAAAGAGAAGCTGACCTGCCGCTTTGCGGAACAGGAACTGGCGGGGGTTCTGACCTCTGCCATTGAGGAGTACGAGCCTGAGGCGGACGAGGTGGAGCTGGTTCACCGTGCCATGCAGGCGCCCACCGGCTCCAAGCGGCTGTGTGAGCTGGCGGAGGGCAAGCAGAAGGTGGTCATCATCGCCAGCGACCACACTCGTCCGGTACCCAGCAAGGTGATTATTCCCGCTATGTTGGCCGAGATCCGCCAGGGCAACCCCAACGCGGACATTACCATTCTGATCGCTACCGGCTGCCACAGAGGGACTACAAAGGAAGAACTGGTGTCCAAGTTCGGACAGGAGATTGTGGATAAGGAGCGTATCTATGTCCACGACTGCGACGAGCGGGAAAAGCTTGTCAGTATCGGCACACTGCCCTCCGGCGGCGATTGCGAGATCAACACCATCGCCATGCAGGCGGACCTGCTGGTGGCGGAGGGATTTATTGAGCCCCACTTCTTTGCCGGTTTTTCCGGCGGCAGAAAAAGCGTTCTGCCCGGTGTGGCCGGTCGAGGCACAGTACTGGCCAACCATTGCGCGGAATTTATTGCCCATGATAACGCCCGCACCGGCGTATTGCTGAATAACCCCATCCATGAGGATATGCTGTGGGCGGCCAAGCAGGCAAAGCTTCAGTACATTGTCAACGTGGTACTCAACGCCGAGAAGCAGGTGATTTACGCCGTGGCCGGTGACGTGGAGCAGGCGCACAAGAAGGGGACGGACTTTCTCGCCTCCCTGTGCGGTGCGCAGGCGGTGCCGGCGGATATCGTAATCTCTACCAATGGCGGGTATCCTCTGGATCAGAACGTATATCAGGCGGTCAAGGGTATGACGGCGGCGGAGGCTACGGTGAAGGAAGGCGGCGTGATCATCATGGTTGCCCGGTGCAACGACGGCATCGGCGGCGACCACTTCTACCACCAGCTGGCGGACGAGCGGGACATCGAAAAGACGATGCAGACCTTCCTGAACCGTGGACGAAATGAAACGGTGCCCGACCAGTGGCAGACCCAGATCATGCTGCGGGTGCTGATGCGCGCCCGGGTGATTTTCGTTTCCGAAATGGCCGATGAACTGGTGGAGCAGATGCACATGATCCCGGCTCGTTCCGTGGAGGAAGCCCTGAAAAAAGCAAAGGGATTGCTGAACAAGCAAAACCCGACCATTACCGCCATTCCGGACGGTGTTTCGGTGGTGGTTCAGAAATAACGAACGAGCAGGAGGGATGCACCGTGAATATTCAATGGTATCCCGGACACATGACAAAGACCCGCCGACAGATCGAGGCGGACCTGAAACTGGTTGACATTGTGGTGGAGATCATTGATGCCCGCATCCCGGTTTCCAGCCGCAATCCCGATATTGACCGCATCGTGGGGGACAAACCCCGCCTTGTGGTGCTAAACCGCGCCGATCAGGCTGACCCGGACAGCAACCGGCAGTGGACGGAGCGGTTCAAGGCGCAAGGGTGGACCGTGCTGGAAACCGATGCCAAGACCGGAGCGGGTGTCAACCGCTTTTCTCAGGTGGTGCAGCTGGCGCTGAAGGACCAAATCGCCCGCTGGCGGGAAAAGGGGCAGGTGGGCCGACCGGTTCGCGCCATGGTGGTGGGTGTACCCAACGTGGGAAAATCCACCTTTATCAACAAGGTTGCCAAACGCAAATCTGCCAAGGCGAGCGACCGCCCCGGTGTGACCCGTGGCAAGCAGTGGGTCAACGTGGATGCCACGCTCGACCTGCTGGACACCCCCGGTATCCTGTGGCCTAAGTTTGAGGACGAACGCACTGGCATCCACCTTGCCTTTACCGGCGCGGTGAAGGACGATATCATGGATATAGAAACGCTGGCCTGCCACCTGATGTGCTTTTTGAGCCGCCGCTACCCCGAGGCGCTGAAGAATGGCTATAAGATCACCGTCCTGCCCGAACAGGAGCCGGAGGAGAACGAGGTGGCCTTTGGTTATCGCGTTTTAGAGGCCGCTGCACAAAAACGCGGTATGCGCATTTCCGGCGGCGAACTGGACACCGAGCGCATGGCCCGCGTGCTGCTGGATGAATTTCGCGCCGGCAAGCTTGGTCGCTTTACTCTGGAACTGCCGATTGATCTGACAGGGGAGGATAAGACCAAATGACGGATACCTCCATGTTTGCGTTTGAAGATAAGTATCGCACGCTGGGATATCAGGCTGTCTGTGGTTGTGACGAGGCGGGAGCAGGTCCCCTGGCGGGCCCTGTGTACGCGGCGGCGGTCGTTTTGCCGCCCGATGCGGATATTCCCGGCCTGAACGACTCCAAAAAGCTGACCGAGCGTAAGCGGGAACAGTTGTTTCCCGTCATTCAGCAGGTGGCGGTGGCTTGGGCAGTGGCCCGGGTGGAGGCCGAGGAGATCGACGCTACCGATATTCTCAGTGCCCGAATAAAAGCCATGCAGCTGGCCATGGGTGCTTTGTCTGTCCGGCCGGATTTTGCCTTGATCGACGGAAACCGGGACAGGGGCCGCACCGCCGCTATCCTTACGCCCCATGAACTGATCGTGCAGGGGGACAGCCGCAGCGCCAGCATTGCGGCGGCTTCCGTTCTTGCCAAGGTCAGCCGTGACCGATGGATGGTGGAAACGGCAAAAGAATATCCCCAGTATCAGTTTGAAAAGCACAAGGGGTACGGAACCAAATTGCACTATGACCTGCTGCGCGAGTACGGACCCAGTCCCATCCACCGCCGCAGCTTCCTGAAAAACCTGTGAGCGGGGGCGAACGAAAGCTGCTGGGGCGCTGGGGCGAGGCGTTGGCAGCGGAGGCATACCGCAAGAAAGGGTGGCGTATCGTCGCATCCGGCTGGTCATGCCGGTTCGGCGAAATCGACCTGATTGCAGAGGATGAAAAGTATATTGCCTTTACAGAGGTCAAATTGCGGCAGAACGACAGGATCGCTGCTGCCCGTGAATTTGTGGACCGACATAAACAGGAGCGGATTCGCACCTCTGTCCAAATTTACCTTATGGAGAATCCCTCTGACCTGCAGCCACGCTTCGACGTGGTGGAGATTTACGCACCGGAAGGTATGCAGACAAGGAAACCGAAGATAACCATACTTGAAAATGCTTTTGAATGACAAGATTTGAGCGTTTCACTCTTGACCTTGAATGGGTTTCCTGCCATAATTACAGATTGATATATCACACAAAGGAACGTGAGTTACCATGCACTACATCAGCACTCGAAACAATCAACAGGGCTGCACTGCGGCACAGGCCATTTCGCAGGGTTTGGCACGGGATGGAGGACTGCTGACCCCTGCGTACATTCCCAAGCTGCCAAAGGGCGCACTGGAGCAACTGTGTTCCATGTCTTACCAGCAGCGGGCCGTATACGTTATGGGCCTGTTTCTGGAGGATTTTTCCGCCAGTGAGCTGACCGGATTTGCGGCCAAGGCCTACGGAGCGGACAAATTTGATACCCCCGCCGTTGCCCCGGTCCATTCTCTGGACGATACGCTCCACTGCTTGGAACTGTGGCACGGTCCTACCTGTGCCTTTAAGGATATGGCTCTGCAGATGCTGCCCCATCTGCTGACGGCTTCTCTGAAGAAGACGCAGGAGGACAAGACCGTCTGCATCCTTGTGGCGACCTCCGGCGATACCGGCAAGGGCGCGCTGGAGGGCTTCCGCGATGTGGACAACACCCGCATCATGGTGTTCTACCCCAAGGACGGTGTGTCTCAGGTGCAGCAGCTGCAGATGACCACCCAAGAGGGCAACAACGTGGGTGTCTGTGCAGTCCACGGCAACTTTGACGATGCCCAAACCGGCGTGAAGAAGCTGTTTTCCGACGAGGCCCTGCGGGATAAGCTGGCCCAGCGCGGCTATTTCCTGTCCTCTGCCAACTCCATCAACTGGGGACGCGTGCTGCCTCAGATCGTCTACTACGTTTCCGCCTACTGCGATCTGGTTCGTGACGGCAAGCTGGCCATGGGTGACAAGCTGAATATCTGCGTCCCGACCGGCAACTTCGGCAACATCCTTGCCGCCTACTACGCCGGTGAGATGGGCGTGCCTGTAGGCAAGCTGATCTGTGCCTCCAACAGCAACAACGTGCTGACTGAGTTCTTGACCACCGGCGTGTATGACCGCAATCGCACGTTCTTTACCACTACGTCGCCCTCCATGGACATTCTGATCTCCAGCAATCTGGAGCGTCTGCTGTACGCCGTGGAGCAGGATTCCGAGGCTGTGCGCGGCTATATGGAGCAGCTCAACGCCTGCGGCAGGTACGAGGTCAGCGACAGGGTCAAGGCGTGGATCTCCCAGCGATTCTGTGCCGGCTTCTGTGACGACGCTCAGACCGCCAAGGTCATCGAGCGCATTTACCGCGAGCATAACTACCTCATCGATACTCACACCGCTGTGGCCTTTGACGTGATGGAACAGTATCGCCGTACCACCGGTGACGAGACCGCCGCGCTGGTGGTGTCTACCGCCAGCCCCTTCAAGTTCTGCGACAGCGTGCTGACCGCACTGGGACAGACCGAGATCGCCGACGGCCTTTCGGTGCTGGATCAGCTGACCGAGGTCACCGGCCGCACCGCCCCCGCTCCTTTGGCCGGGTTGAAGAACAAGACCGTCCGCTTCACGGCCAGTGTGGACAAGGAGCGCATGGAAGATGTGGTCCTTGGGATGCTGGACTGACATGGGGCTGTTTGCGATTGGTGATACCCATCTCTCCCTGAAAAGCAACAAGTCCATGGAGGTTTTCGGCGGTCGCTGGGACGGTTACATGGACAAGCTGAAACAGGGCTTCGAGCAGGTGGGGGAGGAGGATACCGTCGTGATCTGCGGCGACGTGTCCTGGGGCATGAGTCTGGAGGAGTCGCGGGAAGACTTCGCGTTCCTGAACGACTTGCCCGGTAAGAAAATGCTGGTCAAGGGCAACCACGACTACTGGTGGACCACCGCAGCCAAAATGAACGCGTTTTTTGCGGAAAACGGCTTTAACAAGCTGTCGCTGCTGCACAACAACTGTGCCTTTTACGGCGATATTGCCCTGTGTGGTACCCGCGGCTGGTTCTTTGAGGAAGAGCGGGGCGAACACAGCGCCAAGATATTTAACCGGGAATTGATCCGGCTGGAGGCATCGCTGAAGGCGGCGGGGGAGCGGGAGAAATACTGCTTCCTCCACTATCCGCCCCTGTGCACCGGCTACCGCTGCGAGGAGATATTGGAACTGATGCGCCGATACGGCGTGACCCGCTGCTACGCGGGGCATCTCCACGGCCCCAGCCACCGGTTTGCGTACTGCGGAACAGACAACGGGATCGAGTTCCGCATGGTTGCAGCTGATTTTATCGGCTTTTTGCCCGAAAAAATTTGCGAATAAACTATAAAAAAAGCAATTTACATCTAGAAAAACCAAAACAAATCTGTTAGAATAAACGAGTTAAAGCATTTTGGCATATTATTCCGGCCCGAAACGGACCCGAAATGCCGACAGGAGGAAAAAGAAATGACCGTTACCAATGTTGAAAAGAAAGAAAACAGCACTGTTGAGCTTACCATCGAGGTGGGCGCCGAGGCATTTGAGGCTGCCGTTCAGAAGGCTTACCTGAAGAACCGCCCCACCATCAGCATCCCCGGTTTCCGCAAGGGTAAGGCTCCCCGTGCTATTGTCGAGAAGCTGTACGGCGCTTCTATCTTCTATGAGGACGCTATCAACGAGCTGTATCCCGCCGCTTATGCCGAGGCTGTTGCCGAGCAGAAGCTGGACGAGGTCGGCTATCCCAAGATGGAGATCGTCACTGTCGGCAAGGAGGGCTTTACCTTCAAGGCTATCGTCAGCGTCCGTCCTGAGGTGAAGCTGGGCACCTACAAGGGCCTGTCTGCCCCCAAGACCGTTGCCAAGGTCACCGAGAAGGACATCAACGAGGAGCTGACCCCCTACGTTGCCCGCGCGACCCGCTTGGTGGCTGTCAAGCGCAAGGCCAAGAAGGGTGACACCGCGGTTATCGATTTCGAGGGCTTCATGGACGGCAAGCCTTTTGAGGGCGGCAAGGGTGAGAACTACAGCCTGGAGCTGGGTTCCGGTTCCTTCATTCCCGGCTTCGAGGAGCAGCTGATCGGCGCCAAGGCCGGCGAGGAGAAGGAGCTGAACCTGACCTTCCCCGAGGAGTACGTTGCCGATCTGGCCGGCAAGGACGTTGTGTTCAAGGTCAAGGTCAACGAGGTCAAGGAGGCCGTCAAGCCCGAGCTGGACGACGAGTTTGCCAAGGACGTGTCCGAGTTCGACACGCTGGAGGCGTTCAAGAAGGATCTGGCCGACAAGCTGACCGCCAAGCGCACTGAGGCTGCCGAACGTGATTATGAGCAGGCCATCATTGACCAGCTTATCGAGAAGATGACGGTTACCGTTCCCGAGACTATGGTGGACGTGCAGGTCGACCGCATGATGGACGACTTTGCCAACCGCGTGGCTGCTCAGGGCATGGATTTCAACCAGTACCTGCAGATGATGGGCATGAACGCCGACATGATGCGCATGAGCGCCCGCCCCAACGCCGAGAAGCAGGTGAAGGTGGAGCTGGCTTTGGATGCCGTTGCCGCCGCCGAGAAGCTGGAAGTTTCCGATGAGGAGGCCGAGGCCGAGCTGCAGCGTCTGGCCGAGCAGTACAGCATGGAGCTGGACAAGGTCAAGAGCGTGGTCCCTGCCGAGGAGCTGAAGAAGGACCTGCTGAAGAAGAAGGCTTCCGACTTCGTGTTTGCCAACGCCAAGGTCAAGGCTGCTGCCAAGAAGGCTGCCCCTAAGGCTGAGGAGCCCGCTGCCGAGGCTGCTGAGGCCAAGCCTGCAGCCAAGAAGGCATCTACCGCCAAAAAGACGACCGCCGCCAAGGCGGACGAGGCCAAGCCCGCTGCTAAGAAGACCACTGCGGCCAAGGCTGGCGAGGCCAAGCCCGCCGCCAAGAAGACCACTACCGCCAAAAAGCCTGCCGCCAAGAAGACCGAGGAATAATCTTCCGGCGCGCGGACATAATGTAGTGACAGATTTGTCCGGAAGGAGATTTATCCATGAGTTTCATTCCCTACGTTGTTGAACAGACCAACCGCGGCGAGCGGTCCTACGACATTTTCTCCCGCCTGCTCAACGACCGTATCATTTTCCTGTCCGAGGAGGTCAACGATACCACCGCAAGCCTTGTGGTGGCTCAGTTGCTGTACCTCGAGGCCCAGGATCCCGACAAGGACATCCAGTTCTACATCAACAGTCCCGGTGGCTCCGTGACCGCCGGCATGGCGATCTACGACACCATGCAGTATATCAAGTGCGATGTTTCCACCATCTGCATCGGTATGGCTGCCAGCATGGGCGCGTTCCTGCTGTCCGCCGGTACCAAGGGCAAGCGTTATGCGCTGCCCAATGCGGAGATCATGATCCATCAGCCTTCTGCGGGTACGCAGGGCCAGGTGACCGATATGGCCATCCACCTCAAGCGCCTTGAGGTCATCAAGCAGCGCATGAACCGCATCATGGCGGAAAACACCGGCAAGAGTGTCGAGACCGTTACTGCCGACTGTGAGCGCGACAACTTTATGACCGCCGAGCAGGCTGTGGAATACGGTCTGATCGACAAAGTGATCGAGAAACGATAAGTCAGCCGGGGGAGTGGGGGCAGAAGTCTGCCTCCACTCCTTTGAGCGATAAGGAGTCATTATGGGAAAAAACGACGAAAAGAAGGCACTGCGCTGTTCTTTCTGCGGGAAGCATCAGGAGCAGGTCCAGCGGCTGATCGCCGGACCGAGCGCCTATATCTGCAACGAGTGTGTGAACCTGTGTCTGGGAATTCTGGACTCTGATATGGAACAGCAGAGTTATGTCCCTGAGGTTGAGGTGCCGGACGAGATCCCTACGCCCAAGCAGATCAAGGAGTATTTGGACCAGTATATTATCGGTCAGGAGCAGGCCAAGATTGCCCTGTCTGTTTCTGTGTACAACCACTATAAGCGTATCTACTTCGGCGGCGCCGACGACGTGGAACTGCAGAAGAGCAACATTCTGTTGGTGGGTCCCACCGGCTGCGGCAAGACTCTGTTTGCCCAGTCTTTGGCACGCATTCTGAATGTGCCGTTTGCCATTGCCGATGCAACCACCCTGACCGAGGCCGGTTACGTGGGTGATGACGTAGAGAACATTTTGCTGCGCCTTGTTCAGGCCGCGGACTACGATGTGGAGCTGGCCGAGCGGGGCATTATCTACATCGACGAGATGGACAAGATCGCCCGCAAGAGCGAGAATACCTCCATCACCCGCGATGTGTCCGGCGAGGGTGTGCAGCAGGCTCTGCTGAAGATTTTGGAGGGTACCGTTGCCAACGTGCCGCCTCAGGGTGGCCGCAAGCACCCCCATCAGGAGTTCATCCAGATCGACACCCGTAATATCCTGTTCATCTGCGGCGGCGCATTCGAGGGTATCGAAAAGATCATCGAAAGCCGACTGGACCGCAAAAGCATGGGCTTCGGTGCCGAGATCCAAAGCAAGAAAGAGCGTAATGTGGGCGAGATTATTAAGGAGATCCAGCCTCAGGACCTGCTGAAATTCGGCATCATTCCCGAGCTGGTGGGCCGTTTGCCCGTGCTGACCACGCTGGAGTCTTTGGATGTGGAGCAGATGGTGCGCATCCTGACCGAACCCAAGAACGCTCTGGTCAAGCAGTATAAAAAGCTGATGGACTATGATGAGGTGGAGCTGGAGTTCCAGCCGGAGGCACTGCGTGCCGTGGCGGAACGTGCGGTGGAGCGCAGCATCGGCGCCCGCGGCCTGCGCGCCATT
The DNA here is from genome assembly GCA_017397835.1 of Oscillospiraceae bacterium. GTDB lineage: Bacteria > Bacillota > Clostridia > Oscillospirales > Oscillospiraceae > Lawsonibacter. The sequence continues at coordinate 24,176 of JAFQHV010000007.1, forward strand.
TTGGAGGAGGTCATGACCCAGGTCATGTTCCAGACACCCTCCGACCCCACCATTGTCAAGGTGGTCATCACGCCGGAGAGTGTGCGGGGCGAGAAGCAGCCGGAGCTGCTGCACGACCCGAACCGACTGGAGCGTCCCACCCTTGGCAAGGCCGCCCTGCGTGCGGAATAAGGCGGCCGCAAATCCTGAATTGACACGTCCCGCAGAGCACGCTGTGTGGTCTGCGGGACGTTTTGACTATCTCCGAGAGGAAGTGATCGACTATGGAGAAGCAGATATTTAACCTATTTATGCCCACTGTGGCTCTGCGCGGTTTGACCGTGTTTCCCGGTTCGCTGATCCATTTTGACGTGGGCCGCAAGCGTTCTATTGAGGCATTTGAAAAGGCTTTGGAGGATGCGAGTCCCATCTTCCTGGTTCCCCAGCGTGATATGTCGGTGGAGGACCCCGCCCAGGAGGATCTGTACCCGGTGGGTGTGCTCGCCAACGTCAAGCAGCTGCTGCGTATCCCCGGTAATAACGTGCGCGTGATGGTGGAGGGCTTTGCCCGCGGCCGTCTGGTGCGCATTTCCAAGACCGACCCCTACCTTATCGGCGAGGTGGAGCAGATCGCGGAGCGCCCCGCCAAGGTTACGGCCAAGACCGAGGCGCTGATTCGTCGCACATACGAATTGTTCCAGCAGTACATGGAGGTTGGACCGCAGACTTCCGCTGATTTGCTCATCAAGATTTTGGCCAGCGATGACCCCGGGTTCATTGCCGACTTTGTGGCGCAGAATATCCCGATGCGTAACGATGACAAGCAGCTTGTGCTGGCGGAGGTCAATCCCGTGCGCCGTTTGGAGAAGATGTACCGCCTGCTGGTCCGCGAGGTGGACATCTTGGTTTTGGATCAGCAGATCCAAAACAAGGCCAAGGAGCAGATGTCCGACAATCAGCGGGACTACTATCTGCGTGAGCAGATCAAAGCCATCCAGTCCGAACTGGGTGAGGGTGATGCCGACAGTGAGATCGGGGAGTACCGAGCCAAAATTGAAGGGGCGGACCTGCCTGAGCAGGTGCGGGAACGGCTTGTAAAGGAAGTTAACCGGTTGGCCAAGCAGCCGTTCGGCTCTGCCGAGGCCACGGTCATGCGCAGCTATTTGGATACCTGTCTGGAGCTGCCGTGGAATAAGAAAAGCAAGGAAAAGGTCAGCGTGGATCACGCTCGCCGGGTACTGGACCGCGACCACTACGGACTTGACAAGGTCAAGGAACGCATTTTGGAGTTTTTGGCTGTCAAGCAGCTGGCCCCCGATCTGAAGGGGCAGATCATCTGCCTGGTCGGCCCTCCCGGTGTGGGTAAGACTTCCGTAGCCATGTCCGTGGCCCGGGCCCTGAACCGCAAGCTGGCCCGCATTTCTCTGGGCGGTGTCAGTGACGAGGCGGAGATCCGCGGCCATCGCAAGACCTATATCGGTTCCATGCCCGGCCGCATCCTGAATGCCATCAACCAGGCGGGTGTTTCCAACCCCTTGCTGCTGCTGGATGAGATCGACAAGCTGGGACACGACCATCGCGGCGATCCGGCTTCCGCGCTGCTGGAGGTTCTGGATGGAGAGCAGAACAGCACTTTCCGCGATAACTTTGTGGAGCTGCCTTTTGACCTGTCCGACGTGATGTTTATTACCACGGCGAACACAACCTCCACCATTCCCAAGCCGCTGTTGGACCGCATGGAAGTCATTGAACTGTCCAGCTACACCGACGAGGAAAAGCTGCGTATTGCAAAGGACTATCTCTGTCCCCGACAGCTTAAGCGGCATGGACTGACAAAAAGCAAGCTGGCCGTGACCGATGCTGCCCTGCGCCGCATGATCTGTGAATATACCCGCGAGTCCGGTGTGCGCGTGCTGGAGCGACAGGTTGCATCCGTGTGCAGAAAGGCAGCGATGGCCTTTGTTGCAAGCGATGTAAAGAGAATTACCATTACAGCGGAGAATTTGGAACAGTATTTGGGTGTACCCAAGTACCGTCCGGAGCGACAGGCACTTGAGGAGCGTGTCGGCGTAGTCAACGGGCTTGCGTGGACCAGTGTTGGCGGTGAGCTGCTGGAAGTGGAAGTCAACGCCGTACCCGGCACCGGAAAGATCGAGCTGACCGGCAATCTGGGTGACGTGATGAAAGAGTCTGCCCATGCGGCTCACACCTACATACGCAGCCGCGCGGAAAAACTGGGCATTGATCCGGAGTTCTACAAGCACACGGATATCCACGCCCATTTCCCGGAGGGAGCCGTTCCCAAGGACGGCCCTTCGGCCGGCATTGCCATTACTACGGCTATGGTTTCCGCTCTGACCGGTCAGCCGGTCCGGGCCGGTATTGCCATGACGGGTGAAGTCACCCTGCGCGGTCGGGTACTTGCCATCGGCGGTCTGAAAGAAAAGACCATGGCGGCTCTGCGCAGCGGGATTCATACGGTCATTATTCCCAGGGACAATGAGAAGGACCTGGAAGAAATTGACCAAACGGTCCGTGCAGGTCTGCATTTTGTGGCGGTTGACCACGTGGATCAAGTGCTGGATCGTGTGCTGCTGAAGCGGGCAGAGGAGCGGCCGCCCGCCGTTGCGTGCATGGCTTTGGAGGGGAAACAGGCGGATCACGCCGTATCGGCGTGGAAGCAGTAAGGAGGGATTTGCGTGGCGATAAACCTTCAAAACGCTGAATTCATCCGTTCGGCGGTCAAACGCAGCGATTTTCCGCAGAACAGCATGGTTCAGGTGGCCTTTGCAGGCCGCTCCAACGTGGGAAAGTCCTCTGTGATCAACCGCTTGCTTAACCGCAAGAACTTTGCCCGTGTGGGTGCTATGCCGGGCAAAACCATCCACATCAATTATTTTTTGATCGACAAGGTCTTTTATTTGGTTGATTTGCCCGGCTACGGTTACGCGCAGGTTTCCAAAGGGGAACGTGATCGCTGGGGCAGACTGATGGAGGAATACTTTGCTGATCCCGACCAGATGACTATGGGTGTGATGATCGTGGATTCCCGGCACAAGCCCACGGCCGACGACTGCACTATGGCACGGTGGTACAAGGAGGCAGGGCGCCCCTTTATCGTGGTTGCGAACAAGCTGGACAAGCTGAAGAAAAAGGAGATCGAGCCGAACTTGACGCAGATCCGTCAAACACTTGAATTGGGTGACGATGTAAAGCTTATTCCCTTTTCGGCTGAAAAGGGAACGGGGCGCCAGGAACTGCTCAATGAGATCTTTGCCTGCGTAGAACGGGGCAAGTGACGGAACGTGAAAATGCCCGGATGTTTGGTCCGGGCATTTTTCTATGCCCGAAAGCGGAGAAAACCGCTTGTAATGTGGCGTGAAATTTGATATACTACTATAAATTGTGTGATGCGTTCACGGAAGGGAGGTGCGGAATGGAAAGTCCCATTTATCATCTGGAAGGTGTCGTGAAAGCGAAAGAAGCGGACATGGAGGATTTTGTGGGTCCTCTGGATCTGATTCTGCACCTGCTCAGCAAGAACAAGATGGAAATCAAGGACATTCAAATCTCCTTGATTTTGGAGCAATATCTGGAGTGGATGGCTCAGCGCAAGGAACTGGACCTGGAAGTGGCCAGCGAGTTTGTGACCATGGCATCCCACCTGATCTATATCAAAACGCGTATGCTGCTGTCTATCCACGATGAAGAGGCTGTGTCCGAGATGGAGCAGCTGATCGCCACGCTGGAGGCACATCAGCGCAACGAGAATTATGTTCGCTTGAAAGAGGTCATTCCCAAGCTAGATCAGCGCTATTCCTACGGTCGGAATTATATGACCAAAGGTCCGGAACCATTGCGTAGGGATCATACATACCACTATGTGCATGAAGCGGACGACCTGCGTCGTGCCATGGGAGAGGTGCTCAGCCGTTCCGGCAGCAAGCTGCCCCCGCCGGTGGCTGCGTTTCAGGGCATCGTGGGTCGCGAACCCTATCCCGTTGCCGATAAGGCCGGCGAGATCATTCGCCGCCTGATCCGATTCGGCGTGACCCGGTTCCGCGCCCTGTTCCGGGGCAACAAGAGCCGGTCGGAGATCGTGGCCACATTCCTTGCGGTTTTGGAACTGTGCAAGGCCAGCCGCTTGCGCCTTGCCGGTACGGAGGAGGACTGTACCGTGACCTCCACGAAAAACGAAGAAGACGACTTGAATTTTACCGCTGACAGCTATTGAGGAGCGTGTAAGGATGGAAGTAAAAGAATTGCAGGCGGTCCTTGAGGGCATCCTGTTTGCATCCGGTGAACCGGTGGCGGCAGAGCGCCTGTGCGCCACACTGGACGTAGATCGCGGCACACTGGATCAGGTTGCCCAGCACTTGATGGACGAATACAGCTTCCAGCGCCGCGGCATTCGCCTTGTGAAACTGGAAAACAGCTATCAGCTTTGTTCTGCGCCTGAGTATGCAGAGCATATCCGTAAGACCTTGGAGAGCCGCAAGCCCGCCCGACTGTCCCAGTCGGCACTGGAGGCTCTTGCGGTCGTTGCCTACTACCAGCCGGTCACCCGCACTTATGTGGATCAGATCCGCGGGGTGGACAGTTCTTACACCATGAGTCTGCTGCTGGAACGCGATTTGATTGAAGAATGCGGCAGACTGGCGGTTCCCGGGCGTCCTATCCTGTTTCGCACCACAAAAAACTTCCTGCGCTCGTTCAGCATGAGCGGTTTGGATGAACTGCCTGAGCTGCCCAACGCCTCGGCCGAGGACGGGCAGATCACGCTGGAACTGGAGGCGGCTGTGGCTCGCCTGCGCCAGGAAGAGGAACAGGCTCAGCAGGAGCAGGAAGAGCCGGTGGTATGACGGGCCCGATCATTACGCTGTGCGTGCTGATCCTGCTGGTCGTTGTGCTGCTGCTGCGGGTCGGTGTGCGGGTTGAGTATGGCCGCCCAGCGCTTTCGGTGTGTATTCTCGTTGGGCCGGGATATATTCCCGTCCTTCCTGCGCGGAAAAAGAAGAACGAAACCAAGCGCAGTTCCTCAAAAAAAGCGAAAGAAAAACCCGTGTCCAAGCGAAATACGTTGGAACTGCTGCGGGAGTTTTTACCGCTCGTTCTGCGCACGGTGAAGCGCCTGTTCGGCAAACTGCAGGTAGACAAGCTGGATCTGGTGCTGACGGCCGGAGCGAAGGATCCCGGCGATGTGGCGCTGCAGTACGGAAGAGCCAACGCGATCTTAGGTGCTCTGTGGCAGCCGATCGTGGCTGCCTGTCACGTAGTGGACGGACGCGCAAGGGTAGAGGTTGATTTTGATGCCGAAAAACCGGAAATCTATCTGTTGGCCGGACTGACCCTGAGGATCGGACAGATACTGGCATTGGCAGTGGTTTTTGCGGTGCAGGCGATCGTGATCTTGCTGCGCAGAAACAAAAAGGTAACAACCAATTAAGAAAGGCGGTTTTGTTATGAGCCATCCTATTAATGAGTTGATGAGTACGACCATGGAGAAAATTCGTACCATGGTGGATTCCAATACCATCATCGGTGCACCGATTCAGGCCGATGGGGTTACGCTGATCCCGGTTTCCAAGCTGTCTTTCGGTTTTGCCAGCGGCGGAAGCGATTTTACCACCAAGAACCAGAAGCCTGCGGCAGCCAATCCGTTTGGCGGCGGCAGCGGTGCCAGCGCCAAGCTGGAGCCTGTCGCTTTCCTGATCGTGAAGGGGGACAGTGTAAAACTGCTGTCGGTGGCACCGCCGCCTGCAACGACGGTGGATCGTGTTGTGGAAATGGTACCGGATGTCGTGGACAAGGTCACCGGTTTTATTGAAAAGCAGCAGGAGAAAAAGGCTGCGGAAAAAGCCGGAGAATAAGACCGGTTTCGCGGATAATCCCCCTGCAAAATACTTATAATAGTGTCACTGATTTTTTAAGGTGATGCTGATGAAATGTTGCGCGCGGGGATGTGTATGTGCGGTACTATGTTTGGTGCTGTGTGTTCCATGTACGGCGCTGGATGTGTCCGCATCCAGCGCTGTTTTGCTGGATGCGGCTTCCGGGCGGGTCCTGTGGGAGCATAATGCACACGAGAAACGGTATATTGCCAGTATTACGAAGCTCATGACGGCTTTGGTGGCCGTAGAATCGGGGCACAAACTGGAAGAAACCGTGGATATCAAGCGGGAATACACCGGAGCAGAAGGGTCCTCCATGTACTTGAGGCCGGGAGAGCAGCTGAGTCTGGAGGCCTTGATGTATGGACTTTTGCTGGCATCCGGAAACGATGCGGCGCTGGCGGTCGCAGGCTACTGTGCGGGCTCGGTGGAAACGTTTGTAGCACAAATGAACCGGAAAGCCGCCCGCTTGGGAATGACGAACACTCATTTTTTGAATCCGAACGGCCTGACACAGGAAGGGCACGTATCTACGGCGTACGACATGGCGGTACTGGCTGCGGCCTGTATGCGCGAGGAGTCAATAGCCAAAATCGTCGCCACCCGCTCCATCACCATTGGTGGCCGCACCTTTACAAACCATAATAAACTGCTATGGCGGTATGATGGCTGTGTTGGTATGAAGACCGGATACACGGAGCGGGCGGGTCGGACCCTGATTTCCTGCGCGCGCAGGGATGGGCGGCTGCTGGTGGCGGTGACCCTGAACGCGCCGGACGACTGGCAGGATCACACCCGGATGCTGGACTATGGGTTTTCGGCCTATACCGATACCGAACTTTCCAAACGCGGAACGGTTCGGGCAAAACAGCCGGTTTTGGGCAGCCTGTTATCCTTTGTCAGCGTGGAGGAACTGGATACCCTTCACTATCCCTTGAAACAGGGAGAAACGGTGAGAAGTGAAGTGTCTTTGGTCCGCTGGACACAGGCTCCGGTAATAAAAGGGCAGACAGCAGGCACGATAACGTATTATCTGAACGGTGACGTGATCGGTGTGTGCCAATTGGTTTACGGAAATCCTGTGCCGCTGAACGTCGTGTCGGAGCGAAACCTGCTTGAAAACATACAAAAGATGTTTGGATTTTAGAAGAAAGGCGGTGCGGTATGGAAGAACGGCTTCAAAAGCTGCTGTCGCAGTGCGGTGTCGGCTCCCGCCGCGCCATGGAGGAGTGGATCACCGCCGGGCGTGTTACGGTCAACGGAACGGTGTCGCATTTGGGGGACCGGGCGGACCTTGACCGTGACGAAGTCTGCGTGGACGGTGTGCCCATCCGTCCGGAAGGGCAGCGACTCTATCTTATGCTCAATAAGCCGCGCGGTTACGTGTCGACCCTGTCCGATGAGCGGGGAAGAAAGACCGTTGCCCAGCTGGTGGACGGCTGCGGGCGGCGTGTGTGGCCCGTTGGGCGGCTTGATCAGGATTCCGAGGGCTTACTTTTGATGACGGATGACGGAGAACTTACCCAGCACCTGATCCACCCGAGCCATGAAGTGGATAAAGAATACCTCGTTTGGGTCATGGGTGATGTAAAGAAAGGCTTGCCTGTTTTGGCAGCTCCCATGGAGTTGGATGGACAACTTCTGTCCCCGACGCAGGTGCGGCAGGGAAAGACCAGCGGTGGTGTGACCCAGTTGTCCGTTACCATCCACCAGGGGAAAAACAGACAGGTGCGCCGTATGTGCGCCAAGGCAGGACTTACCGTGCTGAGATTGAAACGAATCCGGGAGGGATCGGTTGATCTGGACCGGGCGCTCCAACCGGGACAGTGGCGTGAGCTGACCCGGGAAGAGATTGCAAAATTGAAAGAAGAGAGCGGCGGTTTTTGCAAGAAATGATGGAAATCTTGCAAAACCGCTTGCTTTTTTTGCCCGGAAACGATATGATAATCGAAGTATGTAATTTGCCTGTGGGCGAACAGAGGTGTGATCAATGAGCGGAGATATTCTTACCCTGATTCAGGAAAATATGGCAACGTTTTCAAAGGGGCAAAAGCGCATAGCCGCGTTTATCCTTACTTCTTATGATAAGGCTGCGTTTATGACGGCCAGCAAGCTGGGGCAGACCGCCGACGTCAGCGAGTCCACGGTGGTGCGCTTTGCGGCCGAGCTGGGTTACGACGGTTATCCTGAAATGCAAAAGGCCCTGCAGAAGATGATCCGAAATCGACTGACCAGTGTGCAGCGCATTGAGATGGCCAATGACCAGATCGGTCAGGAGGGGGTGGTGGCATCCGTTCTGCGGGCGGATATTGCCCGAATCCGCACCACGCTGGAGGAATTGGATCAAGCCAGTTTTGATCGTGCGGTGGATGCCATTCTCAACGCAAAGAAAATCTATATTTTGGGTGTGCGGTCCTCTTCGGCGATTTCCAGATTTCTCGCGTTTTATTTTAATCTGGTCTTTGATAACGTGCAGGAAATTGATGCCAACACCATCAGCGAAGTGTTTGAACAGGTCCTGCGGGTTGGGAAGGGTGATGTGGTCATCGGGGTCAGCTTTCCGCGCTACTCCAGCCGCACCGTGAAGGCTATGCAGTACGCGCAGGATCGCGGGGCAACGGTGGTGGCCATTACCGACAGCGAGAACTCTCCCGTAGCAGACCATGCGGATATTGTCCTGACGGCCAAGAGCGATATGGCATCCTTCGTCGACTCGTTGGTTGCACCGCTCAGCCTTGTGAATGCTTTGATCGTGTCCGTCAGCCAGAAACGAAGCCAGGAGGTGGCCAATACCTTCCGGCAGCTGGAGCAGATTTGGGAAGAGTACGACGTATACGAGAAAATTGAGGAATGACACAGGTGGACACGCTCCGGGTGAGGGTTTCGAAGTGTCTTAGGAGAACGGTACATGAGCCAAAACAGAGTGATCGTAATTGGTGCCGGCGCGGCCGGTATGCTGGCGGCGAGAAGTGCGGCCCTTGCCGGCGCGCAGGTAACACTGCTGGAGCGAAATGAAAAAGTTGGCCGGAAACTGTATATTACAGGTAAGGGCCGCTGCAACATTACAAACGCCTGCCCGGTCAATGAGGTGCTTGCGAATATCCCGGGCAACGGACGCTTTGTTACGGGGGCAATGCACCGCGTTACCCCCGCCGCTGTAATGGAGCTGTTTGAACAACTGGGTGTTGCCTTAAAAGTGGAGCGGGGCAACCGTGTTTTTCCGGTTTCCGATCGGGCTGCAGACGTAATCGACGCACTGCTGCGCGAACTGCGACGGCTGCGAGTAAACGTTATACAGGACCGTGTTACCGACATCCTTACCGAGCAGGGGAGCGTGATCGGCGTCACAGGGGAGCGGGGTACGTATTCCTGTAATGCCGTTGTGCTGGCTACGGGAGGGGCCTCCTATCCCGGGACCGGCTCCACCGGTGACGGCTACGTTATGGCGGAAAAGCTTGGGCATACGATCGTCACGCCGAGAGCTTCGCTTGTACCGATGGAAACAGAAGAAACATTCTGCGGTGCGATGCAGGGACTTTCGTTGAAAAACGTTACGCTCAAGGTAAAAAACAGTAAAAAGAAAGTCGTCTTTCAGGAACAGGGCGAAATGCTGTTTACACATTTCGGAATTTCCGGTCCGTTGGTGCTTAGCGCAAGCGCCTGTATGCGCGAGTGGGAAAACGAAACATATACCGCTGTGATCGACCTGAAGCCTGCACTGGACGAGCAGAAACTGGACGCCAGACTGGTGCGTGAGCTGGCGGAGCGGTCCAATCAGGATTTTCAAAATATTTTGGGCGCCCTTGTGCCGAGGCTGATGGTGCCTGTTATCGTTGAACTGACCCAGATCCCGCCCCATACGAAGGGACACGAGATCGCAAAGGGGCAGCGGCGAAGATTGCTGGAAACGCTGAAAGGGATGACGGTTCATATTGCCGGACCCAGACCCCTTTCCGAAGCGATCGTGACGGCCGGCGGCATTAAGGTCAGTGAAATTGACCCCAAAACTATGGCATCCCGCAAGGTACAGGGCCTGTTTCTTGCCGGCGAGGTCATGGATGTGGATGCCTATACCGGCGGCTTTAATCTGCAGATCGCGTGGGCCACGGGTATGGTCGCAGGCGAGAGTGCGGGCAATTATTGTAAAGTGTAATCCCTTGTCAAGGAGGAGTCGAAAATGAAGCATATCAGCGTTGCGATCGATGGGCCGTCCGGTGCCGGGAAAAGTACCCTGGCCCGACAGGCGGCAGCCCAGATGGGGTATCTTTATGTAGATACCGGGGCTATTTACCGAACAGTTGCTCTGGGGGCTTTGCGCCGGGGCGTTGAGCCGTCCGATGCGGTGGCCGTGGAGCCGGTTTTGAGTGAAATGGAGATCCGCTTGGCCTATAATCCCGATGACGGACTGCAGCATATGTATCTGGATGGGGAAGACGTTTCCGAACAGATCCGTCTGCACGAGATTTCCCAGCATGCGTCCAAGATCTCGGCCATCCCCAAGGTGCGTGAATTTTTGCTGGAGCTGCAGCGCGATTTAGCACGGAACAATGACGTGGTCATGGACGGGCGGGACATCGGAACGGTGGTTCTGCCTGATGCTCAGGTCAAGATTTTTCTGACGGCCTCTGCCGAGGCACGGGCAAAGCGCCGCTTTTTGGAGCTGCAGCAGCGTGGGCAGCAAGCGAAGTTTGACACAGTTTTGCGGGATATCATCATTCGGGACGAGCAGGACAGCAATCGTCCCATAGCGCCTCTGCGTCAGGCGGAAGACGCTGTTTTGATCGATACCACCGATTTGAGTTTGGAGCAGAGCTTGCAGGCGATCCTTGCTGTCATTCGTGAGGGGAAACGGGTATGAGAGAGGATAGCCTTTACAGAGTTCTGTACGTGCTGCTTTGGCCGGTATTTCATCTGTTGTACCCCATCAAGGTTACCGGGCGGGAAAACATTCCGGACGGTGCAGCCGTGATTTGTCCGAATCATACCCACGCGCTTGACCCGTTTTTCGTTGTCTACGCATTCCGGCGCAAACACATCCTGCGGGCCATGGCGAAAGCGGAACTGATGCGTGTTCCCCTACTGGGATGGCTGCTGCGAAAAGTGGGCGTGTTTGGCGTAGAGCGTGGTTCTGCTGATATTGCTGCGGTCAAGACTTCTCTGCGTTACCTGAAGGAGGGACGGAAACTACTGATGTTTCCGGAAGGGACCCGCGTTGGCGCAGGGGAGAGCGTGGAAGCGAAGACCGGGGCGGCTATGTTTTCTACCCGCGCCGGAGTGCCTATCGTCCCTGTCTATGTGGAAGCGCACAAGCGACTGTTTCGTCCCAACCGCGTGGCAATCGGACAGCCCTTTTTACCGCAGACTGCCGGCAGAAAGGGGACGGCGGAGGAGTATCGTGCCATCGCCGATGATATGATGGCCCGCATCCGCCGTTTGGAGGAGGAGTGAGCATGAATATCACGCTGGCGAAGTCTGCCGGGTTTTGTTATGGAGTACGCCGGGCTGTGGAACTTGCGGATCAGACGGCCGGTGAGGGCCGCCCCTGCGTTATGCTTGGCTCGATCATTCACAACAAGGACGTTGTGCGCCATTTTGCACAGCGCGGGATCGCCGTGGTTGAGGACGTGGAGCACGTGCCGAATGGCAGTGCGGTCATCATCCGTTCGCATGGCGAGGGGCGTGAGATCTATGAACGGCTGACGGAGAAGCAGGCCGTGATTTTAGATGCGACTTGTCCCAATGTAAAACACATTCACGATCTGGTCATCCGGGCCGAGGAGGATGGACGCACGGCAGTCATTATCGGAACGCCGGACCACCCCGAAGTGCTTGCGATCGCGGGGTGGTGCAGACATCCTGTCATTTTTGAACATGCGGCTGCACTGATGGAATGGCTGGAACAGGAGCCGGAACGGCGCCATTTGCCCCTGACCTTTGTTTCCCAGACCACTTCCACAAAAAAGATTTGGTCTGAGTGCGTAGAAATTGCAAAAAAAGAGTGTACAAACACAAAAATATTTGATACAATATGCGGTGCAACATCGAAAAGACAGGAAGAGGCGCAGCGTCTTGCCGCGCAGAGCGATGCCATGGTGGTGATCGGGGACAGCAAAAGCTCCAACACCAAACGACTGGCGGAGTTGTGCAGACAGTTGTGTTCCAACGTACATCTGATCGAGCGAGCGGACGAGCTTGACACCGCAGCCTTTCGCGGTCTTTCCAATGTGGGCATCACTGCGGGCGCATCCACGCCCGAGTGGATAATAAAGGAGGTCTGTAACAAAATGAGCGAAGAAATCATGGAGATCGAAAAATCCTTTGCGGAGCTGCTGGAGGAGTCGATCAAAACTTTAAATACGGGGGATAAGGTTACCGGTACCGTCGTGGCTATCACGCCGACCGAGATCCAGGTTGAGCTGGGCATCAAGTATCCCGGCTACATCCCCGTTGATGAGTTTTCCGACGATCCTTCCGTCAAGATCGAGGAGCTGGTGAAGGTCGGCGACGAGATCGAGACTTACGTTATCCTGGTCAGCGACCGTGACTGCATGGTCAAGCTGTCCAAGAAGCGCCTTGACATGGTTAAGGGTTGGGAAGAGGTCGAGGCCGCCGTGGAGAACAAGACCGTTATGGACGGTGTTGTTACCGAGGAGAACAAGGGCGGCATTGTGGTGTCCGTTAAGGGCGTGCGCGTGTTTGTTCCTGCATCCCAGACCGGCCTGCCCCGTGAAGCTGAGATGAGCCAGCTGCTCAAGCAGAAGGTTCGCCTGCGCATTACCGAGGTCAACCGTGCCCGCCGCCGCGTGGTTGGTTCCATCCGCGCCGTGGCCGCCGAGGAGCGCGCCGCCATTGCCGCTAAGGTGTGGGAGGAGATCGAGGAAGGCAAGCGCTATACCGGCGTTGTCAAGTCCCTGACCTCTTACGGTGCCTTTGTCGACATCGGTGGTGTGGACGGCATGGTTCACATTTCTGAGCTGTCCTGGAGCCGCATCAAGCATCCTTCCGAGGCGGTCAGCGTTGGTGAAAGCGTTGAGGTGTACGTCATTTCCGCCGACAAGGAGAAGAAGAAGATCTCTCTGGGCGTGAAGGACCATGCCGAGGATCCCTGGGCCAAGTTCACTTCCACCTACGAGGTTGGCAGTGTTGCCGAGGTCAAGGTTGTTAAGCTGATGGACTTTGGCGCCTTTGCCGAGATCGTCCCCGGCGTTGACGGCCTGATCCACATTTCCCAGATTGCGGATCACCGCATCGAGAAGCCCGGCGACGTGCTGGCTGAGGGCCAGACTGTCGAGGCTAAGATCACCGATATCGACATGGAGAAGAAGAAGGTTTCTCTGTCCATTCGTGCCCTGATCGAGGTCGTTGAGGAAGTGACCGAGGAGGCCGCCGAGGAAACCACCGAGGAAACCACCGAGGAGACCGAGGCTTAATTCGATTACATGAAAACGGGTGCCGGAATTTCCGGCACCCGTTTCTTTATGAAAAAAGCATCCCTGCTCTGTGCGAGGGGATGCTTATAAATGCAGTATGTTCGAGAACACAGCGGGTGGAGACGGTATGCGTAAAAAATATCGTAAAGTTTCACTTTCCCTCTATGCAAAAGCGGAATTTTATATTAAAATAGGTATTAAGAATGTGCCGGCGTGGGTCGGCAGTGAAGGAGATGTTTGTTATGGCCAAACCTCATTATAAGCGCGTTCTGCTGAAGATCAGCGGGGAAGCCCTTGCGGGTGACGCTTCCCGCGGCCTTGATTTCAACGTAATCGGTCAGGTCTGCGATGTCATCAAAGAGTGTGTTGACCTGGGTGTGCAGGTCGGTATTGTAGTCGGCGGCGGCAATTTCTGGCGCGGCCTGAAGGACGGCGGCGACCGCATGGTGCGTGTGCGTGCCGACCATATGGGCATGCTGGCTACCAGCATCAACGCCCTGGCCGTGGCCGACGTGCTGGAGCAGAAGGGGGTGGAGGTCCGCGTACAGACCGCCATCGAGATGAAGTCTGTGGCCGAGCCTTACATCCGTCAGCGTGCCATCCGCCATTTGGAGAAGGGCCGTGTGGTCATCTTCGGCTGCGGTACCGGCAATCCCTTCTTCTCCACCGATACCGCTGCCGTACTGCGTGCGGCGGAGATCGACGCCGATGTGATCCTGCTGGCCAAAAATATCGACGGCGTGTACAGCGCTGATCCCAAGCTGGATCCCACTGCAGTCAAGTACGACACCATCAGCTATGACGACGTGCTGGCCCAGCACCTGAAGGTGATGGATTCCACCGCCACGTCCCTGTCCATGGACAACAAGATCCCCGTGCTGCTGTTCGCCCTGAAGGACCCCCACAACATCTTGCGTGTGGTCATGGGTGAGAAGATCGGCACCGTGGTGGAAGCATAACAAGAAAGGAACGATAAACGATGAGCGTTGATGTTAAGAATTACGACAGCAAAATGCTGAAGACCATCGAAGTGGTCAAGGCCAATTTCGCCTCTGTCCGTGCCGGCCGAGCCAACGCCGGCGTGCTGGACCGCATCATGGTGGAGTACTACGGCACGCCCACACCCCTGAACCAGGTGGCCGCCGTGTCCACGCCCGACCCCCGTACCCTGACTATTCAGCCCTGGGATGCCAGCCTGCTCAAGGAAATTGAGAAGGCCATCCAGATGTCCGATTTGGGTATCAACCCCCAGAACGACGGCCGACTGATCCGCCTGTCTTTCCCCCAGCTGACTGAGGAGCGCCGTAAGGATCTGACCAAGCAGGTCAAGAAGTACGCCGAGGACGGTAAGGTGGCCGTGCGCAACATCCGTCGCGACGCCATGGACGACATCAAGGCGGCCAAGAAGAACTCCGAGATCACCGAGGATGACCAGAAGAATCTGGAGAAGGAACTGCAGGACCTGACCGACAAGCGCTGCAAGGACATTGACGAGCTGTGCGGCAAGAAGGAACAGGAGCTCATGGCGGTGTAAAACCGATCTCACCGGGTGCAGGGTGCAAGAAAATCGCATCCTGCACCTTTTTACAGAATTTATGGCAGAGGATGTTTGTTATGGGCCTTTTTAACCGGAAAAAGAGCGGACAGGTGCAGGCGGACCTTACCAACCTGCCCCGCCATATCGCCATTATCATGGACGGAAACGGCCGCTGGGCCAAGAAGCGCGGTATGCCCCGCACCGCCGGCCACGCCGCCGGAGCGGAGACCTTCCGCAGCATTGCTACCTATTGTAAGGAAATTGGCCTTGAGTACTTAACGGTCTATGCTTTTTCCACCGAGAACTGGAAGCGGTCTGCGGAGGAAGTGGGCGCCTTGATGGGACTTTTGAAGAAGTACCTGCTGGAGGCCATCGAACAGATGGAGCGCGACCGGGTCAAGATGGAATTTTTTGGTGACCTGACCGCACTGGATCCCGAATTGCAGGAACTGTGTCAAAAGACCCGTGAGATATCCAAGCGGTACGATGGCTGTCAGGTGAACATCTGCCTGAACTACGGCGGGCGGGACGAGATCGTCCGCGCGGCCATGGCCTATGCGCAGGACTGCAAGGAGGGGAGGGCCTCGGCCGACAGCCTGACGGCGGAGCAGTTTGGTGAGTATCTGTTCTCCAAGGGCGTGCCTGACCCCGACCTGATCATCCGTCCCAGCGGCGAGCTGCGCCTGTCCAACTTCCTGCCTTGGCAGGCGGCCTATTCCGAGTTCTACTTTACCGACGTACTGTGGCCCGACTTTGACAAGGAAGAACTGCATCGTGCGATTGCGGCGTTCCAGAGCCGTTCCCGCCGGTTCGGAGGTGTGTGATGCTGACTCGTATCGTGGTTGCGTTGATACTGGCCCCGTTCTTTGTAGCGGCGCTGACGGTGCTGCCGGAGCTTGCGCTGGTGATTATGGTAGCAGGTATCTTGGCCATTGCCGCCTTTGAGCTGCTGCGTGCCGTCGGTGTGACCAAAGAGCAGTGGTGCCTGTACTTTTTTACCGCGGCTTCGGCTGCTGTGGTGCCTTTTTTGGTTTGGAACGGCTGGAATACAATTGGTGTAAAGGCGCTTGCCGTTGCACTTGCGTGCGCGCTGTTTACCTATGCGATCTTTCGTTATGAGCGCAAAGGCGCTGTGGACTCCGGGACGATCCTGTTTTGCCTGATGGGTGGAATTCTGATCCCCGTGTTTTTCTCTTCGCTCATCCAGCTGCGCATGGAAGAAAACGGCTCCTTTAAGGTCCTGCTGCCGGTGGTGGTTGCTATTCTGACCGATACCGGAGCGTACTTTGTGGGCATGTTTTTGGGGAAGCACAGGGGGATCACCCTTGTTAGTCCCAAAAAATCTGCCGAGGGATTTGTGGGCGGTCTGCTGTCCGGTGTGGTATTCATGCTGTGCTATGGCGTGGTTCTTCAGCAGTGCTTTCACGTGCAGGTTTCCATGCCTGTCATGGCGCTGTATGGATTTGTCGGCAGTCTTGTAACAATTTTGGGCGACCTGTCCTTTTCGCTGATCAAGCGGCAGGTGGGCATCAAGGACTATGGGCACCTGCTGCCCGGTCACGGCGGTATGCTTGACCGGTTTGACAGCACGATTTTTGCCGCGCCCGCTATGTGGGTGCTGATCAATGTTTTGCCCGCGTTTTGAGAGGTTTTGGTATGAAGCAACGTGTGATTTCCCTGCTGGGCTCTACCGGTTCCATTGGAAAGCAGTCCCTTGATGTGATCGCCGCCTGCGGTATGCGTGTAGCGGCTCTGACGGCGAACAATAATGTTGATTTGATCGAGCAGCAGGCCCGACAGTTTAGGCCGGAACTGGCTGTGCTGATGGACGAAAAAGCCGCTGCCGATCTGAAGCTGCGTCTTGCCGACACCGACATTCGAGTGGCGGCGGGCATGGACGGCCTGATCGAGGCGGCAACCCTTGACAGTGTGGATACTGTCATTACTGCCGTGATGGGCATGGTAGGTCTGCGGCCTACCCTTGCGGCGATCGAGAGGGGAAAACGCATCGCCCTTGCCAACAAGGAGACCCTTGTCTGCGGCGGTGACGTGGTGATGGCGGCCGCAAAAAAGTATAACGCCGAAATTGTCCCGGTTGATTCGGAACACTCAGCCCTGTTCCAGTGCCTGCAGGCCAATCGGGACAGGGGAGAGGTCAAGCGGCTGATTTTGACCGCATCCGGCGGTCCGTTCTTTGGATGCACAAAGGAGCAGCTGGAGCAGGTGACACTGGCTCAGGCGCTGAAGCATCCCAATTGGTCTATGGGTGCAAAGATCACCATTGACTCTGCTACGCTGATGAACAAGGGGCTGGAGTTTATCGAGGCTATGCATCTCTACGCCATGCCCCCGGAAAAAATCTCCATCGTGGTCCATCGGGAGAGTATCATTCACTCTTTGGTGGAATACTGTGATAATGCTATTCTGGCTCAAATCGGCTCAGCGGATATGCGCCTGCCAATCCAGTACGCATTGACCTACCCGCAGCGCATTCCCGGCCCGGCTACGGCGCTGGATATGCTGAGCTGTCCCAATCTGACCTTTGCGCCTCCTGATCCGGAGACCTTTGAGTGCCTTGGCCTTGCGCTGACCGCGGCCCGTACCGGTGGCAATGCGGGTGCGGTGCTCAACGGCGCCAACGAGGCGGCGGTTGCCCTGTTCCTGCAGGAGAAGATCCGCTTTGTTGACATCGCGCGGCTGGTACGCTACGCCATGGAACAGGTGCCGGTTGCCCCTGTGACCGGGTTGGATGATGTGCTGCGGGCAGATGCCGCGGCCCGTGAGGTCGTGCTGAGCCGGACATGATCACTTGTTTTTGGAGGAGTTATGCTGGTTTATATCCTGATCGCGCTGCTGCTGTTCGGCGTTTTGGTTGCTGTGCATGAATTTGGACACTTCGCCACCGCAAAGCTGCTTGGTGTGCGGGTGAACGAGTTTGCCATTGGCATGGGCCCGGCGCTGTGGAAGCGGCAGCGGGGGGAAACGCAGTATTCTCTGCGTGTCTTTCCGGTGGGTGGCTACTGCGCCATGGAGGGCGAGGATGAAGAGTCCGACGACCTGCGGGCGTTTGGGGTTCAGCCGATGTGGAAACGGCTGATCATCCTGTGTGCCGGCGCATTTATGAACTTCTTGGCCGGACTGTTGCTGATTCTGCTGTTGTACGCAGGGGCAAAGACGTTTGTAACACCTGTAATTTCAGGGTTTGTGGACGGATTTCCGCTGGTAGGGGAGCAGGGATTGATGGCGGGTGACCGTATTGTCAGCATTGATGGCGAGCGGGTATACCTTGCCAGCGACGTTTCGCTGCTGTTGGGCCGCGCAGGGGATACGGTTGACCTTGTGGTCGAGCGCGATGGCCGGAAACTGAAATTGAATGACCTGCCGCTCACGCTGCGGGAGTATAGCGTGGAAGGTCAGCCGGTGAAGATGTACGGCCTGTATTTTGATACGGAAGAGGCTACAATTCTGGCCAAACTGCGAAACAGCTGGCTGAATGCGGTGGACTTTGTTCGTTTGGTGCGGTTGAGCCTGATCGACCTGTTGAGCGGCAGTGCCGGAGTCAAGGATTTGACCGGCCCCATCGGGATCGTAGACACCATTGCGCAGGTGGGCAGCCAATCGGCGACGATGGCCATTGCCGTGCAGAATATTCTGTATTTTGGTGCGCTGATCGCGGTCAATCTGGCGGTGATGAACCTGCTGCCGCTGCCGGCGCTGGACGGCGGGCGGGTATTCTTCCTGCTTATCAACGCCTTGTGGCAGCTTATTTTTGGAAAAAAGATAAACCCCAAGTACGAGGGGTACGTTCACTTTGCGGGCCTTCTGGCGCTGCTTGCTCTGATGGCGGTGGTGGCCTTTAACGATCTGGTTCGTATCTTTGGCTGAGAAAAGGTGATTTCTGTGAGCAAACAAATCATGGTGGGAAATGTACCCGTGGGCGGTGGCGCGCCGGTTTCCGTTCAGTCCATGTGCAATACCCGCACCGATGACGTTGCGGCTACCGTGGAACAGATCCGCCGTCTGTCCGCCGCCGGCTGTCAGATCATCCGTGTGGCAGTCCCTGACATGGACGCCGCCCGTGCGGTGGGGGCCATCAAGGAACAAATCGACATTCCTCTTGTGGTGGACATCCACTTTGACTACAAACTGGCACTGGAGGCCATTGCCGCCGGTGCCGACAAGGTGCGTATCAATCCCGGCAACATCGGAGGAGAAGATCGGGTCAAGGCGGTGGCGGATGCCTGCCGAAGGAAGAACATCCCCGTCCGAATCGGGGTCAACGGCGGCTCGCTTGAAAAGTCGCTGCTTGCCAAATACGGCGGCGTATGCCCGGAGGCTATGGTGGAGTCTGCCTTTGGACACGTGCGCCTGCTGAACAAGTTTGATTTTGACGACATCTGCATTTCGCTCAAGTCTTCCAGTGTTCCTATGACCATGAAAGCCTATCAGCTGATGCGGATGAAAAGTGATTATCCTTTACATATTGGCGTGACGGAGGCCGGCACGGTCCGCATGGGTACGCTGAAATCTGCCGTTGGTATCGGTGGTCTGCTGGCTATGGGGATCGGTGATACCATGCGGGTGTCCCTGTCTGCCGACCCTGTGGAGGAAGTGTATGCCGCCCGCGAGATTTTGAAAGCGGCCGGTATCCGCAAGGAGGGGGCGGAACTGGTGTCCTGCCCGACCTGCGGACGCACTCGCATTGACCTAATCGGCCTTGCCAACGAGGTGGAGCAGCGGCTGCAAAGCGTGGACAAACCCATCACCGTAGCGGTCATGGGCTGCGTGGTCAACGGCCCCGGTGAGGCCTCGGCTGCCGATTGCGGCATTGCCGGCGGTGTTGGGGAGGGTTTGCTCTTTAAGAAGGGTCAAATCGTGAAGAAGGTTCCCCAGGAGCAGTTGGTGGATGAATTGTTTGCTTTGATTGACACGCTGTAAGGCGTTGTCTTGTACGTAAGGAGAGTAAAAGCGTAATGTCCGAGAAGATCCCGTTTCTGAATATGTTTGCTGCCCTGTGCGGTGAGGGAGAACTGTCCCGCGCCGCAGCGGGCTGGCTCATCGTATCTGCGGCGATTGACCGCGCCCAGCGCAGCGCCCACATTCGTGTGGAGGGTGCGGCCCAGGCGGGGGATGTCGTGCTGCAGATGGCGCAGGAACAGCTCTGCCGTGCCTACGGACTCAACCGTGCTGTGATCGAGTCTGTGACGGAAGAGATCCCGCAGCAGGCGGAGCTCCCCAAGCGGGAGCCGCCTGTACGTGACGTGCCGGCGCAGGAGGCTGCGCACGAAGATGTATTTGCCAGAACCCAGGCCATTCGGGATGCCGCGCTGAAAAATATTGTGCGTGCAGTCCCTTCCGGGGAGGAAAAGAAAGCCAACTCCGAACACGGTAAGGTCATCTACGGCCACGTGGTGAAGAAAAAGCCGGTCCCCATGGGGGATTTGGAACTGGATATGGGAACTGTGGTCATCGAGGGCGATGTGTTTGCCATTGACCACCGGGAGTTGAAAAAGCGCAACGCCTGGGTGATCGCCTTTGACGTGACCGACTACACCGGCTCGGTGCGGGTGAACAAGTTCCTGCCCGCCGAAGAGGGCAAGGCCATTGTGGACGGGGTCAAGAAGGGGCAGCACCTGATCATTCAGGGGCGGTTGAACCTTGACCGTTTCTATGGCGATATGGTGCTGGAACCCGCCTCAATCATGGAGGGAAAGAAAGAGATGCGGCAGGATACCGCACCGGAGAAGCGAGTGGAGCTGCATATGCACACCACTATGTCCTCCATGGATGCTCTGACCTGTGTGGGTCCCAAGCTGGGACCGGAGAAGAACCTCGTCAAGCGTGCGCAGTCCTGGGGACATAAGGCAGTGGCCATCACGGACCACGGTGTGGCGCAGTCTTTCCCCGATGCCTGGCACTCGGCCAAGGATATCAAGATCCTTTACGGTGTGGAGGCGTACTACATCAACGACGTGGACGACCGGGTGGCGGTCCACGGTGACCGTGAGCAGCCGCTGACCGACGAGATCGTCTGTTTTGATATTGAGACCACCGGCCTGAATCGGAAGCTGGACCGCATCACTGAGATCGGTGCGGTGGTGCTGCGGGACGGCAAGCCGGCGGAGACGTTTAACACGTTTGCAGACCCCGGCCGCATTCTGGACCCGGAAAACATCCGGCTGACGGGCATTACGGACGAGATGCTGAAGGGTGCGCCCTCCCAGAAGGAGGCGCTTCGCGCCTTTTTGGAGTTTGCGGGCGACCGTCCGTTGGCGGCCCACAATGCGGACTTTGACATGGGGTTTATTGCCGAGGGCTGCCGCCGGTACGACATTCCGTTCAATAACACCTCCTTGGACAGTCTGGTGTTGGCCCAAAATCTGCTGCCCGAACTGTCAAAATACAAGCTGGACATCGTAGCGGAGCACCTGCATTTGCCGGAGTTCAACCACCACCGTGCCAGCGATGATGCTGTTACGGTGGCCTATATGCTGCCGCCTCTGTTTGAAAAACTGGGCGCGCTGGGTGTCAGCACCTTGCAGCAGATCAATCCTGCCATGGAGCCTCTGCGCAGTCAGGCGGGAGCCAAGGTCAAGCGGCAGCCCAAGCACCTTATCATCCTTGCCAAGAATCAGGAGGGGCTGCGCAATCTCTACAAGTTGATTTCCCTGTCCCATTTGGAGCATTTCAAGCGCTATCCCATCATCCCTAAGAGCCTGATCAATGAAAACAGGGAAGGTCTGATCCTCGGTTCTGCTTGCGAGGCGGGTGAGCTGTTCGGTGCCCTGGTGGATGGGAAGAGCTGGGACGAGCTCAAACGCATCGGTGCCTGGTACGACTATTTGGAGATCCAACCCATATGCAACAATATGTTCATGCTGCGTAAGGGCGTGGTAAACAGCGAGGAGGAGCTGCGAGACTTCAACCGGGCCATCGTTCGGCTGGGCCGCGATTTGGACAAGCCTGTGTGCGCCACCGGCGACGTGCATTTTATGGACCCGGAGGACGAAATTTACCGCCACATTCTGTTGGCCTCCAAGGGGTTTGAAGATGCGGACGAGCCGCTGCCCATTTACTTTAAGACCACCGACGAGATGCTGGAAGAGTTCGCCTATTTGGGCGAAGACGTGGCGAAAGAAGTGGTGGTGACCAACACCAATTTGATTGCCGACTGGTGCGAGGCGGTCGTGCCCCTGCCCAAAGGTCTGTTTGCACCAAAACTGGAGGACTCCGATGGGGAACTCAAGCGGCTTGTTTGGGGTAAAGCACATGAGCTTTACGGGGAAGAACCGCCGCAGATCGTGGTGGATCGTCTGAATACAGAGCTTGGTGACATCATCGGCTGTAAGTACGACGTGATCTATATGTCGGCCCAAAAGCTGGTGCAGGACTCGCTTGCCCATGGCTATCTGGTGGGGTCACGCGGCTCGGTGGGGTCCTCGCTGGTGGCCTTTATGTCCGGCATTACCGAGGTAAACTCTCTGCCTGCCCACTACCGCTGCCCCAACTGCAAGCACTCGGACTTTGACTATGCGCAGGATCCGGAGCATCCTTACGGCTGCGGTGCGGATATGCCGGATAGGAATTGCCCGGTGTGCGGCACGCCCTATGCCAAGGACGGCTTCAACATTCCTTTCGAAACCTTCCTTGGGTTCGGCGGCGACAAGGTGCCTGATATCGACCTGAACTTCTCCGGCGAGTATCAGGGCAATGCCCACCGCTATACCTTCGAACTGTTTGGTCAGACTCACGTGTTCCGTGCCGGTACGGTGGGAACTGTGGCGGAAAAGACTGCCTTTGGCTATGTGAAGAAGTATCTGGACGAGCATGGGCAGATCGCGTCCAAGGCGGAGGAAAACCGCCTTGCCATCGGCTGTACCGGCGTGAAGCGCACCACGGGTCAGCACCCCGGCGGCATGGTAGTTATTCCGCAGGATAAGGAGATCTACGATTTCTGTCCCGTCCAGCATCCGGCGGACGATCCCAACAGCGACATCATTACCACCCATTTTGAATATCATTCCATGGAGTCCAATCTCTTGAAATTGGACATTTTAGGTCACGATGACCCGTCCATGATCCGCATGCTGCAGGACCTGACCGGGGTGGATCCCCAAAAGATCCCTCTGGACGATAAGGACACCATGTCCATCTTCAGTAAATCCAAGGCGCTGGGGTATGAGGATGACCCGGTGCTTGGACCTACGGGCGGCACCGCCATTCCTGAGTTTGGCACCACCTTTGTCCGCGGTATGCTGGAGGATACCCAACCCGACCAGTTCGATACCCTGGTACGGCTGTCCGGCTTCTCCCACGGTACCGACGTGTGGCTGGGCAACGCAAAGGACCTGATCACCTCCGGAACAGCCAAGGTCAACGAGGCCATCGGCTGCCGTGACGACATCATGATCTTCCTGATCTCTAAGGGGATCGCGCCCAAGCGTGCGTTCAAAATCATGGAGGCGGTGCGAAAGGGACGCGGCCTGCCCGAGGGGGCCGAGGACGACATGAAGGCGGCCGGGGTGCCCCAGTGGTACATCGACTCCTGTAAAAAGATCGCCTATCTGTTCCCCAAGGCGCACGCGGTGGCCTACGTGATGATGGCATTCCGCATTGCGTGGTTCAAGGTGCACCGTCCTCTGGCATTCTACGCGGCCTATTTCTCCATCCGTGCCAAGGCCTTTGACGAGGCGTTTATGTGCCGAGGCATGGACGTAGTCAAGCGGAAGATGCGGGAGATCCAACTCAAGGACAAGGAGGCCTCCGCCGTGGAGCAGGATATGCTCACCACGCTGGAGGTGTGCTATGAGTTCTATCTGCGCGGCTTCTCGTTCCGCAACATCGACATCTATCAGTCCGATGCCATCAACTTCACCATGAACGAGGAGGAGGGGACCTTGCGCCCGCCCTTCGTGTCCGTGGCGGGACTTGGCGAAACGGCGGCCCTGTCCATTGTGGAGCAGTGCCGCGGCAAGCAGTTCGTGTCCATTGAGGAGATGTCTGCCGCCTGTCCCAAGGTGTCCAAGACCCACATCGAACTGCTGAAGGCGGCGGGGGCGTTTGGAACACTGCCCGAAACCAGTCAGCTTGACCTGTTCTCCATGCTGTGATAGGATAACAGCAGAAATCCGAACCGAGGAAGGTGACGGAATGAAAAAGATCTCAATTATCGTGCCCTGCTACAACGAGCAGGAGGTACTGCCCCTGTTTTACGCCGAGATCACCCGTGTGGCCGGCCTGATGGAGGAGTATGCCTTTGAATTCCTGTTTGTTGACGACGGCTCCAAGGATAAGACCATGGAGGTCGTCCGTGCCTTTGCTGAACAGGATGAGCGGGTGAAATATGTGTCCTTCTCCCGCAATTTTGGCAAGGAAGCGGCCATGTATGCCGGATTTACCCATGCCTGCGGCGACTACGTTGCTGTGATGGATGCCGATTTGCAGGATCCGCCCGCCCTGCTGCCTGAGATGATGGATGCCATCAAAAAGGAAGGATACGACTCCGTTGCCACCCGGCGGGTGACCCGAAAGGGTGAGCCGCCCATCCGTTCGTTCTTTGCGCGCTGCTTCTACAAGCTGATGCGCCGCATTTCCAAGACCGAGATGGTGGACGGCGCCCGGGACTACCGCCTGATGACCCGGAAGTTTGTCAACTCCCTGCTGGAACTGGGGGAGTATAACCGCTTCTCCAAGGGGTTGTACGGCTGGGTCGGCTATAAGACCAAGTGGCTGGAGTACGAAAACGTCGAGCGGGCGGCGGGGGAGACCAAGTGGTCCTTTTGGAAACTGCTGCTGTACAGCATTGAGGGCATCGTGGCTTTTTCTGCCGCGCCCCTTGCCATTGCTGCGGTGACGGGACTTGTGTGCTGTCTGCTGGCGTTCGTATTTATTTTGGTCATCATTATCCGGACCCTGTTGTTTGGCGACCCGGTGGCCGGCTGGCCGTCTTTGGTGTGTGTGATTTTGCTTGTTGGTGGTTTGCAGTTGTTCTGCATGGGCATTTTGGGTGAGTATTTGGCCAAGACCTATCTGGAAGTCAAGGAGCGCCCCATCTACATCTGCCGCGAGAGCAATACGCAGCCTTACAATGCCGAATAAGAAAAGCACCTCATCCGATGGGATGAGGTGCTTTTTCGTTTATTCTTCGGCCTGCCAGCCTTTGCATACGTCGATCCAACCCAGACTGTTGGAGTACCGGGCAAGCTCGTCGCAGGTCAGCTGAATGGCGGAGTTGCTGCTGCCGGCGGCGGGGAAAACGGTGTCGAACCGCTGCAGGGACACGTCCAGATAGGTACGGACACCCGCAGGATTGCCGAAGGGGCACACGCCGCCGATGGCGTGGCCGGTGAATTCGGACACCTGCTCGGCGGAGAGCATCTTGGCCTTGGTGTGGAAGAACCCCTTGAACTTGCTGTTGTCGATCTTGGCATCGCCGGCGGCCACCACCAGCACGCAGCCTTCATCAACAAGGAAGGACAGGGTCTTGGCAATGCGGGCGGGGATGACCCCAACGGCCTGAGCGGCCAGCTCTACCGTGGCGCTGGACACCGCAAACTCGAGGATGTCATCTTCCCGGCCCAAAGGGCGGAAGTATTCGCGGACCAGTTCGATGGACATGGCTCAGCCCTCCAGCTTTCGGGCGGTCTTGGCGAGAAAGCGCTCGTCGGTGATAATAAACCGCTCGTGGGTACCCTTGCCGATCAGACCCTTTTCATCGTAGGCAGTGACGGTCAGCTCGATACGCTTGCCGTCCACCAATGTGACCTCACTCTCTGCCCAGACCTTCATGCCCATGGGGGTGGCGGACACGTGGTCGATGTTGACCTTGGTGCCAACGGAGCTGTCACCGGCGGGCAGGTGGGGGAGGAAGGACTCAGAGGCGGCCTTCTCCATCAGGGCCACCATAAATGGAGTGCCGAACACGGTCAGGCTGCCGGAACCGGCAGCGGCGGCGGTATTGGTGCTGTTAACTACAGTTTCTGCGCGACCGCGCAGACCGATTTCAATGGACATGGAAATGTCCTCCTTTGTCAAGATTTGTCCCTATTCTACTACAAGCACAGCGCGGTTTCAAGTGCCGCGGGGGGGAAAATCAGGTCACTGTGATATACTCGCCGCTGGCGTAGCCTGTCACACCGTTGTAGCGGACCAAATACCAGCCCTGTGACGACTGGTTAAGAATGGCGATGGGGACACCGTCATTGGCCTGGGCAAGAATGGGTGCGCCCGTGTTGGGCCGGGAGCGGATATTCAGCCGTCCGCCGTCGGTGTCCACGCGACCCTGACGCGGTGTCTGCGGTGCGAGAAACGGGATTCCAAAGTACTGGGTCAGGGACAGGACGAGGTTGCGGGCAATGGCATCGATGTTTGCCTTTAGCCAGGCGGCATCGTCGGTGTTATCGTGGAAGGCAAGCTCCAGAAAAACGGAGGGGGCCCGGGTCAGACGCAGCTCGCCGATTCGGGTGGAAGCTTCGGCACGAACAAGGTCAGGCAAGGGATAGATATTGCGCAGGTTCTTTGCCATGATCTCCGCCGCTCTGCGCCCTTGAGAGCTGCCGGGGTAATAAAAGACGATAGAGCCTCGGGCGGTGCCGTAGCGGCCCTCCGGGGCGGCGTTGGAGTGGATGGCAACGTGCAGGTCGTACTGTCCAGCGTTGGAGGCGGCGATGGAGCTGCTCGCATTCATTTGTGGGGTATTGCGTACATACTGGATACCGGATGCGTTCAGGTAGGGGATCATGGCATCGGCGATGAGATTCATATAATATTCCTCACTGCCGCCGCTGACGAACAGATTGTTTTCCTGAGTGGATGGAGAGAGATAGATGGTGGGCATGGCGATACCTCCTGTTTTTTCCATCCTATGAAAAAAGCGGCCTGTTCGTGCGACGCGCGGCGCGTGATTGCGTCTTTGTGGGTAAGAGGATAAAACGAAGGAGGTATTTCTATGAAAAAACTGTTTGCGGGCTTTGTGTGTGTTCTGATGGTGGTGTCCCTTGCCGCCTGCGGCGCGCAGTCCGCCGGGACGGCGGCGGACGACGGCGGGTACAAGTACAAAAATGAGATGATGAGTACCGATGTGGCAGCCGGTGAGGCATTGTTTGACAGTGCCATGCCCGAAAACGTCAAACCCATGGCGCAAATGTCCGCGTCAAAGAGCGTGTATCAAAACAGCGGCGTCAAGCTGATCCGCCGGGCTAATCTGCAAGTGCAGACGGTGGAGTTTGACAAGTCTGTTGCGGCGCTGGAGCAGCTGGTGCTGAGCCTGAACGGCTATTATGAGAATGCCGAGCTGTACAGCGGCGGTTACTACAATCAGGGCAGTCACCGTTCCGGCTATTACGTGGTGCGTATTCCCGCCGAGTCCTACGACAGCTTTATGAGCCAGATGGACGGCGTGGGTTACCTGTCCAGACGGACCGAAAGCACCCAGGACGTGGGGCAGGAGTACTTTGACGCCGAGAGCCGCCTGACTACCCAGCGTACCAAGCAGGAGCGGCTGCAGCAGCTTTTGAAGCAGGCGAAGAATATGGAGGACATCATTGCGCTGGAAAACGCACTGGCAGACGTGGAGTATCAGATTGAACAGTATACATCCCAGCTGCGGCGCTATGACAGTCTGGTTGGTTACGCCACCATTGACGTGAATATCCAGGAGATGCAGCGTATTACCGATGACCCCGGTCAGCAGGCGGGATTGTTCCAGCGCATGAAGACCGGCATCATCAGCAGCGCCGGCGACGTAGTGGACGGCGTGCAGGACTTCCTTGTGTGGGTGAGCTACAACCTCTTTGGCCTTGTGATCCTCGCTGCCGTGGCGGTCTGCGGTGTGTTTGCGGGCAAGAAGTACATCAAGGTGCGCAAGGCGAAGAAAGCGGCAAAAGCTGTGCAGGAGGAAACAGAGCAGTGAACAGCCGTATTTTGAACCGATGCCTGCTGTTTTGTTTTGCTGTCCTTCTGTTGGCAGGATGCAGCATGGATCCGTTTGCGGTGGAAGCGGGCGTTTCTCTGCCCGAACACGGCCATACTGCACCTCAAAGCAACAACGTGGTGGCCCACGATCCGGTGGGTTACTGCGGCAACACCGTTACCACGGTGCGCTGTGAGAAGCTGGGCAAGCAGGAAGAACGGTGGGAACGATCCTTTTGGGGCGGAAGCTCTGTGGGGTTGACCGACTTTTTGCGTTGGCTGGATTTTTCAGAGGATATCTGCCGCTGTCTGCCTGAGTACTATGTGAAGACGGAGCTTGAGCAGATGGAGTACGGTATTAATCTGACAGGCGGGTATGTCAGGCTCGGTGATAAGCAGTGCCAGTTGACCGAGGATCAGGTGAGCTGGCTGGCGGAAACCCTTGAAGCGGTCAAGGCGGGAACAGGGAAGGAACTGTGTGCTCTGCCGCCTGCGGAACGACCCGTATTTGGAGAATGAAAAAAGGCCGTGTACGGATGGTACACGGCCTTTTTGTTATTTGGTCATGGCGGCAAGAGAGTTTGCGAGCGCCGCGAACTGGGGGATGCCCAGCCGTTCGCCCCTTACATCGGGGCGCAGGCCGCAGGCGGCAATGGCCTCGGCAATCATTTCCCGGGAAAAAGGCTGGCCCAAAGCGGAGGTCAGGCTGTTGTGCAGCGTTTTTCTCCGCTGGGCAAACGCGGCACGGACTACCCGGAAGAAGAATTCCTCGTCCTCCACCTCGGTGGGCTTTTCACGGGGGACCAGCCGCAGGACGGAGGAGGTCACCTTGGGGGCGGGCAGGAAACAGGTAGGGGGGACGTCGAAGAGCAGCTCCGGCTTGGTGTGATACTGGCAGAACACAGAGAACGCACCGTAGTCACCGGTGCCGGGGGCGGCACAGATGCGCAGAGCCACCTCGCGCTGGATCATCACGGTAATAGAGGTAAACAGCTTGCTTTCGATCAGCTTGGTCAGTACCGGGGTGGTAATATTATAAGGCAGATTGGCGCAGGCGACGGGGGTCAAACCGTCGAACTTTGTCGCAACCAGCTCGCCGATGTCCAGCTTCATCACATCGCCGGGGACGATTTCCACGTTGTCACGGCGCCCCAGCGTTTCGGACAGGATGGGTAGCAGGGTGCGGTCCAGTTCTACGGCCACGACCTTACCTGCCCGGTCGGATAACTGGCCCGTCAGGGGCCCGATGCCGGGGCCGATCTCCAGTACGCAGCAGGACTTGTCGGCCCGGGACGATGCGGCGATGTCCTCCGGCACCCAGGACTCAATGAGGAAGTTTTGCCCCATGGACTTGGAAAAATGAAAGCCGTGGCGGGCTAGCAGAGCCTTGATATCATTGATGTTGCATACGTCCATTGACGCAGCCTCCTATACAATATATAATATGCTTGTATTTGGATTTTACTATATCCGGCAAAGCAAATCAAGGGTATGAGGGGATAAGGAGGAATTTTGATGAACGGGAAAATTTCCAACTTTCAACAGGTAGCATCTCTGAGGCGGTACACTATGACCGAAGGGAGAGAGCGGGGCCTTGATGTGATCGACTGCGACAACGGGAATCTGCGCTTTCTGCTGAATGTGACCAAGGGCATGGATATCATGCAGATGTATCACAAGGGGCAGAACGTGTCCTTTGTGTCCCGCAACGGCTTTACCGCGGAGAATATCGACTTTATGAGTCGTTTTGAGGGCGGCATGCTCTACACCTGCGGTTTGGACAGTATTGGTAGCCGGGACGGATACATCCCTCACGGAACCTACCATACCTTCCCGGCCCAGGTACTGACAGCGCGGTGTGACGAACAGGGTATCGTGGTGGAGGCGGTTGTTCGTAATACGGCCATATTTGGTCAGAATCTGGCTGTGAAGCGCAGGATCACGTCTGCTGTGGGTTCGGACTGCGTTGAGGTGGAGGATACTCTGACCAACCTGAGCTTCAAGGAGCAGGAGTACTGCCTGCTGTACCACGTGAACGTGGGGTATCCCATGCTGGATGCCGGGGCGGAAGTCCGGTTGGACGAGAAGAACAGCTGTGGCAGAACTCCCTGGGCCACGCAGAATATCGAAACCCGCTTTGAAATGGAAGAGCCGGTGGCGGATACAGAGGAGACCTGCTATTTTATCGAGATGAATCGACCCACGGCCTCCATCGTCAACGAGAAAATCGGCAAGGAGTTTGTGCTGGACTACTCCGGGGATACGCTGCCTTGCTTTGTGGAGTGGAAATGCATGGTCAGCGGCGATTATGCGTTGGGTCTGGAGCCGTGCAGCTGCTTGCTGGACGATGGCTTTGCATACAGTACCATCAAGGCGGGGGAGAGCATCGACTTTAAGCTGAAACTGTCTGTACGGGAACTGTAATCGAACCGGGAAAGAAAAAATCCTGAATGCAATTGCATTCAGGATTTTTTTGGCGGAGAGAGAGGGATTCGAACCCTCGAACGGGTATTAGCCGTTACACGATTTCCAATCGTGCGCCTTCGACCAGCTCAGCCATCTCTCCAAACGGTTGTCCTTGGTCGCCGAACAACGAATTGTATTATATCAGCTTTTTTCAGATAGTCAAGGGGATTGAGTGAAAAAAATCGGAAAAGAGCAAGAAAATTTTAGCCCAAGCACGGGAAAAACAAGCTGTAAAAATGCGCCGTTTTTTTCACCAAAACAGTTTTGAGTAAAAAAGCGCAAAAATGATATGCAATGCTGTGGATTTTAGAACAACAACGGGGAATATATTTGGACGACCGCTTATTTTTTGTGAATTTCGGGAAAAGTGCACAAAAATAGGGGGGCAGGATTGTGACAGTTTGCCCTTGAATGGGATAGTGCAAATCGGTTACAATACGGTTACAAAAAGTAACAAAGGAAAACTTGGTGCTTTTTGCCGCGTTGATGACGCGAAACTTACGATCAAGGAAGTGAACGACTTGAAACGCAAACTGTTTGCACTGCTGCTCAGCGGCCTTGCTGTCATCCTGCTCATGGGTGCCGGCGTGGACACCGCGGCGTTGGCGGCTGAGGCCGTCATCAGCAGCACTCGGACAGAGGAGCCTGCGGTTGGCGTTGAAAAGCCGGCTGACGACATAGAAACAGAAAGTCCTGCCGTGGAAGTGCCTGCTATGGAGCTGGATCGTGCCCTCCTGCTGGATGGGCAGCCGGTTCCCAAGTCCGTTGGGCGCACCACTCTTTTCAACGTCACGTATGTTTCTCTCAAGGGAATGGCCCAGCAGCTGGATACCACAGCGCAGATCAGCTGGGATGAAAACACCGGTACTGCCACGGTTACGGCCCAGGGGTTGGAATTGACTGCCCGGGAAAGCGATCCCTATATCATTGCCAATGGTCGTTACCTCTATATGCCCACGGGCGTGCAGATGGTGGAGGACCGGATGATGGTTTCCTTGGATGTGCTGGCCAAGGCGTTTGGCGCCACTACCGGCTGGGACGGTGAGGGGGGCTATTTCCTGGTCGACCGTGGTGAAGGGGCCATTGAGTCGGCGGATACGTTCTACGACGAGGATGAGCTGTTTTGGATGTCCCGCATTATCTATGCCGAGAGCGGCAATCAGTGTCTGGAGGGCAAAATGGCAGTTGGTAATGTGGTTTTGAACCGCACCAATCACCCCACCTGGCCCGACAGCATCTACGGCGTTATTTCCCAGCGCAACCAGTTCAGCACCTTTAAGGGCGGTCGGCTTGCCAATCGTACCCCCAATGCCGAAAGCGTGATCGCTGCCAAGCTGGTGCTGGATGGCGGTGTGGCGGAGGGCGCCGAGCGTGCATACTTCTTCGATACCTATCTGCGCAGCAGTTGGGCTGCCCGCAACAAGCAGTGCGTGGCCGAAATCGGCGGTCACCGTTTCTATGGCTGATAATAAAACCCCACCTCAAACGAGGTGGGGTTTTTCATGTCAAAAACCGGTCAGGCTGCGTATGATGGCGCTGGCCATGGCAAGGCCTGCGGCGGCGGGAACGAAGGGGAGGGAACCGGGGGTATCCCGCCGGGCGGTGGAGCCGGGGCGGGTGTCGGTTTCCGGAGTCTCGGCCTGCGTGGACTGCAGGGGGGTGAGGGGCGGCTCTGTGGAGCAGATGACGTCCAAGTGATTGATGCCGCGGTGGCGTAACTCTTTTCGCACCACTCGGGCCAAGGGACAGTCCCGGGTTTTACTGATATCGGTGCAGATAACGGCGGTGGGGTCGATGCGGTTGCCGGTACCCAATGCGCTGATGACATTGATTTCCCGTGCTTTACAACGGGAGATCAGCTCCAGCTTGGCGGTGACGGTGTCGATGCAGTCGGCCACGTAGTCGTACTGACCCAGATCTACTTCATCGGCGTTTTGGGGCAGATAGAACATGGAAAAAGCGACGGCATCACAATCAGGATTGATGTCCCGGATGCGTGCGGCCATGGTCTGTGCCTTGCCGTTTCCAAGCGTGGAGTGGAGGGCGACCAGTTGTCGGTTGAGATTGCTTTGAGAAACGGTGTCGTCGTCGTAGAGGTGGATAGTGCCCACGCCGGCACGGGCCAGCGCCTCGGCACAGTAGCCGCCCACGCCGCCCACGCCGAACAGGGCGACCTTGGCGTTCTTCAGTTTTTCCATAGCCTCGCAGCCAAGCAGCAACTCGCTGCGGGAGAATTGATCATTCATGGTGCCACCTCGCTTCCTGTGTAGATTGTAGGGGATAGGGGCGCGTATGTCAATAAAAAGCGATGCGGTAATCATTACCGCATCGCTTTTTCTCATTTGCTCAGCATACTGGACATATCGTACAGACCGGGGGCGGTGAGGCCGGACAGGAACTTGGCGGCCTCGATGGCACCGGCGGCGAAGATGTCGCGGGAGAGGGCGGTGTGCTTGATCTCCATGACCTCGTCGTGGCCGGCGAAGATGATCTCGTGTTCTCCCACGATGGTGCCGCCGCGCACAGCGCTGATGCCGATCTCTTTTTTGTCGCGGGGACGTCGGACACTCTGACGGTCGTAGACGTACTCGGTTTCGTGACCGCAGGCACCGGCGGCAGCATCGGCGATCATCAGGGCGGTGCCGCTGGGAGCATCCACCTTGCGGCGGTGATGCCGCTCCACGATCTCAATGTCGTAGCTGTCACCCAGCACGCATGCGGCCTTCTTTACAAGCTCCAGCAGCACGTTGATACCCAGCGACATATTGGCGGAGCGGAAGATGGGAACGTTGACAGCGGCTGCGCCGATTTTTGCAACCTGTTCCGGGGTGTAGCCGGTAGTGGCAAGCACCAAAGGAATGTGCCGCGCCTGAGCAAAGGCCAGCAGACCGTCCAAGGCGGCGGGGCTGGAGAAGTCGATCACGGCGTCGGCTTCACCGTCAAACAGCTCGGGAGCGGTAAAAACAGGGAAGGGGTGGTCGGTGTTGCCCAGAATATCGAAACCGGCAACCACCTGCACACCGGGGTCGGCCTCGCAAAGAGAGCGAACCACACGGCCCATGTGGCCGTTGCAGCCGGAGATGATTATCTTATGCATGACGGGCTCCTTACTTCAGCAGGTTCATGCGTTGCATGGACCGGCGCAGAGTCTCCAGATTCTTCTCACCCATATCACACAGGGGCAGGCGCAGAGGACCGGCCTGCATACCAAGCAGGTTCATGGCGGCCTTGATGGGGATGGGGTTGACCTCGATGAACAGCGCGTCGATCAGGTCCATGTACTGGATCTGCAGCTTGGAGGCGGCCTCGAAGTCGTTTTCCAGACACAGATGGCTCATGCGGATCATGATCTCGGGGATGATGTTGGAGGCCACGGAAATCACGCCCTTGGCGCCCAGCGCCATCATGGGGACTACCTGGTCGTCGTTGCCGGACCAAATGTAAAAGTCCTCGGGGCATACACAGCGGGTGTGGGCCAGCAGGGAGAAGTTACCGCTGGCTTCCTTTACGCCGTTGATGCGGGGGTGCTGAGCCAAGGTCTTGTAGGTGTCGGCGGTGAAGGACACGCCGGTGCGGCCGGGCACGTTATACAGGATCATGGGCAGCTCGGTGCGGTCGGCGATATACTCGTAGTGCTTGATGAGGCCGGTTTGGCTGGCCTTGTTGTAGTAGGGAGTGACCAGCAGGGCGGCATCGGCGCCGGACTCCTGCGCGTGCTGGGTCAGGTAAACGGCGGCGGAGGTGTCGTTGCTGCCGGTGCCGGCAATGACCTTGACACGGTGATCGACACGCTTGACACAGTACTCCACGGCAGCGATATGCTCGCGGATGGACATGGTAGCGGACTCGCCGGTGGTTCCGCAGACACACACCGCATCCACGCCGGCGGCGATCTGGGCATCGATCAGCTTGCCGAAAGCGTCGTAATTGATGCTGCCGTCGTTGTTAAAGGGGGTGACCAGCGCGGGGCAGTTACCGGTGAAAACAGGAGTTCTCATATTCATACACCCTTTCAAGAAGATGGGAATGCTTACTTGCGGTCGATGTAGCCCTCGGCACACAGCAGTTCGGCCAGCAGGACAGCGCCGCCGGCAGCGCCGCGGAGGGTGTTGTGGGACAGGCCGACGAACTTGTAGTCGTACTGGCTGTCCTCGCGCAGACGGCCCAGGCACACGGCCATGCCGTTTTCGGTGTTGCGGTCCAGGTTGGTCTGGGGGCGATTATCCTCTTCAAAGTAATGGAGGAACTGCTTGGGGGCGGAGGGCAGCTCCAACTCCTGGGCACGGCCGCTGAAGTTGGCCCAGTCGGCTTTGATCTGCTCAATGGAGGGCTTGCGGCCGTCCTTGAACTTCATAAACACGGCGGCCATGTGGCCGTCCTGACAGGCGACGCGGAAGCATTGGGCGGTGATGGCGGGGCCGGCAGCCTTGACGATCTTGCCATCGGCAATTTCGCCCCACAGCTTCAGAGGCTCCTGCTCGCTCTTCTCTTCCTCGCCGCCGATGTAGGGGATGCAGTTATCCACCATCTCGGGCCAGCGCTCGAAGGTCTTGCCGGCACCGGAAATGGCCTGATAGGTGCAGACCAGAGCGGACTCCAGGCCGTACTTCTTCAGGGGGTGCAGGGCGGGGACGTAGCTCTGCAGAGAGCAGTTGGACTTGACGGCGATGAAGCCGCGCTTGGTGCCCAGACGCTTGCGCTGGGCGGCGATGACGTTGATGTGCTCGGGGTTGATCTCGGGCACCACCATGGGCACGTCGTCGGTCCAGCGGTGAGCGGAGTTGTTGGACACCACGGGGCACTCGGCCTTGGCGTAGGTTTCCTCCAGAGCGCGGATCTCGTCCTTCTTCATATCAACAGCGCAGAAGACGAAGTCCACAGCAGCGGCGATCTTCTCCACGTCTTCGGTGGCGTTCATGACGATCAAAGACTTGGCCTGCTCGGGGATGGGGGTGGTCATAGCCCAGCGACCGGCGACGGCCTGCTCGTAGGTTTGGCCGGCGGAGCGGGGGCTGGCGGCGATAACGGTCAGATCGAACCAGGGATGGTTTTCCATCAGGGTAACAAAGCGCTGACCCACCATGCCGGTGCCGCCGATAATACCAACTTTATACTTGTTCATTGTCCATCGTTCCTTTCACGCATCGTTGGATGCGGTTAATGTGTTTGGAAAAATCAAGTAAATGTATGCAGGGGAAAAGTCGGTGTTGCCAAGTCGCTGGAAACTCGGTATAATAAGCGGCAGAGAAACACGAACTTCGACTGCAAACGATACTACTATTGTTAATTTATAATGATACCACGGCCGATCATATCTGTCAATGAACAGAGCGTTGGTGTATTTGGAGAATTGGAGCGGTTTATGAGCCTGAAAATAAGACAATTTGTGACCTTGCTGCTGGCGCTTTTGCTGTGTGCCGGGTCGGTGCGCGCGCTGCCGGAATACGAGGTTGATAATGATACCTACATTCCCCAACAGGAACAGTCCGGCACATGGGAGGAAGATCCCAATCTGCAGCAGGAAGATGCGGAAACGGAAGGAGAAACGGATCCGTATCTTGATATGAAAATTGCAGTCGGTCTTGCCTGGTCGGGCAGTAAGCACGGGGTACTGCATGAGGCCAAACTGCTGATCGCCGATGGGTTTGGCAGCGGCTACCGCTTCGGTTTATTTGACGAGGAACGCGAGTTTGTGGAGCTGGCCAGAAATGAGAGTGTTCGTGCTTTGAGCATGGTCAAAACCACAAATCTTTACCTTGCGGGTGAAACGTTCTATACGAAGGCACCGTCCGGCCAACACAGTGTCCTTGGCTGCTACCATCTCAGGCATCCTGCCGATTTTGACAGTTTTGAGTCTGCGCAGCAGGCTGCTTCCGAAATTGACGGTGCGTTCGTTGCCTGGATCGACGGTGTGTATCAGGTGCGCGTTGGGTCGTACACAAACGGCGAGGCGGCGCGCACGGCAGCGGCGGAATACGCCGATGGAACGTGGACGATATGTTACACGACCAAGTTCGGCGTAAACGTTGTGGAAACCGGAACCACGGACATTTTGTTCCAGTTTGACGGGGGCGAACAGCGGCAGCTTGGTGTCGTTCCTGGACTTTCGGATGACGATCCGCGCCCGACCTGGTTCAAAGGGTATAAATATTACGGTGGCTTCCGATATCAGCGCATAGGCGGCGGAGATATCACGGTGGTCAACATCCTGCCCCTTGATTTATATTTGAAGGGGGTCGTCCCGTATGAGTCGGTCAAGATCTGGCCTTTGGAAACGCTGAAGGCGCAGGCTCTGTGCGCCAAAAACTATGCCCTGATCAACCGCAACAAGCACAACGGAAACGGCTTTGACGTGTGCAATACCACAGACTGCCAGGTGTATTACGGCGCGGGCAGCGGCAACATGTTTCCCAGTGAATTGAGCGATCGGGCCGTGGATGAAGTGCGCGGGATGTACGTATGGTACGGGGAGAAGCTTGCTCACACGTATTTTTACTCCAGCAACGGCGGGGGATCCGAGGATGTGTCCCGCGTATGGGGCAGCAACCAGGCTACCTATCCCTATCTTGCGGGAGTTGAGGACATCTACGAGGTCCAGTTTGCTGACGTGATCCCCAATTACTATTTTTCCAACACATTTACAAGGGAACAGTTAACGGATATCCTGCACGCAAAAGGATATGCGATGAACACAAACGTGGTTGATTTTCAAGTGACGGAACAGTCACGAACCGGTAATGCGCTGGAAGTCAAGTTTACGTATGAAAACGGGAAGAGCAACACGTTTTCGGCCAATAAAAGCAGTTGGCTGCGCAGTAAATTAGGGTGTCGTTCGCTGCATTTTACGGTGATGCGCGGCGGGGAAATTCCACCGGAAGCCTGTCTGGTCAATGGTGATCAGACACTTGACAGAGTGGATGGATTGTTTGTGTTGGGCGGGGATGGACAACTGACCCAACTCAATGGCGTGGTTCCGTATGCCATTACGGGCGCGGGCGACGTGGTATCCACCGGGACGACATCTCCTGTTTCGGAGAACACGTTCCTGGTCAGCGGCAGCGGCTGGGGGCATAACGTCGGTTACAGCCAATGGGGCGGCTACGCTATGGCCCAGCTTGGCTATACCTGCGAGGAAATACTGGAATTTTACTTCACCGGAGTTCATGTTGGTGAAAAAATTGAGGGAGCGCTTTGAAAACATCTGATTTTAACTTTGACCTGCCTCAGGAACTGATCGCGCAAACGCCGCTGGAACAGCGGGATGCGTCGCGCCTGCTGATGCTGGATAAATCCAGCGGAGAGATCCGCCATGGGGTGTTTACCGACCTGCTGGACCGGCTTGAGCCGGGGGACTGCATGGTGCTGAACAACTCACGCGTGTTGCCGGCGAGATTGATTGGCCACCGGCCTACTGGCGGTGCGTGTGAGGTTCTGCTGCTCATTAATCGCGATGACAATGTATGGGAGTGCTTGGTGCGCCCCGGACGAAAGCTGAAAGAGGGGGCAACGGTCATCTTCGGCGACGGAGAACTGACGGCTACCATCGTAGGCGAAGTTGCAGGCGGAAATCGGCTGGTCCGATTTGCATATGAGGGGATATTTCTTGAGGTTTTGGAGCAGCTTGGTCGTATGCCGCTGCCGCCCTATATTACAGCGGAACTTGAGGACTCTGAACGCTATCAGACGGTCTATTCCAAGGTGAGCGGTTCTGCTGCCGCCCCCACCGCGGGGCTGCATTTTACACCGGAACTGCTGAAAAAGATTGAGGATAAGGGTGTAAAGCTTTGCTACGTTACACTTCATGTAGGACTAGGAACATTTCGGCCTGTTAAGGCGGAACGTATCGACGAACACGAGATGCACTCGGAGTACTGCGTCATCCCGCAGGAAACGGCAGACGTTGTAAATGAAACCAAGGCAAACGGCGGCCGCGTTATCTGTGTTGGAACCACGTCCTGCCGTACGGTGGAAAGCTGGGGAAACGAGGATGGGACACTGCGGGCCGGTGCCGGCTGGACGAACATCTTCATTTATCCCGGATATCGGTTTAAGGTGCTGGATGCGCTGGTGACCAATTTCCACCTGCCGGAGTCCACGCTGATCATGCTGGTTTCTGCGCTGGCCGGACGTGAAAATGTTTTAGAGGCGTACCGACAGGCGGTTGAGGAGCGATATCGCTTTTTCTCCTTCGGTGATGCCATGTTTATTTCGTAAACGGGAGAGAATGCTGTGTTTCAAGTGCTGAAAACAGAGGGGAAGGCCCGGCGTGGACAGTTTGAATGTGCCCACGGTACCGTGCAGACCCCCGTATTTATGAATGTGGGCACGCAGGGTGCCATTAAAGGCGCGGTGTCTGCCCATGATTTGAAAGAGGTCGGCTGTCAGGTTGAGCTGTCCAACACCTATCACCTGCATTTGCGGCCCGGGGATGAAGTTGTGCGCCACTTCGGTGGACTGCACAAGTTCATGGACTGGGATGGCCCGATTTTGACCGACAGCGGCGGGTTCCAGGTGTTTTCCTTGTCGGGACTGCGCAAGATCACCGAGGAGGGGGTCACCTTTGCCTCCCACATCGACGGCAAGCGCATTTTTATGGGGCCGGAGGAGTCGATGCGCATCCAGTCCAACCTGGGCAGTGACATTGCCATGGCCTTTGATGAGTGTGTGGAAAACCCTGCGCCTCACGAATACGTAAAAGCCTCCTGCGAACGAACTCTGCGCTGGCTGGAGCGTTGCAAGGCGGAGCATGACAGGCTAAACTCCTTGTCGGATACTGTCAATCCGAGGCAGATGCTGTTCGGCATCAATCAGGGCGGAACCCACCCGGATCTGCGTATTTGGCATATGCAGGAAACAGCTAAAATCGACTGTGACGGCTATGCCATCGGTGGTCTTGCGGTGGGCGAACCCACCCAGACGATGTACGATATCATTGATGCGGTGGAGCCGTTTATGCCGAAGGATAGACCTCGGTACTTGATGGGGGTGGGTACGCCCTCCAACATCATTGAGGGTGTGGCCCGGGGCGTTGACTTCTTTGACTGTGTTATGCCTGCTCGGAATGCCCGCCATGGCAAACTGTTTACCTGGCAGGGGACGATCAACATCAAGAACGAGAAGTATAAGCTGGATGAGCGTCCCATAAGCGAAGGGTGTGGCTGCCCTGCCTGCCGAAGCTTCTCGCGGGGGTATATCCGGCATCTGCTCAATGCGGGTGAGATGCTGGCCATGCGATTGCTTGTGCTGCACAATCTGTACTTCTACAATGAGCTGATGGCGCGTATTCGTCAGGCTCTGGACGAGGGACGATTTGAGGCGTTCCGGCGGGAGTATTCCGAAAAACTGGGCAAGCCTGCGCTTTGATTTCGAAAATTGGTCTTGCAAATCAGGGCAAAGACCGTTATAATAAGCCGTAACATCTGGGATGTAAACTAAATTTTGGAGGAATTATTTATCATGGGAAACGCGTCTCCTATTCTGCTGATGGTGCTGCTGTTTGGCGCCATGTATTTCTTTATGATCCGTCCGGAAAACAAAAAGCGTAAGGCTGCCGAGCAGATGCGCAACTCTTTGGCGGTTGGTGATGTGATCACCACCATCGGCGGCATCGTTGGTACGGTCTGCGCCGTGAAGGAAAACACCATTGTGATCGAGACCGGTGCCGACCGCGTGCGTGTGGAGTTTACCAAGTGGGCTGTGTCCTCCAAGGGCACCGAGGCTGCCCCTGCCAAGTAAATCAAATTAACGGAATATCAGCACCTCCTTTGCATAGGCTTGTGCAGAGGAGGTGTTTTTGTGTCAAACGGTAAGGAAGCAAAACGGGGTCCCTGCGCATGGACGGATATGATGATCGAACTGCTGAAAGGCGGGGGGCTGGCGGTTGGAGTGGCGGTAACGGTACTGCTGATGGTTGCCGGGCTGATGACGGTTGGGGTACTGGGCCGAGAGATGGCTGAGAACAGCGTGATGGCTGCGTGTGTACTGGGCGCCTTAGCGGGAGGCGCGTACGCAATTCGACGCTGCGCGCGGGCAAGACTGGCTGTTGGGGTCGGGGTCGGAGCGGTTGAATTTTTGACGGTTTTACTGGTGGGAGCTATATGGTTTGGCGGTACGACTGGGGTAGGGGAGATGTGGCCCGTTCTGACTGCGTGTATCTGTGGTGGATTGCTGGCGGGGGTGCTGACGGCTGCGAAGCGAGAAGGGCGCCGGAGCCGGTGATTACAAGATGTAATTATACAAATAGTATAGCTAAACGAGGGATAGAACAATATTTGGGGGTGGGGCAACGATTCGGTCGCCCCATATTGAATGCGAGAAGGATTGCTGCTCGTTCACCGACCAAGAGTTTACATAATACTGTTGACATAAAGTATTGACATAAATGACAAAAATGCCGAAAAATTCGAAAAAAGCTTGCTTGCGGCGAAAAATATCGGTATAGTGTATTCAAAGCGGAGATTTGTTTGAAGTCATTCCGGTGTCCGTCTGCAGATGGTGCGCCGGAAGGTCTATTTTTTTCGCCTCTTTCATAGAGTTTTTTGAGGTGAAGAAGATGAAACGAACACGCCGTTTGAAGGTGAATCTGCTTTCGGGACGTGCCGCTGCCCTTTGGCTTCTCTGCATACTGTATTTGACAGGAAGTATAGTCGGTTGTACGACTGCGGGACTTTTGGATGCGGAGAATTGCGGTGCTTTGTTGGAACGCTTTGATGCATATTTTCTGACGCTGCAGCAGGATGGGGATCCTATTCAGATCTTACCCCTTTTTTGGCGTGTGATGCGTGTGCCTTTGGCGGCTTTTTTACTTGGCTTGACTGCGCTTGGAATCGTTGGTTTACCGGTACTGTTTGCGGTGCGTGGATTTTCACTGGCCTATGCGGTGGCGGTTCTCTATCGGTTAATGGGAGTGCAGGGACTTGCGCTGGGTGGTTGTCTGTTTGGCGTATCTGCGCTTGTCTGGATTCCGGCGCTGTTTGGCCTTGGCGTATCGGGGATCACCAATTCCTATGGTTTGCTGCGCCGGGTGACCGGTGATGGACGCTATCCGTTGCCCTCGGGGGTAGGCGGATACTGGCTGTGCTGCGGCGGTTGCGCCGGTGCTGTGCTGGTGTGCCTGGGAATAGAATGTACACTGGTCCCGATGTTGGTTAAGCTGATTATGCAGTTGTTTTAATTTGATTTACAGAAAGATGGACGAAGACATGGATTTGCTGGCGGTATACGAACGATACCTGAAAACTGAAAAGAAGGCATCGGCCAACACGGTCAGCTCTTATATGCGCGATGTGCAGCAGTTTGCCTCCAGTATGGAGAAACAGCGGATCCCGCTGACTGAGGTAATGCACGCGGATGTGGAGCGGTATTGCCAGGGTATGGTGCATGTTGGCAAGTCTGCCGCCACGGTCACGCGTGCCATGGCATCCATCAAGTCCTTTTATACCTGCCTGCAGAAGACCGGCTATGCAAGCGGAAACCCTGCCCGCAGCGTGACAACGGAGAAAGTGGACCGCAAGTTGCCGCAGATCCTTTCCGGTAAGGAAGTGGAGCTGTTTTTGGCACAGCCCAGCGGGACGGACCTGAAAGGACTGCGTGACCGGGCTATGTTGGAACTGCTGTATGCCACCGGGATCCGTGTCAGCGAACTGATCGGGTTGACGCTGGAAGATATTAACCTTGATGGTGGTTTTTTGCGCTGCTGCTCCAAGGAGAAGGAGCGCGTTATCCCGCTTTATCCTGCCGCCGTGCGCGCGCTGCGCGACTACAT
The DNA here is from genome assembly GCA_017397835.1 of Oscillospiraceae bacterium. Taxonomy (GTDB): domain Bacteria; phylum Bacillota; class Clostridia; order Oscillospirales; family Oscillospiraceae; genus Lawsonibacter. The sequence goes on from JAFQHV010000007.1 coordinate 66,152, forward strand.
AAAAAAGGTTCGCCCCCAACTGATCGAAGATGCGGATCAGCGCATTCTGTTTGTCAATATGACAGGGGAGCCGATGTCCCGTCAGGGTTTTTGGAAGCTGGTCAAGAGCTATCAGGAAAAGGCGGGGATCACAAAGGAGATCACACCTCACACCCTGCGCCATTCCTTTGCGGCGCACCTGCTGGAGAACGGTGCGGATCTGCACTCCATTCAGGAGATGCTGGGTCATGCGGATATTTCGTCCACTCAGATCTATTCCCAGCTGGTCAATCAAAAGCTGAAAAATATCTACAACAAGGCCCATCCAAGGGCGTAAGAAATCCCGAACCAAACGGTTCGGGATTTTTGTTTGTGTTTACTTTGCTGCGACCAGTTCGATCTCAATGCGGGCACCGGCAGGCAGGGCGGCAACCTGCACGCAGGACCGGGCGGGTGGCTGGGCGGAAAAGCGGGTGGCGTAGATGCCGTTGACTGTGGAAAAATCGGCCAAATCGGTGAGAAATACGGTGGTTTTGACCACGTTGGCAAAGGTCATGCCGTTGGCAGCAAGTACCTGTTCCAGATTGCGCAGGACTTGCTCGGTCTGTGCCTCAATGCCGTCGCCGGCCAGTTTACCGGTGGCGGGATCAAGGCCGATTTGGCCGGAGGTATACAGCAAATCACCCACGGCAACCGCGTGAGAATAGGGGCCAAGCGCGACGGGGGCATTGACAGCGGTGATGACGGTTTTCATATAGCTAACATCCTTTCACAGTGACTTCTCATAGCACAGCAGATCCACGCCCTCGATACCGTTGAAGGTGCATGGGACAACGCCGACTTCGTGATAACCCAGCTTGGGGTACAGGGCACGGCCGGGTCTGTTGGTAAAATTGGTGTCCAGCCGCAGGCAGGTGCAGCCCTGCCGGGCGGCATACTGTTCATAAAAGCGGACAAATTGGGTGGCGATACCGCGACCTTGCATATCGGGGTGGACGGCCATGGTGTGCAGCACCATGACCTTGTCCGGCGGGGCAAGGATGGTCCAGGGGGCTCGGGAGTATTCCTCTGCCTGCACCTGGTTGATCCGGGCAGCGGCGGCGATCCTCCCGTCCTGTTCACAGACGAACAGAACCCCCTCGTCCAGACTGGAGAGGAACAGCTCCGGGGTGGGATAGATGCCCCGGACCCAGCCAACACTGGTGCGGCCGGACTCTTCGCCCTCCAAAACGGCGTCGTAAATGGCCCAAATGCCGTCCAAATCGGCGGCGGTTGCTTTGCGGAACACACCATCAACTCCCGGATGAAAATCAGTGAAAGAAGCATACCACAAATGCCCACTTTATTCAAGGCAAGACGTGCAATTTTTCCTTGCGTGGCAGGGGGAAATGTGGTAGAATTTTTTATTATTAGGTAAGAGGTGGGAGTATGGTCATTTTGGGCGTTGACCCGGGTGTTGCAACCATCGGATTCGGCCTTGTACGGGTCGAGCGCGGCACCAACACACTGCTCCAATACGGCGTGATCACCACCCCCGCCGGTATCCCGCTGTCCCGGCGGCTTTTGCAGATTTCCCGGGACATGGACGAACTGCTGGCCCGATTCAAGCCGGACGAGCTGGCGGTGGAGGAGCTGTTCTTCACCAAAAATATCACCACCGGCATCTCGGTGGCCCACGGGCGCGGTGTGATTCTGCTCTCGGCGGAGAAGGCGGGCGTACCCATCTACGAGTATACTCCCATGCAGGTCAAACAGGCGGTCGCCGGTTACGGAGGCGCCCAGAAGCGGCAGGTCATGCTGATGACCCAGCGGCTGCTCAGCATGAAAGAGATCCCCAAACCTGACGATGCGGCAGACGCGCTGGCTCTTGCCATCTGTCACGGAAGAGCCGCCACGTCCCTGCTGAATACCGAGCGGGTGTTTGATGCCGGGAAATACAACACGAGGTAAGAGGTAACGACTATGTTTTATTACCTGTCCGGAACGGTTGCGCACATCGGCCCCAATCTGGCGGTCATCGACTGCGGCGGCGTTGGCTACGCCTGCTCCACCACCACAACGACCTTGTCCACCCTGAAAAAGGGGGAGAAGGGTATGCTGTTCACCCACCTGAACGTCCGGGAGGACGGGGTGGAGCTGTTTGGCTTCGCCGGGCAGGACGAGCTAAACCTGTTCCGTCTGCTGCTGGGTGTGTCCGGCGTGGGACCCAAAGCAGCCCTGTCCATCCTGTCCGCCAGTACCCCGGCCAATCTTGCCCTGTCCATCATCACCGGGGATGAGAAGGCGCTGACCGTGGCTCCCGGCATCGGCAAGAAGATTGCCCAGCGGGTCATTTTGGAGCTGAAGGACAAGTTGGCCAAGGATCAGTCCTTTGCCACCGGCGGGGGAGAGAGTTATGCCGGCACCGGCGTTACGGTTATCCCGGAAAACAAGCTGTCCGAGGCTACCGCCGCCCTTGCGGTGTTGGGCTACTCCACGGCAGAGAGTGCCGCTGCCCTGCGTGGCATTGACATGGAGAATTTGACGTTGGAACAGATCATCAAGCAGGCGCTGAAGGCCATGATGAAAGCATAAGAGGAGCGATACCATGAGTGAAAACGTCTGGGAAGGCTTTGAAGTAGAGGAGTTTCCCTTTGAAGATCAGGTTGGCACCATCATTTACCCCAATGTTACTCCCAACGGACGTTTGGTGCTGAAAGGGGAGTATCGGGATGCGTTCCCCAAATTTGAGCGGATGATGCTGGAGCGGGGCTATTACGTTATCAACGTGACCCACCGCAACCGCTACGCCCCCGCCGACTGCGTAGAAATGACCGCCCGATTTGTGTATCACGTGGCGGAGCGGCTCAACGCCGATAAGCGGTGTATCATGGTGGGCATGAGTGCCGGCGGCACCATGTCGGCCAAGCTTGCAGCTTATCACCCGGAGCTGGCGGCGGTACTGTATCTGGATGCCCCCGGTCTGAACTTGTTGAGTTTGGCGGGTCTTGGTCAGCGTGAGGTGCCCGGCCACGTGTGGCAGGAGCTGGTCAATGGCTACGGCTTTGACCGCATTACCCTTATCAACCACCGGGACAGTCCCATCGACCATCTGGATAAGCTGATCGCCAACGATATCCCTGTTATTATGGTCTACGGCAATCGCGACGTCATCGCCCCTTATTGCGAGAACGGTAAGGTGCTGGAGGACTACTACCGCGCCCACAACGGTACCTTGAAGGTTATCGAGAAGTCCATGTGTGGTCACCACCCCCACGGCCTGGACGACCCCACACCTATCATCGAATTTGTGGAACAGTTTATGTGAAAGGGAGATGCGGCTATGATTGACGCGTGTTTCAGTGCCTTTAAAGGCGAAGAGTTCCAGTTCGAGGATCAGACGGCCACCGTTCTGTACCCCGATGGCGCTCCCAATGGGAAGATTGTATTCCGCACCGAGTATTTGGGTGCGTTTCCTAACTTCGAGCAGGAGATGCTCCGCAGAGGGTATTACGTCATCAACGTGACCCACCCCAACTACTATGCTGAGTACGAGCACATTCATCAGATGGCTCGCTTCGTCCGTGAAATGGCGGCGAAGCTGGGCGCCAGCGAGAAGTGCATTCTCTCCGGTGTCAGTGCCGGCGGTCTGCAGGCGTTCCGCTTTGCGCTGTTGTATCCGGAACTGGTTTCTGTGGCCTACTTGGATGCGCCAGTGCTGAATCTGCTGAGCTTGGCCGGCTTTGGTGATGCAGAGCGGGACGAGGCGCTTTGGCGCAACTTGAGCCGCATCTGCAACTTTACCGAATCCAGCATCCTCATTTATCGGGACAGCCCCATCGACCATCTGGACGAGTTCATGAAGCTGGATATTCCCGTGGTTATGGTCTACGGCGACAGCGACACTGTGGTGCCCTACCACGAGAACGGCAAGGTGCTGGAGGATTACTACGAGGCCCACGGCGGCAAGCTGGCCGTCTTTGGCAAAGCGGGGTGCGACCACCACCCCCACGGGTTGGAAGATCCCACCCCCATCGTTGAATTTGTGGAACAGTTCGTTTGACGAACCGTTATATTGGAGAAAAGAGGAGAATCGTTATGCACGAGATTTGGAAAGACTTTAAGGGCGAGGAATTTACGTTCGAGGACCAGCTGGCCACCGTTCTGTACCCCACGGTGGAGCCCAACGGCAAGATGGTGCTGAAGACCGAGTATCTGGATGCGTTCCCCATGTTTGAGCAGGCCATGCTCCGCCGGGGTTACCACGTCATCAACATCACCCACGCCAACCGCTGGGCCCCCGACCACACCATCCATCAGATGGCCCGGTTTGTCCGCGCCATGGCCGAGAAGCTGAACTGCAGCGAGAAGGTCATCCCCGCCGGTATGAGCTGCGGCGGTCTGCAGGCGGCCCGTTTGGCCCAGCTCTATCCCGAGCTGGTCCCCGTTATGTACATCGATGCCCCCGCCCTGAACATCCTGAGTCTGGCCGGTCTGGGCGACGCGGAGTTCAGTGCCGGTATGTGGAATGAGATGGTCAGCGCTTACGGCTTTAACAAGTCCACCGTGGTGGCCTTCCGCGGCAGCCCCATCGACCATTTGGACAAGCTGATCGAGCACAACATCCCCGTTATCATGCTCTACGGCGATGCCGATACCGTGGTACCCTATCACGAGAACGGCAAGGTGCTGGAGGACTATTACAAGGCTCACGGCGGCACCATCAAGGTCATTGAGAAGTCCATGGTGGGCCACCATCCCCACTCTCTGCAGGATCCCACCCCCATCATTGAGTTTGTGGAGCAGTTTGTTTGATACCTACGGAGGTGCTCTATGGCGAAATACGAACGTACTCTGCGCGGTGATTTCGATGCGGCTTTGCGCTATTTCCACGAGGGTATTTTGAACGGCAGCATGTCTGCCAGTTACGAGGACGAGAGTTATACCATGTTTGCCGGCGTGCGCTGCTGTGTCCGCGTCTACGAGCGGTACAGCTACACCGGCAGCAACCGCCTTTCCCTGACCCTGATGCTGGTGGGGGATGGGGAGGAGCTGCACGTGTCTGCCATCACCTCCGGCGGAAGCCAGGGCGTGTTTTTCAAGTTCAACACCTGGGGTGAGCACAGCTTCTTGGATAAGTTCCGGGAGTTGGTGGAGCGTTACCCAGGCTAAACACGGCAGAATAAGACAGGAAGTGACCCTATGGCCATTGATTTTTCCACAACTGAATTTGACACCGAGGAATTTCAGCCCCTTGTTACCACGTCCCTGACCGGCCTTGATGAGGGGGAGCAGAACCTGCGGCCCCGTACCCTTGCCGACTACATCGGGCAGGAAAAGGCCAAGGGCAATCTGGAAATCTTCATTCAGGCCGCCAAGATGCGAAACGAGCCCCTGGACCACGTGCTGCTGCACGGCCCTCCGGGTCTGGGTAAAACCACGCTCAGCGGCATCATCGCCAACGAGATGGGGGTCAACGTGCGTATCACCTCCGGCCCCGCCATTGAAAAGGCGGGAGATTTGGCGGCGCTGCTGACCAACCTGCAGGAGAATGACATCCTCTTTGTGGACGAGATCCATCGGCTCAACCGGGCGGTGGAGGAGGTCCTGTACCCCGCCATGGAGGACTACGCCATCGACATCATCATTGGCAAGGGACCCTCGGCCAACTCCGTGCGCCTTGATCTGCCCAAATTCACCCTTGTGGGCGCTACCACCCGGGCGGGCCAGTTGTCCGCGCCCCTGAGGGACCGCTTCGGCGTTACCCTGCGGCTGGAGCTGTACACCCCGGAGGAGCTGGCGCAGATCGTTATGCGCTCGGCGGGTATTTTGGATGTGCCCATTGAGTATGAGGGGGCGCTGGAAATCGCCCGCCGTTCCCGCGGCACGCCCCGTATTGCCAACCGTATGCTGCGCCGTGTGCGTGACTTTGCGCAGGTCAAGGCAGGGGGCGTCATCACCAAAGAGGTGGCCGACCGCGCCCTGACCGCGCTGGAGATCGACGCGCTGGGCCTTGACAGTATCGACCACCGGATGCTTCACAGCATCATCGAGAATTATAGGGGCGGTCCCGTGGGTCTTGATACCCTCGCCGCCACCATCAACGAAGAGGCAGTGACATTGGAGGATGTGTACGAGCCGTATCTGATGCAGCTTGGCTTCCTCACCCGCACGCCCCGGGGGCGCTGCGTGACCCCAAAGGCATACGAGTATCTCGGTCTGTCCGTTCCCGGCGGCTGCGGCTGTCCGGAACAGCTCAGCTTTTGATCGGATCCAAAACGGGGTTGGAAACCCGTGATATAGGAGAAAGTTGAAAAGGAGTGCTTTATATGGGAAAATTGTTCGGAACTGACGGCATCCGTGGCGTGGTCAACGCCGGCCTGGATGCAGACCTGGCCTATAAGGTTGGCTTGGCTGCGGCGCAGGTGCTGTCCAAGGGAAAGAAGAAAGGGGAGAAGCCCCTTGTTACCATCGGTAAGGACACCCGCATTTCCGGCGACCTGCTGAAAGGGTCCCTGATCGCCGGCCTGTGTACCGCCGGTGCAGACGTGCTGGATCTTGGCACGCTGCCCACACCCGGCGTGGCCTGGGTCACCGTGGATCAGAAGGCGGATGCCGGCATCGTCATCTCCGCCAGCCACAACCCCTTTGAGCACAACGGGATCAAGATCTTCAACGGTCAGGGCTTCAAGCTGTCCGACGAGCTGGAGGAGAAAATTGAGGAGATCGTCCTCTTCGGTCACAACAACGTTCCCATGAAGAGCCATGCCGACATTGGTCGGGTGACCTATATGGCTGAAAAGGCCAGCGAGGACTATATCGATCATCTGGAGGACAGCGTGGATTCTACGCTGGGCGGTCTGCGTATTTTGGTGGACTGCGCCAACGGTGCCGCTTCCGCTACCGCGCGGCGGCTGTTCAACCGCTTTTCCAAGCTGCGTGTGGACATCATCAACGCCGACCCCGACGGTGTGAATATCAACACCAAGTGCGGATCCACCCATATGGACGCTTTGGCAGCCATGGTCACCGCCGGCGGCTACGATCTGGGTATTGCCTTTGACGGCGATGCCGACCGCTGCCTTGCGGTGGATGAGATGGGCAACCTCATTGACGGTGACCGTATTATGGCTGCTTGCGGTTTGGACCTGAAGAAAAAGGGTAAGCTGTCGGGTGATACCATCGTGGCAACCGTCATGTCCAATCTGGGTCTGCACGTGTGGTCCAAGGAGAATGGCCTGAAGCTGGAGTGTACCGCCGTAGGCGACCGCAACGTGTTGGAGTGCATGGTGGAACACGGTTATGCTATTGGCGGTGAGCAGTCCGGTCACATGATCTTCCTGGAGCACGCCACCACCGGCGACGGCCAGTTGACCGCCCTGCAGATTTTGGCTCTGCTCAAGCAGGACGGGAAGAAGGCCAGCGAGATTTTTGGTGTCTGTCCCCGTTATCCGCAGGCGCTGATCAACGTCACCGTTGCGGACAACGACGTAAAGAAGGCGATTATGGCCAGCGATAAGCTGTGGGATGCCGTCAAGGCGGAGGAGGCAGCTTTGAACGGAAAGGGGCGCATTTTGGTCCGTCCTTCCGGTACCGAGGCGCTCATGCGCGTGATGGTAGAGGCAGAAACCGAGCAGGCCGCGCAGGACTGTGCCCAGCGGCTGGCCGATTTGGTCAAAAGCCTGTAATTGCACGAAAATAGGCGAAAAGTAACGATATTAGCGTGAGAAAACAAACTTTTTTTACAAAAACATCTTGACAAAGCTATGGGAATTTATTAAACTGTTCAAGGAGTAAAAGCATGAGTAGTGTCCAAACAGACCTCCATACCCGCACCGATGAGCAGCTTTGCATTTTGGCGCAAGGCGGCAGCGCCGAGGCGGAAGAGCTGCTGGTTGCTCGCTGCACCCGTTTGGTGCGTGTCTGTGCGCGGCCTTTGTTTTTGGCCGGCGGCGACAGCGAGGATCTGCTGCAGGAAGGCATGTTTGGCGTGCTTGCCGCCATTCGCGGGTTTGACCCGGTGCGTCAGGTGCAGTTTCGCACCTATGCCGAGGTTTGCATCCGCACTAAGCTGGTTTCCGCCGTGCGGAAAGCCGCCAGCGGTAAGCACACTCCGCTGAATGACTCCGTTTCGTTGGAACACACTCAGTTCGATAAGGGTGGTTTACCTGCCGGCGGCGGGCCCGACCCCGAGTCGACCCTGATCAACAGGGAAGAGTGGTCTGAGCGGTTAACCGCTTTGAAGGATTGTTTGACCGGTTTTGAAGCGACTGTGCTGCAACTGTATTTGGGCGGCTATTCATATAGCGAGATCGCACAGCAGACCGGCAGACAGACCAAGGCGGTGGACAATGCGGTCCAGCGTATCCGGCGCAAGGTTGCGCGCCAACTTACTTCCGGCGACATCAGCAAAGGCTGATCGCAAATATCATTCTGACCCAGCAAATTCGGTTAAATTCCGGGCCTGGGCACAAGTCAAAGAGAGGGAAAACACATGTACGAAGACAAGACTCTGGTATGCAAGGAATGTGGTGCTGAGTTCGTGTTCACCGCCGGTGAGCAGGAGTTCTACGCTGAGAGAGGTTTCCAGAACGAGCCTCAGCGCTGCAAGGCTTGCCGCGACGCTCGCAAGAACGCTGCCCGCGGTCCCCGCGAGTATTTCACCGCCGTTTGCGCCGCTTGCGGTGGCGAGGCTAAGGTTCCCTTCGAGCCCAAGTCCGATCGTCCTGTTTACTGCAGCGACTGCTTCGCCAAGATGCGCGAGGAGGCCTAATCAGCCAACCGGAAAGCACGCCGTTTCGGCGTGCTTTCTTTTTTCCAATTTGCAAATTCCCATTGAAAAAAGTCGGAAGATAGGATATACTATTGCCATCTTATCAAATGGAGGAATTTATTATGACTATCACCAAAGATACCATCATCGGCGAGATCCTGGACATCGCCCCCCAGACCGCTCCCGTGTTCCTGTCCATCGGTATGCACTGTCTGGGTTGCCCTGCTTCCCGCGGCGAGACTGTGGAGCAGGCCTGTGCTGTTCACGGCGTGGATGTCGAGGCTCTGCTGGCTAAGGTCAACGAAGTCATCGCAGCCGGTAACTGAGGTTAAAATACAGGCGGTCAAACCCATGGCCGCCTGTGTTTTTTTGCCGAAAGGAGGTGGCGCAGCTTGAAAGAATTTGAATTGACCCCGCGGCTGCAGGCGGTGGCCGGTTTGGTGCCGCCCGGCGCCGCGCTGGCTGACGTCGGCACCGACCACGCCTATCTGCCTGCGTGGCTGTTGGGCAGGGGACTGGTGCGCCGCGCCATCGCAGCAGATATCAACAAGGGACCGCTGGATCGGGCCAGGCTGACCGCGCAGCAGTACGGCTGTACGGACCAAATGGAATTCCGCCTGTGCGACGGTCTTGCGGGTATCGCTCCGGACGAGGTGGACACCATCGTGATCGCCGGTATGGGCGGCGAGACGATCGCCGCGATCCTGCAGGCGGCTGCGTGGGTCCGCGACGGACGGTATACCCTGATTTTGCAGCCTATGAGCGCGCAGCCCGACCTGCGCAGCTGGCTGTGGCGCAACGGATTTTCTATCAAAAAAGAAGAGATCATCTGTGAGGGAGATAAGCTTTACAACATCCTTGTAGCAAGCTATGGAGAGGCTGCGCGGCTGTCTGTGGGCGAGGAATGGGCCGGCCGGCAGAGTCGGGAAATGGATCAACCCTTGCGAGGCGAGTATCTGGCCCGGCTGCTGGCCAAACTAGACCGTGCCATGGCCGGTATTTCCCGGGGAAAGTCCGGTACACAGGACCCGAGGCTTGAGACGCTCCGGCAGGCACAAACGGAATTGATCGTGATGAAAAAGGAGTGGGACGAATGGCAACGGTGAAGGAAATCTATACGGCGCTGGACAATTTTGCGCCGTTTGAAACGCAGATGGAGTTTGACAACGCCGGTTTTCTGGTTGGCAGAGGGGACAGGGAAGTGTCTCGAGTACTGGTTTCCTTGGACATCACCGATGCCGTCATTGAAGAAGCCGGACAGATGGGCGCCCAATTGATCGTGGCCCACCATCCGCTGGTATTTGACCCCGTTCGTTCCATCACCGACGAGAGTTTGACCGGAAACAAGCTGCTGCAGCTTGCGGAAAATGGTATTGCCGCCATTTGTGCGCACACCAATCTGGATGCCTGCGAGAGCGGCGTCAATGAGCTGCTGGCCCGCACCTTGGGACTTTGTCAGTTGGAGCAGCTGCACTGCGACGGCGAGGACCGCTTTGGCCGGCCCTACGGCATTGGACGAGTTGGAATGCTTAGAACAAAGGACGTTGTAAAGGTAAAGGACTTTGCGGAAGAAGTAAAGGGAAAATTGTGCGCCGCCGGAGTTCGGTACGTGGATGCGGGGAAGAACGTCTGCCGCGTGGCGGTTGGTGGAGGCTCCTGCGGCAGTATGTTGGCTGATGCCGTTGCCGCCGGCTGTGATACTTTTGTGACCGCCGATGTGAAGTACAACGTCTTTTTGGATGCTGCCGAGCTGGGCATCAATCTGCTGGATGCGGGGCACTTTGCTACGGAGGATGTGGTGTGTCAGCCGCTTTGCGATTTGCTGACGGCGCAATTCCCCGGCGTGACGGTGCAAAAGTCCGCCGTTCATCGCGAAGTCTATTCCTGCGTATAAAAGACGGCAAAACAGTTGCATTATCTATCGTAATGTGGTATACTACTACCGCTTTTGACCAAGAAAACAGAAGGGAAGATACTTATGTCCGGACATTCCAAGTGGCACAATATTCAGAAAACCAAGGGCGCGGCCGATGCCAAGCGCTCTCAGATCTTCACCAAGATCGCCCGTGAGATGATCGTGGCGGTCAAGACCGGCGGCAGCGGCGATCCTGCCAATAACTCCCGCCTGGCCACCGTCATTGCCAAGGCCAAGGCGGCCAATATGCCCAACGACAACATTAAGCGCACCATCGATAAGGCTCTGGGCGCCGGAAACACCGACAGCTTCGAGAACGTGGTGTACGAGGGCTACGGTCCCAACGGCGTTGCCGTTATTGTGGAGGCGCTGACCGACAACCGCAACCGCACCGCTCCCGAAGTGCGCCACCTGCTGGACAAGTACGGCAAGGGCCTGGGCGCCACCGGCTGTGTGTCCTGGTCCTTTGACCGCAAGGGCGTCATCGTCATCGAGGCCGAAGATTTGGACGAGGATACCATGATGATGGACGCGCTGGAGGCCGGCGCCGACGATATGCAGGCCGACGAGGAAGTCTTTGAGGTCTACACTGACCCTGATGCCTTCAACGACGTGGTCGCCGCACTGGAGGGCAAGGGTTACACCTTCCTGGAGGCCGGTGTGCAGATGGTTCCCCAGAACTACGTCACTCTAACCGACGAGAACGACATCAAGAACATGGAAAAGCTCATTGACTTCCTGGAGGAGAACGACGACGTACAGAACGTCTACCACAACTGGGAGCAGTAATGGCGCATCCTGCGCGCGTTACGGTTTTTAGAAGTATTGCAGAATAACCAACAGAATCATAAGACCGAAGTGGCGCAATCCGCCGCTTCGGTCTTTTTGTTTGTGTCTTGGTGTGCGATCTCACATATACTGTACTAGACCGTAAGTTACGGCAAACCAAGTTAGGAGGCGGGATACATGGAAATTGTGGTTGTAAAGGCACCAAAGTTCCTGCGGGGATTGCTTGTCAAACTTTTTGGCATGCGCTGACATAGCTTGCCTGCACCTTGCATATAGTTGGGCAAGACCCAATGTAATTGCAAGGAGAGGATTCACTATGGAACTGGAACTGAATTGGGAGCAATTAAAACACTACGAATTGGTACTGGACACCCGGGTGTGTCAGGAAGAAACGCAAGAGACGATCGTTCCCGATGCTCTGCCCGATATTCTGCGGATCGTTGAGGCAGGGGGACAGCTGTGTGTAAGCGAAAAGAGCGTAAGGGAAGGAGCTATGCTCACCAGCGGTGTGATAAACGGGTGGACGCTTTACGAACCGGAATCCGGGGGAGCGCTCTGCAAGGTAGACTTTCACATCCCTTTTACGGTGCGGACCGATGCACCGGGTGTATCTGCAAACGGATGCTGCGTTGTGCGGCCGGTGCTGCGTAAGGTCGATGCGCGTACATTGAACCCAAGAAAAATTTTGGTTCGGGCGGATATCGGCGTGGAAGGCTGCGTGTACGAGCCGCGGGAGCTTTCCGTATGCTGCGGTATGAACGACCCCGCCGAAACGCAGGTGCAGCAGATGTCAATCGAGCAACAGGCTTATCTGACTACGGCAGTGAAGGAAAAAGCATTTTCAATCTATGAAGAGGTACACGCACCTGCCGGGCTGGATGCGTCGAGCGAACTGCTGTGTGTGCGGGCAGATGCATGGTGTACAGAGGCGCGCCTGATCGGGAACAAACTGGTCATCAAGGGCGAGGCAGGTATTCGGGTAAGATACCTCACCGACGGACAGTTGGGTTCCGCCCGTATCCCGATCGGCTTTTCGCAAATTATGGAGGTTGAGGGAGCAGGGGAGCAGGCCGACTGCAGGATCGATCTCTTTGTGACGGATGTTTCGTGTGTACGGGCGGGCGAGGATGGACGTACGTTGAATATTTCGCTCGATCTGACGGGGCAGGCTGTTGTTTCGGATCGGTTTTCGCTGACGGTTCTGCAGGATGCGTACAGCACCTGTGGTGAGATGTCTGTAGACGTGCAGAGACACCTGGTTCCGGATTTGCTGGAACGATACGCAAAACCGCAAAATATGCGTGAACTGATCGAGACCGAAATTCAGGCCAAGAGCGTGGTGGATGCAGCGGTTCGTGTGTGTGGAATTTCCGCTTCGGGTGACTGCGTGGAGATGCAGCTGCAGACCGATATTCTGTATCTGGATGAGCATGAGAATCTGTGTGCGGTGAGCCGCGCGATTCCGGTTACCGAGCAGCTTGCGGTTCCGGACAACGGTCACTGTGACACGTTCTGCTTCTGCCCGGGCGAAGCGTTTGCGTCGGTAACGGCCGGTGGATTAGAGCTTCGCTTCACACTTGAAATGCGCGGGATCCTTACCCGGCTTCAACCGGTGGTCACAGTGAAAAAAGCACTTTGGAGTGAACGTGATCGGGATGAGTGTGTGAAACGACCGTCTGTGGTTATGCGCGCAGTTATGCCGGGCGAGAGTCTGTGGGACGTTGCAAAGGCTTACGGGACTACGATGCAGCGCATATGTCAGGCAAACGAACTGGATTGTGACGCGCTGCCGACCGGAAAGCTGCTGCTGATTCCTGCGGGAAAATAAAGACAAGGGACCGTCTTTTGACGGTCCTTTGTCATATTCAACAGCTTATCCCCATAGAATGTACAAGAAACAGCGGCTCACGGGCCGGAGGAGGAATTCAAGTGGAAGATCGAAAAATCTACGAGGACATCGCGCTTCGGACCGAGGGCGACATCTACATCGGCGTGGTTGGTCCGGTTCGGACCGGAAAGTCCACCTTTATCAAGCGGTTTATGGAAACGTTGGTTATTCCGAATATCGAGAATGTTTACCGCCGTGAGCGTGCGCGGGATGAATTGCCTCAGAGCGGATCCGGTCGTATGATCATGACGGCCGAACCGAAATTTGTACCGGAAGAAGCGGTGGAAATCACGATGGATGGCGGGGCTGCCCTGCAGGTACGTATGATCGATTGCGTGGGGTACATGGTAGACAGCGCGATCGGTCAACTGGAAGGGGAAAACCCGCGCATGGTCATGACACCGTGGTTTGAGCATGAGATCCCGATGACCGAGGCAGCGGAGCTCGGTACGAGAAAAGTAATTGCGGAACACTCGACCATCGGTATCGTCGTTACAACGGACGGAACCATTACGGATATCCCGCGAGAGGAATATCTCGAAGCGGAGGAGCGCGTGATCGGGGAGCTGAAAGCGTTGGGAAAGCCGTTTGTTGTGGTCCTCAACTCCGCTCAGCCACAGTCCCAGCAGACGCAAAAAATCTGTGCTGATATTTCGGCGCGATATGACGTTGCCTGCAAAGCGGTCAACTGTCTGGAACTGGAACGCGATACCATCACGGAAATCATCGCTGATGTTCTGTATGAATTTCCGATCAAGGAACTGGATCTGTTCCTGCCGCCGTGGGTAGATGCCTTGGAGTCGGAGCATCCGATCAAAAGCGAACTCTACGCCGCTATCCGTGACAGCGCGCAGGAACTGTGCCGTATCCGTGACGTGCACAGCGTTGCCAAACAAATGGGAACCTGTCAGCAGGTGAGTGAAGCGCGTATTAATTTGGTGGAATTGGGCACCGGGAAAGCCGAGGTTTCGTTGGACTTGCCGCGGGGGCTGTTTTATCAGACTCTATCCAAACAATCCGGATTTGACGTCCGCGATGATGGCGATCTGATGAAGCTGCTGACCGACCTGTCAAAAATCAAAACGGAGTATGACCGGGTAGCCGTCGCCCTGCGGGAAGTGGAGGAAACCGGGTATGGCATTGTAGTCCCTTCTCCGGACTCCATGGTGCTGGAAGAGCCGGAAATCGTCCGGCAGGGAGGTCGATATGGGGTTCGCCTGCGCGCCAGCGCGCCGTCCATTCACATGATCCGTGCCGATATCCAGACGGAGGTCGCTCCTATTGTAGGAACCGAAAAACAGAGTGAGGAAATGATCGGCTATCTCTTGCGGGAGTTTGAAGGGGATACGGGTAAAATCTGGCAATCCAACATTTTCGGAAAGTCTTTTTACGAGTTGGTGGGGGAGGATCTGAATACGAAATTGAAACGTATGCCGGAGGATGCGAGAAACAAGCTGAGGGAGACGCTGCAGCGTATTATCAACGAGGGTTCCGGAGGACTGATCTGCATCATCCTGTAAAAAACGAGCGCCGATCATTCGGCGCTCGTTTTTTTCGCATCAAAACAAGTTGCAATTTCATTAAAAATAACTTGCAAAATCAGTCACGGTGCTTTAGAATACAGATGTTGCCCGAAAACATTACTCGACGGAGGACAAGACAATGAAACCTATCTCCAAAATTGCCAAGGCGATCGCTCCTTCCGCCACCGTGGCCGTGGATACCCTTGCCAAGCAGATGAAAGCTGACGGTATCGACGTCATCGGCTTTGGCGCCGGCGAGCCTGATTTTGATACGCCGGAGCTGGTCAAGCAGGCCGGTATCCGCGCCATTAACGAGAATAAGACCCGCTATACCCCCGCCACCGGCATCGTGCCCCTGCGTAAGGCCGTGGCCGACTGGCTGGAGAAGATGTACGGTGTGAGCTACAAGCCCACCCAGATCTGCGTGTCCAGCGGCGCCAAGCACAACGTGTTCGTGGCTCTGCAGGCTCTGTGCAACCCCGGCGACGAGGTCATTCTGCCCGCCCCTTACTGGGTCACGTATGAAGAGGCTATTAAGATGGCCGGTGCCACTCCCGTCATCGTCAAGACCGATGAGACTACCCGCTTCAAGCTGACCCCAGCCATGCTGGAGGCGGCCATTACCCCCAACACCAAGTGCCTGATCCTGACCAACCCTTCCAACCCGACCGGTATGCTTTACTCCAATGAGGAGCTGGAGGAGATCGCCAAGCTGGTGCTGAAGTATGATCTGTACGTTATCAGCGATGAGATTTACGACCAGCTGGTCTACCACGGCACCTTCACCTGCTTTGCCAGCCTCGGTCCCGAGATCAAGGAGCGCACCGTGCTGATCAACGGTGCGTCCAAGTCTTTTGCCATGACCGGCTGGCGTATGGGCTTTGCCGCCGCCAATGAGGAGATATCCAAGGCCATGAGCAGCTATCTCAGCCACTCCACCGGCGGTACCAGCACCATCACCCAGTACGCCTCTTTGGCGGCCTACGAGTGTCAGGATGATCTGGTAGGGAAGATGGTTTTGGCCTATACCCGCCGCATGAAGTACTTTATGGAGCGCATTGCCAAGATTCCCGGCGTTACCGCTTTGGAGCCCGATGGCGCGTTCTACGTCTTTATGAACGTGAAAGAGCAGATCGGCCGCACCATCCAGGGAGTGAAGATAAATTCCAGCGCTGACTTTGCGCAGGCGTTGCTTGAGAAAGGTTTGGTCGCTGTGGTTCCCGGTGAGGCGTTCGGTGCTCCCGGTTACGTTCGCTGGTCCTACGCCACCTCCATGGAGAATATCCGCGAGGGTCTAGACCGTTTGGAAAAGTTCCTGGCCGAGTAATAAAGAGCCGCTGCACAGCTTGTGCAGCGGCTCTTTTGGCGCAAAAATCAGCAGGGAAGGGCAAGAACGTGAATATGCCCAAAATTTTTGTGGAAAAATGCGTGTAAATCATAACTCGCCCTATTGAATTTTCAAAAATACAATGGTACAATAAACTGCAAATTATTAATAGAGGAGTTGTTTTCTATGCCACTCGTCACTACAACCGAAATGTTCAAGAAGGCTTACAACGGCGGCTACGCCGTCGGCGCCTTCAACGTCAACAACATGGAGATCGTTCAGGGTATCACCGAGGCCGCTCGTGAGGTCAAGGCCCCTCTGATCCTGCAGGTTTCCAAGGGTGCCCGCAACTACGCCAACCCCACCTATCTGACCAAGCTGGTTGAGGCTGCCGTTATTGAGTGCCCCGAGATCCCCATCGCTCTGCATTTGGACCACGGCGACAGCTTCGAGACTTGCAAGTCCTGCATCGACGGCGGCTTTACCTCCGTCATGATCGACGCCAGCTCCAAGCCTTTCGCCGAGAACATTGAGATCACCAAGAAGGTCGTCGAGTACGCGCACGATCACGGCGTGGTCGTCGAGGCCGAGCTGGGTTCTTTGGCCGGCGTGGAGGATGAGGTCAACGTTTCCGCCGAGGATTCTTCCTACACCCGTCCCGAGGAGGTCGAGGAGTTCGTTTCCAAGACCGGCTGTGACTCCCTGGCCATTGCCATCGGTACCAGCCACGGCGCCTACAAGTTCAAGCCCGAGCAGTGCACCCGCAATGCCGAGGGCATCCTGGTTCCTCCCCCCCTGCGTTTCGACATCCTGGAGGAGGTCTCCAAGCGTCTGCCCGGCTTCCCCATCGTTCTGCACGGTTCCTCCTCCGTGCCTCAGGAGTATGTTGCCATGATCAACCAGAATGGCGGCAATATGCCTGACGCCGTGGGCGTTCCTGCTGAGCAGCTGCGCAAGGCCGCTTCTCTGGCCGTGTGCAAGATCAACATCGACTCCGACCTGCGTCTGGCTCTGACCGGTACCGTTCGTAAGTTCTTTGCCGATCACCCCGAGAAGTTTGACCCCCGTGAGTACCTGAAGCCCGCCCGCGCCAACATCAAGGAGCTGGTTAAGGACAAGCTGATCAACGTTCTGGGCTGCGACGGCAAGGCCTGATCAACCGATTTAGCTTCATCACACGGACCCGGCTGACACTCGTTAGCCGGGTCTTGTGCTGAACATAGTAAAGGAGCAACCAAAATGGATATCAAGCGCCTGAACCAACTGATCGACGAGCGCAAGGACGAACTGTTCGCCCAGTTGTGCGACCTGATCAAAATCAACTCCGAGAACTTTGGTACCCACGGCAACGAGGCCGACTGCGCCCGCTACATCCACGAGCTGTGCCAGAAATTGGGTCTGGAAAGTGACTTCTACAGCCCTATGGAACTGGAGGGGTTTGCCGAGCATCCCGACTATTTTCCCGGCCACGGTGTAGAGGATCGTTATAATACCGTCGCCACCTGGAAAGGCAAGCAGGATGTTAACGAGCTGATGCTCATGGGGCACACCGACACCGTGGTTATCGGCGACCCCGCCAACTGGACTGTGGATCCGCTGGGCGGCGACATCAAAGACGGCAAGATTTACGGCCGCGGCGCCTGCGACGATAAGTACGCTTTGGCTACCGTGCTGTTTTTGATCAAGCTGCTGAAGGATGAGGGGTTTGAGCCCAATGCCAATTTGGTCTTTGCCGCTTTCTGCGACGAGGAACTGGGTGGTTCTCACGGTGCCATGGCTGCCGTGATGAAGTACCCCTGCAACCGCATCATCTGCATGGATGGCCGTGAAAATCAGATTTGGAACGTCGCATCCGGCGGTCAGGTGGTCAACTACAACTTCCACGTGACCCACGCGGTGGACAGCGCCATCCGCACGGCCGAGGCTCTGCCCGTTGTTATCGAAGAACTGAAGAAGTTCGGCGCCCGCCGCTGTGCGGAGCTGGAGGCCAACCGCTTCTATGCCGGCACGCTCATTCCCGGCACCTCTCTGCGCTTTATGGAAGTCCGCGCCGGCGACAACGGCGCCGATATGGGTGTGGGCAAGGTGCAGGTGACCTTCTACACCGACAAGAGCAGGGAAGAGGTGTGGGCTGAACTCCATGAGATGGAGAAGGTTTTGGCCGAGAAGCTGGCTCCCATGGAGATCGAGGGCGATGGCTTCACTCCCTTTACTCGTTTCTTCCACTACGGCTTCTGCGAGCCTGACAGCCGGTATATTACCGAGCTGTGCGAGGCATCCCAGCAGGCGATCGGGAAGCAACCTATGGTTTGCGGTTCCTGCCTGTCTGACCTGTCTATCGTCTTTCGGCATGGCAATTCCAACGCCTATGCCTTTGGCGCAGGCCGCGACTTCAGCAAGACCGGCGGCGCTCATCAGCCTGATGAGTTCATCTTTTGCGATGATCTTGTGGACTATACCAAGGTCATCGGTGCCTACATTTTGAAGGTACTCGGCTGATAACGGATTACCTCCGGTAAGCGCCCCGGACAGGGGCGCTTACTTTTTAGACGGAAGAGGTGACACCCATGCAGAAAAATAAGAATCTGAGTGCACTGCTGCCGGTAGGCGTATTTTTGGCGTTGTACCTTGGCTTTGGCATTCTGTTTGAATATGTACTGCATACGCCCGGCGGGTTTTACGATGTTCAGGCTGTGGTGGTATTCCTGATCGCGCTTTTGGTGGCTGTGGTCCAGGACCGCACACACCGCTTCGAAGAGAAAATAATCATCATGGCCCGCGGCGTTTCGGATAGCAACATCATTCTGATGTGCCTGGTGTTCCTCGTTGCCGGGGCCTTCTCCGGGGCGGTGAAAGCGGCCGGTGGTGCGGAGAGTACCGTGGCGCTGTTCCTGACCATCCTGCCGGATAAAATCGCGGTAGGCGGCCTGTTTTTGATCGCCTGTTTTATCTCCCTGTCCATGGGGTCCTCCTGCGCCACCATTGCCGCGCTTTCTTCCTTTGCAGTTGCTGTCAGTGAAGCGACCGGATTTTCGATGGCTCTGTGTCTTGCTGCGGTGGTGGGCGGTGCCATGTTTGGCGATAACCTGTCCGTTATTTCCGATACCACCATTGCGGCCGTGAGGACCCAAGGGTGTGAAATGCGTGACAAATTCCGCATGAACTTTTGGATCGTACTGCCTGCTGCGGTGCTGACGCTGGTGCTTCTGATCGTCATGACCCCGTCAGCGGCTACGGAATTGCAGATAGGGGAGTACAACCTGTTCAAAGTTTTGCCATACCTGGTGGTGCTTGTCGGTGCGCTGATCGGGGTAAACGTGTTTATCGTGCTGCTGGCCGGAACCGCACTTTCTCTTGTGGTTGGAATTGCGACCGGCGCGTTTGCGTGGACGGAAAGCTTTAACGTGGTATTTGATGGCATCAGCGCCATGTACGACATTACGGTCATTTCCATTGTGGTGGCCTGTATCGGTGCGCTGGTCAGGGAAAACGGCGGCATCGATGCGCTCATTAGTTTTATCCGCCGTCATATGCGGTCCAAGCGCAGCGCGCAGTTTGGGATTGGCGCTTTGGTAATGGGCGTGGATGTTGCCACGGCAAATAATACGATCGCTATCGTGATGAGTGGTCCCATTGCCAAGGAAATCAGTGCCGAATATGGGATCTCGCCCAAGCGAACCGCATCGCTGCTGGACATTTTTGCTTCGGCCATGCAGGGGATTCTGCCCTATGGGGCCCAACTGCTGTATGCCGTCAGCGGAGCGGCTGCCGCCGGATTTGCTATCAGTTCTTTGGAGATCATTCCGTACCTTTATTATCCGATTTTGATGGCAATTAGCGCTATTTTATTTATATTTGTTCGCAAAAAAGAGAATTAAAGCAACACCCGGTATCCGCACAGCGCAGATACCGGGTGTTTGTGTCCTGTCCTGCGGCGCGGCATAGAATAGGGAAGAGGGGAGGGGCGGATATGCCTGACATCATTCCTTACGACCGCCGAGCCGCAGTTCGTTATGCCCACCGCTGGGCCTTTGGCCGCAATCCGCAGTTTTACGATTTTGAAAATATCGGCGGTGACTGTACCAATTTTGCATCCCAATGCTTATACGCCGGTACAGGCATTATGAACTTTACGCCCACATACGGCTGGTACTATATTGACCCGGAAAACCGAGCGCCGGCCTGGACAGGCGTGGAGTATTTTTATGACTTTCTGACCCGTGAAGAGCGCACGGCCGGGCCGGTGGGCGTGCTGGCAAATATGAGCATGCTGCTGCCGGGTGATTTTGTACAGCTGCGGCTGACCAAGGAAATCTTTTCCCATACACCCATCATCGTGGAGATCGATGGCCCACCGACGCTGGATAACATCCTGATTGCGGCCCATTCCATTGATTCCGACTATCGTCCGCTGAGCACCTACGACTTTCAGGAAATTCGTTTCCTGCACATTATCGGCGCATATAAGCCGGAAAACAGGCCGATTTTGCAATAAAATAACCCGCAGTCCGTTCAAACAGGACTGCGGGTTTATCGTTTATTCTTCGGGCGCTTCAGATTTTTTTGCCTTTTTTGTTACGTTGGACAGGGGATTTGCCCGGGCGGCGGTACGCAGATTATCGCTGTCGACGTGGGTGTAGATCTGGGTGGTGTTCAGGTTTTCGTGACCCAAAACTTCCTGCAGTGTGCGTACATCTACGCCGTTTTGCAGCATCAGCGTGGCTGCGGTATGGCGTAGCTTGTGAGAGGAGTACTGCGTGCTGTCCAGACCCGCTGCAGACAGATGTTTCTTTACAAGCTTATGCACTGCGGCAGTAGTAATGCGCCGACGGTTCTGCAGTGTGACAAACAGAGCGTTTCGATCGAGCAGAGTCATGGCGTTGCGTTCGACGAGCCAATCGTCTAAAGCCTTGCGGCAAGCGGGATTGAGGTATATTATGCGTTCTTTATTTCCTTTGCCGAGCACTCGTAATTGCTCGTCCCGGACATCGGTAACGTTCAAACCGACCAGCTCGGAAATACGCAGACCGCAGTTCAAAAACAGAGTTAGCATACAGTAATCGCGAGCCTGATTTTTTCCGTCAACGTTAGTTAGCAGGTCCAAACTTTCGTCCAAAGTCAGGTATTTGGGCAGGGATTTGCGCAGACGCGGGGAGTCCAGGTCCTGCATGGGGTTTTCGGCAATCAATTTGGCTTTGTTGCACAGATACTTATAAAAGGAACGGATCGCGGCAACTTTGCGTGCACGGGCCGCGGCAGACAATCCGTAATTGGTACCGGGGCTGTTGCGATGCGTTGCGCGGTCCCGGCCAAGGTAATTCATGTAGGAATAGACGTCACTGAGCGTAATGGAGCGAATCAGCGCCAGATCCACGTCATCGATAGGGATTTGGTCAAACGGAACGTCGGGAGAAATTTTTTGCTTTTCAAGCTTGATGTAGCGAAAGAAATTGCGCAGGTCCAAATAGTATTCGTCAACCGTCCGGAACGAGTGACCCTGAATGGTTTCGTGATACGTCAGGAAATCGCGCAGAATGGATGGTGTGTCGGCCGGATAGCTCATAAGCGGTGAAAGACTTGAGAAGGGCCGGAACGGGCCAAAACCCCTGTTTACCCCATTTTCCCCTCCACTCAGGTCAACAAAATTTTTATTTTGTTGACCTGATGCGGTCTTTCCATAAACCTCCTCTCGTTCGCAGCGCCTTGGACAATTCTTGTTGTCCGGGCATTGCGTTGTTTTGCAAGGTATCTTTTCTTGTGTTATGCTACGATATAATTTACACGATCGCGGCCAATGCCTGACGGATATTGTCCACACGGATCAGTTCCAAACCGTTCGGTACCGTCAGCTTACCGCTGCTCCGGCTTGGCACGATGCATTTTGTGAAGCCGAGCCGACGTACCTCGCTCAAACGCTGACCAAGGCAATTCACGCTGCGAAGCTCTCCGGTCAGCCCCACTTCCCCGATAGCCACCAAATCACCGGGGACCGGCTTGTCACGGAAACTGGATGCCAGTGCGATCATAAGAGCAAGATCGGCGGCGGGCTCGTCCAAAGACAGACCGCCGATCACGTTGATGTAAGCGTCGCAGTTACCCATGAGCAGGCCGCCGCGCTTTTCCAGTACGGCCAGTACCAGCATGGCGCGGTTGTAATCGAAGCCGTTGCTGGTACGCCTTGGATTGCCGAAATTGCTGGGCACGACAAGGGCCTGTACTTCGGCCAATACGGGCCGTGCGCCCTCCATAACGCAGGTAACGCAGCTGCCCGGTGCGTTGACCGGGCGGCCCACCAACAGCGCTTCAGATGGATTTGGGACCTCGACCAGTCCACCGTCCTGCATCTCAAATACACCGATTTCGTTGGTGGCGCCAAAGCGGTTTTTCGCTGCGCGCAGAATGCGGTAAGACATCTGCTGCTCACCCTCAAAGTACAGCACGCAGTCCACCATATGCTCCAGCACTTTGGGACCGGCTATAGAGCCCTCTTTATTGATATGACCGATAACAAAAACGGTCAGCCCCTCCCCTTTCGCCAGCTGCATCAGGGCCATTGTGCACTCCTTTACCTGACCGACGCTGCCGGGCGATGTGGCCTGTTCGCCGCTGTACAGAGTTTGAATGGAGTCAACGATCAGCACGTCCGGCTGCAGTTGCCGGACGGCTTCCTGCACACGTTCCAAATCCGTTTCGGCTAACAGATACAGATGTTCGCCGCTGACATTCAACCGCTCTGCACGCAGCTTGATTTGACGGGTGGATTCCTCACCGGAAACGTACAAAACCTTGCAATTTTTGCACATTTGCTGGCAAATCTGCAGCATCAGCGTTGATTTACCGATACCGGGCGCGCCGCCCAACAGGACCAGAGAGCCTTTTACCGCGCCGCCGCCCAAAACCCGGTCCAACTCGCTCATACCTGTGGCAAAGCGCAATTCGTCACCGCTTTCCACCTCGGACATACGGGTAGGAACAGACTGAGGGGCAAAGGATACAGAGGATTTTACGCTGCCGGTTCGTTTGGGCGCTGCCGGCTGTTCCACAATAGTATTCCACTCGCCGCAGCCGGGGCACTTCCCTGCCCACTTTGGCATCTCCTGGCCGCACTGTGTGCAGTAAAAGAGTGTTTTGGTTTTCACGCTGTTCCCTCATCTCTGTCTAGGTATATTTGACCATTGCTGTACTGCAGCCAGCATCCCAGAATAGCCGCCGCAAGCTTGGTTTGGTAATTGGAGTCCTGCAGTTTCCGCTCTTCGGTCGGATTTGTCAAAAAACCGCATTCTATTAAGATCGCAGGACAGGATACATGGTTCAAAAGATACACACTTTTCGAAATGGCAGCTGCCTGCCGACTGTTTGACGGCTCAACCACAGTACGCAGGGTGATTTGCATTGCTTCAGCCAAAGACTGTGAACCCTTGGTAGGGGCAAAAAAGACTTGTGCTCCGCTATATTTTTCGCTGGGAAAACTGTTCTGATGAATGGACAGCAGTACGCCGTTCCCTTGCTGCATCACAAGTTCCACTCGGTTGTGAAGATCCGATACCTTTTTCTCGCGTAAGGTGTTTGCTTTTGGGTCGTGCAGCGATATATCCTGCTGGCGAAGCATTACAGACGGCGCACCAAAAAGCCCACACAGCAGATCCGCGCGTTTTGCAATCGCAAGATTCAGGTGACTTTCCAACACACCGGATGGAGAGATCGCGCCACCATCTTCGCCGCCATGGCCGGCATCGATCACCAAAACGGGTCTGGTTGACGGTGTAGATGAAAAAGCCGGAAAACAGTCCGGAAAAGTTAAATAAAACGCAAGATAAGCCGGAAAAACAGCCGCAAACGCAATAAATAGAACTCGCTTAAACAATGCCATCTGTCACTCCCCCCCGCACGTATCACACTATGCGCTGAGAAGGGTTCGTATTCAGGGCATAAAACTTCTTGGATACATCTTAACACAAAATCGCCCGGAATGAAAGTATATTGCGTGAATTTAAGCAGGCGGCGAATGCGCTTGCTGTACGGTCCAAAGCACGCTCTCACCTGTCGAATGACCGTAACATAGGATGAACTGGGAGGACCTCTCCCCTGCAAATCATCCAAGGAGGAATTTTGTATATGGAAAACGGCAGCATTACCCGCTGTGGTGACAAAAGCGGTACTCTGCCTTCCTGTGCGCCGCTGGCCACCGGGTACGTTCCCTTCCAGCAGAAGGACCCTCAACGCTATGACCAGCGTGATGCTCTGAGTAACGGCACTCTGTTTCCCGGTCTGAACCTGCCCTTCCATCTGGCAGTCCCCGGCAGCAAGGTGCCCGCCGGCAACCGTGCGGACCTGCAGGCGCTGTGTTTTGTCGTGGCAGAGTTGGGTCTTTATCTGGACACCCACCCCGATGATGCCGAGGCGTTTGCCCTGTTTAAGCAGTTCTCCAAGATGGCAAAGGAAGCCAAGGCCGACGTTGAAAAAGCGAACGGTCCTCTGACTCAAAAGAATACGGCAGACTTTGACAAGTACTGCTGGCTCAAGGACCCCTGGCCCTGGAATTATGAAGAAAACGAGGTGAAGTGATCTATGTTCATTTATGAAAAAAAGCTGCAGTTCCCGGTCAAGATCGCGACACCTAACCCCAAGCTGGCGGCGTTCATCATCAGCCAGTACGGTGGTCCAGACGGTGAACTGGGCGCCTCTATGCGCTATCTGTCCCAGCGGTACGCCATGCCCTACGCCGAGGCCAAGGGGCTGTTGACCGACATTGGCACGGAGGAGCTTGGTCACCTTGAAATGGTGGCGGCTATCGTCCACCAGCTGACCCGAAACCTGACCGACGAACAGGTGAAGGCAGACCCCGCGTTTGCTTCCTATTTTGTGGATCATACCGCCGGGGTCTACCCTACCGCCGCTTCCGGTTTCCCGTGGACTGCCGCCTCCATGCAGTCCACCGGCGATGTCATCGCCGACCTGACCGAGGATATGGCAGCAGAACAAAAGGCCCGCAAGACCTACGACAACATTCTGCGCCTGTCCGACGACCCGGACGTGAACAACGTCATCCGCTTCCTGCGCGAACGCGAGATCGTCCACTACCAGCGCTTTGGCGAGTGCCTGCGCATGGTACAGGAAAAGCAGGATCAGAAGAACGTCTATCTCTACAACCCCGCCTTCGACAAAAACCGCATGGCAAAGGGTTGATCCGATACGCAAAACAAGGCACGGTCAATTGACCGTGCCTTGTTTTGCAATCTGACGTACATAACAATTAAAACCCAAACTTATAAGTTTCTTTTTGTCCAAAAACAAGAAAACATAAGTTTGAACTTATGGGTTCAGCAGAATAAACAGGGGGTTTCCGGTGAAAAAGCGCTTGAGACACGCGGGGAGGAATTTTATAATGAAAGTAGGTCGAAACGTACGAATTCGGGAGCACCCCGCTCCCCTGTATAAGGAGGAACCAAACGTGAGTGAAAGCAAAAAACCTCTGGAGGGCGTTCGCCTGATCGAACTGGCAAACTACGTTGCCGCCCCCATTGTGGGCCGCATCGCTGCCGATCTGGGTGCAGAGGTCATCAAAATCGAGGGACGCGGCGGCGATACCTGGCGCGTTACTGGACTGAACCACACCCACTCTGCGCCGGAGGAGAACCCCGTATTTGACGTCTTCAACGTGGGAAAAAAATCCCTCTCCCTGAATATGAAAACCAAAGAGGGCATGGAAATCTTCTTTAAGCTGTTGGAGGGTGCCGATATCCTTCTGACCAACACCCGCAACCAATCGCTGATCAAACTGGGCGTGGACTACGAGTCTATTAAAGACCGTTTCCCCAGACTGATCTACGCAACCCTCACCGGCTTT
Organism: Oscillospiraceae bacterium; assembly: GCA_017397835.1. Taxonomy (GTDB): domain Bacteria; phylum Bacillota; class Clostridia; order Oscillospirales; family Oscillospiraceae; genus Lawsonibacter. The sequence continues at coordinate 92,172 of JAFQHV010000007.1, forward strand.
GGCTACGAGGGCCCTGACCGCAACGCGCCCGGATTTGACAACATCGCCTTTTGGGCGCGCTCCGGTTTCTCTGCGGATATGTCCATCGAAGGGCCCGGCAGCTATCCCGTCAACTCCCGTTTGGCCATGGGCGACATTCTGTCCGGTACCACCCTGTTCGGCGGCGTGATGACCGCGTTGTATCAGCGCGAGAAGACCGGCAAAGGTGATTTCGTCACCATGTCCCTGTACAATGCAGGCATCTGGATGATGGGCGGCTGTGTGATGGCAGCGCAGGATCCCTACTGTCACCCCTTCCCCGAGCACCGCAATTTTGGCACGGCCACCAATCTGTCCTATCGCTGTGCCGATGGCGAATGGGTGCGCTGCACCATCTTCGAGTACGATCGTTACGCCAACAAGTTCTTCGATGCCCTTGGTGTTGCGGAGCAGGTTGCCGCCTTCGGAGTGACCGACATGGGCAGCATGGTGGCCCATGCCAACGATCTTGTCCCCCTGTTTGAGCAGATCTTCCTGACCAAGACCTCTGGTGAGTGGCTGAAAATTTTTGGCGAGCTGGACATAGTCGCAGGCCGGTTGAGTCATGTCCGTGACGTAATAAAGGACGAGCAGGCTTGGGCCAACGAGTACCTGCAAAAGTACCGCTGTGTCAACGGTGTGGAGCGCGTGATGCCCACCGTCCCCGTGCGCCTCGGTTCTCAGGGTGCGTTGAAATTTGGCGCCCCTTTTATGTGCGGCGATCACAATCGCCAGGTTTTGGCCGAGCTTGGTTACTCCGACGAGCAGATCGACGCCATCATTGCCGCCGGTGCCCTGAGCTAATGAAAATGCCCCGCGGGAGCATCCCGCAGGGCATAAAAGCGGATTAAGCTTTTTTGGTCCAGTAATCGGCGCAAAACTCACGGAAGCTGTGAGCGGCCTTCGACATATACTTTTTAGGGTTCCAAAACAGTGCCATTTCCCGTGTAGCAAACGCATCAGCCACAGGGATGTAGCAGTTGGGTTTGAGCATATCAACCTCGTAAGCGGAAGACGAGGTCAATGCCACTCCGAATTCCGAGTCGATGAGGGCGGAACGAATGGATGCATCACACTCCAGCACCCGGCGGATGTTTACACCTGCCCTGCTGAACAATTCCGCACAGTAGGTACGCCACGGAGCGCCCACGGGTAGGTCAATGTACGGCTCGTCCTCCAACTCCCGAAGCCATACCTTTTCCCGTCCGACCAGACGGTGGCTTTTGGGCACACACAGGTAGACGCTGTCGGTTTTCAGCACCACGTGCTCAAAGCTCGGGTCAGGCACCTCTTCCAGGCCGGCAATAACGAAGTCGGTCGTCATGGAGCGCAGAGAGTCGGTCAGTCCCTCCAGCGTGCGGCTGTGCTGCTTGATGGAGTATTCCGGACACTGATGCCGGAAATCCCGGATCATGTTCAGCCACACCTGGGGAGAACCCACGGTAAGGCTGACCTGATGCTCGGCAGACTCGGTCAGCTCGTGGAGTGCAGTCCGTCCATTTTCCAGTGCGCTGAATACTTCGTTGACGTACTGCAGGTACAGACGTCCTGCCTGATTCAGACGGATGGAGCGCTTGGAACGATCAAACAGCTTGACGCCCAGTTCTTTTTCCAGTCCGATGATCATGCTGCTCAGGGCGGTTTGGGAAATGTAAAGCTCCTTGGCGGTCTGCGTAATATGCTCGGTGGCCGCCAGCCTGCGGAAATAATCCAGCTGCAGCAGGGTTATCATGAATAGCCCTCCAATCATAAGTTCAAAGTTATGCAACTAACAAGAATTATAAGTTGTGCCTTTGGTTTTGTCAACGGCATTTCATTGACCAGTCTAAAAGAAAACGGAGGAAAACAAGATGCGAGATGCAGTGATCACCGATTGTGTACGAACCGCCATCGGTAAGATGAACGGTGCTCTGAGCGAGTATGACGAGCAGGAGTTGGCCGCTATCGTGATGAACGAGGTGCTGAACCGCTCAAAAATCACAGCCGATCAGGTGGACGAGGTCATCTTCGGCCACGCGAAAATGAATACATACCCCATAAATTTGGCCCGTTACAGCTGGCTGCAGGCAGGACTGTCCGACCATGTGCCAGGCTACACCCTGCACCGGGCCTGTTCTTCCGGCTCCCAGTCCATCTACGATGCCAGCCAGATCATCGCCTGCGGAGATGCGGATGTCATCTTGGCCGGCGGTGCAGAGAACATGACAAAATCCTGCTACTTCCTGCGGGATGCCCGCAATGGTCTGGGCACGAAGAACGTCACCATTCAGGATAACATTTTGGAAGGTTCGGCCGGTAATTCCCCCGAGGAGCTGTTCGGCTCCCTGCCCATGGGTCTGACGGCCGAAAACGTGGCCGAGATGTATGGCATCGAGCGTGAGATTCAGGACGTGTTTGCTCTCGGCAGCCAGCAACGCGCCCGAAAAGCCATCGACGAGGGGAAATTTAAGGAGCAGATCGTTCCCGTAAACGGCTTTGACACCGATGAGCATCCCCGTTCCACCACGTTGGAAAAGCTGTCTGCCATGAAACCTGCCTTTAAGAAGGAAGGTACCGTCACCGCCGGCAACGCCTCCGGCCGCAACGACGGCGCCAGTGCCGTTTTGGTCATGAGCCGCGAAAAAGCCGACGCGCTAGGTTATAACTACTACTTGCGCCACGTGGCCTCCGCGGTGTCCGGTGTGGAACCCAAAATCATGGGTGTGGGTCCCATCGAGGCCTCCCGAGAGGCTCTTGCAAAGGCCGGTTTGAAGATCGAGGACATCGGTCTCATCGAGCTGAACGAGGCCTTTGCCGCCCAGTCCGTGGCTGTGATGCGCGAGTGGGTCAAGTGGTCTGAAAAAGAAACATTTGACACCATTTGGGAACGCACCAACGTCAACGGCAGCGGCATCTCTCTGGGCCACCCTTTGGCCGCCACCGGCGGCATCCTGACCACCAAGCTGTTCTACGAACTGAAGAACCGGCCCGACGTACGCTACGCCATGGTTACCATGTGCATCGGCGGCGGCATGGGATTTGCCTCCATCTTTGAGCCGTGCAGAAAGGACGGTTGATGAACATGAAGAACGTAATTATTGCCGACAGCCTTCGTACCGCCTGGGGAAAACCCGGCGCGGGCCTGTCCCCTTTCATGGCCTCCGACTACTCTGCCAAGCTTCTGACCGAACTGCTTTCCCGCACCGGCGTGAAGGCTGCTGCGGTGGATCAGGTGGTCTTTGGTCAGGCGCATCCCTCCACCATGCCCAACAACATCGGCCACTACGCCTGGCTGAAAGCGGAGCTCCCCGTAGAGGTTCCCGGCTATACTGTGCAGAGCTGCAGCGGTTCCGCCCTGCAGGCCCTGCGCAGCTGCTACTACCTCATTGCCACCGGCAACGAGGACATCTGCGTGGCCGGCGGTGCAGACAGCTACTCTGCCGCCCCCTTTGTGCTGCGCGACGTTCGTAACCACTTCTACCCCCAGCACCGCACCTTCATCGACTCCGTTGAAGAGGCAGAGCAGTGCACCCAGCCCACTCCCATGACCCGTAAGGAGCAGTACGAACTGGCGCACGGTACCACTATGAGCGACGAGGCGCTGGCCTTTGCCCGCCAAAGCATTGCCAACGCGCAGTCGGCGGACAATGCCGCCCAGATCCTTCCTATCTCCTACGAGGTACGCAAAAAAGGCACGGTGACCGTGGATACGGACGAACAGATGGCCGACGCCGATGCCGCCTCCCCCCTCTCCCCTTACGCAGACGGCGCGGCGGTTACCATGCTGATGAGCGAGGAAAAGGCCAAGGAGCTCGGCATCACGGCAAAAGCGGTCATCTCCGGTTTTGCTGTGGCCGGCTGTGACCCCCGGAATCCTCAAATTTCCGGTGCTCTAGCGGTCGAAAAGCTGCTGAAAAACAAGGGGCTTGCCATGGCCGACATCGCCGTGGTCGAAATCATCGAGAACAGCGCTCAGGATGTTTTGGACACCGTCAAGACACTGGGGGGTTCCCCCGCTGTTAACCCCATGGGCGGTGCATTGGCCCGGGGCAAGAACGACGGTGCCGAGGGCATCGCCATGCTGATGCGACTGGTGGCCAGCCTGAATGCCGGTCAGAAGGGTGTGCTTTGTACCTTCACTGCCGGTGGCCAAGGTATGGCTGCCCTGATCGAAAAGTAAAATTCTGTGGAGGTATCTGCAATGAAAAAATGTACTGTGATCGGCGGCGGTGCCATGGGACGGCAGATCGCCCTGAACACCGCCATCCACGGCTACGAAGTGGCCGTATGTGAAAGCTTTCCCTCTGCTTTGGAAAGCCTGGAAAGCTGGAAGGAAACGTATTTGGCTGGCCGTGTGGAGAAAGGCCGTATGACCCAGGAGCAGGTGGATGCGGTCAAGGCCCGTTTCTCCGTTACCGATGATCTGGCAACCGCCTGCAGAGATGCCGACATCGTCATCGAGGCTATCATCGAGGATAAGCAGGCCAAACTGGACCTGCTGAGCAAGGTCAGCGATTTGGTCCGCCCCGACACTATCATCGCCACCAACTCCAGCTATATGGTGTCCTCTACCTTTGCCGGCGTGGTAACGCACCCTGAGCGACTGGCTAACCTGCACTACTTTATGCCTGCCCTGGTCATGAAGCTGGTGGAGGTGGTGAAGGGCGAACACACCAGCCAGGAAACCGTGGACAAGCTCATGCAGTTCGGCCGCGATACCGGCAAAACCCCCGCCCTGGTCCAAAAGGAAGAGGACGGCTTTATCGTCAACAACATCCTCAATGCCATCAAGGAGGAGGCGTATCGTCTGGTGGCAGAGGGTGTCTGCACCAGCCGTGACCTGGATACCGCCGTCAAGCTGGGGCTCGGCCACCCCATGGGTCCCTTTGAACTGGATGACATGAGCGGTGTGGACGTGCGCTACAACGTGCTCAAGCGCCGTTATGAGGAAAAAGGCGTAAAGTCCAACGGCTACGATATGATCGAAAAACTCGTCTGCGAGGGACGTTTGGGCAAAAAGGTCAAGCACGGTTTCTACGACTACGAGTAAGGTAGTTTTTTCCTGTATATAGCAAGGAAACCACATAGTGTGTTAAACTAGTTACACAATCGATAACTTGGAGGTAACAATATGAAGAAGCTGACATCTCTGCTGCTGGCACTGATTATGCTGACCGGCATGGTGCCGGTTACTGCCATGCCCGCCGCGGCAGTTGAATCGACCCCCATTCTGGGCTATTACTACGGCCAGGAGATCTTGGTGGACGGCAAGCTGGATGAGGCCCCCTGGATCATGCGCGACCGGGTGGGCGGCACCGCCGTGACCCTGCTGTGCGGGGACAGTGACCTGTACATGGGCCTGTACACCAAGCAGTCTGCCGCCGTACTGACCATAAACGGCGTGGAGGCCAAGGTGGACTTTGACCTTGGCTCCGTCATGGTCAACGGCGAAAAGATGGGTGAGGCTAGCTCCGATGCCGACCGCGGCACCGCCGAGCTGCGGGTATCTATGGCCGCTTTCGGTTTGGAGTATCTGCGCAGCCAGACCGTGTCCCTTGCCATGACCATCGGCTCCGACCGCTATACCGGCACCGCCCTGCTGGCGGACACCGCCATCGCCTTTGCCGAGAACTTTGACGACATTGCCAACCGCTCTTACGCCAAGAGCATGGGCGGCGACACGGCGGAGGTTTACAGCCGTCAGGACGATCAGGGCCTGGGCGCGCTGCACATGAAGACCGGCGACCTGACTGCCAACGGCAGCGCCATGATCTTGCCTAATTTCAAGATGGGCAGCAATTTTGACCCCTCCCGCGGCTACACCGTGACGTTCACCGCCGACTTTAACGACCTGGTGGTGGCCGGTCAGCCCGCTTATCTGGCGCTGAGCGCCTTCTGCGTGGACGTGCGCGCCGACGTGTACAACCGCCACGGCTTCTATGCCGACGAGGCGGGCAACATCTTTGTGACGTTGTACGACACCACCACGACCAACACCAAATTTGACACCGGCTTCGACCTGCCGGCCAAGAATGTGAACGTGCGCATCGAGGTGGATGACGACTTTGCCTCCGAAGTGTTTATGAACGGAAAGAGCGTGGGTGTGTTCCCCATTTCCGCCCGTCGGGATGACAAGAACAAGACCATGGGTATCGGCGCCAGTACCGTTCGCCGCGGCAGCGACGCCCGCAAGAATGACGTGATGGTTTACGACCTGCTGTTTGAGCAGGAGGCCCCCGCCATCAAGCTGCAGGCCGGTCAGCTGGCCGGTGCCAAGGATTTGACCATGGACGGCGCTCTGGACGAAATGTTCTGGACCATGCGCACAGTTGCTGGCGACACCAAAATCGGTGCCCTGTGCGACGGGACGTATCTGTATTTGGGTGTGGATTCCCAAGAGAGCACTCTGAACTTCAACGTCAACGGAACCAACGCCAAGGCCACTTTGAGCAAGAACCCCAAGTTTGAGCTGGGCTTTACCATGGGCAGCACCATCAAAGGCAATGGCAAGGGCCAGTACGAGATCTCCATTCCCCTGTCCCTGATGCAGATGGAAAATCCCGTGGGTAAGACCATCGATTTCGTGGTTACCGCCGCCGGGGTGACCAAGGAGTACGCCCTGACTCTGGGCGGCGGCACAGTGCTGCAGCTGGTGACCAAGGCGCCCGCCTCCGGTGACGGCAGGAACGACACCGTGGCCTATTTGGATACCGCGGGTCTGTCCTTTGACGGTCAGATCAAGGAGAATCAGTGGTACAACCCCTACAATGCTGCCGGTACCGGCAGCTCCCCTGCCGCCAACGTGGGTTTTTTGTGGAACAGCAAGGCTATGTTCGTGGGCGGTCAGGTGTTTGACACAGCCCGTGCCAAGAGCGTGGTGCTGACCCTGGGCGGCAAGACCCTGACCGCCGACCTGACCGTCGGCACCGCCGATGTGGGCGAGGTCAAGACCTCCGGTCAGACCTTTGAGTGGCGTATTCCTTTTGCCAATTTGGGCATTGGCAGCGCCCTGAACGTGGAGAAGGACTACAAGCTGGAAATTTCCAATGCCGGCGGTACCTCCACCCTGTACGGCAAGCTGAAGTTTACCGGTCAGGTGATGGTTTGGGGCGACAGCTGCCAGGACTTCAACGCCAAAAACTACGTAGTGACCACCACGGGCAAGTACACCAAGTGGAACAGCGGCGCAAACGGCTACGAGCTGGTCACCGAACCCGGCCTGCCCGCCGACCGCAACGAGTATTTTGGCTTCTACAGCCTGCTGGACTTTGACGGGCATGCTTACGAGCTGAACTTCGACATGAACATTAAGGACATCCCCCGGCACAGCGGCGGCACCATCGTGGGCTGGCGCGGCCTGTGCTTTGAGATCCGTCAGGCCAACCTGCAGACCCGCTTCTGTTTCACCAACGACGGCAACGACGAGCTGCTGGTGGAGACCCCCTACTATATGTTCAACGAGTCCAAGCCCACCGGTATCAAGCTCGGCGAGCGGGTCAAGATCACCATCAAGGTGGATGAGGAACGCAACCCCACCCTGTACGTCAACGACAAGTTCGTACTGGCGCTGCCCCGACTGGACCGGGAGCAGTTTACCATCACCGACTCCATCCCCATGCCCCGTCTGATCATCAACGCCATGAACTACTCCCGCGTGCCCAATGCCGACGGCGAGCTTGGCGAGCTGGATGCCGAGATCTACAGCATGACCATGACCCAGACCCCCTACGCCGACGATCAGTCCGTTGTGGAGGCCGCAGCGGACACCATCACGGAGAAGATGCTGCTGGGCAGCGGCGATCCCCAGGACGTGACCCAGCTGAACCTGCCCGCCACGGTGACGGCCGGTGACATGGGTGTCACCTGCGACGTGAAGTGGACCATCGTTGATGCGGCCACCGGTATGAAGGCCACCAACGTAAATCTGACCACCGGAAAGGTCACCCGCGCTGTCGACCCCATGTTGCTGAATCTGACGGCCGAAGTCAGCTACAACGGTGTGGGTGCCACCCGCACCTTCCAGTTCCAGACCGAGGGCAAGCCCGGCGCCGGCAAGGTTGCCATGATCTACAACGACATGGCCCCCACCACCGGCACGGTCACCGACTGGAGCGACAACAGCTATCAGTACTTTGACACCGAGCAGAACAGCATCGTCATCGATCAGGGCAGCAGCAAGAAGTTTACCACCATCAAACTGTATGACAGCGACGAGGTATCCCGTGTGGCCAAGCAGCACCTGGGCGTGTTCATCAGCGACGACGGCAAGAACTTCACCAAGGTGCTGGGCTGGCACCTGCATCAGGACGGCAAGGAATACACCATCTACAACCTGAACGAAACCGCCCGCTACGTAAAGGTACACACCTACCACGATAACTGGGCCATGAGCGACTACGAGCCCAGCTTCTACAACGCCATTCCCAAGATGATCGCCGTGGGCAGCGAAGCTCTGCCCGGCGTGACTGGCGGCTTTGCTCACAGTGCCGACTACGTGGTGAAGAACACCACCGGCAAGGAGCAGCACGACTACGCCGTCCTGGTCACGATCAGTGACCTCGGTGCCAAGGCCGGACAGTACAAGGCCGACGCCAGCGACTTCCGCTTCACCATGGGTGACGAGATCCTGCCCTACTGGTACAACGGTCAGGGTGCCTTCTACGTTCAGGTGCCCCGCATGGCCGCAGACGGTTCCGCCACCGTCAAGGCCCACTGGGGCAACAGCAGCGCCAAGAACTTCTCCGACGCCACCGCCGTGTTCGAGGTTTCCTACGGCAACGTGGCCGTTCTGCCCATGACCGTGCTGACCGAGATGGGCACCCACGGCCGTCCCTGGATGTTCCCCAACGGCGACTTCATCGTGGTGGGCCGTCAGGGCGGCACCAAGGCCGACGTGGCCATCTACCGCTCCACCGACGGCGGTCAGACCTTCGCCCAAAAGGGAGAAATTGCCTATAACGATGCTATGCAGGGCATTGGCTTCGGTTCCGGCTTTGGCGGCTTTATGTACAACGAGAAAACCGGACGGCTGTACCTGCTGGCCTACCGCGGCAGCGCCAAGGACAAGAATGATTACCGCATTATGATCCTCTACACCGATGACAACGGTGAAACCTGGTCCGAGCCTACCTACCTGTGCAAGGAAGGCGCCGAATCCTGGGGCAACGACTGCGTGGTTCAGAACTATCCCGAGCACTGCACCCGTAACTTCCTGTACGGCGACGGCGTGACCCTGAGCGGGTATGACGGCGACGGCCCCAACGTGGACTATGTGTTCTCCTGCACCTCGGACGATTACTCTACCGACCCCTTCACCTATTCCCCTCTGGTGCTCTATTCCAAGGACGACGGCAAGACCTGGATCTGCAGTAAGGACCAGATCCGCATCAGCGTGGACCGGACCCGCACCCACGGTCTGGAGGACGGCGTGTCCGAGACCTCGGTGGTGGAGCTGTCCAACGGCGACCTCTATCTAGTGGTCCGCACCCAGCAGGAGGGCAACTATTACCTGTGGCAGGCCGTTTCCAAGGATCAGGGCGTGACCTGGGAGCAGAGCTACTCCAATATCATCTCCGTCAACAGCTCCCCCTGCCTGCGCCAGTACGGCGACAACCGCATCCTGCTGTGGACGGGTATGAACGGCCTGGGGGCCACCAGCTACCACCGTCTGCCCGCCCACGTAGGTATCACCACCGACGATTACAAGAGCTTTGACAAGATCGTGGACCTGACCTTCGGCACCTCGCTGAACACGGTGCGCATTGAGGAGAGCCGCATGACCCAGCCCGGTATTGCCGTGAGCGAGGACGGCAACACCGCCGTGGTTGCCTACTACGACAACTACTGGCTGCCCCACGGCGTGTCCTTTGCCCCCGGCGTAAATCCCCACCAAAGCGGTGTGGTGGGCACCATGGCCTTCCGTGTGGACCAATTCGACGACGTGATCCGCTACAACAAGGGCGGCTATGACGACTTTGAGGTGGATAAGCTGAAGTATCAGGGCTGGCTGTGTGACTCCGGCCATTCCATTGTGCTGTCCTCCCGGCAGTCTGTGTCCGGTATATACTCCATGAAGGTGGAGGACGTATCCGCCGGCGCGCCGGCCCACGCGCTGCGGCAGGTGCCCTCCATGAAGTACGGCACCGTGGGTGCCAAGGTCATGGTCCCTGTGGGCAATAAGGACGACTTCGCTTTGGAGCTGAAGGCCGCCTACAACTACGACCACATGAAACTGACTTTGGCCGCTGTGGCCATCAGTCCCGACGGTACCGTCAGCATCTGCTCCGACAACGGCAAGACCGCCGTGACCAAAGTTGCTCCCGGCACCTGGAACGACTTTGCCATCAGCTTTGACATCGCTGCCGACATGGGCAAGCTCTACGTCAACGGCAAGGCGGTCGGTGACATTGCCCTGAAGACCACCCAGATCATGACCCCCTACGAGAAGGGCGGCCCCGTGGAGTACAAGATGGAAAACGGCATTCAGGAGGTCACCTGCGTCCAGTTCAATCAGCTCAAGGCCACCGATTCCATGGGCGATTGTCTGTATGTAGACGACTTCTATGCCACCGATCTGACCACCCCCATCCAGCGCAGCACCTATGAAATCGCGTTCAACGACGTCAAGCAAGGCGACTGGTACTACGACGCGGTGAACTTCGCCGTGGACAACAGCATCATGTCCGGCTACAGCGCCGACAAGTTCGGTCCCAACGACACCCTGACCCGTGCCATGGTGGTGCAGGTGCTGTACAACAAGGAGGGTCAGCCCGCCCTGAACGGTCTGAAGCACAGCTTCTCCGATGTCCCTGCCTCCCAGTGGTACAATAACGCCGTGACCTGGGGTTCCAACCGCGGCGTGGTGTCCGGCTACGGCGGCGGTGTGTTCAAACCGGAGGATGCGGTCACCATCGAGCAGGTGGCGGTCATCCTGTGGAACTACTCCAACACACCCGCCGGATACGGCAATTTGTCCGGAGTGGGCAGCTACAGCGACTGGGCGGCCAACGCCCTGCGCTGGGCCGTAGATAAGGGTGTTTTGGACAACGTTCCCTTCAAGAATGTGACCGAGCAGGCCACCCGCGCCCAAACCGCGCAGATGCTGACCAACTACCTGCGCAGCCTTTAATTCGCTTTCTTCCTGTGTTTCCATAAGCAAACCCCCGCGGTCTATTTTGGACCGCGGGGGTTTGCGTTTCTGATCACGGCAGCCATTGGCTGCCGAAACGAACGAAAAGAGCAGCCGGACTTGCGGCTGCTCTTTTTATCTGTATTAGGTTTTTGCTGTCACAAAGTTTGTTAAAATCTGTGCAGTCTGGGCGCGGGTGGCCTGTTCGGTGGCGTTGGTAAAGGGCACATTTTCAAGCGTACCTGTCTCCACGCACCAGCGCAGGGCGTTGGCCGCCCAGTCGCTGTACTTGCCTACATTTTTCAGCTGACCGCTGCCGCTTGGACTGCCGGCATAGTTCCACAGGATGACTGCCACCTGCTCGATGGTCACGTCATCCTCCGGCTTAAACAGGCCGCTGCCAAAGCCGGAAACAATGCCACGCTCGCTGCCCCAGGTAACGGCGTTATTAAACCATTGAGACGCAGGCACGTCAGAGAATGCGTGTTTGGCGCCGTTCAAGTCGGGCTGCCCCTCCTTGTTGTACAGAACCTGTACCACCATGGCGCGGGTCAGCGTGTCATTGGGGCCGAATTTGTCGGCACTGTAGCCGCTCATAAGGCCGGTGCGAATGACGTAGTCAACCGCGTCATAGTACCATGCACCGGACGCAACGTCCTGCATCCCGGCCGCAGAGGCCACTTTGTTCCAATGTGCGTACACCGTCACGTCAAAGGGTGCATTGTACCGCATTTGGCCGTGGATAAGGCTGCCCCCCTCCGCCTTTCCGTACCAGCCGTCAAAGACATATCCGACCCGGGTTGGAACAGGCATATCACCAATAATGGTATCGAAGACCATGGCACGGCTCTTTTCCGCGCAGGTGCCGCCGTTGGCGTCGAAGATCAGGTTATAGGTCTTGGGCGTCCAATGGGCATACAGGGTCAAATTGACCGTTGCATTGTAGGTGGCGTAATCGTTGACCCGGGAGCCACCCTCTTTCCGGGTGTACCAGCCGTTGAAGGTATAGCCCTCCCAAATGGGAACGGGCAGCACGCCGATGGTGGTGGTGTACGGAATTTTACGTACCTGCTTTTCCACCGGTGCGCCGTTGGGGTCAAGGATCAGCTCGTACAGTACGACCTCCTGCTTGGGTTCTTCCGTCGCAGGTGGAGGGGTAACCGGTGTGGTGCCGTTGGTAGTGAAGCCGGTCCTCCCTCCTTCGTGGGTCACGCCGTCTACCACAGCGTAGAATTGGTACATATAGTCTGTTCCGGGCGTCAGGGTCAGGCCCAGTTCACTTTGAATGTCGTACCAGGCGTGGAAGCTGGTCAGGGATGCCCCCACGTTGGTCACCGCTTCGCGGTGATCCTTCAGCAGGGTGCCGTCACTGCTGAAAATGCGCAAACCACAGGCGGTAACGTTGCTGCCCGCAGGCTTTTGGATGTTTGCCACAAGGGTTGCCGTAGTCTCGCCGTTGACGCGTTTTGCTATGTAGGCGGGATCTGTGGGGAACTGCACAGACACGCTGAAGGTCGAGGAGGACGAACCGCCGCCGGAAGAGCTTCCATCGGAGGAGGTCCCACCACCCCCCACTACCTCGGTATCATTCAGTCTCTCGCCCATATCCTCCGGAGTGTGGTCAGGCTCAACAACGCGGCTGCCGGTTAAGTTGTTGTCAAAAATATAACCGGGAACAAATCCCACGGTGTCTTTGTACCGGACGGCGCGCCAGTTGGGATCGTACTGGGAAATTTCGTCGGGATAGTAGGTGAACTCCGCATTGGCCGGGATATGGCCTACCGTACCGTGATCCCAACTCGGGCAGTACCATATATCCGTTTCAACGGAAAGTTTGACTTTTTGATGGGTCGTTTCGACGTAGCCCTGCCAGATCCAGCCGCCGTTCCAGCGGTCATCGTAAATGCGGTACCACTCTTTACCGTGGCCGTTGACCACTTTGGCATCCACGGTTATTTCTCCTGTGTAGGTCATAAACCTCGGGGACTTGCCGTAAGCGGCGAAGTGTATCTTCGCGTGATCTACTTTCAGGGTCGTGGGTCCTGTCCAAACGGCGTAATAGTAGCCAACATCCTTTCCGTCTTTATACGCGTAGCAATAGGGGCAGAACCCCTCGGAGTTCCAGCGGTGGGTGTGGGCGGTCAGATATTCGCCGCTGAGCCACTCGCCGCTGGTGAGCAGATACCAGGTGTTGCCCCTGGCGTTGACTACGCTGCCCCGCACACACACCGTCTGCCCGGTTTTGTAGCGGTTGCCCACGGGCGCCTCCTGATAGGGCGCGTCGAAGTGACCGGGCGCGGAGTCCTTGGTGGTAACGACCACGTCAAAATACTGGTACTGGGACTCCAGCGAAAGGGCGGGCAGAACGTAAACGTTCTGACACACTGAGCACTTGACCAGATCCTTATTGTGGTAGACGTAGGCGGTTTTTCCGTTGACCTTGTGAGAACAGTATTCAATGTTGTTGTAGCGGCGAATTTTAACGTATCCTTCTTCGTAACCCACCTTGACATCTTCCATCGTGTAAGGAGCATATTGGTTTACGCCAAACAGAATACCGCAGGGGTACGCTTTCTCCATTCCGTTTGCGTGGATTCCCCGAATGGTCCCCGAAGTATCGCAATCGTAATAAATAAACGGATGAATCGCATTTTCAAAGCTGACGTAATCACCCGGCTTCAGGCCACCGATCGCGTCCCACGAATAGGTACTTCTGGTGTTTTTGTCAAATGTATAGAACAGGTCCGGTCTTTGCACGCAGTCCCCACCAAAGAGATAGTAGGTAAAATAGCGTGCGAAACCCACGCATTGGATTCCGTAGTAGTAATTTGATACACAGCCATAGTCGTGGCTTCCGCAGCTTTTATTCACATTCAAATGGTTCAGCAGATAAGACACATTTTTTGTTTGCCAAAACGCATCCAAGTCCGCCTCCATGTCGGCAGCTTTCGCGCCTTTGTTCCAAAAGTAGGTGCAGCTATCGGCGACCAGGTCAAGTTTATCAATGTACAAATCCATTTTAGCTTTGACCGTTGACGCGGTAATCTTAGGGCCAAGCGCTGCCGCAGGCACCACGGGCAGCATGGAGATTACGCACGCCAGCGTCAAAACCATGGAAATCAGTTTGTTTTTCATGTTCTCTCTCCCTTTTTCTTACAGCCGCTCACAAAGCTCGTCCAGCACACCCAGATCCCACGCAAGACGAGACAGAACGTACTTATCCCGGATGTCCTTGGTGGCCTTAAAGGTCATTCGGGCGCACTCCCGATCCACGCCAAGGTCGTTCAAATCCCGGCTGATGCCGATGGCGTCCATGACGTTACCCAATTTCTCTGCCGCAGGCAGTTCCTCATTCAGAATCGCAAGAATGGTCTGCCAGTTGTTCGCAATGATTTCAAACCGGGCGGGATGGGTGGACTTATCGTATTTGCGCTCCTTCTGCTCCTGGGCGATCATGGTCTCACCGCTGTTGCCCAGGAAGGTTCGCAACTCTGTGTTCCATTCCTCCAAATCAAATGCCGCAACCGCTGCAAAGGCTTTTTCCTTATCGGGTTTCATTTGCTTGACAGCCTCGTACAACTCCACGGCTTTTTGCGTTGCCATGGCGCATTGAATGCCGTGCAGGTCCACCCGAGTGCCGAACTCCAGCCCGCGCATATCCCAAACGTGGCTGAAATAGTGCTCCACGCCGGAGGCGGGGCGGGACACCCCCGCATAGGCCATGGCCACACCGCCGATCACAAGGCCCTCAAACACCGCCTGTACCGCCGCCTCGTCCCGCTTCAGCAGACCGTCGGCATTGTCCACGCACTTTTTCAGGGCGGCGCGGATGAGCTGGGCCACCCGCTCACAGTAGTATTCTCCGGTAATTAAGTGCGCAATGCGCCACTCGGCAATGGACACGTACTTGGCCAGCATATCACCAAGCCCGGCTTTCAGCATATGCTCCGGGGCGTTTTTCAGAATATCAATATCACCGATGATAACATCGGCACAGCGGCTGGGCAGCGACACCTTTAGTCCGTCCATGGACATGGACGAGGTTGCCGAGGCGTAGCCGTCCATGGAGGGTGCAGTGCCCACGATGATATACTTGCGGCCGGTGACGCTGCTCAAAATCTTACCAATGTCGTTGATGACACCGGAGCCTACGCCGATGATCAGGTCGCAGGAGGTGTCGAAATGCATAACGGCGGAGCCCACCGCCTGCTCATCCGGCTCCAGATGCTCACTGGGGAACACGTACTGCCCGTGGGCAATGCCGTGGCGGTCCAAAATGGCAGCCACCTGCTCCCCCGCCGCCTTGAATGTGTTGCAGTCAGCAAGGATAAAGGGCTTTTTCGCGCCGTATTTGGCTGCAAACTCCGGCAGGCGGGCCAGCACGCCCTTGCCCACCACTACGTCATCAATGGCAATATCGTGTTCCCTGCCACAGGTACACGCCTTCGAACCCAAATAATTCTCCATGGTATCGGCCTCCCTTATTCCAGCATCCGCGCGAATTCGTCCTCGGTCAGCACGGGAATCCCCAGCTCGTTGGCCTTTTTCAGCTTGGAGCCGGCGTTCTCTCCCGCCACCACGTAGGTGGTCTTCTTGGACACGGAACCCGATGCCTTGCCGCCCCGGTCCTCAATGAGGGCGGAGGCCTCGTCCCGGGTGAACCGCTCCAACGCGCCGGTCAGCACGAAGGTCATACCCTCGAACCGGCGGTCACCGCTGCTTTGGGCGGCGGTCATATTGACCCCGGCCTCACGCAGACGCTCGATAAGATGGCGGCTCTGCTCGCTGTCAAACCAGCGGCGCAGGTTGTCCGCGGTGATAGCTCCAATGTCATCCACGGCGGTAAACTCCTCCACCGTGGCGGCTTGAATTGCCTCCAGCGTGCCGAAATGCTGGGCAATGGACTTGGCTGCCTTTTGCCCCACCTGACGGATACCAAAGGCATACAACAAACGGCCCAGGTCGTTTTCCTTGGACTTCTCAACCGCGGCCAGCAGATTTTCCGCCGACTTCCTGCCCATGCGTTCCAAGGCTGCAACCGACTGCGGCTCCAGAAAATAGAGGTCGGCGGGACTTTTGATGAGCTCCGCCTCTACCAACGATTCCACCACCGCGATACCAAGGCCCTCAATGTCCATGGCGTCCCGGCTGGCAAAGTGGGCCAGGTTGCGCACCAGCTGGGCGGGACACTCAGCACCGGTGCAGCGGATGTGGGCCCCCTCTTCATCCCGGGTGACCGGCGCGCCGCATACGGGACAAGCTTCCGGTAGGTGGTAGGGCTGCGCCTGCGCCGGCCGCAGGTCGGTCAGTACGGACAGTACCTCGGGAATGATCTCCCCTGCCTTGCGTACCAGCACGGTGTCGCCAATGCGGATGTCTTTATCGCTAATAAAGTCCTGATTGTGCAGGGTCGCGTTGGTCACGGTGGTACCGGCCAGACGGACCGGCGCCAGCACTGCCTTGGGAGTCAGCACGCCGGTACGGCCCACCTGCACCACGATGTCCAGCAGCTTGGTGGGTTTCTCCTCCGGCGGATACTTGTAGGCGGCAGCCCAGCGTGGAAACTTGGCGGTACTGCCCAGCAGCCTGCGCTGGGCCAGCTTGTCCACCTTAACCACCGCGCCGTCGATGTCAAAGGGGAAGTTTTCCCGCCCCTCACCGATGGTTTCAATACATTCAATCACCTGCTCCACCGTGTCACAGGTGTAATGCGGAATTACTTTATAACCCCTTTGTTTCAAGTAATTCAGAGTTTCCTTATGGGAAACAAAGTCCATATTCTCGGCATACTGCACGTTGAACAGGATGGCATCCAGTTTGCGCTGGGCGGCGATAGCGGGATCCAGCTGTCGCAGAGAACCGGCGGCGGCGTTTCGTGGGTTGGCAAACAAGGGCTCCCCCCTGACCTCCCGCTGTTCGTTCAGCTGATGGAACACGTTCTTGGGCATGAACACCTCGCCGCGGACGATGAGGTTGGCGGGCGCGTCGGCAATGCGCAGCGGGATGGAACGGATGGTACGCAGGTTTTCAGTCACTTCCTCCCCCACTCTGCCATCGCCGCGGGTCGCACCGCGGACGAACAGGCCGTCCACGTACTCCAGCGCCACGGAAAGGCCGTCCACCTTGGGTTCCACCACATAGGCGGCATCGGGAGCCACCGCCCGTACCCGCTGGTCAAATTGGCGCAGTTCGTCGAAATCAAACACGTCCTGCAAACTCTCCAGAGGTACGCGATGCTCTACCTCCGCAAAGCCGTCCACCGCCTTGCCCCCCACCCGCTGGGTGGGCGAATCGGGTGTGACCAGCTCGGGGTTGGCCGCTTCCAGTTCCTCCAAACGGCGCAGCTTGTGGTCGTAGTCGTAGTCGGACATGGTGGGGTTATCCAGCACGTAGTACTCGTAACCGGCCCGGTCCAGTTCCTGTCGCAGCAGTTCGATTTCATGTTTTGCATCCATGGTTATCCCTCCCGGCTGCCTGCACGCGGCAGCCCGCTCAACATAGTCTGCGGGACGTGGCCCACAATTACGGTTTCCGCTACACAAACCTGCACACAAACCAATGTATCAACGGAAATACCCGGTAAAATCACTGTCAGGGGTACGTTTACATCCAGCAGGATGCGGTGCAGCGTTTGATTGATCCCTGCGGAGGTAAACTCACTGTGGGCCTGTACGTCCGCTGTACCGGCCACCAGACTGTGTACGCGGATGGCGGGTCCCTTGGCCCAGACAAGGTCCATGTCCAGCAAACTGCCAAAGGGAACGCCCAGCTCATGCACGTCAATTTTTTCCACCGCAGAAAGCACCCGGTCTGCCACCTGATTGCGCAGACGGTTGACCGCCGCCATATTCGTAGTGACGGCCAGCACGGCGCCCTGCTGGTCCTGCTGCGTGGTAACGAGTGCATCGTATTCGGTGTCGATCTCACTCAGGGCGGCGTTGATGTCGGCGGTGACCCGGTTTTGCACCTGAACCGCCGCCAATTCCTCCACCACCGGGCGCAGACGAAACTCCAGCAAGCCGATCCCGCTGCAGGTAATGGCAACGCCAAGCGCGATCGTGATGACCCAAGGGTCGATACGAATCACGGGTCGGCTTCCTGCGCCAAAACGCCAGCGGCGCAGGGAAAGAAAAAATCTGTGTAACATACCATCCCCCCATTGGGAGGATATGCGCGAACAAGGTTCGGTTAGTCCTGCCCCAGCAGCTCCTGAACCGCCAGCATCACACCGGCCCGGCCGGATTCATAGGTCAGGCCGCCCTGCAGGTACACGGTGTACGGTTCCCGCATGGGTGCATCGGCAGACAGCTCAATGGATGCGCCCTGCACAAACGCACCGGCGGCCATGATGACCTGACTGTCGTAGCCGGGCATATCCCAGGGCTCCGGCGTTACGTAGGAATCCACGGGCGCACCGAACTGGATGCCCTTACAGAAGCGCTTGAGCGCCTCCGGCTGCTTCATGTGGATCATCTGGATGATGTCGTGGCGCTCTTGGGTGGATTTAGGCATCGTTTCATAACCCAGCAGCTCCATCACACCGGCAGCAAACACCGCAGTCTTCACCGCCTGCGCTACCGTGTGGGGTGCAAGGAACAAACCCTGATAGAGCAGACGGTTCTGTCCCAGAGTGCAGCCGCACTCGCCGCCGATGCCGGGAGCAGACAGCCGCATGGCGGCGCCCTCCACCAAATCACGTCGGCCTGCAACGTAGCCGCCGGTGGGAGCAATGCCGCCGCCGGGGTTCTTGATCAGAGAGCCGACCACGAGATCGGCACCCACCTGAGTGGGTTCCAGTTCCTCCACGAACTCGCCGTAGCAGTTGTCCACCAGGATGCTGACATTGGGATTGACCGCCTTGATGCGGCGGCACATCTCCCCGATCTCCGCCACGGACAGGGATGCACGGGTCGCATAGCCACGGGAGCGCTGAATGAGCACCGCCTTAACACGGGGGTCGGCTGCTGCGCGCTCCATGCCCTCAAGATCGGGCGCGTCGTTGATCAGGTCTACCTGTCGGTACTCCACACCATAGTCCATCAGGCTGCCGTGACCCTTGTTGACCACGCCGATGGCTCCCAGCAGGGTATCATAGGGGGCACCCACGGCGGAAACCAACACGTCCCCCGCCTTTAGTGCACCGAACAGAGCGCAGGTGATGGCATGGGTGCCGTTGACGAACTGGATGCGCACCAACGCAGCCTCAGTTCCGAAGATGTCCGCGTAGATCTCATCCAGCTTGTCCCGGCCAAGATCGTCGTAGCCGTAGCCGGTGGTCCCCGCAAAGAAGTTCTCGGCCACACGGTGCGTTTGGAACGCAGCCAGCACCTTTTCCGTGTTGGCTCGTGCAATGGCATCGATGCGGTCAAATTGCTCACGCAGGTTGGCTTCGGCCTGTGCGCCCAAGGCGCGAACTTTGTCGTTTATCTGTAACGTCATATCACTGTTCAGTCCTATCTTTTACTATACTATACAGATTTCAGTTCGGTCTTTGCCACAGCCTTGACCAAGTCAACGCAAGCAGCGGCATCGCCCAAGTTCACCATTTCACAAGGGGTGTGGATATAGCGGCAGGGCACGCTGATCCCGCCGGTGATGACACCTGCGCGGTTAACAAGCATCACGCCCGCATCGGTGCCGCCGGCGCGCAGAACGTCCCGCTGGCTGGGGATGGCATTGGCCGCGGCAGCCTGTTCCAGCAGAGCCACCATCTCCGGGTGGCAGATGACACTGGAGTCCATAACCTTGATCGCCGCACCCTTCCCCAGTTTGGCGGTACCACTGCACTCACTGCCCGGTACGTCATCCACATCGGTCACATCCACAGCGATACCATAGGCGGGGTCAATGCCGTAGGCAGCGGTTTTCGCGCCACGCAGACCAACTTCCTCCTGCACGGAGAACACGAAGTAACAGTCATTGGCACAGGAGTCCAATTCACTTAAAGCTTTGAGCAGAACGGCGCAGGAAATACGGTTGTCCATGTAAGGCGCAACCGCTTTATCGCCGCTGCAATAAGCGGGCGCATCGTAGACCGCTGTGTCACCTACCTGTACCAGCTTCTTGGCCTCGTTCTCGCTTTTAGCTCCAATGTCGATATAGCACTCGTCCAGCTTCAGCTTGCCGAACTCGGCCTTTTCCTCCTTGGCAAATACGCCCCGCACACCGTTTTTGAAACACACGGAGGTAAATGCGATTTCCTTGGGATTTACGCCTCCCAGCCGTCCACAGCGAACAAAGCCCTCTTTAGTGATATGGGTGGCGATCAGGCCGACGGAATCCATGTGGGCGGAGAACATCAGGCGGGGGCCGCTGCCCTTTTTCCGGACGATCAGATTTCCCATGGTGTCCCGGGTGATCTCGTCTGCGTAAGGCTCGGCCAGCGTTTCGATAACATCGGCCACCGCGCCCTCGTCCCCGGCGGGACCGTGGGCGGCGTTGACGGTAGTCAGCAATTCAAACAGTTCCATTTACTTGACCTCCTCAATACCCTTGGCCACGGCGTCAATAAACAGTCGGCTCAGCCGCAGGGTATTTTCAAAATCACGGATGCTGCCCACACCGGCAGGTGCGTGCAGGTAGCGCACGGCGGCGGCCAGCCCCGCCACCCGAACACCGGTCTTGGTGCGCTGAACCGCCCGTGCGTCGGTGCCGCCGGCGATATAGTGCTTCATCTGCCAGGGAATGTCATTCTCTTCTGCCAAATCGCGCAGCAGCTCGAACAGGCCGCGGTCATAGATGGTTCCGCCGTCCATATAGGATACCACCGGCCCGTCACCGGGAACGCACACCCGCTGATGCTCTGCGCCGGAGGGCAGATCCGCCGCCGTGGTGGTTTCCAGCACCAGCGCGATCTCCGGGGTGACCGAGAAGGCCGCGCCGAACGCACCACGGGTGCCGATTTCCTCCTGCACCGTAAACGCGAAGGTCACGTCCATGGGCAGTTCCTGCCGCAGCAGGGCCAACATCACCGCGCAGCCAAGACGGTCGTCAATGGCGCGGGCCTTGAACATCCCGTCGCCAAATTCCACGCAATCGCTGTCAAATACCGCAAAGTCGCCCAGTTCCACCAATTTTTCGGCACTTTCCTTGTCTTTGGCTCCGATATCAATATAGAGGCTGTCCTCTTTTGGAACGGACGTTTCCTCTTCCCTGCCTACCAGATGATAGGCTTTGATGCCAATGACGCCGGGAATGGCTTTCTTTCCAACCAGTATCCGCTTGCCAAT
The DNA here is from genome assembly GCA_017397835.1 of Oscillospiraceae bacterium. Taxonomy (GTDB): domain Bacteria; phylum Bacillota; class Clostridia; order Oscillospirales; family Oscillospiraceae; genus Lawsonibacter. The sequence continues at coordinate 113,526 of JAFQHV010000007.1, forward strand.
AACCACGCGGCGGTCCACACCGCCAAGGAAAGCGAACTTCAGGTACCCCTCCTCGGTAACGGCACGGATAATGAGACCAACCTCATCCATGTGGGCACACAGCATCAGCTTGCCCGGGGCAGATTTTGTCCCCTTCTTCTCCACGATCAGGTTGCCCATGGCGTCCACCCGCATACTGTGGGCGTAGGGTTTGGCTTCTTTGGCAATATAGTCACGCACCGCATCCTCCCAACCGGAAGCGCCGGGCAGCGTACAGAGTGTTTTCAGCTCGTTCAGCATACCGACACCTCCTCGCCGGGATCGGACACAAACGCCGCCAGCAGACGGGCCACAGCTTCCATATCCGCCTTGCTGACCACCTCAATGGGAGTGTGCATATACTTCAGCGGCAGTGAAACCACAGCGGTGGCCACCCCCTCCCGACTTATTTGCATGGGCCATGCGTTGGTGCCGGAGTGACTCTCCATCACTTCGCGCTGATAATCGATATGTTCGCGGTCAGCCAGTTCACACAGACGGCGGCTCATCCACCGGGTCATGTTTGGGCCGATTCCGATGGCGGGACCACCGCCCAGCTTGAACGTTTTGTCCTTTGGGCCATCCGGGGTATCGCCGTGGGTCACGTCCACCGCCACACACATCTGCGGTGCAAATTGCCACACAGCGGCGGCGGCACCGGCGGCACTGACCTCCTCCCGGGTGCTGAACAGCACGTAGAGATTAACGTTCAATCTCTTGTCCGCCAGCAGTTCCAGCGCGCGCAGGATGGTCACCATACAGGCCCGGTCGTCCAGCGCTTTGCCGCAGAACTGTTCATCCCCCAAGGGGATACAGCCGCCGCGGAACGTACCGAGAGTCCCCACGGGAACGTGGACCGCCTCGCCTTTGTAGCCGATGTCGATAAATAACTCGCGGACGGGGGTGGATTTTTCCATATCCTCCCGGCTCTGCAGGTGGGGCGGCATACAGGTAACGATGCCGTAGGCAGGCGGGTCGGTCAGCAGGGTCACCTCCCGATCACACAGCATACGCGGGTCCACCCCGCCAATGGTGCGAAAACGCAGAAAGCCCTCCTCCTGCCCCGTGACCAGCAGACCGATCTCGTCCAAATGGGCATCCAACACCAGCCCGGGCGCATTCTCAATGCCACAGCGGCGCACTCCCACTACGCTGCCCAGCCGAGTGGTATAAGTCTCATCCACCAGCGGTGCAAGCAGCTGCCGTGCCAGCTCCGCAACCGATTTTTCAAAACCGGACGGACCGTTAACAGCGCACAGCCGTTCCAGTGTCTTTTGCATATCCAAATCAGGACACCCTTTCAAAATTCGTTTACGATCGCTTTGAAGAACTTGCCGCGCTCCATGAAGTTGCGGAACCGGTCAAAGGCGGCGCAAGCCGGGGACAGAATGACCACGTCGCCCTCCTGGGCAACTTCACGCGCAAAGCAAACCGCATCTTTGAAGTCATCCACCATGGTGATGGGGGGCTTGCCGGCCTTGTACTCCGGAGCCTGCTCCACCGCTGCACGGATCTTTTCCGCCGTTGCCCCGGTCAGGATCAGGTGCTTGACGTGGCCGACGATCTCACAGCCCAATTCGTCGAATGGGATTTTCTTGTCGTAGCCGCCGGCGATCAAAATCACCTTTTGGTTGAAGGAATGCAGACCGGACTTTGTACGGCTGGGGCTGGTACCGATGGAGTCGTTGTAGTAGCGTACGCCGTCCAATACGCGCACCAACTCGATGCGATGCTCCACACCGCCGAAGGTAGTGGCGACCTGCCGCACCGCCTCGTCACTGACAAGGCCGTCCACAGCGGCGATGGCGGTCATATAGTTCTCCACGTTGTGAATGCCGGGAAGCAGGATGTCCTCGGCAGGCATGACCTCACGCTCCCCCTCCGCATTGCGGGCGCAGATGACGTTGTCCTCCCGCAGCCAAACACCGCGTTCAGGCACCTTGGCACGGCTGAATAAAGCCACTTCACCCTTGGCCTTTGGTACAAAGCCCGCCGTGATCTCATTGTCTGCGTTCAGCACCAGCCGGTCGGAGGAGGACTGGTGGAGATAGATGTTTTCCTTGGCGGCGATATACTCCTCCATCCCCTTGTGCATATCCAGGTGGTTGGGGGCGAGGTTGGTCACCACGGCAACGTTGGGACTGTGCTGCATGGTCAGCAGCTGGAACGAGGACAGCTCCAGCACCGCAATATCGTCTGCCTTGATGTCCTCCACCTCGGGCAGAAGGGGCTTGCCGATGTTGCCGCCCACGTGGACGGTGTAACCGGCGGTCTTGAGCATCTCGGAGATCAGCGTGGTGGTGGTGGTCTTGCCGTCGCTGCCGGTGACGGCGATCATGCGGCAGGGGCAAACCTCGAAGAACACCTCCATCTCAGAGGTGATCTCACTGCCCTGCTCCCGTGCCTTTTGCAGCTGAGGCACATCCGGACGCAGACCGGGGGTGCGGAAAATCACGTCGTGGTCCAGCCCCTCCAGATAGTCCTCCCCCAGCTTCAGTACAGCGCCAAGGCGCTCCAGCTCCTCGGCCGGGCCGTCAAACTGTTCCCGGCTGCGCTTGTCGCAGGCGGTGACGGACACCCCGGCATTCAGCAGCATTCGAATCAGCGGCGTGTTGCTGACGCCAATGCCGATAACGGCCACGCGCTTGCCCCGCAGCCCTTGCAAATATTCCTGTACAGCGGACATAAAAACGTCCCCTTTCCCTATAACATCTCAATATATTATATTACCATAATCCCCCACCAAATTCAATTGTAAACTGCAATCTTGACAACCATTATGGTGTAGGTATACAATACATCTTGGACAGTTGAATAAAAGAGGATGAAGGATAAGGCCTCATGAGTTATAGTTGAGTTACCACACACCAACATAACGAGAGGGGGCCATATCCTTCATGAGCAAGAGTATAACACAGGACA
>JAFQHV010000008.1 GCA_017397835.1 Oscillospiraceae bacterium
CCAGTTCCACGCCTACGGAGTTGGCCAGAGCCACAGCCTCGGCATCATCGGTGACAGCACCGAAGTCGACACCCACATATTCCTTGACGGCATCTACCATGGTCAGGCGGCGCCAGCCGGGGGTCAGGTCGATCTTCTCACCCATCCACTCCACTTCGTAGGTGCCCAGGATTTCCTTGGCTGCACCGGAGAGAATGCCCTCGGCAATATCCATCATATCATGGAAGTCGGCATAAGCCTGATACAGCTCCACGGTGGTGAACTCGGGGTTGTGCTTGGGGTCCATACCCTCGTTGCGGAAGATGCGGCCGATCTCATACACCCGGTCCATGCCTCCCACGATCAGTCGCTTCAGGGGCAGCTCGGTAGCGATGCGCATGTACATATCGATATCCAGAGTATTGTGGTGGGTAATAAAGGGACGGGCAGAGGCACCGCCGGCGATGGTGTTCAGCACGGGGGTCTCCACCTCGATGTAACCCATGTTGTCTAGATAGTTGCGCATGAACTTGATAAACTGGGAACGGATCACGAAGTTCCGCTTGACCTCCGGGTTGACAATGAGGTCCACGTAACGCTGACGATAGCGCAGTTCGGTGCTGGTCAGGCCGTGGAACTTCTCGGGCAGGGGCAGCAGGGACTTGGACAGCAGGGTAACACGCTGCGCGCGGACAGACATCTCACCGCGCTGGGTGCGGAACACCTCGCCCACGACACCTACGATGTCACCGATGTCGTACTTCTTGAAGCGGTCGTACTCCTCCTCGTCCATCTCGTCCTTGCGGGCATAGAGCTGGATACGGCCGGTCTTGTCCTGCAGGTCGCAGAACGACACCTTGCCCATACCGCGCTTGCTCATCAAACGGCCGGCAATGGACACCACGGTGCCCTCCAGCGCGTCAAAATTGGCCTTGATGTTGGCGGAGTCGTTGTTGACCTCGTACTTGGTGATCTGGAACGGGTCGTTGCCGCTCTCCTGCAGCTCGCGGAGCTTATCGCGGCGAATTTGAAGCAGCTGGTTCAGGTTCTCCTCCTGCTGGGGCTGCTGGTTGTTGTTCATCTGTTCAACCATAGTAAAATCTCCTATCTCTAAAAAGCGGGTTACTTGCTCACACTGACGATCTTATACTCCACGGCACCGCCGGGCGCATCCACCACCACGTCGTCCCCGGCAACTTTGCCCAACAGCGCCTTGCCGAAAGGAGAATCCTCGGAAATCATGCCGTTCATGGGATCCGCCTCCTGAGACCCGACGATCTTGTAGGTGGTTTCCTCGTCGAATTCCTTGTCCAGCACCACCACGGTGCAGCCAAGGCGGACGTAGTCACCCTCCGCCTGCTCGTCGATGACGATACAGTTGGAGAGGATCTCCTCCAGCTGAGCGATGCGGGAATAGAGCTTGCCCTGCTCGTTCTTGGCCTCATCGTACTCGCTGTTCTCAGACAGGTCACCGAACGAGCGAGCCTCTTTGATCAGCTCGGCAACCTCTTTCTCGCGAACGGTTTTCAGGTAGGTCAGTTCCTCCTGCATCTGCTGGAGACGGTCGGCACTGAGCTTATATTGCTTGGCCATTGTTTTGCACACCTTTCCGGCTGACGGCGGTTTTCCCCGCCGATCAGTCACACAATATAATAAAGAAATAGATATACGGACACATTCTGTTAGATTATATTACCACGCAAGGCGTATGTCAAGTGCATTTATTTCCTCACACCGCTCCACTGATCTGAAACTGCGATAACTCGATCATTCCCGCCTGCCACAGCGCACACAGAACGCCTGACCGCAACAGGGTTTCGGGGATGTCAAGCTGTGGCACATCCACCGAAAGCCCATCCAGCTCCACCCTGTCACATAAAACCAACCCTTCCCCCCTGCTTTCCCCGTTGAATCGTACGCTTATCATCTCACTCCGCTCCGTTATGGGGACCACCGCCGCGCCAAACTGTCGCAACAGCTGCCTCTGCAGCAGATCACTGCCCCGGTCCGTGTCGATCACCACCTGCCGCACCCGCGGACACAGCGCCCGGGCCGCCGCCACCAGGTCCCCGTCGGGGTACTCTCCCCGCAGCACCACGGTGGCCTGCTCCGGCGGTATGCTCCTGCGGCGCAGCACTGCCAAAACAAATCGCTCTGCCATGGCACGGTACAGGGGCAGCACATCCACCGCCGGCAGGCCGGACAGGCACAGCTCCTCCGCCCTGACAGGAAGCATCCACTTTACTCCCGCCCGGCGCAGCAATTTTTCCGCCCGGCCCAGCTGCTCCCGTCGGCTCACGCAGGCGCACAGCACCTTCAGGCCGGCCACATGGGACCGCTCCAGCCGCACCCGCCCCCGCTCCTGTGGACACAGCATACCCAGCATTCCCCCACCACCTCTCGCTATACAGGATATGGAGCGGCACGGTTCATCATTCCTCCCGGTCTCCACAGACAGAAACAGCCGCGGACCGGTTGGTCCGCGGCTGTTTTCACCTTACTTCCCAGGCAGGTGCTTTTGCCTTACAGCGCCTTATTCTTATAGGTCAGGCCGGTGTACTTGGTCACCGGGTCGATACGGGTGTTGTTCACACGAATCTCGTAGTGCAGGTGGTTGCCGGTAGAGCGCCCGGTGGAACCGACTTTCCCCACTACCTGCCCCTGCTTTACCGTGTCTCCCTCTTTCACCGAGCGGGAAGACAGGTGGGCGTACAGGGTGGTATTTCCGTTTCCGTGGCTGACGACCACGTAGTTGCCGTAACCGCCGGAGTTGTAGGCCGAGGTAATGACAACACCGCTCTTGGCCGCCAGCACCGGGGTCCCCTTGGGCGCGGGCACGTCGATGCCGCTATGGGTCGCGGGTTTGCCGGTGAAGGGGTCCTTGCGCCCGGCGAACAGCGATGACAGGTTTTTGTAGTTGGTCAGCGGCCACAGATAGCCACTTTCACTGGTGATCTTGTTTCCGCCGGCCGCCAGCTTGGCCGCCAGTTCTTTTTCCTTCCGGGCGATCTCGGCGTCCATGGCCTTGGCCTGCGCCTCCAGCTCCTTGACCGAGTGCTCGATCTTATCCTCCTGCTTGTTGATCTGCTTGAGGAGCTTGTCCACCTCGGCCTCGCTGGTTTCGATCTCCTTGCGTGAGGCTACCAGCTTGTCCTTGGCCGTCTGCTGTTCAGCCCGGGCAACTTCCACGGCGGACTTATCCTGCCGGATCTGTTCCCGGGTGGCAGCAAGGCTGTCCAGCACGCCCTGATTGTACTCCACGATCTCGTTGACCATGATATAGCGATCCAGCAGGTCGGAGAAACTGGTCGCACGGAAGAGGATGCCCCAGTAACCGGTGTTCCCCTCCTCCTCCATATAGCGCACACACTGGCACAGCAATTTGTACAGCCGCGCCTCTTCCTCCTGATTCGTTTCCAACTGCCCCTGCAGGGAAACGATCAACTCGTCATATTTGGCGATTTGGTTATTGGTCACGTTGATTTCCGACTGGAGCACGTCGATCTGATCCTCCAGCAGGTTTTTCTGCTGCATGGCCTTGCTCTTGTCAGCGGCAATGGCCTTGAGCTGCTTTTGCAGCTCCGCTTTCTTTTTGTCCAGACTGCTGGCATCCTGCTTCAGGCTGTCGATCTCCGCCTGAGTGACCGCCTGCACCACCGGGGTCAGTGCCGGTCCCGGCAACAGGCACAGCACCGCCATCAGCACCGCAAGAGCCCGAACGAACCACTTTTTCATCACGGCGCCCTCACACAAGTGCTTCCAGCGCGCCCAGCACCACGGGCAGCAGCAAAAGCAGCACCATCACACCCGCCAAAACCGCGGTAAACACTTTCCGTCTTTGTTCTTTCTTCCTCATGGATGCGCGCCTCCTTACACCTGCAGGAACTTACGGATGGCCATGGTGGAACCGCCCACACCAATGACAAAGCCGGACACCAAAAACGTGGTAAAAATCCGAGTTGCCATGGCGGCGAACGGGATGATGACCACCAGACCCATACCCGCACTCCTGTCAATAAAGCCGCACACCAGCTGGTACACGCCCCACTGCAGGAAGAACGCGACCACCGCACCGGCAATACCCAGCAGCATACCCTCATACACGAAAGGCCAGCGGACAAAGCTGTTGGTGGCACCGCACATCTTCATGATGGCGATCTCCTCCCGGCGATAGAAGGTCGCCAGCTTGATGGTGTTGGAAATGATGAACAGCGAAATGACCATCAGCATGGCGATCAGCACCAGCGCCACGCCCATAGCGATATTGCGCACCAGCACAAAGCCCTGGGCGATCTCCAGCGCCACGGTAATCTTGGCCACACCGGGCACGGCTTTGACCCGGTCAACGGTGGCCGAAATATCCCGGATATCCTCCACATGGATGCGGTAGCGGTCTCGGAACACGGTGGCGGGCAGCTCCTTCAGCAGCTCCACCTCTTCCCGGCCCTGCAGGTAGGACTGCTGCGCCTCTTCTTTGGTTACAAACGTCACTTCGGCAACGTTTTCCAGTTCGGCCAGCTTGGACTCCAGCCCCTGCGCCTGCTGACGGGTATAGCTCTCGTCGATGTAGGCGATAAACTCATTCTCCCGCTCCAGTTCACCCAACATATGCTCCATATTCACGGCGACCAGCGTAAAGGTACCCATGATCAGCAGACAGGCCACGATCATGCATACGGCAGCAAAGGACATCAGGCCGTGGCTGAACACGTTGTGGAACCCTTCACTGAAATAATATCCTGTATTAATTCGTTTAGCCATTGTAGTACCCGCCCGTTTCATCACTGATAATTTTTCCGTCCTCGATGGCTACCACACGCTTGCCAAAGCGGTCCACCAGATCCCGCTCGTGGGTGACCATCAGCACGGTAGTCCCCAGTTCGTTGATGCGCTTGAGCAGATCCATGATCTCGTAAGAGCGCTGCGGGTCTAGATTACCGGTAGGCTCGTCGGCAATGATCATACTGGGGTTGTTGACCAGCGCCCGGGCAATGGCCACACGCTGCTGTTCGCCGCCGGACAGCTCGTTGGGGAAGTGGTTCTCCTTCCCCTCCAGTCCCACCAGTTTCAGCACGTAGGGAATGCGTCGGCGGGTCTCCCGTCCGGAGCAGCCCACCGCCCGCATGACGAAGGACAAATTCTCCCACACGGTTTTCTTCTCGATGAGGCGGAAATCCTGAAAAATAACGCCCAGGGTGCGGCGCATAAGCGGGATCTGGCTTGCGCGCATATTGTCCGGTGAAAATCCGTTGACCATCATGCGGCCCGCGGTGGGATACACCTCACCGGTGATCAGCTTGATGATGGTGGACTTGCCCGAGCCGGAGGGTCCTACCAAAAAAACGAACTCTCCGTCGTCGATGCGCAGGTTCACACCCTTGAGCGCCTTGGTCCCGTTGTCATATTCTTTATAAATATCAATTAAACGAATCATGTGCAGCCTCACCCACTGTCTTTATCCGCCAAAATACACAGAAACGGCAGAAATATCTACAGTTCATTTTATCATATTTCCCGAATTATGTAAATGGCATTTTTCGCAAACAGTCTTCTCTTTTCCCGAAAAAGCGCCGTGGTTCTTCGCATCTCGTTGTAACTATTTTGTAATTTTTGTAATTTTATTGTAATCTTTTCCTCCGCTTTTTGCAACCCTTTTTTACAAAAAAAATTGCCGTCCGCGAATGCGGACGGCAATTGGGTTTATGTTCAGGACTCGATACCTCGGGAAATGAGGTACTTTTTGACCATCAGAGCCACCTTGAAGGTGATGGCGTCGTCGAACTCGCGCAGGTCAAGACCGGTCAGCTTTTTGATCTTCTCCAGGCGGTAGACCAGGGTGTTGCGGTGGACGAACAGGCGGCGGGCCGTCTCGGACACGTTCAGGTTGTTCTCAAAGAACTTGTTGATGGTCAGCAGGGTCTCGGCATCCAGTGCGTCAATGGGGTTCTTCTTGAACACCTCCTGCAGGAACATCTGACACAGGGTGGTGGGCAGCTGATAGATCAAACGTCCGATACCCAGGTTCTCGTAATTAATGATGCCCTTTTCGGTTTCAAACACCTTGCCAACGTCAATGGCGACGCCGGCCTCCTTAAAGGCACGGCCCAGATCGCGGATGTGGCCCACGATGGTGCCGATACCGATGACTACCTTGACGTTCAGTTCCTGACTGACGGCATCGGACACCTGCTTTGCGATCTTGTGCAGTTCCTTGCTGTCGGCGTTTTCATTGAGCTGCTTGATAAGCACCACATCGGTCTCGTTCAGGGACAGGATGAAATCGGTGGCGCGGTCGGGAAACAGGGTGTACAGAAAATCAATGATGCCGGGATCCGCCGTGCTCACCTGACGGATCAGGAACGCAGCGCGAGGGGCCTCGGCCGCCAAATGCAGTTCCTTGGCCCGGGCATAAATATCACCCAGCATGATGTTGTCGGAGATAATGTTCTTGATAAACGCGGCGCGGTCATGCTTTTCCTCGTAATAGGTCTTGGCACTGTTGATGGCAACGGCGGCCATAGCACACAGAGATGCCGCCATGGCATCTTCGCCCTGAACGAACACCGCGTACTCAAGCTGACCGCCCACACCGGCCAAAGAACGGAAACTCTTTCCCTGGAAGTAGCCAAGGCCGCTTTCACCGGCACCGATCACGGCTTCCACCGCACCGGACCACTGCTCGCCCATCAGGGAAAGCTCGCTGCAGGCCACGACAACACCGTCCGCGTCAAGAACGCCGACCGTGCGATCTACGTTTTCTTTCATCTGAAGAATGAGGCTTTGAAATACTCGGTTGGCCATATTGATCCCCTCCAACATTTTCAATACAACACGTATTATAAAGGGTCAATACCCTCCTTGGCAAGTGTTTTTTTCGTTTTTTTGTGAAAAATGCCGAAAAAAGTCAATTGCGCTCGCTGACCGCTGTTCGCAGGAACTCCACTTCCCGCTCCGACAGTTCCCTCCACTGACCGGGTGCCAGCGTTTCGTCCAGTCCCAGCGGTCCCATAGACAACCGTTTCAGTTCCAGCACCGGCTTGCCCCGGAACGCCAGCATTCGTTTGACCTGGTGGAATTTACCCTCCCGCAGCGTGACCAGGCAACGGCTGCCGTCCTCCAGCGGCTGCAGGTCCGCAGGCAGGCATTCCAGTCCGTCATCCAGCACCAGACCGGCCCGAAACGCCGCCGCATCCTCCTCGTTCACCCGACCGTCCACCCGGGCAAGGTACACCTTGTCCACGTGGCTCCTGGGTGCCAGCAGCCGGTGGGCCAGCTCCCCGTCATCGGTCAGAAGCAGAAGGCCCGTGGTGTCCTTGTCCAGCCGCCCAACCGGGAACAGGCCCCGGCGCTGCAGCGGTTTGTCCAGCAGGTCCAGCACGGTCTGCTGCCGCTTGTCCTCGGTGGCGGACAGCCATCCCGCCGGCTTGTTCATCATAACGTACACGAACTTTTGCAGCCCCACCGGCACACCGTCTACCGCGACGGTCTGCGCCGGGTCACACTTCTGCTCCGGTTTCCCCGCGGCGATCCCATCGACCCGCACTCTGCCCTGCCGCACCAGTTCCTTTACCTGACTGCGGCTCCACTGTCCCGTGGAGGCCAGCAGCTTGTCCAGTCGCTCCATTGCCGCACCCCATTCCTTTTTTCCGCTATTGTATCATATTTGTCCCGCTTTGAACATAACAATTAGCAGTACAGTCCCCAAAAGGAAGGAGAAATGCACGTTGCTGATCGTTACCGCAAAACTGTCCCGGCGCAAGCTGGCCCTGTGGGGAGCGGCTGTGGTGGGTCTGCTGTGCTGTGCCCTGCTGCTCGGTTCCCACCACGGACAGCCCGCACTGAGCGTAGAGTCCGCCCCCGTCAATCCCAAGGGCATCAAAACGGACGCGGACCGGGTGCGGTTCCTGTCCGACTATGGCTGGCAGGTGTCCGCCGAACCCCCGGCGGTGGAAGAATTGCTTGTTCCAAACGAGTTTGACGACAGCTACCGCGAGTATTTGGCTCTGCAGTCGCAGCAGGGTTTTGACCTGACCGCCTGTGCGGGCAAGCGGATCAAACGCTACACCTACCAAATCGTAAACTACCCCACCGGCGAGACGGACGTGCGGGTCAACTTGTTGATACATAAAAATACCGTGGTGGGCGGCGAGGTGCTGTCCTCCAAGCTGGACGGTTTCCTCCACGGCCTGTCTATGCCGGACCAATAAACGAACCCCCCGGAAGCAGCCGCTTCCGGAGGGTTGCCGCATTATTTCTGCACCATGTGCACGTTGATGTGGTCGTAGGTCATTTCCACACCGCGGGCATCAAAGGCGGGCTTCAGCTTGTCCATCATATCAAAGTAGATGTCCCAGTAATCCACTGCATCGCACCACACGCGAATGGTGTACTCAATGCTGCTGGCACCGTAGTTGGACACCCGCACAAAGGGGGCGGGGTCACTGTGGATGCGGCTGTCGGCGGCGATCAGGGCGCTGACCGTCTGCTTAACGGTATCGATGTCCGAGTCGTAGGATGCGGTCACCTTGATCTCCACCCGGCGGGTCGGGTTTCCGTTGTAGTTGGTAATACGGCCGGAGGCCACGTCGCTGTTGGGAATGTGTACCACTTTATTGTCCGGGGTGACCAGCGTGGTGTAGGCAAGCCCGACGGTTTTGACCGTGCCGCTGTTGGCGCCGGCCTCCACATAGTCACCGGCAGCAAAGGGCTTGCTGACCAAAATCTGAATGCCTCCGGCCAGATTGGCAAGGGTATTCTGCAGGGCCAGGGACACCGCCAGACCGGCCACACTCAGCAGAGCGATCAGGCTGGTCACATCCACTCCCAAGCTGCTCAAAATGACCAGCGCCGCCACAAAGTACAGCACCACCCGCAGGCCGGTCTTCAAAAATCCCTGCAGCGTGCCGTCCAGCCGGCTCTTGCCCAGCACCTTGGCCACCACGCCGCCAATGACCTTCACGGCGACGATGCACACCAGCACCGTGAACACCACTTTCAAAATCGCGGGCAGAGACAGCGCCAGGGACACGCCCGCAAACGCGGAGCCCACGCCGGTAATTGCCTGTGTTACGTCCATAACAATATTCCTCCTTGATTTACTCGATTCCCATATGTTTTTTCAGACAGTTGAACGTCTCTTCACTCAGGGCGTGCTCCATGCGGCAGGCATCGTTGGCCGCCACCCAGGGGGACACGCCAAGACCGGTCAGCCAGTTGGTCAGCAGATTGTGCCGCTCGTACATGGTGCGGGCCACCTGTTCCCCCCGTTCGGTCAGGGTGATGGCACCGGAGCGCGCCATCTCAATGTAGCCGTCGGTACGCAGAATGGACATGGCACGGCTCACCGACGGTTTGGAGAACCCCAGCTTTTGGGCCACGTCGATGGAACGGACCGTCCCTTTCTCCTGCTGCAGGATCAAAATCGCCTCCAGATAGTCTTCGCCGGATTGATGCAGATGCACAAACTCACCTCATTTATCTGTAATGGACATTCCCTTTACGCACATTGGTGCATAAAGGGAATGTTGTGCTTACATGGTCTTCAGTTGCTCTTCCAGCTTGGCAACCAGCTCGGCCAACGTAGCGGCACGCTCTTTCTCCGCATTTACCACGTTGGCGGGCGCCTTGCTGACAAAACCGGGGTTGGACAGCTTGGCGTTGAGCTTGGTCAGCTCATCGGAATTCTTCTTCAGTTCCTTCTCGATGCGGGCCTTCTCCTTGGCCAGATCCACCAGCTCACCCATGGGGATGAACAGTTGGGCAACGGGAGTCACAATAACCACCTGACCGGCGGCATCGGGGGCCTGCTCGGCGGGGACGATGGTCACCTCGCTGGCGTAGCCAAGGCGCTTGAGGAAGGCAACGCCGGCAGCAAACACGTCCTGCTGTGCCGTGGCAACGGTGAGCTGTGCCTTCCTGGACGGAGGCACGTTCATCTCGGCGCGGCGGGTGCGAATGGCGCGGATGGCGTCCATGACCTGCTCCAGCGCCTTCTCCTCGGCGGCAAAGGCCAGATCCTCGCGGTACTCGGGCCACTTCTGCAGCATGAGGAAGTCGCCCTCGTGAGGCAGCGCCTGCCAGATCTCCTCGGTAATAAAGGGCATGAAGGGGTGCAGCAGCTTCAAAATCTCGGTCAGCACGTAGCACAGCACCTGCTGGGCGCGGGTCTTGCTGTCGGCATCCTCCCCCTGCAGGCGGGACTTGGTCAGCTCGATATACCAGTCGCAGTAGCTGTCCCAGATGAAGTCGTACACCTTCTGGGCGGCCACGCCCAGCTCGTAGCGGTCCATGTTCTCGGTCACGTCGGGAATGAGGCTGTTGAGTTTGGACAGGATCCACTTATCCTCCAGCTCCAGCTTATCGGGCAGAGCGCACTTGTCGATGGTCAGGTTCATCATCAGGAAGCGACTGGCGTTCCAAATCTTGTTGGCGAAGTTGCGCATGGCCTCACACCGCTCGGTGTAGAAGCGCATATCGTTGCCGGGGCTGTTGCCGGTAACCAAATTGAAACGCAGGGCGTCAGCGCCGTAGTTCTCGGCGATCTCCAGGGGGTCGATGCCGTTGCCCAAAGACTTGGACATCTTGCGGCCCTTGTCGTCGCGGACCAAGCCGTGGATGAACACGGTGTGGAAGGGAGGCAGCTTGGTATGCTCGCAGGCGGAGAAGATCATGCGGGCCACCCAGAAGAAGATGATGTCGTAGCCGGTGACCAGCACGTCGGTGGGATAGAAGTACTTCAGATCCTCGCTGTCGGCATTGGGCCAGCCCAAAGTGGAGAAGGGCCACAGTGCGGAGGAGAACCAGGTATCCAGCACATCGGGGTCGCGCTCGATATGCTTGCTGCCGCAGTGGGCGCATTCGGTGGCATCCTCACGGCTGACGGTCATCTTGCCGCAGTCGGCGCAGTACCACACGGGGATCTGATGGCCCCACCACAGTTGGCGGGAGATGCACCAGTCACGGACGTTTTCCATCCAGTTGGTGTAGGTCTTGGCAAAGCGGTCGGGGACGAACTTGGTCTCCCCCTCGTTGACCACACGCAGCGCTTCCTTGGCCAAAGGCTCCATCTTCACGAACCACTGGGCGGAGATGATGGGCTCCACGTCCTTGTGGCAGCGGTAGCAGGTGCCGACGTTGTGGGAGTAGTCGTCGATCTTCTCCATCAGGCCCAGTGCCTCCAGATCGGCAACCACGGCCTTGCGGGCCTCGTAGCGGTCCATGCCCTCATACTTGCCGCCGTTGGCGTTGACCCTGCCGTTGTCGTCCAGCACACGGATGGTATCCAGATTGTGGCGCAGACCAACCTCAAAGTCGTTGGGGTCGTGGGCGGGAGTCATCTTCACGCAGCCGGTACCGAAGTCCATCTCCACGTACTCGTCGGCCACGATGGGGATCTCTCGGTCCATCAGGGGCAGAGTGACGGTCTTGCCCACCAGGTGCTTGTAGCGCTCGTCCTCGGGGTGGACGGCCACGCCGGTGTCGCCCATCATAGTCTCGGGACGGGTGGTGGCCACCACCAGATAGCCGCTGCCGTCGGTCAGGGGGTAGCGCATATGCCACATATGGCCGGGCTTGTCCTGATACTCCACCTCGGCGTCGGACAGGGCGGTGACGCAGTTGGGGCACCAGTTGATGATGCGGCTGCCCTTGTAGATCAGGCCCTTTTCGTACAGGGACACGAACACCTCACGCACAGCCTTGGAGCAGCCCTCGTCCATGGTGAAGCGGGAACGCTCCCAGTCGCAGGAGGCACCCATCTTCTTCTGCTGGGCCACGATGCGGTCGCCGTACTTGTTCTTCCAGTCCCATACGCGGTCCAGGAACTTCTCACGGCCCAGATCGTAGCGGGTCAGGCCCTCTTCATTGCGCAAAGCCTCCTCCACCTTGATTTGGGTGGCGATGCCGGCGTGGTCGGTGCCGGGCACCCACAGGGCGGCAAAGCCCTGCATACGCTTGAAGCGGATCAGGATGTCCTGCAGGGTACAGTCCATAGCGTGACCCATGTGCAGCTGACCGGTCACGTTGGGGGGCGGCATGACGATGGTAAAAGGCTTTTTCTGCGGGTCGCGCTCAGCCCGGAAGCAGCCGTTTTTCTCCCACGCCTCATAGATGCGGGACTCTACCTCCTGGGGTTCGTAAACCTTGGGCAGTTCTTTCATAGTAAACTCTCCTTTCGGGGCAACAAAAAATCGCCCCAAGCAATTTTGCTCAGGGCGAACGTATTATGTCCGCGGTACCACCTGAATTTCCCTTTTGCAAGGGACACTCGTTGCCTCGGTAACGGGAGGACCCGTCGGTTCCTACTCCATTCAGAACCGCAGCTCCGGGACGACTTCCACGGGGTTGGACGGTGCCTTTCACCCACCGGCACCTCTCTGCAGACCAAGCTGACGTGTACTGCTTCCCTTCCAAGCTTTTTACCCGCTTATTATATTGTATCCTTCCCCATTTGTCAAGTATCACGCAAAAATGCCCCGCAGCACAGCAGCGGGGCATTTTTTTGCGTTCATTACACGTTGCAGTCCCGAACGAACTCGTAGAAGCCTTCCTTCTTCAGCAGATCCACCATGGTCTGCCGGTCCAGATCGCTCATGGGCAAGAAGGGACCCAGCACCGTACCGGCGTTGAAGCCCATAGAGTTCAGCACCGCCTTGCCGACCGGCTGGATGGCAGGCTTGGCGAACTTCTTGATCAGGGCGATGTAGTGGCACACGCGCCACTGCAGGGCCTGGGCCTGGGCAAAGTCACCGGCCGCAAAGCTGTCGTAGATCTTGCAGCAGGCCTTGGTCATCACGTTGTACCAGGCACCCACACCGCCGTCGCCGCCCATGGTCAGGGCGTTGAGCAGCATGGCGTCGAAGCCGATGTAAGCCTGGATCTCGCCGTTGTTGTAGTCCTTGATCTTGCGGAACTCCTCCATGTTCATGCCGGTGTACTTCACGCCCACGATGTTGGGGTCCTTGACCAGATCGGCCACGAAGTCCACCGTCAGCTGGAAGCTGGAGGTAGTGGGCATGTAGTAGACCAGCACGGGCATATCCGCCTCACGCGAAATGGCCTTGTAGTACTCCCGAACGTAGTCCAGATTCATGGGGTTGTAGTAGGGAATGACGGAACACACGCCGTCGGCGCCGATGCTCTTGGCGTGGGCGGTGAGCTTGACCGCGGTGGCGGTGTCCGTACTGCCCACGTGGACGATCATGGGCACGCGCCCCTTGTTGTGGCCGATCATCAGCTCGGCCAGCTCCATGCGCTGATCCACGGACATGAGGGTGCCCTCGCCGGTGCTGCCGCCCACGAAAAAGGCATCCATGCCGTTTTCGATGTTGTAGTCCATGATCTCCTTGACGCCCTCGACAATGATTTTGCCGTTCTTGTCAAAGGGGGTAAAGGAGGCACCCCATACGCCCTTGGGCAAATACTTCTTTTTCACGTTGCTCTCCCCTTTCCGATCAGCCGTGCTTGGCCAAAATTTCGGCGCTGCACATGGAGGCGGAACCCTCGTCCAGATACAGCTCCGCGTTGGGATGCTCCAGCAGCAGGGTGGCGGGAACCATGGGGTCGGTCTTGCCGCGGGTCAGGGTGTTGAAGATGGCCTGCGCCTTGCGGGGGCCGGGGACGGCGGAGACGATCTTTTTGCACTTCATGATCTGACCGGGGGTCATGGAGATGGCCTGCTTGGGCACGTCATCCAGGGTGGCGAACCAGCCCTCGTTGACCTGCTGCTGCTTGCAGGTGTCGTTCAGATTGACCACGTGGTAGGCACCGGCCTTGTCAAACTGAGCAGGGGGATCGTTGAAGGCGATGTGGGCATTCTCACCGATGCCGATGGCACCCACGTCGATGGTCAGGCCGTCGAACTCACGCTCCAGTTCCGCCAGATGCTCTTCCAGCTTGTCGTCCTCACAGCCCACGAACACGGCGCGCTTGAGGGGGATCTTGCTGACAAAGCGTTCCTTCAGGTACTTGCGGAATGAGGCGATGTGGCTCTCGGGCAGGGCCACGTACTCATCCAAATGGTACATGGTGACACGGGTCCAGTCCACGTCGTTGCGGGCCAGCAGGGCCACGAAGGTGGTGAACTGGGAGGAGCCGGTGGAGGCCAGGAAAGTGGCCTCGCCCTTGGCGGCGATGGCTGCCTTCAAGCCCTCGGCAATGGCTTCGGCTGCGGCAACGCCCAGCAGCTCTTCGTTTTTGGATACATTGATTTTCATGGATATACCTCCTGTTATGATTATACGTTTTTATTTCAGCAGGCCGACAAGTCCGCGGCCGCCTACCATCACGCCGGTAACATTAACTTCATCGTCGAAGCACACCAAATCAGCTTCTTTACCCACTTCGATGGAGCCCTTTCGGTCACCAAGTCCTATAATTTCCGCCGGGGTAAGTGTCATCATACGCACCGCCTCATGCAGGGGCACGCCGGCCTGCTCCGTCATCACCCGCACCAACCGGTCATCGGTGGCGATGCTGCCGGCAAAGGCCGTGCGGTCGGGCAGCTTGGCCACGCCGTCCTCGATGATGACCCGCTGTCCGTTTTCCAGACTGCCCAGGATGGATTCTGTCACGTCCTGCCCGGCACAGCGCATACTGTCGCAGGTCAGGGCGACCCGCGCCGCCCCCTTGAACCGCCAGACCATATTCAGCAGCTCCGGCGGCAGGTGGCAGCCATCGGCAATGATCTCCACCGTCATGTCCGGGATGCAGAAGGCACTCTCCAGCACGCCGCTGTGGCGGAACCCGTTACGGCGGGTAATGGTGGACATGGACGAATACAGGTGGGTCACGTGGGTCACGCCATGGGCAAAGGCGGGCACTACCTGGGAATACTCCGCGTTGGAGTGACCCAGGGAAGGCAGCACCCCCTCCCGCATCAGGGCATCGGCAAAGCGGTCGGCACCGGGTCGTTCCACCGCCAGGGTCCAGCGCTTGATGGCCCCGCGGCCGTACTCCAAAAACGCCTCGTACTCCTCCGGGTCAGGGTCACGGATGTACTTGGGGTCGATGGCACCGCACTGTTCCACGTTGAGATACGGCCCCTCCATGTGCAGGCCGTGGAGGTTCAGACTCTCCCCTTCCAGAGCTGCTCTGGCCGCACGGAAAGCATCGATACTGCGGTAAATCTCTTCCGCCGAAGCCGCCAGCGTGGTGGGAAGCAGCGTGGTGGTTCCGTGGCGCAGCAGAGTGTCACAGGCGGTGGCAAAGGCCTCCACCGTGCCATCCATAAAGTCCGCGCCGCCGGCGCCGTGGCTGTGCAGTTCCACAAAGCCGGGAGCAAGGTAGCGTCCGCCCAGATCGATGCTCCGGTCCGCAGACACCTTCGACCGGTCGAAGCAGACCTGTGCAATGTGCCCGTCCTCCACCAGCACACAGCCGGCCCGGATGGCATCGGGCAGGATTAAATTACAGTTAAAAAGCAGTGTGCGCATAGGAACCCCCTTTTTGTTGCACAACTTAATTTCCTTTTCCAGGACTATTATAATCAATCCCTACCCATTTGTAAAGAGCTGTCTCCCCGAATTTTCACAATATTTTCACTCTTTTCCCCGTCCCCGTCATATCTTTTCCCATTTTTTCTCTTCCGGCTCTTGATTTTCCCTTGTGGAACTGATATAATTGTTTCTGAAATTAAATGCAACAAAACGAGGTGTTCCTATGCGTCCAAAACAGAGCACACCCACAATTTATGATATTGCCGCCGCGGCCGGGGTTTCCCCCTCCACCGTTTCCCGGGTCCTGGGGGGCAGCAGTTATCCCGTGGCGCCCAGAACAAAGGCCCGTATTGCAGAGCTTGCCGCGCAGATGGGCTACGTGTCCAAGCTCCCCCGCACCGACCACACATCTTCAGAACGGGTCCACGTCCTCGTCCCCGATTTATGCAATCCGTTTTATACCGCGCTGGTCAGTGGGTTGGAACGCTCTTTGCGGACATTTAATCTGGACATGGTGCTGACCAACACAAATTGGGACATCGCCCGGGAAAAGTCTTTGATTTCCCAGCTGACGCGCCTGAACGCACCCATGATCATCGCCCCCTGTTCTCAGGACCTGAGCCACATCGAGTCGGCTTTGAGCCGCCGTGCCGAAATCGTACTGATCGAAGCCGCACTGCCTCAAAAGTGCCCCGGGATCCAGTTCAACAGCCGTGCCGGCGGCACCATGGCGGCACAATACCTGCTCAGCCGTGGGTTGGAGCGGATCGCCTACCTCTCTCCCCCGCTGACCCGCCACACACGTTTGGAGGTGTATCAGGGCTTTTGTGCCGCTATGGAGGCCGCTTCTCTCCCCCTTGACCCCAACCTCGTCCTGATCGGAACGGAAGAGGCCGTAACCGACGAGGCCGCCTGCGCCATCGGCGCGCAGCTGTGCAGTCAGCTGCTGTCCAGCCTGTCCACCCCGCCGCAGGCCATCTTCTGCGAAAACGATATGATCGCCTTGGGTGTTCTGCAGCATCTGCGCACCACTCCCCTTCGCGTACCGGAAGACATCTCTGTCATCGGCATCGACAACATCCCTCTGGGTGCCCTGGCCACGCCGCAGCTGACCACCATCGACCAATGCACCCGGGAAATGGGTTCTTTGGCCGCCGAACTGTTCCACGCCCAGCACCTGGACCCCAGCCGAAAACCCGTTCAGCTGCTGCTGGAACCGCAGCTGATCGTGCGTCAAACCGTCCAATAACAAAAAGAAGTGCGATTTTCGTTGTGAAAATCGCACTTCTTTTCCTTATTCTTCCGTCTGCAGAGGCTCTGTCACTCCCGCCTCCACCACAGGGGGCGGTGTACCGGAAGTCAGACCCAGTTTGCGGTAGTAATCGTTGAACAGGATGCGTTCGGAGTAGGTAAACATACGCTGGACCTCCTTATAGGTGGTCTGCACGTAGTCCTCCGGCACGGTGACCCCCTCGTTGGGGATAAAGGTATCCGTGTTGGAGTAGTACCGCCCCAGGTCGGTGACAAAGCACTTTTTGTTGGTTGCCACCAGGCCCGGCGAGTCGGACAGGATATCCCGGCCAATGATCAGGCGGGAGTCGTAGTCCATGCCAAAAAGGTTGAGCAGGGTGGGCACCACGTCGATGCTGGAGCAGGGTTTCTCCACCACCACCGGCTCCATCCCGCCGCACCACAGGATCAAGGTAGAGCGGTACTTCTCGATCAGGTCCGCCTCGGTGCCCGGAGCCGTCAGCTCGTCAATGGCACCGGTCCCGTCCAGACCGTAGGGATAGTGGTCACCGGACATACAGATGACCGTGTTTTCCAGTTCCCCGGCCAGCTCCAGCTGCTCCAGCACGTAGGCAAGGGCCCGGTCCAGCTCAATGTGGCAGGCGATGTAGGCTGCCGCCGGGTCACTGAGCCCGGACTCCGCAACCAGGTCCTTATGCTTTTTGGACATGGCGTTGCCCTGGAAATTATAATTCATGTGTCCGCTGACGGTCATGTAGTAATTGTGGAACGGTTTTTCCCCTGCCAGCGCCTGTGGGATAGTCTTTTCCATCATCTCAAGGTCGGACTCGGGCCACGTGGTCTTCACATCAAGGCCGCTGCCCACACCGTAGTAGTTATACCCCAGATTGGGGTGAGACAGGTCGCGGCCGTAGTAGCTGTGGGTGTGATTGTGGTAGGCGTTGACCGGATACCCCGCCGTACCGAACATATTGCCCATATTG
The DNA here is from genome assembly GCA_017397835.1 of Oscillospiraceae bacterium. Classification (GTDB taxonomy): domain Bacteria; phylum Bacillota; class Clostridia; order Oscillospirales; family Oscillospiraceae; genus Lawsonibacter. Next base: position 17,648 of record JAFQHV010000008.1, read on the forward strand.
AAGTACATGGACACCTTATTCTTTCCGCTGTACTTGAAGGAAGAATTGACTTGGTTGGAGGGGATCAGGCCCGTACAGTGGGCGTACTCACCGTCGATGGTGGAGTACCACCACAAAGGGTTGTAGAAGTTCTTGAACACGAAGCCCTCGTTGGCCAATTTGTACAGAGTCGGCGTGTAGACCGGGTCCACCGCGCCGATCCAAAACGCCTCACCGGTCAGGAAAATCAGATTTTTCCCCTTGAACATACCGGTGTATTCGTTCTTCATGGTGGGCTGCCGTGCGGAAAAGAACTGGTGCATATTCAGCAGCGTTTTATCCGTTTCCCCGGCGATGAGCGCATCAAAGTCAATGTTCAGCACGTTGGGCGGATATTGCGGTTCTACCGGGACAGAAATGTCAGCGGACTGGTCGGGCAGCAACGCCTCGTCATCCGGCTGTTCCAGCCCAAACAAAGACTGCTGCACATCCAGCCGCAGGGTGGTCAGCACGCCAAAGCGCGACACAGCAATGTCAGGCAAAAAACTTTGGCGGTACAGCTCCCTGGTGGTCATAGTCTCGCCGGAGGGCAGTCCCACACAAGCCACACCCGCCAATTGGAATACCACCGCACCGCCGGCCAGCAGCGCAAGGCCCCGGCCATCCATGCGTCTGTCCGGGATCAAATGCTCCCGCAGCAGCCAAAACACCGCAAAGGGAACGGCCAGCAGCACAAGGACATGCAGACTTTTTCCGATCCCTACTAACGTTTCCCGCCAATAATCGGAGATAGCCTGTCCCGCCATGCCGAATGATTTGGTCACCAGCATGGTATGGAAGATGGTGTTGTACACCGCCTGTATCATATACCAAAGACTGATACCACCCAACAGCACGCCGGCAGCAATGCGGTTGCCCCTCTTTCCCCACAGACTGCTGAGCAGCGTGCAAATCAGCGCCACCGGGATGCCGAACAGCAGAATATACAGCAGTCCGCGGTCGAAGAAACGCTCCACATAGAAGGCGCGCCAGATCAGTTCCAACCATAAAACCGAGCACAGGAACAACTCCGCAGGGCGCATAATATCCCAAAAATCCACTGTTCTTTTCACCGTTTTCGCACCCCTTTCTTTCACTCCCACCCACTATAATAGTACGCCCAGCACGGCTTTGTCCAGTCTATTTTTGCCCACAACAGATTTTTATCCTTTTCGACCGAGGATAATCATGTTATACTGTTATAAACGAGAAATTTGGAGGGATAAATCATGGCCGTACTGAATTGGGACGAGCTGCAGCAGCAGTGTTTGTCCTGCCGCAAATGTTCCCTGTGCGAGGAGCGCACCAACGTAGTGTTCGGAGTAGGTCCCCGGGATGCGGAAGTACTGTTTATCGGTGAGGGCCCCGGCGAAAACGAGGATCTGCAGGGCGAGCCGTTCGTCGGCCGCGGCGGTAAGCTGCTGGATGATATGCTTGAGATCATCGACCTCAGTCGAAAAAAGAACGTTTACATCGCCAACATCGTCAAATGCCGCCCGCCCAAAAACCGCGACCCCCTGAACACCGAGCAGGATGCCTGCATCGACTGGCTGCGCAATCAAGTAGCCCTGCTTCGCCCCAAGATCATCGTGTGTCTGGGCCGCATTTCCGCCATGCGCATCATCAAGGAAGACTTCAAGATCACACAGGAGCACGGACAGTGGTTTGAGAAGAACGGTGTCCAAATGATGGCCCTGTTCCACCCTGCCGCCCTGCTGCGGGACCCCCGCCGCAAGCCGGAAACGTTCGACGATTTGAAGACCCTGCAGGCAAAAATCAAAGAGATCTGCGACCATACCTATTGACGTAAAACAGCCGCTACCCGTTGCAGCGGGCGGCGGCTGTTTTGGTGCGCCTGAAGGGACAGCGACTCCGCTTCGCTCCGCGTGCATTAACTGTCCCTAAGCGGCACAGCCGCAAAGGGGCAATAAATCGAACCCGGGTTCTCGTCCCGCCGCACGAAAAAACCGGCACCCCGTAGGGGTGCCGGTTTTTGGTGCGCCTGAAGGGACTCGAACCCACACGCTGAAAGCACGAGAACCTAAATCTCGCATGTCTACCAATTCCATCACAGGCGCATAACCTTTTAGCATCATACACAACTTCCCCAAAAAAGTCAACCGCCTTGCATAGGGACTTGCCGGGCCGCAATAAAGTACCAGTGAGGTGAATTGCATGCTCTCTGCACTGGTGTACCTGCTCAGCAACAGTCTGTTTTTTACCCTGCGGCTGTCCGGCGGCGGTTCCTTTCCCAAGCCGCTCAAGCCCGAGGAGGAAAAAATGTATCTGGAACGGTTGGCGCAAGGCGATTTGGAGGCCCGCAACGTGCTGGTGGAGCGCAACCTGCGGCTGGTTGCTCACATCGTCAAAAAGTACTACGCCCTGTCCGGCGACCAGGAGGACTTGATTTCCATCGGAACCATCGGCCTGATCAAGGGCGTCTCCACCTTTAAGACGGACAAAAACGTGCGCCTTGCCACCTACGTCAGCCGCTGTATTGAAAACGAAATCTTGATGCACTTTCGTTCCCAGCGCAAGCTGCAGGGCGAGGTATCCCTGTCCGACACGCTGGACACCGGCGGCGACGGCGGTTCCCTGTCCCTGATGGACGTCATCAGCGTGGACGACACCATGATGGAGGATTTGGACACCAAGGATGCCTGTGCCAAGGTCCGCCGCTGCGTGAAGGAATGCCTAACCAGCCGCGAGGCCTGTATCATCACCCTGCGTTATGGTTTGGACGGCCGCGAACCATACACACAGCGGGAAATCGCCCATCGCTGCGGCATCTCCCGCAGCTATGTGTCCCGGATCGAAAAGAAGGCCCTGCAAAAGCTGGAGCAGGCCATGAACGCCCCGGGGCGATAGCCATATGAATAACCCCCGGAGAGCCAAATTGCTCTCCGGGGGTTGTTTGTGTATGCAAAGTAAAATGCAAACTACGCCATCCGTTTACTGCTTCTTCCCAGTCCGAACAAGGATCTTCAACAAATGCAATGGCTCCATCACCGAACTTACTCAGTATGGTCCAAGAGTGAAAGTTGACCTCAGCAGTTTCAACGGTACTTAGCAATCGTTCAAATCTCTCTCCGGGCAGCGCAGGAATAAACCCCTCTCCCCGCAGTCTATCACCGAATTCTTGAATATGCTGTTCCGGGATTCGAGCTACCTCCACGCGAATTCCTTTCCAGCGAAAAAAACCTGATGGGTATCTGTCTGCCGGATAATCTGTGTTCCTTCCGGGAAAGGCTTTCCCCAATCAGGAGGCTGATTTGTTGACCAGATACCATATACCAAAAAGGTGCCAAACGGCACCACAACCAAAAATACCGCCGCCATTATAAGCAGGACCGAGAAAATACATTTTTTCATCATGCGGACGATTGCTCCTTATTCCATAATAAGCTCCCTGCCTTGTTCTTGGCAAACATTCCGTATCACATCAACGAACGGTTCAAGGTCCTGCGCAGATTCTATCAAAAAGTAGTCATGCCACTCATGGCAAGAGAGGTGAAGTACAAAATCATCGGCTTGCAAATTAAAAGAAGGGGCAAGCAAGTGTTCAGCATCAAGCATTTGATAACACAAGAAAAATCAAGCATATTTTTTATTCGTGCCGTGCGAAAAACACTCTCTTTGGGTATGCCAGTTATGGTTGTTTTTCCGCGCATTCCATGATATAATGTAAAAGTATGGCCGCGCACCATCCAAATGTGTATCTTTGCAGGGGGGATATCATGCGCAGAGTTTGCTGCTTTTGCGAAACATGGGGTTCCGGCGGCATTGAGGGGTTCCTATTCAATACCCTTACCCACATGAACCTTACCGACCTGCATATCGAGATCGTTGCAGTGCGTCAAGGTGATAGCGTTTTCACTGCGCCCTTAGCCGAGATCGGCATTCCCGTCATCGAACTATCCGATTCGCTCCGCAGCCCGAAAAACGCACATCTTTTTCGTCGTTTTCTCGCTGACAGAAGCTACGATGTAATCCATTTCAACTTGTTTCACGGCCTCTCCCTCCATTACGTCGAAATCGCCAGACAGATGGGCGTACCGGTCCGAATTGTTCACAGCCATGGTTCCGGCCTGCGTAAAAGCTTCACCCGTCCTGCAAAACTTTTTCTCCATCACTTGGGTCGGTTTCTTTGGTTGAATTCCGCCACAAATCTTTGGTGTTGCTCCACTCCCGCCGCGTGTTTCCTTTTTGATCACCGGGCTGCGACCGCACAAAAGATTCCCAACGGAATTGATGTCGATCGTTTTCGTTTTTCTCCCGATGCCCGCACCACCGTCCGGCAGAAACTGGGCTGGACAGACGAAACCGTCATCGGTACCGTGGGGCGCCTCAGCGACGAAAAAAACCAAAGTTTTCTGTTGGATGTCTTTGCTGCATTTTGCTCGCTGCGCCCTCACAGCCGACTGCTGATTGTGGGTGACGGGCCCGAAAAAGCCAACCTTGCAAAAAAAGCCGCTGCACTCGGTATCGCTGATCGCACAGTTTTTTTCGGCTCAACCGATCAAGTCGGTTCTTTGCTCTCCGCTATGGACCTTTTCGTTCTTCCAAGCCTTTTTGAAGGCTTTGGCATCGCCGCTATCGAAGCACAGGCAAGCGGCCTTCCTCTTCTCTGTTCAGACGGTGTACCTTCCGAGACCTGTTTGACCGCCAGCTGTACACGGCTTCCCCTGAAGTCAGGTGCACAGCGCTGGGCCCAGGTCATCGCCCCGCTCCTATCCGCATCGCCTCGCCACGACGGTCCCGACATCGTGCGCAACGCTGGCTTCGATGCCAGTTCTGCCGCCCATTTGGTCGAAAAAATTTATAGGGAGATAGCTTTATGACAGAACCAAAAATTTCCGTCATCATCCCTGTGTACAATACGGCCCCCTATCTCCGTCACTGCTTAGATAGTGTCATCGGACAAACTCACAAAAATCTTGAAATTATCCTTGTAGACGACGGCTCTGCAGACAACAGCGGTCCCATCTGCGATGAATATGCCGCGCGCGACAATCGCATCGTCGTAATTCACAAGGAAAACGGCGGTGTCTATGCTGCCCGGAATACGGCCCTGAACCGTGCGACGGGAGATTACATAGGTTTTGTCGATTCCGATGACTGGATCGCCCCCCAAATGTACGAGGTGTTGCTGCGCCTCCTGCGCCAATATGATGCAGATGTCGCCCAATGCCAAATGATAAACGGAGGTCCTTTTGAACAGTTGGAAACCCCCACGCTCGGCCGCAACGCGATCTTTTCGGGTGAGCAATTAACCTCCGCTATGTTTCGTGGCGAAATCACCCATGGTTTGATCAACAAGTTGTTCTGCGCTAAAATTTGGGAAACTCGTCGCTTTGACGAGGCGTACTACCACGTAGATGCTATGGAGATCTCCAAAATCGCACAGTATTGCAGTCGCTTCGTCCGAACCGACGATGCGCTGTACCACTATAACACGACCAACGACAGCATTACCCGCGGCCAAAAGAACCGCCTGCATTTGCATAGCCGGGAGATGCTGTTCGAATGCTTCGAGCGCGCCGCAGCCGGACTTCCCGCCGGAAGTTTCTATATCTGCCGGGAAATTCCCTGTTCGGGCGGCATCTTTTTACCCGGAAGCAAATTGGCAAAAAAGGAAATTTATATCCATATTTCTCGTATGCACCGCATATTCAAGCGCCATTGGCGCACCGCAAAGCAAACCCCCGAATACGCAGCTTCCCCCACGGCAAAAAAAGTTTTGTGGCACATCTACGCTGTCTGCCCACACGCGGCGTATGCTCTCTTAAAATCCAGGCTTCACCTTTTTTGAAAGGACTGTAATGCCATGTTGCAATCAATCAAGAACATTCTGAAGCACATTTTGCCTCCGCCTACACGGACCCTGATTCGTGAAACGGAGTCCCTGCGTGCCGAGATTCATTCCTCCGAGCAGCGCCATGCCGCCGAGTTGGAATCGTTCCGCCGGGAGCAAAGCGAGCTGCTCCGGCAGCTCTCCACTATGCAGGAGCAGCACTTCGAAGCCATCGCCCAGTCTTTCCTGCACGAAACCGAGGCCTTGCGTGCCGAGCTTCATGCAGCTGAGCACAACCATGCCGCTGCGATGAATACTTTGCAGTCCGAACTCCGCACAGTAGAGCAACGCCACGCTACGGAACTGGAGACGTTCCGTCAAGAGCAGGCCGCGCTTATCCAAAGTTCGCTTTCTGCGCAAGATCAGCAGTTCGACCGTATCGACACCCAGCTCCGTACCGCGCTTTCTTCCTTTGAGCAGAAAAACACCTCTCTGCTTCAGCGAATCAACCAAAACGAGCGCACAATTTTGTCTCGATTCGAATCCGAAAAATGGGCATCGCGTTACTTCCATAACAGCCGCCTAAAGCCGGAAGATTACGAGCGTGAGCTTGTCCTGTGGTACCGTGAACACACCGGGAAACAACTGGATCTGCAAAATCCCAAAACCTTCAACGAAAAAATCCAGTGGATGAAGCTATACGACAGCACCCCGCTGAAAACACGTTTGTCTGACAAGTATGATGTTCGGCAGTGGGTTTCCGAAAAAATCGGTGAAGATTATTTGACCCCTCTTTTGGGTGTGTGGAACTCCTTTGACGAAATTAACTTCGATCTCCTGCCTAGTCGCTTTGTCCTGAAGGCAACTCACGGATGCGGTTGGAACATCGTTGTTAAGGATAAGGCAACTTTTGACGTAGCATCCGCGCGAAAGAGTTTTGATCAATGGTTTCAACGCAACTATGCATTTTGGGGCTTCGAACTACAATATTTGAATATCCCTCCCCGAATCGTTGCCGAAGAGTACCTAGAAAACGACAATAATGACCTGTACGACTACAAAGTCTTCTGTTTCGGAGGAAAAGCCGAAAGCGTTATGTTCTTGTGCCAGCGGAACCAGGGCCTCAAAATGGCCTTTTATGATCTTAATTGGAATAAGCTTCCATTTACTTATAACTTCCCTCAATTGGAAACCGATATGCCAAGACCAAAAAATTTCGATCAACTGATACGCCTTGCCGAGGTCTTGGCCGAAGGTTTCCCGCACGTTCGAGTAGACTTTTATGTGCTTAATGACGGCACCATAAAATTTGGCGAAATGACCTTTACAAGCGCCGATGGTCTTTGCCGGTGGAGCGATCCTGAGCCAGACTTGAAATACGGTTCTCTTATTCACTTGCCTCCCCCTAAAACTCCGCCCACCTTGGTCCCACAAATCAAAGGCGCATCAAAAAGGAGAATAACGAATGAGCAACCCTAAAATATCAGTCATCATTCCCGTCTACAACACGGAACAGTATCTCAAACAGTGTTTGGATAGTGTTATAAATCAAACCCTTACCGACATCGAAATCATCTGTGTTGACGACGGCTCTACTGATAGAAGCCTTTCCATTTTGCAGGAATATGCATCCAAGGATCCCCGTTTTAAGATTCTGCAACAGAAAAACCAGTATGCCGGTGTAGCGCGAAACAATGGCATGAAGGTTGCAACGGGCAAATACTATATGTTTCTTGATGCCGATGATTTTTTCGAACCCAAGATGTTAGAGGCGCTCTTCAATCACGCCGAAGAAACCGAAGCGGACATCTGCCTTTGTAGTGCAGATACCTACGATCAACGAAACGGCACATTTTCGGCAATGCCTTGGTTTTTGCCACAGAAGTTCATCTGTCAACAGCCCCTCAACCGGGATCAATTACCCGAAAAAATCTTCCAAATTACGGGTCTCGCCCCTTGGAACAAGCTGTTTTCCGCCCGTTTTGTGCAGGCGCACGCGCTGCAGTTTCAAGCTGTTCCCCGTGCCAATGATGTATATTTCTCCATGTGCGCATTGGCGTTGGCTGGGACCATTTCTGCTGTGCAGAATGTCTTCGTCCACTATCGCGTCGGAATGTCCGATAATCTGCAGGCCAATAACCATCGCTCCCCCTTGGCTTTCTGCGAAGCGCTGGATGCCGTCCATACTCGCCTGCTCGATGAGGCCCTTTGGGAAAAAGTGTGGATCAGCTTTGCCGACAACGCATTGTCCCAGTCGGTCTATAATCTAAAAAAATTACGTGGAACCGATGCCTGTCAGATGTTAGCCGAGGCACTACACGCCCGCTATCTCGATGAATGGGGTATCCGCCGCGGCATCGAAGAATCTCGTCTCGATAAAACGTTTTCTCGCGAGCTGTTGGATCTTCTAGAGGATTCTCGTTTCCCCACTCTTCGTCCGTGCCGCAGCCCAATTTTCCCCCCACAAGAAGTCCCTTATGTGTCCATCATCATCCCCGTGTATAACGTAGAAGCATACCTCCAAGAATGCCTCGACAGTGTAATAAGTCAAACCCTGAAAAACATCGAAATCATTTGCGTAAACGACGGCTCTACCGACGGTTCCGCCGCCATTTTAGAAGAATATCGGCAAAAAGACCCCCGCGTTCGCATCATTTTTCAAAAGAATGCTGGTCTTTCCGCCGCAAGAAATGCCGGCATATCGGCATCCACCGGTGAGTTTCTGCTGTTTTTGGACTCTGACGATTATTTGGATTCCACCGCAGCAGAAAAGCTATATGCCTTGGGCAAAGAAAACTCGCTGGATCTGCTCTTTTTTGACCTCGTCAGTTTCTACGATGAAACCGGTGAGGTGCGGCCCCCTCGTTTGACTCGTCGTGGTTACGACCGAATCTTTGACGGTGTCACATTCATGCGCCTGCTCAAAAACGACAATGCTTACATCACAAGCGCTTGCCTTGTGATGCTTCGTCGAGAATTTCTTGTTGAAAACAGCTTGGACTTCTACCCCGGCATCATCCATGAGGACGAATTATTCTGTTTCCGCATCCTCATGGAGGCCAAGCGAGCCACATTTATAGATTCGAAGCTGTATCACCGCCGGATACGGGAACAATCTATCATGACCGCCCCCAAATCCGCGAAAAACGCCATGGGTTACTTTGTTTGCATGCGAGAAATCCTGCGCTACGGCCTGCAAAAAAACTATGGCCCTGAAAAAAACCAAGAAATCACTCGTGCTTTCGACGCCATGAAGCGAGCTACCGCCTATCTGTATGGACAACTGGATTCCACCGAAAAAGAAAAGTTGCGTTTTGATGATGCTTTTTCCGAAATAATCTTCAATTGTTTTATCCCTGCCCCCTCCACGTCAACCCCCGCCTCATCCTCAGTCGCTATTACCGCCCCTGCCGCCGGAGACCGTCGCAGGGAACTGCAACTGGAGCAACGCAATCGTTTCCTTCTCGCAGAGTTAGACAGCATCCAACATTCCTTGTCCTATCGGTTGGGTCGTTTAATTACGTGGTTCCCTCGAAAAATACGCGGGTTCTTCCGCTGCCTGCAAGAAAATGGCGGTGCCTATACTCGTGAACGGATCCTCGTCCATTTGGGTTTGCGAGAAGATCCTTATCGTCCGAAACCATCTGCACCCAAACCAGCAGCCACTCCCCAAAACTCTGCGGCAAAAAAGCCGGCAGAACCCCCTACTCCCGCACCTGCTCCCGCACTTACTCCAGAAATGCAGTATCGTCAGAAACTTATCACCTGGTACCGCCAGCGCACCAACAAAGAACTGGATTTAGACAACGTCCACACGCTTAACGAAAAATTGCAATGGCTAAAACTCTACGACTGTCTCCCCCTAAAGACTGTTTTAGCTGACAAGTACCTCTACCGTAACTGGGTCGAGGAAAATTTCGGTCCACAATATCTCATCCCCCTTCTTGGTGTTTGGAACCATTTCGACGAAGTAGATGTGGACGCACTTCCAAACCAGTTTGCCATTAAAACCAACCACGGTAGCAGTTGGAACATCATTGTAAAAGACAAGTCCACATTCGACCGTGCCGATGCTTCTGCCAAGTTTACGCGCTGGCTGAGCACCAATTTTGGTTTGGCCTTTGGTCAAGAACTGCACTATGCCGCCATTCAGCCCCGCATTATTGTCGAAGAATATCATCCTTGCCAGTATGAATACCAGTTTTGGTGCTTTAATGGCGAACCCAAGTTTATCTCCGCTATTCACGAGCCTCACGGAGAAAACAGCAAGGCATCGTATGACTTAAATTGGAACAAGCTGGATTTCGTTACCTCCTTGCCTCGCTTAACCGAAGACCTCCCCAAACCCCCTATTTTGGAAGATATGACTCGCATTGCCCGAGAGATTGGTAGCAAGTTCTCTCTTGTCCGTGTCGACTTCCTTTACGATGGAGAGAGCCTATTTATTGGCGAAATTACATTCACCCCCGCCAGTGGAGTCTGCCGTTGGGATCCGGAAGAGTATGATAAAATCTTAGGTGATATGCTGACTCTCCCTCCCAAAAGTCCGATCCCCGAAATAACAATTTAAGGGCTGATTCTATGAACATCACAATTTTTGGCACCGGCTATGTCGGCCTTGCCAATGCCATTCTTTTGGCACAACACAACGCCGTTACAGCCGTTGACCTGCTGCAGGAAAAAGTAGATATGATCAATGCGCGCAAGTCTCCTTTGGCTGACGCCGAGATTGAGGATTTTCTTGCCAACAAGCCGCTGCGCCTCACCGCCACTTGTGATGGTGAGGCCGCCGCTCGTTCCGCCGACTTCGTCATCATCTCCACCCCCACCAACTATGACCCGGTAAAAAACTACTTTGATACCTCTTCGGTGGAGTCCGTCATCCAGTTGGTCGCAGCAGTTAATCCCACCGCTATCATGGTAGTGAAATCTACGGTTCCCGTCGGGTTTACCCTGTCTGCACGGGAGAAATACGGCACAGACAATTTGATTTTCTCCCCCGAGTTCCTGCGCGAAGGCAAGGCGCTATATGACAACCTCTACCCCTCCCGCATCATCGTGGGCGCACCGCTGGAAGATGCGCGTTTGGCAAAGGCCGCACAAACCTTCGCCGACCTGCTTCGGCAGGGCGCAGTTAAAGAAGACATCCCCATCCTTCTCACCAACCCCACCGAAGCCGAGGCGGTCAAGCTGTTCGCCAACACGTATCTAGCCCTGCGCGTGTCCTTTTTCAACGAGCTGGATACCTATGCCGAGGTGCGCGGACTGAACACCCGTCAAATCATCGAAGGTATTGGTTACGATCCCCGCATCGGCAACTACTATAACAACCCCTCTTTTGGTTATGGCGGCTATTGCTTGCCAAAGGATACCAAGCAGCTCCGTGCAAACTTTGACCAGGTCCCCAACAACATCATTGGCGCCATTGTAGATGCCAACAGCACCCGTAAGGATTTTATTGCCGAGCGTGTGTTGGAAAAGGCCGGCTTCTACGGCGACAACGGCCAAGGGCGGAACGGCACCTCAGGCAACCCTTGTGTCATCGGCATCTACCGCTTGACTATGAAGGCCGGTTCCGATAACTTCCGCCAGTCCAGCATTCAAGGTGTCATGAAGCGTTTGAAGGCCAAAGGTGCCGAGGTCATTATCTATGAACCCACGCTCAAAGAGGACACCTTCTTTGGCAGCCGGGTTATCCGCGACTGGGATGAGTTCGCTTCCCTCAGCCAGGTAATCATCGCCAACCGTTACAGCCCCGAGTTGGAAACCGTCATGGGCAAAGTCTATACGCGCGATTTGTATTTTAGAGATTGATTGGTGCTATCATGTTTAAAAAATTACTACAGCATCGGTTCCTGTTCGAGGAATTGGTCAAACGCGATTTCAAAACTAAATATAAGCGCACGGTTCTGGGTGTGGCATGGAGTATCCTCTCTCCCCTATCTATGTTGCTGGTCATGCGACTGGTGTTTACGCACTTTTTTGGTCTGAGAATGGCGCACTACACCACATACCTTTTCTGCGGAAACCTGGTGTTTTCCTTCTTCAGCGAATCCACTTCTCAAGGTATGGCTTCGCTTATGAGCAACGCGGGAATCTTCACCAAGGTCAATGTGCCAAAATACCTGTTCCTGTTTTCTAAAAACGTTCAGGTTTTCATCAACTTCGGTCTAACCTTGCTCGTTTTTTTCCTGTTTTGTGCCTTTGACGGTATCACTTTTACGTGGAAATTCATCCTGCTTCTGTATCCGATTCTTGGTTTGGCTCTGTTTAACCTCGGTGTAGGTTTGATTTTGTCTGCCCTGTTTGTGTTTTTCCGGGACATCCAGTATCTTTGGACAATTTTCGTGCAGCTTTTGATGTATATGTCCGCCATCTTCTATAGCATCGACAGCTACAGTACCGCAGCACAGAACCTTTTCCTGCTCAATCCTGTGTACCTGTTCATCCGCTACTTCCGAAAAATTGTCATTGACGGCACGATCCCAAGTGCTTGGTTTCATCTTCTGATGCTTCTGAATATCACCGTGGTGCTGATTCTTGGTTTCCGGATGTACAAAAAAAACAACCATAAATTCCTGTATTATGTTTAATGGAGGCGCTGCATGAGTATTTTAGAGGTCAACAACGTTTCCATCCGCTATATCACAGGAGATTTCAAGGACATCGGTCTCAAGGAATATATTCTTCGTAAAATCAAAAAGCAATTCAACATCATAGAGTTCTGGGCCGACAAAGACATCACCTTTTCCTTGGAAAAAGGCGATATGCTGGGTATCATCGGCACCAACGGTGCCGGTAAGTCCACATTGCTCAAGGTCGTTTCCGGCATTATGGAGCCCACCCGTGGTCGAGTAAAGCGCGAGGGTACTATCGCAGCTCTCCTAGAGTTAGGCAGCGGATTTGACGGCGCGCTTACCGTACGGGAAAACACCTACCTACGCGGCGCCATGCTCGGCTATACCCGAAAGTTTATGGACGAAACCTACGACAGTATCATCGATTTTGCCGAACTGCGTGAATTTGAACATCGCCCTTTCAAGCAGCTGTCCTCCGGTATGAAGTCCCGTTTGGCTTTCTCGATCGCCAGCCTTGTTCGCCCGGACATCTTGATTTTGGACGAGGTCCTATCCGTTGGTGACGGCGCTTTCAAAAAGAAAAGTGAAGCTAAGATGAAAGAAATCATCAACAACGGCGCCACTACGATTTTGGTTTCGCATTCTATTTCACAAGTACGGGAAATGTGTAGCAAAATTCTTTGGCTCCACAAGGGGCGGCAAATTGAGTTTGGTGACGATGTGCAGGGCATCTGCGATCGCTATCAAGAGTTTTTAGACGGGAAACGTACGCTCGAATAAACAACAAAAAAGCGGTGCATCCGAATGGATGCACCGCTTTTTTCGTTCATTCATCACATAAGCTTGACGGTATAATAGACCAGCAGCACCAGCAGCCAGACTAACAGGCCGAACAGCAGGTAGAATGCCGCCGCACTGCCCAAAACAAACCCGACGGCCAATGCCAGCAAGCTGAAGATGCAGGACAGCACAACAGGAAGGTATTCGGTCTGCTTGCCAAACAGCACCACTTTCTTGCCCTTCACGGTCAATGTCCCACTCTGCTTCTTCACGCAGAACAGCAGCACCAGCGCAGCCACCAAAACGACCAGAGCGGCCACCGCATACAGATCGATCAGCACGCCCATCCGAGCACTGCCGCGGCGAACCAGCCACAGACCCAGCAGACCCACGCCGGCACACAGCGCAGACACAAAAAACTCTTTCTGATAGAGGTAGTACACCAGCGCCAGCACGCCCAGGGCAGGAACCAAAACGCACAGCAGATCCACCGCCGCGGTATAGAACAGCACGATCAGCGCACCGCTGATGCCAAAGGCGAATGCAACGGCAGAAATCATCATCGGCGCAAAGGCCAGCTCCCCACACTTCACGCTCGCCTTACGGCACCAAACGGCCGCAGCCACGCCACCCACAAGGCCGAGCACCGCCACCACGCGGATCACCACGTGCAGCGCCTGTGCCAGCGCGATACCCGCGCTGTCGGCAATAAAGCCAATGTAATACCGGTCAACCAGCAGCAGCAGGAACTCCAGCACCATTGCCGCCGCAAACCACAGCAGCGCACGGTTCAGCGCAGTATCTTCCTGCTTGTTGATCGCGGTCTTGTTCTTCTTGTCCATAAATCATACCCCTTACTCGAAAAAACACAATCTGTTGTGTGTCACACATCTCATTGCTCTATATTTTAACAGAATTGCCCAGCTTTTGCAACAGAAAAAAACAAAATCCCGTTCCCCTTGCGCCCCAGGAAAAAACATTATATAATTATTCGAACAAACCTGTTTGGAGGTGCTGCCATGATCATCATGGCCATTGATTACGGCGATGCACATACCGGTGTTGCCATCTCCGACCCCACCGGCTTTTTGACCGGTATCGCCACCACCATTCACAGCCGCCGGGATGATGTGGTACTGGAAGAGTTGTCCCGGCTGATCCGGGAACACAAGGTGGACCGGTTGGTCATGGGTTTCCCCCGCAATATGGACGGTACGGAGGGTCCCCGGGCACAGCTGTACCGCGAATTTGCCGCCCGAGTGGCCGAGGTCACCGGTCTCACCCCCGTGCTGTGGGACGAACGGCGCACCACCGTGGATGCGCACCGCATCCTGGCCGATGCCGGAAAAAACGCAAAAAAGCGTAAAAAGACCGTTGATGCCGTGGCCGCCAGCCTGATTCTGGAGGGCTATTTGGACTTCATGCGGCTGCAAAACCGCTGAGCGGGAGGAATTACCATGCACTCCATCACAAACGTATGTGCCGTGTACTTCACCGGCACCGGCAACACCAAAACCATCGCCCGCCGTGTGGCAGATGCCGCCGCACAGGCGCTGGGTTGTCCCCGCACCGACTATGATTTCAGCCTGCCTGCCGCCCGGGAGGAAGCCTTATCCTTCTCTGCCAAGGAGCTGATCGTCATCGGGACCCCGGTGTACGCCGGCCGTGTACCCAACAAACTGCTTCCGTTCCTGACCGAACACATCTCGGGCAACGGTGTCCTGTGTATCCCCGTGGTCACCTTTGGCAACCGCAGCTTTGATGACGGACTGATGGAACTGGTCCGGCTCATGCAAACCGACGGTCTCTCCCCCGTTGCCGCCGGTGCTTTCGTCGGTGAGCATTCCTTCTCTACCACGTTGGGTGCCGGTCGTCCCAATCAAGAGGACCTTGCGCTTGCCGAAACGCTCGGTCACTCAGCCGCCGAGAAAATCCTCGCCGGCCAAACCGCCCTGTCCGCCCCGGTGGACGGCAACGACCCCGTTGGCCCCTACTACACCCCGCGGGACCGGGCAGGCAACCCTATCAACATTCTCAAGGTCAAACCCAAAACCGACCCGGACAAATGCCGCAAATGCGGCCTGTGCGCCTCGATCTGCACCATGGGCTCTATTGACCCGGAGGACTTCTCCTCCGTCACCGGTGTATGCATCAAGTGCTGCGCCTGTGTCAAGCGCTGCCCTGCCGGAGCCAAGTATTACGACGACGAAGGCTACCTCTACCACCAGCACGAACTGGAAGCGATGTATGCCCGCCCCGCCCAAAGCAAGCTTTTCTTTTGACCAAAGCGGACCGTTCATCGGTCCGCTTTTTCTTTTTTGAACAGTTCCCACAGCCCCACCAAAATCAAAAATCCACCAAACCATTTGCGCAGCAGGTCGGTATCCATCCCCGTAGCCACCCACGCCGCTGCCGCCGCACAGGCCAGTCCCGCTCCAATGGCGGGCAGCAATGCGTGTGTTTCAATATAGCCGTTTTTTACATGGGCGGGCAGGGCGCACAGTCCCGCGGGCAGGAAATAGAGCAGATTGATCCCCTGTGCCAGATGCTGGTCCAGTCCTGCCACAGCGGTCATATACACCAGCAGCAGAGTCCCTCCGCCCACGCCAAATCCGGACAGGATCCCCGTTGCAAATCCCGCTCCCGCGGCAAGCAGCCATCCCATCACAGCAGACACCTCACTCCCCCAAAAATCAGCAAAAGCCCAAACCCGCGCCGCAGCCAGTTTACCTTTACACCGCGAAACAGTCGTCCGCCCAGCCAGCCGCCCAGCGTCCCCCCCACGAGGTAGGGCCAGGCGGCTGCAAGGTCCAGTCCGCCCCGCAGCAGGTAGATGACCACAGACAGAAGACACAGGGGAAGAATTACCGCCACCGAGGTGGCAAAGGCCCTGCGCTGCTCCAGTCCGCACATACGTGTCAGCAGCGGGACCAGTACCGAGCCGCCACCGCCGCCAAACAGTCCGTTGGCAAGGCCGGCCAACCCGCCCGCCAACGCATATCGCCACCATTTATGCATAAAAATCGCCACCTTTTGGGGTAGTCTTTCCCAAAAGACGGCGATTTATGTTTTTAATCGGCCAGTTTGTCCAGCAGCGCGGTCAGCTCGTCCAGCTTGCTGTCCGCCGTGCCGTCTGCCACAGCCTGTCTTACGCAGCAATCCATGTGAGCCCGCAGCACCGCCCGGTTCGCCTTTTTCAGTACGGACACGGCGGCACTGATCTGCGTGGATACGTCCAGACAGTAGCGGTCCTCCTCCACCATCTTCAAAATGCCCTCGATCTGGCCCCGCGCGGTTTTCAGCAGCTGCGCCACCTGCGCGTGATCTGCTTTCATTCTACGCTCACCACCCGGTATCCGGCGCTGGTCACCGTATCCACCAGCACCTGCTCCGCTACGTCGGCAGACAGGGTCACGGTGGCCGTCTTGTCCTCCAGACTCATTTCCACGGCACGGACCCCCTCCAGCTCGGACAGCACCTGCTGCACACGGCCGGTGCAGTGATTGCACATCATACCCTCGATGGTCATAACTTTGGTCATAGTTTCATTCCCTCCCCTTATGTTCGTTTCTTGTTCACGCAGACACGCCTGTCCGCAGGATACTCGTTGGAATCGGCTCTTGAACCGCCGCAGACGCAAGCTGTTTGTTACCACGCACACAGAGCTCAAACTCATAGCCGCCGCCCCGAACATGGGGCTAAGCTGCCAACCGAGCACGGGATAAAACACACCTGCCGCCAGAGGGATACCGATCATATTGTAAAAAAAGGCCCAAAACAGGTTCATCCTTACCCTTGCCATGGTAGCCCGGGACAACTCCACCGCCGTTGCCGCATCCAGCAGGTCGGACTTCATCAGCACAATGTCCGCGCTGTCAATGGCCACGTCGGTTCCGGCCCCGATGGCCATGCCAACGTCGGCCGCTGCAAGCGCCGGGGCATCATTGATGCCATCGCCCACCATAGCCACGCGTTTCCCTTCCGCCTGCAGCCGTGCCACCACCGCCTGCTTGTCAGCGGGCAGCACTTGGGAACATACCCGATCAATGCCCATCCGGTCGGCAATGGTGCGGGCCGTGCGTTCGTTGTCGCCGGTGAGCATCACCACGTCCAGTCCCAGTTCCCGGAACGCGGCTACCGCCCGGGCGCTGGTTTCCTTGGGTACGTCCGCTACAGCGATCAGCCCCAGCAGCTTCCCGTCCCGCGCAAAGTACAGCGGGGTCTTTCCCTCATCGGCAAGCGCCAGCTCTTCCCGTTGGAGCGCACCGGTGTCCACGCCCGCTTCCGTCAGCATGGCCCGGCTGCCGCCGATGCAAAGCCTGTCATCCAAAATGGCCTGTACGCCTTTTCCGTGAACAGCTGTAAAGCTTTTCCCCTGTTCAGGTTTTATCCCCTGTTCTGCCGCAAATCGCACCACCGCAGCAGCCAAAGGATGTTCCGACAGCGCCTCTAGACTGACCGCCACTGTCAGCAGCTGATCCCGCTCCACCCCGGGTGCGGTGATAACGTCCGTCACCATGGGGTTTCCGGTGGTCAGGGTCCCCGTCTTATCCAGTACGATGGTGTCAACCTTCCCAAGGTTCTCCAATGCCGCGGCAGAACGGATCAGAATCCCGTTTCGCGCGCCCTCGCCGGTGCCGACCATGACAGCCACCGGGGTCGCCAGCCCCAACGCGCAGGGACAGGAGATGACCAGCACCGCCACCCCGGCGGTCAAAGCCGCGGTGACCTGACCGCCTGTCACGGCCAGCCACACCACAGCCGTCACGGCCGCGATGGTCATGACCACGGGAACAAATACCCCCGCGACCCTGTCTGCCAGGCGGGCGATTGGGGCCTTGGATGCCGATGCTTCCTCCACCAGGCGGATCATTTGCGCCAGCGTGGTGTCTTCCCCCACCCGGGTAGCCTCCAGCACGAAGGCCCCCGAGCGGTTGATGGTCGCGGCAGACACCCGATCCCCCACCGATTTGTCAACCGGCAAGCTTTCGCCGGTCAGAGCGGATTCGTCCACGGCGGAGGTTCCTTCCACGATGACCCCGTCCACCGGGACCGCCTGACCGGGCCGGACCACGACCCGTTCTCCTTTTACAACTTCCTCCACAGGCACGTCCAGTTCCTGACCGTTCCGCAGCACCCGGGCCGTTTTGGGGGACAGCTCGATCAACCGCGTAATGGCCTGCGCCGTTTGCCGTTTGGCGCGACTTTCCAGCATCTTCCCCAGCGTAACCAGGGTTAAAATCATGCCCGCCGACTCAAAATAGAGATCACCGCGATATTGCGCCACCAGCTCCATGTCCCCGTGGCCAAGCCCCCATGCCATGCAGTACAAAGCAAAGATGCCGTACAGCACAGCCGCCGAGGAACCAACGCACACCAAGCTGTCCATATTGGGTGCACGGCGCAGCATCGCCCGAAACCCCACACGAAAACTCTTGGCATTGATGTATAAAATCGGCAGGGTCAGCAGCAGCTGGGTCAGGCCGAACAGCACTGCGTTTTCCGGCCCGACCAGCCATCCCGGTTGCGGCAGATGGAACATATGCCCCATGGACACGTACATCAGCGGCACCAGGCACAGGACAGACCGCAGCACGCGGCTCTTAAGGGATGCAAATTCATCCTCCGGCCCGGTGGCCTTCGCCTGCCGCTGCGCAGATCGCTCCCCCGCCGGTACCGCTCCGTAACCCGCGGCGGACACCGCCTGCGTGATCTCCTGTACGGAGGTCTTTGCATCATCAAAGTCCACCGTCATGCCGTTGGTCAGCAGACTGACCTGTACCCGCTGCACGCCGGCCACCGCGTTCACGGCCCGCTCCACGTGGGCCGAACAGGCCGCGCAGGTCATACCGGTAATGTGAAAGGTCTGCTTCAAGCTATCGCCCCCCTATCACTTATTCCCTATTACTTCTTACTTATTCCCTGTTGCCGCCCCCCTCCCCCGGGGGGTGGGTATTTTTATTATAGCACCACGGTCCCGTTTGTCAACCGCAGCGCAAAAAAAGCCCGGCCTGCCACAGCAGGCCGGGTACACAGCCATCAGGCGTGGCGCTCCACCATACCGTCACGGAACAGCAGAGTGATACACCACACAGCCGACAGGCCCACCAGCGTGTAGACCGCCCGGGCCAGCAGGGCGGCAGAGCCGCCCAACAGGAATGCCACCAGGTCAAAACCGAACAGACCCACCAGTCCCCAGTTCAGGCCGCCGATGATCAACAATGCAAGGGCAATTTTATCCAGGATCACGTTATTTCCCTCCTCTTTTCCGGTGATCTACGGATAGTGTTGCCCATTTCCGGCTTGCTTATGCAAAAAAAGACTGCGGCAAATGCCGCAGTCCCAAACGGTGCTGTGTCTGCCCCGCTCTGGCCGTGTGGATCCGTTTAAAACCTGCACGTTCGGCAGGTGGGTCGCCTCCACTGCGCTTTTCTGCTTCCAACGTCCGACTGACCTCAAAGGGGGTCGGGAGGCCTGCAAACCACGCCGTGAGGGGGCATCCCGTTTCATAAATGTGGGTTTAAAAGAACCCATCACGCACCGAGCAGGAGCCGATTTTACTCTTTACTCCTCGTCAGCAAACAGGCGCTCCATGAACTGTTCGTAAACTTCCACTTCTTCCTCTTCGCTGTCCAGGGTGGAGAACAGCTCCTCGCCGTTTTCCTCGATGACCTTCATGATGACCATGCCGTATTCCTCGTCATCCACGTCCACGTCGGTGATTTCGCCGTCGTCGCCCTCTTCCCCCTCAATGACAGGGAAAAAGGCCATGTAGACGTTTCCGTTGTACTCTAGTGTATCCAGATGCTCCAGTTCAAATTCGTTGCCGTCCTCGTCGGTGACGGTGATGAAATCGGGGCCGAACTCTTCACTCATTGGTATGTACCTCCTGTTTGGTTTGTGTCTATATTTTACCCTGCGCTCATGCAAAATGCAAGAGCAAGCCTTGTCAATTTTTGCCTGTTTTTGAATTGATTTTTCCTTAGGCGCCAAAGGGTGGACAAACGCGTTCAAAGTTGGTATAATATTGGTATCTATGTACTGATGTACCCCTCTTGCGCCTTTGGCGCAGTTCCTATGAACGGAGGTTTTTTTCATGTCCGATACACCCAATGCGTCCCCCCGCCCCCGCAAAAGCGCTTCCCGCAGAAAGCGCCGTGCCTCCCGCACCAAGAAGCTGTTTTGGGGTCTGGGCACGCTGTTGCTGATCCTGCTGTCTACCACCGCCATTTTGGCCTGTTTTGCGGCCGTTTATGTCAAAACGGTCATTATCCCCCTGACCCCGCTGGATCTGAACAACTTCCACACCGGTCTGAACTCCGTGCTGTACTACACGGATGACCAGGGCAACGACCGCCAGCTGCGTACCCTCCACGGTGACGAAAACCGTATTTGGGTGGAGTATGCCGACATCCCCCAGCAGTTGATCGACGCCACCGTCGCCATCGAGGACCAGCGGTTCTGGACCCACTCCGGCGTGGACTGGAAGCGCACCGCCGCCGCTGTGGTCTATATGTTCACCGGTCAGGATATTCAGGGCGGTTCCACCATCACCCAGCAGCTGATCAAAAACGTCACCACCTACAATGACACCACTGTCAAGCGTAAGGTGGTCGAGATCTTCCGTGCCCTGGAATTTACCAAAAACTACTCCAAAGAGACCACCATGGAGTGGTATCTGAACTATATCTACATGGGCCGCGGCTGCGACGGTGTGTACACCGCGTCCTATATGTACTTCGGCAAGCCGCTGAACGAACTGACGGTGGCCGAGTGTGCCAGCCTGATCTCTATCACCAACAATCCCTCTCTGTACGACCCGTACACCAACCCCGAAAACAACCTGCGCCGCAAAAACCTGGTGCTGAAGGCCATGTACGACCAAAAGAAGCTGACCAAGGAGGAGTACGAACAGGCCAAGGCACAGGAGCTGGTGTTCCAATCCGCCTCCGTACAGGCCAAACCCTCCGGCAATCCCGACATCTACTCCTGGTACGAGGAGCAGGTCATCACCGACGTGACCAACGATCTGGCCGATTCTTTGGGGGTCAAGTTTGAAGCCGCCTACGAAATGGTCCTATCCGGCGGCCTGTCCATCTATACCTGCATCGATCCCGACGTGCAGGCCGCGGTGGAGGAGGTCTATGAAAACAAGGACAACTTCCCCTGGTCCTCCAGCAGCGGACAGCAGCTGCAGTCCGCCATCACCGTCATCGACAACAAAACCGGTGACGTCGTCGCTCTCGCGGGGCGCGTGGGTGAAAAGACCGGCAACCGACTTCGCAACAATGCCACCGTGGCCGCCCGCCAGCCCGGTTCCTCCTTCAAGCCTTTGTCCGTCTACGCCCCCGCGTTGGAAATGGGTCTTGTTTCCCCCATCACTATCATCGACGACTACCCCTACGAACTGGTAGACGGCAGTCCCTACCCCGTCAACTCCGGCAACGCCAAATACGCCGGTCTGACCACGGTGTATCAGGGCCTGACCGACTCCACCAATACGGTCGCGTTCCGTATCCTCAGCGATTTGGTCACCCCGCCCCAAAGCTTCAACTTTGTGGAGCAGCGGTTCAAGATCGACCTGGTGGAGGGCCGTGAGGTCAACGGAAAATTCTCCTCTGACCTGGACCGGGCCCCCCTGTCCATGGGCGGTCTGACCGACGGTGTCAACACCCGGGACATGGCCGAAGCCTTCGCCGTCTTCCCCAATCAGGGCATCTACACCCCCTCCCGCACCTATACCAAGGTGCTGGATCGCGAGGGCAAGGTGCTGCTGGAAAACAAAACGGTCAGCGAGGTGGTGCTGAAGGACTCCACCGCCTACTATATGAACACCATGCTGCAGAACGTGGTTAGAGCCGGCACCGGTTACGAGGCCCGTCTGGACGGCATGCACGTGGCGGGCAAGACCGGCTCCTCCACCAGCGACCGTGACCGCTGGTTCGCCGGCTACACCCCCTACTACACCGCCGTGGTCTGGACCGGCTACGAGGCCCCCGAGCGGGTACGCAGCAGCGGCAAGAACCCCGCCGCCCTTACCTTCAACCGCGTCATGAGCCGGGTCCATCGCGGCCTTGCCGACAAGGATTTCTTCTCCATCAACAATCTAGTCACCACCGACTACTGCCTGGACAGCGGTCTGCTGCCCACCGACGCCTGCCGTGCGGATTCCCGCGGCAGCCGTGTGGCACAGATGACCCTGCTGCGGGACGATGCGCCCACCTCCTTCTGCACCCGCCACGGCGAGGCATCCACCCTCTCCGTGTGTTTGGACAGTCCCATTCTCAACGAAGCGGGCGAGGCCACCGGCCTGTACCACGTAGCCGGTCCTTATTGCCCCGCCGACCGCTGCCAGACCGTCTCCCTGCTGAACTATGAGCGCCAGATGCTGGACTCGGTCACCGCCGGCGACACCACGCACACCGCAAATTATCTGCGTGCACAGGGCACCTGTACCGTCCACACCTCCGCCCCGGTCGTTCCGGAGCCGGAGCTGCCCGGCGGACTGATCGATCCCGACGACCCCAACTGGCCGGGCTCCAACTCCGACGTACCCGCCGTCCCGGACGTCCCCACGACCCCGGATGTCCCCGCTGACCCCGACTTGCCCGATGGGCCGCCCGTGGACGAACCGTATGTCCCCGCTGCTCCCTGACCGTTCAAAAAGACCGCCTGCCGGCGGTCTTTTTGCCGTTTGTGCAATTCACCCACAAACCATGTCATAAACGGAAAAAAATTGTCCGCTTATTCCTCCCCCCGACTGTTGCAACCGGCTTTCCGCTGTGCTACAATATACCACATCAGAAAAACAAATGCCTGTCCCTCGCGGACAGAAGGCAGCACAAACTGGAGGGAGTTGCCATGAGCAACCAGCCGGAATATTTTATTGTAGAGGCCGCCGCTATGCCGGAGGTGTTCCGCAAAGTCGCCCAGGCCAAGCGTCTGATGGAGACCGGTGAGGAGTCCACCGTCAATGGTGCGGTCCGCGCTGTCGGCATCAGCCGCAGCGCCTACTATAAGTATAAAGACACCGTCCGTCCCTTTCAGGATATGCTCCACGGCCGTATCGTGACGTTCCACATTCTGCTGCGGGACGTTCCCGGTGCCCTGTCCGGCGTGCTGAACGTCTTTTCCGGCTGCGGCAGCAACATCCTGACCATTAATCAGGGCATCCCCGCCAACGGCTGTGCGGTGGTCACCGCCTCGGCGGAGCTGGTGGGGTCCGGTGTCGCGCTGGACGAACTGCTGCGCACCGTGCGCGCATTCCCCGCAGTGATCAAATGCGAGATCCTGGCAGGCTGACCTGCCTGAACCGAAGATAAATGATGAGGTGACTAAAATGGTAAATGTTGCGATCCTTGGCTTTGGCACCGTCGGCTCCGGCGTGGCGGACGTGCTGACCATGAACCGCGGCCTGATCCGGCAGCGTGCCGGCAAAGAGGTTGCGCTGAAGTATATTCTGGACGTGCGCGAATTTCCCGACAGTCCCTATAAGGACTGCTTTGTCAAGGACTTTGCCACCATCGAGAACGACCCCGAGGTGGACGTCGTGGTGGAGACCATCGGCGGCGCCACCGTGGCGCTGGACTTCACCCGCCGGGCCCTGGCCGCCGGCAAGAGCGTGGTTTCCTCCAACAAGGAGCTGGTGGCCACCCACGGCTACGAGCTGCTGCAGCTGGCCGCCGAGAAGGGCGTCAGCTACCTGTTCGAGGCCAGCGTGGGCGGCGGCATCCCCGTGCTGCATCCCCTGACCAACTGCCTTGCCGGCAACGAACTGACCGAAGTGCGCGGCATTCTCAACGGCACCACCAACTATATCCTGACCCGCATGATCCGTGCCGGCCTGTCCTTTGACCAGGCGCTGAAAGAGGCGCAGGACAACGGCTATGCCGAGCGCGACCCCTCCGCCGATATCGAAGGACACGACGCCTGCCGCAAGATCTGTATTTTGGCCGCCCTCGCCTTTGGCCGCCACGTCTATCCCGAATGGGTCCCCACTCAGGGCATCACCGCCATCACTTTGGCCGACGTGGACTACGCCAACTCCTGCGGCTATAAGATCAAGCTGTTGGGCCGCGCCCTGAAGATGGATGACGGCAAGGTCTGTGCCTACGTCGCGCCTCATTTGGTCGGCGGCGAAAATCCTCTGTCCGGTGTGGAAGACGTGTTCAACGCCATCGCCGCCACCGGCAACGCCGTGGGCGACGTGATGTTCTACGGCCGCGGTGCCGGCAAGCTGCCCACCGCCAGCGCTGTGGTGGGTGACGTAGTGGACATCGCCAAGGACGTCACCGCCCCCAAGCGCAATCAGTGGGCCGCCGGCGATGAAGCCATGATCCAGTCCGCCGATTGCCTGTCCTTCCGCTGGTACGTGCGGGCCAACAGCACCATGGATGCGGCCCGCTCCGCCTGCGGCGACATCACCCCCCTGGCCCGGGGCGGTGCCCCCGCCAGCGAGATCGCGTTCCTGACCGAGTCCATGACGCAGGCGCAGCTGAATACAAAACTGGCCGGCATGGAGGTTCTGTCCTCTATCCGTGTGCTGGGCTGATTCTGAATAGGAGGTAAACAACTTATGGCTCTTATTGTACAAAAATTCGGCGGCTCCTCCGTCGCCGACCGGGACCGCGTGATGAACGTAGCCCGCATCATCACCGACACCTATAAGCAGGGCAACGACGTGGTCGTGGTCCTCTCCGCTCAGGGTGACACCACCGACGACCTGATTGAGAAGGCAAAGGAGATCAACCCCAACCCCTCCAAGCGCGAGATGGATATGCTGCTGACCACCGGCGAGCAGATCTCCGTGGCCCTGTGCGCCATGGCCATCGAGGGTATGGGTTATCCCGTCATCTCTCTGACCGGCTGGCAGGCCGGCGTTGCCACCGACTCCAATTACAGCGCCGCCCGCATCAAGCGTGTGCGCGCCGACCGCATCCGCAAGGAGCTGGACAAGAAAAAAATCGTGCTGGTCACCGGCTTCCAGGGCCTGAACAAGTATGACGACATCACTACCCTGGGCCGCGGCGGTTCCGACACATCTGCCGTTGCCCTGGCCGCTGTTCTCCACGCCGATCTGTGCCAGATCTACACCGACGTGGACGGTGTCTACACCGCCGACCCCCGCAAGGTCAAGGGTGCCAAGAAGCTGGACGAGATCACCTTCGATGAAATGCTGGAGCTTGCCAGCCTCGGCGCCCAGGTGCTCCACAACCGCTCGGTGGAAATGGCAAAGCGCTACAACGTCAATATGGAGGTTCTCTCCAGTTTCAGCGGTAAACCCGGAACAAAAGTCAAGGAGGTTGTGAAAACTATGGAAAAAACTCATGTCAGCGGTGTCGCCAAGGACACCAATGTTGCCCGTGTGGCTCTGGTGGGCCTGACCGACAAGCCCGGTATGGCATTCAAGATCTTCTCTCTGCTGGCCAAGGAGAAGGTCAACGTGGACATCATTCTCCAGTCCATCGGCCGTGACGAATCCAAGGACATCAGCTTTACGGTGTCTCAGGACGACATGGCCCGTGCCGAGGAGGTCATGCGCGCCAATCAGGAACTGATCGGCTTTGACTCCATCGAGGTCAGCGACAAGATCGCCAAGATCTCCATCGTGGGCGCCGGCATGGCCAACAACTCCGGCGTAGCCTGCAAGATGTTCGAGGCCCTGTTCTCCGCCGGCATCAACATCAACATGATCTCCACCAGCGAGATCAAGGTGTCCGTTCTGGTGGATGAGCGGGATGCCGAAAACGCCGTTCAGGCCATCCACGACCGCTTCTTCGGCGAGTTTGGCGAAGCCTGAGTCTCGGTTGTACAAACAAAAAAGCACACCCAAAGCGGTTGGCTTTGGGTGTGCCTTTTTCTTCTTTTCTTACTTCATGGTGGAGAACACCTTGCGGTTGACCCACAGGTACTCAATGCCAGAATACAGGGTGGTGATAACGATGACCGCCACGCACAGGTCGTTCAGCAGCCGGCCGTAATGGGCGATCAGGCTGAGGAACGCAAACTCGGGCAGCACCAGCATGATACAGATGCACACCATGGTAGAGGCGGTCTTGACCTTTCCGGACCAACCGGCGGCAATCACCTTGCCCAGATTGGCCGCCTGCATACGCAGGCCGCTGACAGCGAACTCACGCACCACCACGATCAGCAGGGCCCACGCGGGCATATACCCCCACTCCACAAACCACAGCATGGCGGCAACCACCAGACACTTATCCGCCAGCGGATCCATAAACTTACCAAAGTCGGTAACCTGATTGTGCTTACGGGCAATTTGGCCGTCCAGCAGATCGGTCAGGCTGGCTAAGATAAAAATGGCCAGGGCAATAAAATTGGCATAGGGAGGGTTCAGGTACAGAACGACCAAAAAGGCAGGGATCATAATGACCCGCAGAAGGGTCAGCTTGTTTGCAGTGTTCATGGTTCAGCACTCCTTAATCTTCTATCTCGCCGGTCAGGTCGCCATCCTGAGTGCCGGTGATCAGCACCCGGACAAACGCCCCCGCCGGTATCCGCCCCGCAGCGGTAAAATACACGTGTCCGTCAATGTCTACCGAGTCGGCATAGGTGCGACCTACGTAGCAGCCCTCATCCTCGTCAAACCCCTCGCACAGCACTTCCATCACCGTGCCAAGGCGCTGCTCGTTATACTCGTCCATAATGCGCGACTGCAGCTCCACCAACAGTTCAGTGCGGTGGGCCGCCACATCGGCATCGATCTGATCTGGCATCTCGGCTGCCTTTGTCCCCTCCTCCGGTGAGAAGGGAAATACACCGGCCCGCTGCAGACGCTGCTCGGTCAAAAACCGGCACAGTTCCTCGAACTCCGCCTCCGTCTCCCCGGGCAGGCCGCAGATCAGGGAGGTGCGGATCACCACATCAGGGATGGCCCGACGCAGCTTATCCAGCAAAGTCACAATGTCCGCCTTGGTCCCCCGGCGGTTCATGGCCTTGAGAATGCGATCATTGCAATGCTGGATGGGGATATCCAAATAGTGCAGGACCTTGGGTTCGGAGGCAATTACCTCGATCAGTTCATCGGTCACCGCCTCGGGATAGAGGTAGTGCAGCCGGATCCAGCGCACGGGCAGCTTACACAGCTCCCGCAGCAGACCGGCAAGGCTGGTGCCATCTTTTTTGTCCCACCCGTAGCGGGTGATATCCTGGGCAATAACGATCAGTTCCTGCACGCCGGATGCCACCAGCTGCTTCGCCTCAGCCAGCACCGACTCCATACTGCGGCTGCGGTAGCGGCCACGCAGCCTGGGGATGATGCAGAAAGCGCAGCCGTTGCTGCAGCCCTCGGCGATCTTCAAATAGGCGGTGTAGGGCGGTGTCGTCACCATGCGGGGACCGTCGTCCATGGTGTTATGTATGTCGCCGAAGAAGGTGGGCTCATCCCCCTCCATCAGGCTGTGGATGGCGTAAACCACGTCGGTGTAGCTGCCGGTACCCAGCAGACCGTCCACCTCGGGCAGTTCCCGCAGGATATCCTCGGGGTAACGCTGGGACAGGCAGCCGGCAACCAGCAGTTTTCCCAGCTTACCCTGTTCCTTCAGCTGACCCAGCTCCAAAATATTCTCAATGGCCTCGCTCTTGGCCGCGTCAATAAAGCCGCAGGTGTTCAGCACGGCCACATCAGCCCCTTCCGGCTCACCGGTCACAAGAAACCCGGCATCCCGGCACAGGGCCATCATCTGTTCGGTGTTGACCAGATTTTTGGCACAGCCCAGAGAAATAAAGGCTACCGTATAAGACATAATATCGCTCCTAACACACTGCTCACTCGTCGGGGTAAACACCAAGCCGACCAATGGCACTGCGGATGTCCTCCCACCCATAGCCGCGGCGGGCCAGGGCATCGGACAGTTTTTTTAATTCGGCGCGGTCCGGTTGTCTGCCCGCCAGTTTTTTCTGCAGAAAGGCGTCGATAGCCTGCGCCGGGGCCTCCGTTTGGGCAAGGGCCCGGTCCCACAGGTCCCGCGGGACTCCCCTGCGGTACAACTCGTCCCGCAGCTTGCGCACGCCGTACCCTTTGGCCGCGTAGTGGCTCACCACCTGCTCGGCATAGGCGGCATCGTTGAGGAACCCCAGTTCCTCCATCCGCGTACAGATGGACTCGGTTTCTTCCTCCCCGGCTCCCCACTCGGCCAGTTTTCGCTCCAGCTCCTTGCGGGATTGCGGCTTGCGGGTCAGCAGGTCCAGCGTTTTCGCTTTCAAGCTGCTGCGCCGTGCGGCATCGGTAAGCCGCGCCGCCTCATCCTCGGTCAGTTCCTTGCCGGTGCAGAGGGCAAAATCAATCACCTCGCCCTCCCCCACGCGCAGGATGCTGCCGTCATCCAGCACAGCCAGCCAGCGACCCGCTACACGCCGGGAGGGTTTGAGTTCCTCAATACGCACGATCAGTCTTCCCGATCCTCAAAATCCTCGGCAGAGATGTCCACAGCCCGGCCGGCGGCGCGGGCGGCGGCCTGTCCCTGCTTGCTCAGCAGCTTATAAGAGTTGGCGCGAATGTCCGCCTCCAGCTGCTCGGCCAGTTCGGGGTTATCCTTCAGGAACTCCCGGGCGGCATCACGGCCCTGCCCCAGGCGCAGCTCACCCATGGCGAACCAGGAACCGGACTTCTGCACCAGATCCAGCTTCACACCGATATCCAGCAGCTCACCCCACTTGGAAATACCCTCGCCGTACAGGATATCAAACTCCGCCTCACGGAAAGGAGGCGCCACCTTGTTTTTGACGATCTTGGCCCGGGTGCGGTTGCCGATGATCTCGGAACCGTTTTTCATTGCCTCGATACGGCGCACGTCAATGCGCACAGAGGAGTAGAACTTCAGCGCACGACCGCCGGTAGTCACCTCGGGGTTGCCGTACATGACGCCGACCTTCTCGCGCAGCTGGTTGATAAAAATCACGATGCAGTTGGTCTTGGCGATGGAGCCGGCCAGCTTGCGCAGGGCCTGACTCATGAGTCGGGCCAGCAGACCCACGTGGCTGTCACCCATATCGCCCTCGATCTCGGCCCGGGGGGTCAGGGCGGCAACGGAGTCCACCACCACCACGTCGATAGCGCCGGAGCGGACCAGCGCTTCGCAAATCTCCAATCCCTGCTCACCGGTGTCGGGCTGGGCGATCAGCATGGAGTCAATATCCACACCCAAAGCCCGGGCATAGGTAGGATCCAGTGCGTGCTCGGCATCAATGAAGGCCACCTCGCCGCCGCGCTTCTGCGCCTCAGCCACCACGTGCAGGGCGAGGGTGGTCTTGCCGGAAGACTCCGGCCCATAGATTTCGATAATGCGGCCCTTGGGCAGGCCGCCGATACCCAGCGCCAGATCCAGCGCCAGAGAACCGGTGGGAATGGTGTCAACCATGACATCCGCATTCTCGCCCAAACGCATAATAGAACCCTTGCCGTAGGTACGCTCGATCTGTGCTACAGCCGTTTCCAATGCTTTCTTCTTGTCGGAGGCAGGGGCGGCGCTCTCCACCACAGGCTTCTTCGTTGCCATACTCGTTCATCCTTTCATCCGGCACTGCCGGTGTTCTGTACTCACATTGTCGCAGGTCAACTGTCCCATATTGCGGACTTTTTAATTCTCGATGGTTCCCTGTACGACCCGGGGAATGTCGTTGGTGTCCGGGGTAATAACGATATTCTCAAAGCCGTTTTCCGCCATGATCTCCGCCACCTGATCCGCCTGACCGATGCCCACCTCGAAAATAAGGCTGCCACCCAGCCGCAGTGCGGACTTCCACTTGGAAGAGATAAAGCGGTAAAAGTCCAGGCCGTCCTCGCCGCCGTCCAAAGCCATCCGAGGCTCGTACCGGCTGACCGCAACCTCCAGCCCGTCAATGTCGGCCGAGGGGATGTAGGGCGGGTTACAGGCGATCACGTCAAAGTCCCACAGCACGGAGGACGGCTGCTCCAGCGCGTTGACACTCATGCAGGTCACCCGGGCGTTCAGCCCGTTGCGGCGCACGTTCTGCTTGCACAGGCGCAGCGCCCCCTCGGACAAATCGGCCAGCACCACGCGGCACTGGGGCGCGTTGGCCGCAATGGCAAGACCCACACAGCCGGTACCGGCACACAGGTCCAGCACACGGGCGCCCTCACCCGCCGCCACGGTCTTTTCAATGGCCAGGCGGGCCAAAACCTCCGTGTCGTTGCGGGGGATCAGCACGTCGCGGGACACGTCCAGCGGCAGGCCGTAGAATTCCCACTCGCCTACGATGTAGGCCACCGGTTCCCCCTCCAGGCGGCGCTGAACCAGCTCCTCCACCCGGCGTTCCAGTTCACCGGAGGCATACAGGGACATATCCCGGAACAGCTGCTCCCGGGTCTTGTCCGCGGCGTAGCACACCAGTTCCCGCGCCTCGGTCTGGGCATCCACCACACCGGCCTTGCGCAGGCGGTTGCGGGTATCCAGATACAGATTATTGTAAGTTGTCGCCATAAGCCTTCAACTCCTAACTTCGAATTACCACTGGTCACTGCCCTTTTCTTCCGGCAGCACCAGTTCCAAGGCGCGAATTGCCACCTCGATCATGCCGTCGTCCGGCTCGTAGGTGGTAAAATTCTGCATCCACAGGCCCGGAGCTACCAGCACCCGGGTCAGGGCGTTGTCATTGCGCCCGGCCCAGCGGTTGAACTCGTAGCTGATCCCCACGATGAGGGGCAGCATGACCAAATGGGCAGCGAAACGCAGCAGCGCATTTTGGACAGGCCAAATGGAGAATATCAGCGTGGACACCAGGATCGATACGATGATGACCACGAACAGGAAACTGGTGCCGCACCGGGGGTGGTGCCGGGGCTGGGTGCGGACGTTGTCCACCGTCAGGGGCAGGCCTTGCTCGTAGCAGAAGATGGTCTTATGCTCCGCCCCGTGGTACTGAAACACCCGATGGATGTCCTTGGTCCGGGAGCAAATGGCCAGATACGCCAGGAAAATCACGATTTTCAGCACGCTTTCCGCCACGTTGCGCACCACCATGGAGTCGGTGAACAGCTTTACCGCCGTCCCCAGCAGGGTGGGCAGCAGGAAGAACAGCACAACAGACAGGCCAATGCCCAAAATCACCGCAATGGTGATAAGCAGCGAGGTAAACTTGGCGCTGCCCAGTTTTTTCTCCAGCCATTGCTCAAATTTGGACGGTTCCTCTGCCGGGGCATCTCCGTCCTCGGGGTAGAACTCTGCCGACCACATCAGCATCTTGACCCCGTTGATCATGGAATCCAAAAAGGTCACCACACCGCGCACCAGAGGCCAACCCCAGACGGGGCATTTTTCCCTCAGGGGGTGCAGGTCCTGTTCCTTGATCTCCAGCTCGCCGTCCGGTCGCCGGACCACGGCGGCCTGCTTTTTCGGGCCGCGCATCATAATGCCCTCGATCAGGGCCTGTCCACCGCAGGTGGTCTTGAACCCGGTGGAACAGCACGCCTGTTTTCTGTCGCGTTTGCTCATGGATACTCCTTCGGCGCAAAGCGCCTCGTTACAACGTTTATTCTATCAGTGTGACACATAAAATGCAAGCATTTTTCGAACTTATGTTCCAATTGGCAGTCGGATGGTGGCCACACAGCCCCCCTCCTCGGCATTGCCGAGGGTCAGGCTGCCGCCGTGGCGCTCCAAAATCTCATCGCACACCGCAAGGCCGATGCCGCTGCCGCGGGCCTTGGAGCTTCCCTTATAGAACTTGTTTTTCACATAGGGCAATTCCTCTTCCGGGATGCCGGCACCGTAGTCGCGGATGGCGATCCGTGCGGCATCTTCCTCCACCTGGACGGTCACGTCGATGCGCTTGCCGGCACCGCCATGCTTGGCCGCATTGTCCAGCAGGTTGCAGAACACCTGTCGCAGCCGTTCCGGGTCACCGGTAACGGGAATGCTCTCCTCCGGGCAATCGTAGTAGTGCAGCTGGATCCCGTCACGGCGGAAAAATTCCCGGTAGGTATAGACCGCATCCTCCAGTTCCGCCTTCAGGTCCAAGGGCTCCACCGTCAGGGTGAACCGTCCGTCGGAAATGCGGGAAAACTCCAGCAGTTCTTCCACCATGTTGGTCAGGCGGCGTGCCTCACTGACAATGATACCCATTCCCTTCTGCACGTCCTCCGGGTTTTGCAGTTCCCCGTTCATAACCGTTTCCGCCCAGCCGTTGATGGCAGTCAGGGGGGTGCGCAGCTCGTGGGACACGGAGGAAATAAACTCCGTCTGCACCTTCTCCGACTGGCGTATTTTCAGCGACATATCGTTGATGGCATCGGTCAGTTCACCGATCTCATCGTTGTAGCTCTTCTCCATCTGGATACCGTAGCTGCCGTCTGCGATCCGGCGGGCCGTTTCGGTAACACCGGCCAACGGTTCGATAATGGAGCGGACGAAATACAGATTTGAGATATACAGCATGGCCAGCAGCGCAAAGCCGATCAGCGCCACCGCGCCGGCCGCGGCCCACAGCTGACGGTCCACCTCGGTCATAGAGGTGACCAGCCGCACGCCGCCCACCAGATTGCCCCGGTACAGTACCGGTGCCGTCACCGCCATGACCCGCTCGTCGGTGGAGGGATCTCTTCCCTGCCACGGGGTCATAACCGCCCGTTCAAAGGCGCGGTCAATGTCCGGTGTCCCGGGCATGGTACCGGTAGTCAGACCGTAACTGGAATACAGGATGGCTCCATCCGTTTCGATAAACTGCAGTTCCAGTTTGTTCTTCTCACCAAAGTTGTCCACGTAGTTTTTTGCCGCATGCAGGTACTCGGTTTCGGTATAGTTGCGGAAGAAAGAGGCCGCACTGGATGCACGGGCCTTCAGTCCCTCCTCCATGGCGTCATAATAATAGCGCGCCATGGCCACGGAAAAAGCGGCGATGGCCAGCACGACCATGACCAGCACCACACTGATGCTGTTGGCGATCCACCGCTGGCGAATGCCGCGGATCTTTGCTTTGTTCTTGTTGGCTGAACGGGTTTTCATGGTCGTACCTCCTTCCCTTGAACACGATTCTTTGGCGCTTACGCGCCCCACTTATAGCCGTAACCCCATACCGTAGTAATGAACACCGGATTTTGGGCGTCGTCCTCGATTTTGATGCGCAGACGGCGGATGTTGACATCCACGATCTTCAACTCACCAAAATAGTCCTTACCCCACACCGCATCCAGAATTTCCTCGCGGCTCATGGCCTTTCCGGGATTTTCCATAAACAGCTTGACCAGACCGTATTCCACCTGAGTCAGCTTGACCCGCTGGCCGTTTTTCTCCAGGGTGCGGTTCCGGGTGTTGAGCAGGAACGGATGCCGAAACAGCTCACCGGGTTCCAGCGCCGGCTCGCTGCCGGTGCGGCGGAACAGGGCGTCCACCCGGGCGGTCAGCTCCGCCGGAGAGAACGGCTTGGTCACGTAGTCGTCCGCACCGCTCATCAAACCGGTGACCTTGTCCATCTCCTGGGTTCGGGCGGTAAGCATAATGATTCCGATTTTATTGTTGGTGCTTCGGATACGGCGGCACACTTCAAATCCGTCGATGTCGGGCAGCATCAGATCCAGCAGCGCCACCCCGATGCCGGGGTTGTTCTTCAGCTGGGTCAGCGCTTCCTCTCCGGTGGCTGCCTCCACCGTGTCGTAGCCTGCGCGCCTGAGGTTAATGACCACAAAGCTGCGGATATTCTCCTCGTCCTCCAGGACAAGCACTTTTTTCATCTCAAACGCTCCTTTCTCACTCGCCGGACCAGCTGCTGACGATCAGGCGGAAATTCTCCAGCAGCTCGTTCTCGTCCAGCCCACAGTCCCACGTATTGTAGAACGCAGCGGCGTAGATGGTGTTGCTGTCCTCCGCCAAAACAAAGCGGTTGCCGCTGGTAGCCCGCAGACTGCGGCTGGCACCGGTCAGGCGGTAGATGCTCAGAAACGGCAGAGGTTCCTTATCCTCCCCCTGCCACAGGGCAAACACCACCGCCCGCTGCCCGCTGACGGTATCGTTGCGGTAGATGACCAGCCGACTTTGCCAATGATCGGGGATCACAAGATACCAGCCGTCCACCACGCAGTGATAGGTAGTGCAGATCGTACTCGCACGGCCGCGGGCATCATACTGCACCCAATCCGCCAGCCAGCTTCCGTCCGCGTTGGGGTAAGATTCCAACTGCCGCGGACGGGGCAGTTCCAAAATGTTGTCGCTGTTTACGTCACTCAGGGTCAGGTCACGGTAGCTGCTGCTGCACTCCCGGCTGACCATACCGTCCTTGTCCAGAGCCAAATTGACAGGCTGCGCATTCTTCATGGCGATGACGTCCACCGCCTTGCTGCCGTCAAGCAGGTCGCTGACCACGTACAAAGCCGGGGCAAACTCCTTGACAAAGTTGGCCCGCATACTGCGGATCGCCGTGGTTCCCACACTCAGGGCCGTTTCCTGCACGACCATGATATCCTCCGCTGTGTTCCAGCCGTACAGGGTCACCTTCCCCGTATTTTCCACCCGATCCACCGTTCCGATGGCCACTTCCATCAGGCCGTTCTGATCCAGATCGGTCAGGCGGTAGCTGTCGTAGGCCGCCGAGGCCAGCATCTGTCCGTCCCCCTCGTTTACGGCGTAGACACCCAGATAATTGGCCTGACCGCCCAACTGCCAGCTGACCACCACTTCCTTGCAGGTGCGGCCGGTACGGGGGTCACGGATGCCATCTACGTCGGCGTAGTGGACAGCGTAAACACTGTCCCCCTCTCCCCTGACCACACCGGTCAGAACGTACCGTTCATCCTCCTGCTGGGTGTAGAAGCAGATACGCAGCGGCAGTTCTGCCCCCACCACGCGGAAAAATGTTACAGCCGTCTCCTGCGTGCCGTCATCATCCATATCCAGCAGTTGAACTGCCGAAGTGTTGTCGCCGGTGGCGGGGGGCACGTCCTCCACCGTGGCGGAATGTTCCAGCTCCAGCTCCCGCCGGGTCTTGCTGACTGCGGCAGTCAGGTTCTCGTAGCCGCGGGGCGGTTTGGGCAGTTTGTAGGAGTCCTCCGCCGACCACGGAAAACAGCCCGCCAACAGCGCGCACAGCGCCGCCGTCATGACTGCCAGCAGTACCTTTTTCCCCATTCGCCCTC
Organism: Oscillospiraceae bacterium; assembly: GCA_017397835.1. Taxonomy (GTDB): domain Bacteria; phylum Bacillota; class Clostridia; order Oscillospirales; family Oscillospiraceae; genus Lawsonibacter. The sequence continues at coordinate 52,923 of JAFQHV010000008.1, forward strand.
CGCTCCTTTCAAGCGCCCGCATCCATAAACTGCGGGCTATAATAACCTATTGCATATCATATCACAATTCCCCGATTTTGGGTATACCTTTTATGAAAGAAATCCCGGTTTTTTCGCAGGAATATTTGCCCCAAAACGCAAAAAGAGGCAGGCGGTCAGCCTGCCTCCAAATGGTTCGGTTTTATCCCTGCACAGGCTGCCGCCAGGGGACAGCCTTGAACGCCTCGCCACTGACCAGCGGCTCAATTTCGCCGGAGGTGACATCCACGATGCGAGTGCTAAACTCTTCTGCCCGCTCCTCGGGCAGCAGGACGGACAGCACCACGTCAGCGCCGTAGTCCACATTTTCCACCACGCCGCCCATGTCGGTCACTTCCCGGCGCATAGTCTCAAACATAGCGTAGGGACAGGGCAGTTCCATCGCCACCCAGCGGCGCACCACGCTGACACCGGCGGCATCCAGCGCATCCTTGGCACTTTGGGTGTACGCCCGCACCAGTCCGCCCGCGCCCAGCAGGATGCCGCCGAAGTACCGGGTCACCACGCAGCACACGTTGACGATGCCCTCCCGCTGAAATACGTTCAGCATGGGCTGGCCCGCCGTTCCCTGTGGTTCACCGTCATCGGAGTAGCGCACCGCGCCGTCCCGGATGATGTAGCACCAGCAGTTGTGCCGGGCGTCGTATTCCTTTTTCCGCACGGCCTCGATCATTTCCCGGGCCTGCTCCTCGGTCTCCACCGGCCATACCCGGCCGATGAATTCCGAGCGCTTTTCCACCAGCGTGGTCTCACTGCGCCCGGAGGGGATGTAATATTCGGTCATGGAGGGTCCCTCCTGTTTTGCTTGGTAATTGGTTGAGAAAATTTCGCCCCCGGGCGGGTGTGGAAGATTTCGCCCTGCGGGGCGAGGATGGGGACGAGAGCTGTTCCGCCCCCGGGCGGGTGTGGAAGATTTCGCCCTGCGGGGCGAGTTCCTTTGCCCGCGGCGGCAAAGGAACCAAAACGCCACCGGGGTTTGCCAGCAAATGGGACTTGGCGCAAACGCCTCGTCCCATACTGTCTGCACCCCGGACCCCATAGAGAACGGCTCGTAAGCGGCAGATATTCTTCGCGTCCGGCGCACCGATGACGACACCACGTTGCATCTTTAGGCTGCCGCCCTGCCAAGCAGCAACCGGATTTTACTCCTATCGCACAAACGCGCCTGCTGCGGTGGGTGTTTCGTTCCCGCTGTGCAAGCCGGCGGGAGGTCGATAGACAGAAAGAGTTACAGATGGCACGAAGTGCGGCAGCCTAATCGGCGCTGAACCGGTCAGAGGTATCCGCCGGCCGTGTGGGTGTGACCTCACAGATACCACCCAAAGGAAGTACATAGAAACCATGGGTTTCTATGCGCCCTTTTCGTGTCTTTTGTGGCGTTACAAAAGACACCCGCCCGCAGGCGGAACATTCCTTACTCTTCCGGAAATACTTTAATGTCCAGTGCTTCGCAGATTTTGAAAAACTGCTCCAAAGACGGATTCTTCCGTCCCCGCTCAATTTCGCTCAAAAACGTCTGTGTGATTCCCAACTGCTTTGCAAGTTGATGCTGACTCAATTTGAGCGTTTCCCTCTTGTTCTTAATAATTGCGCGATAATCTTTCATTTCAATCACCCAAACACATTATAGCTCACCGCTATGCATTTGAAAATGAGAGCTTATAGCTCTTGACTTATCGAGAGCTGTGAGCTATAATTCATGCAACCAAATCAGAAAGGTGGCTTTGTTTATGAGCGACGATTACAACTTTATGGAAGATTTCCGCGAAACGTGTGAGAACCTGATCGGAGACGTGGTACTGTTGGAGGCACTGCTCCTCTGCCGGGAGCAATCCCCGCACCGCCAGTCTCCGGAACAGTTTGACCTGCTGGTGGGGCGGATCACAAGCTATCTGTGCCAACACACGAACGATCTTCTGGTCCTCACCCGCCCAAAAGAAACAGGGCGGCCCTGCGGCCGCCCCGTTGGCTGATATTCCGTTATTCTTCCCAGGGTTCCTTATGGGGCTGCCACCCCTCCACCAGCGGGCCAAGACGGCCGATGGTTTTTGGGGTACACACCGCCACCACGTCAATGGTCTCGGTGTAGTCCACCTGCTCCACCTTGGCCTCCTTATACAGGGTGTCCAAAATGCCGCCCTTATCGTAGGGCAGATGGATAGTCACCCGGCGGTTGCCGCTGTCCAAATTGCGGCCGATGGCGTCCAGCAGCTCGTCCAACCCCTCCCCGGTTTTGGCGGAGATGGACACGATACGCTCGCCGTGAGGACGAATTTCGCCCACGTAGCGGTCACACTTGTTGAACACCTCAAGGCGGGGCGTCTGCTCCGCGCCCAGCTCCCGGATCAGGTTGTCCACCACGGCGGCCTGATCCCGCCACTCCGGGTTGGAGGCATCGATGACGTGCAGCAGCAGATCGGCAAACTGCAGTTCCTCCAGCGTGGCCTTGAACGCCTCAACCAGATGGTGAGGCAGCTTGGAGATAAACCCAACGGTGTCGGAGATCAGCACCGTGCAGGTATCGCTGATCTCCAGCGTGCGGGTGGTGGTGTCCAGGGTGTCGAACAGCCGGTCGTTGGCCGGAATGTCCGCTCCGGTCAGCTTGTTGAGCAGGGTGGATTTACCCGCATTGGTGTAGCCCACGATGGCCACCACGGGTACCTCGTTCTTCTCCCGCCGCTCCCGCTGAACGGCGCGGATACGGCGCACGTCACGCAGTTCCTCCTCCAATTTGGAGATTTTTCTGCGGATGTGGCGGCGGTCGGTCTCCAACTGGGTCTCGCCGGGGCCGCGGGTACCGATGGCACCCTCCTGCCGTTCCAAATGGGTCCACATACCCAGCAGCCGGGGCAGCAGATACTTGTACTGGGCCAGTTCCACCTGCAGCCGACCCTCACGGGTCCGGGCCCGCTGGGCAAAGATATCCAAAATCAGGGCCGAACGGTCCAGCACGGACACCCCCAGTTCTTCGCACAGCACCCGCTGCTGGGAGGGGGACAGACTGTTGTCAAAGATGACCATGTTGGCGCCCAGCGCCTGCACCAGTTCCTTGACCTCAGCCACCTTGCCCTCACCGATGAAGGTGCGGGGGTCGGGGCTGTCCTTGGACTGTATGACCACGCCAAGGCTCTGCCCACCCGCCGTTTCCAGCAGTGCGGCCAGTTCCTCCATGGTCTGGTCGTTGGCGTTTTCCTCGTTGGACAGGCTGTTGGCATTCAGGCCCACCAGAATCGCCTTATCCATGTGATGCGCGATATTTTCTGTCATAGCACCCTCCTGTGGGCAGTTATCCTTCGACGTAGGCCTCCACGACCTGACCGATATACATGGTGTGGTAATCCTTACCGGGGTAGTAGTGGTCCACCACGTCGGCGGGCATGGCACCGCCGTCCATGGCCTGGGCATACCGCTTGCGGCAGACTAGAACAAGGTCCGCCTCGGCAAAATAGGGAGCGTTGCCCTCCCCGGTTTTTACCGCAAAGCCACATTCCTTTACCTTGTTGATATCACGGCCGCTTTTGCTGCCGCAGATGCCAAGCTGGGGCTTATACTGCTCGGGCATAAAGGACAGGGTGAAGTACTCCTCCCGGTCCACAAACTCCTTGGTGTAGCGCTGAGGGCGGATATAGACCGTGGCTGCAGGCTGGCCCCAGATCACACCCAGACCACCCCAGCTGGCGGTCATGGTGTTGCAGTCCTCCCCCTGCCCGGCGGTGATGAGCATCCACTGGTCCCCGATGCGGGTAAAGACGTTTTCCTTCAGGTCCTTCAGGTCGATTTTTTTCAGCATAAGAAACCCTCCCGTTTTCATCCGGCCATATCAGCCGTTTTCCCCCTCATGGCGGGGGCAGATCAGAGTGTTGACCACCCAGGCCGAGAACACACCCAGCAGGGTTTGGAACACCCGCAAAATCGCGTACAAATAGCTGTTGACGTCGGTGTTTCGGTCCCGGACCAAACAGATAACAAAAATGATGGCCGCGATGCCGCAAAAATTCTCGCACCGCAGCAGTTCCGCCAGCCACAGGGTAATGAGCACGCCGGTCAAAATGATAAGCAGATCCACCGCCGCAAAGCCGATGCCGGGGCCGGCGTAAGCGCCGAACCGCTCACTCAGGGGCAGGGCCAACAGGCCGATCGCAAGGCCCAGGAACGTAGCCTTGATGCGGCGCAGACCGAACTGACGGGTCTTTTCCACACTGTCCCGCATTTCGATGATGGCGTAGATATAACCAAACAGCGGGTGAACGTGAAATTGCGGGAACCAGATGCGCACCACCTGCCACACAGCAAACGACAGTGCAACCGCGAAAAGACTTTTCACCTTTCGCATCCCGATACCGGGCAGTTGTCTTCCCATTTGTATTCCTCCCTCGACACATAGATGCATCATGGCTAGTATATGCCGGGAAACAAAAAACCGCACCAAACGGTGCGGTTTTTGAATGCGGAGATTACTTGTCCAGGCCGAACTTCTTGTTGAAGCGGCTGACACGACCGCCAGTATCCACCATCTTCTGCTTGCCGGTGTAGAAGGGGTGACACTTGGAGCAAACTTCAACGCGGATATCCTTCTGGGTAGAGCCGGTCTCGATCACATTGCCGCAGGCGCAGCGAATGGTGGTCTGCTCGTAGTTGGGATGGATGCCTTCCTTCATTTGTGTTCACCTCTTTCATGTTTTAAGGTTTTCTGGAAAGCGCATGGGATAGTATAACACGCTCCCTTTTGAATTGCAAGTGCTTTTTCATATTTTTTTAGCTTTTTTCGCGCAGGTCACACTTCCACCGCCCGATCAAGAGCAAAGAACCACAAAACGCGCCGTGTGACAGGCCGTCCGGTAATGGCATTCAGTGCTTTTGCGTAGGTATCCAGCTGGGGCTTATACTGCGCCGCGCGCTCGGCGACGGTCTGTTCGGTGACCCGGTCGCTTTTGAAGTCCACCACGGTGATGCCCTGCGCCGTTTCAAACCAGCCGTCCACCACGCCCTGCAGCAGCAGTTCCTCCCCCGCAAGACCGGGGTAGTAATCCCCCGCGTCCACCAGCAGGGAGAATTTGAACTCCCGGTTGACCTCGGTTTCCCTCATCTGATGGCCCAAAGGCGTTTGGAAAAACGCCGCAAGGCGCCCGGGGTCCACCGCCTGCCCCTCCTGTTCACTGATAAACTCCCGCTCCACCAGCTTGGTTATCTGTTCGGCGATCTGCCCGGCATCGGCACAGCGGGCAAAATCAAGATACTGCATCACAAGGTGGGTGGCCGTGCCCTTCTGCGCCGGGGTCAGCCCCAGCTTTTCCGCAGCGAAGCGGGGGCGGTACAGGGGCGCGGCGGAACCGGATTTCTCCCGCGGCTCCCCCTCCTCTTTGACCTCCCGGTCCAAATCCCGGCCTTTGAGCTGGGTGGCGGTCAGCTTGGATGGAGTGTTGCCCGCCAGCCGATACGGATAACTCCAATCGTAGGCGGCGCGCAGGGCGTCCTCATCCAGCTTCTGCTCCTGCCGCCGGGTCTGCGCCTGTACCGACCGGAACCCGGCAAGGCTTTCGCCGTCGATCACACGCACGTCCCAGGGTATGGTATAATCCCGGTCCACAAAGTTGTCCAGCCCTGCCAGCTTGCGCAGCGGCTCGCCGCACCGCCGGGTCATGGCCGACATCAGCACCCACATGCCCACATTGGAACAGCCTGCCAGCAGTTGGGGCGGGATGGGACTGTCCAGCTCGCCCCACGCGTCAGCCAGCGCTTTGCCAAGCCGTGCCCCGGACACGGACAAAATCAATTTATCCCGTGCCCGGGTCATAGCCACGTACAAAAGCCGCAGTTCCTCAGCCAGCATCTCGTTGTCCAGCACCCGGGCCACAGCGTGGCGGGACAGGGTGTCCAGCTCAATGTTTCGTTCCCGGTCCACGTAGCGCAGACCGATGCCCAGCGTTTGATGGAACAGGACGGGATTGTACAGGTCAGTTCGGTTGAACTGTCTGCCCAGACCGCACACCAGTACCACGGGCGCCTCCAGCCCCTTGGACCGGTGGATGGTCAAAATCCGCACGCCGCCGTTTTCATTGGGCGCGCTTCCCTTAAATACGTTCTGCCCGCTGTCCCGCAGCCGATCCAGCCGCAGCAGGAAGTCAAACAGGGTCCGGCAGCCGGCCCCCTCCTGCTGGCGGGCCAGTTCGTACAGGCTCAGCAGGTGTCCCCGCCGCCGGTCGCCCTCCGGCATGGCAGAGAACAGACCCAGCAGGTTGGTGCGCTCGTAGATATGCCAAATCAACTCACTGCAGGAGCGGTCCGCCGCGCCGGTGCGCAGCACATCCAGTTCCCGGATAACGTCCGCACAGTCCTGCTCCCCCCGCGCGGCAGCTTCCTCCACCGCGGTAAAAAAGTCACCGCGGCTTTCTGCGCGCAGCTGTGCCAGCCGGTCTGCGGTAAAGCTGTACACCGGTGAGCGCAACGCGGAAATAAGCGCCACGTCCTGCCGTGGATTATCCACCACCCGCAGCAGGGCCAGGGCCACATTGATCTCGGTAAAGGAGAAGAAATCCTCCCCCGTGTCGGCCGACCAAGGGATGCCCTGCTCCTCCAAAGCCCGGATGTAGTGGTGCAGCACCGGACCGGGTGAGCGCATAAGGATCATCACGTCCTCGGGCCGCAGGGGACGGTCCCCCTCCCCCTCCGAAAGCCTCATCCCGTCCAAAAGCTGACGGACACGAGCGGCGGCATTGCGGGCTTCCAGCAGGTTTTTGTCCGCCCGCTCGTCCTCATCCTCCTCGTCGCTGTCGGTCAGCACCACATCCAGTTCCACCGCCCAGTCTCCCGGCTCGTCGGTCTTACGGCCGGGCACCAGGGCCTGATCGTCGGTGTACTCCATCTCACCCAGCGGAACGCTCATGATGTCCCGGAACAGGTCGTTGACCCCCTCCAGCACCTGAGGCCGGGAGCGGAAGTTGCGGCTGAGCACCAGCTTGCGGCCCTCGCCGTTGGCCGCCTCGTCCGCCGGAGCATAGTCCCGGTACCGCTCCAGAAAGATGGTGGGGTCAGCCAGCCGGAATCGGTAGATGGACTGCTTCACGTCGCCCACCATAAACAGGCTCCGTCCCCCGTCGGACACAGCGTCGAAAATCGCCGTCTGCACCCGGTTGGTGTCCTGAAATTCGTCCACCATGACCTCGTCGAACCGGGCACCGCAGGTCCGGGCCACGTCGGTGGGTCTGCCCGCGTCATCCACAAGCAGCCGCACCGCCATGTGTTCCAAATCGGCAAAGTCCAGCAGTCCGCGGCGCCGCTTTTCCTCAGCAAAAGCGCGGCCAAAATCCCGTACCAGCGCCACCAGCTCCCGCACGGCGGGGCGCGCCAACCGCAGATCGGTCAGCAGGCTTTCGCTGTCCTGCACAAACCAGTCGTTCAGTTTGTTCAGCTGGGTCTTGGCGCGCTCACGCAGCGCCTTGGCCCGCGCAGCGGCCTCCCCGTTCTCCACGCCTTGCTTGCGCCCGGCGGTGGGGAACGGCACGGGCAGGGCGGCGCGTATGCCGTCCCAGCTGTCAGCGTGCAGCAGCTGCCGCACCGCAGCGATGCTGGCGCGGATGGAGTCGCCGTAATTCATGGACAGCACCGGATCCATATCCGCCCAGCGTTCCGCCTGCCGAAGGCGCCGCAGATTATACTCCGCCAGTTCATGGGCCTGCGCGACCAGCAGCCTTCCCCACGGGGTTTGTGCCACGTCGCTCACGTCGTCCAGCTGCCACACCCGCTCCTGCTCACTCAGCCACGCCTCCGGGTCCGGATGACTCTGGATCCGGCGAAATACGTCCAACACGATCTGCATCAGCCGACGGTCATCCCGCCCGGCAGACAGGGTGTCAACCAGCTGCGCAAAGTCACCCGCGGAGTCCAGGTTCTCATACCGATCGTCCATCAGGCGGCTCAGTACCTGATCCATCAGGATGACCGCTTCTCCCTCGTCACACAGGCGGAAGTCGGGATCCAGATCCAGTGCCGCCGCGTGCTCCCGCAGGAGGTTGGCGCAAAATGAGTGCACCGTGGAAATATGAGCGCGGTAGATCAGCGCAGCCTGACGGCACAGGTGCCGGTCGCCGGGCTGCTCCGCCAACCGCTCGTTCAGTTCTTTGGCAATGCGGCCACGCAGTTCCGCCGCCGCCGCCTTGGTGTAGGTAATGACCAAAAAGCGGTCAATGTCCGCACCGCGGCTGACCCGGTCCAGCAGCCGCTCCACCAGCACCCGGGTCTTGCCCGAGCCGGCAGCTGCCGACACCAGCAGCGCGCCGCCGCGGTTTTCTACTGCGCGGCGTTGTTCATCTGTAAGGGGAAATGCCATGACAGCCGCCTCCCTTCAACGTGTTTCAGTCGTTCAGAACGTCCAAAAACTTTTCAATGCGAATGCCCTTGTTTTTTTCCAGCTCGTCTTTCTCCAAAAAGACCAGCTTTTCCAGCACGTCCATGGCTCGTTTCACGGCCGCCTGCAGGGACGTGCCGCGCAGCAGCTCGCCCACCAGTACGGCGGAGAACATATCCCCCGTGCCGGGGAAATGGACCCGGATCAGGCGGTAAGGGATGGTGAAGTATTCGTTGGTTTGATGGTCATAGCCCCAAACCACGTTCTCACCGCTGTCGGCATCCATGCCGCTGGTCACGATGACGGTGCGGGGGCCAAACTTGCGCAGCGCATCCACCATCTCCCGAGCCTGGGCGGCAGTCAGGGCCTTCTGCCCGCAGTACAGGCCGGTGAGAAATTCCGCCTCGGTCAGGTTGGGGACGATGACGTCCGCCACACCAATGAGCCGGCGCATGTTTTCCACCGTGTCCTCCCCCACACCGTTGTACAGGCTTCCGTCATCACCCATGATGGGGTCGGTCATGACCAGAAGGTTCTCTTTTTTCTGACTCTCAATAAACCGGCGGATAATGTCCACCTGCTTGGCGCTGGCCAAAAACCCGGTGGTAATGCAGTCAAACTGGAACCCCAGCCGATCCCACACCTCGATGGTCTTTTCCATATAGTCGGTGGTGTCTAGAATCGTAAACGTTCCGTAGTCCAACGTGTTGGATACCAAAGCCGTAGGCAAGTTATAGACACTGTGTCCCATGTGGGACAGGATGGGCAGCATGGCGGCCATGGCCACCTTGCTGTAGCCGGGCATATCGTTGATGATAAGGACGTTTTTACTGTTGTTGTTCATCTTGCAGATCCTCCCGTTCCGGTTCATCCTCACCGGGGCAGATATTCTTCCAGAACTCCTCGGCGCTGACCGTGTACAGCTTGCGCCGGCAGTCGCCGCCGCGGCCCTCTTCAAAGTGACAGGCGGCCGCATAGTCGCAGTAACGACAGGCATTTTTGTCCTGTCCGCGCCAGTAGGGGTCGGCTGTGATGTTGCCCGCGGCGATCTCCCTGCAGATGTCCCGCAGCACCCGCTCCACGTGCCGTTCCAGCCGCGCCAACCGCCGTGCGCTGACCAGATTGCCGCCGGAATAGCCGTCCTTTTTCAGGGTGACCGGCAGAAAACGCAGTTTTCCTTCTCCCGGCTGCTCCATAGCCTCCAGTACCGCCTGCTGATCCAGCACCAGGCCGTGACGGCGCAGCTCGTCGTCCACCAGCTTGCGGCGCTGCTCCTCGGTCATGCTGCGGCTGCCCCGGACAACCACGTCCCGGGCGGGCAGATACAGCACGCCGGCGGGGATGGGATGCACGCCGTAGCGTTTTTCGCCCTCTTTGCACAGGGTAAACAGGTACAGCAGCATCTGCAGCCCCATGCCCCCGGCCACCTCGGTCAGGTCAAAGGTCTTTTTGCCGGTCTTGTAGTCCACCACACGCAAATACAGCTGATCCCCGTCCCGCCAGCTGTCCACCCGGTCCACAAAGCCGGTAACGCTGACGGTCACGCCGTCCTCGGTCAGTTCCACGGGGGGCAGATCCTTTCCCCGTCCAAAGCCAAGTTCAAAGTCCACCGGCACGAAACGGGACACCGCCAGTTCCTGCGCCACGTTGTCCACCACGGCATCCACGCCGCTGATGAGCCGGCGGAACAGGTAAACAAACCGCGCGCTCTGCTGTTCCAGGCCGCCCAGCTCGTTGTGCACGTAGTCCTCCACGGCGGCGCGGGTCAACCCTTTCAGTGTTTCCCGGTCCACACCGCCCGCGCCGTCGCGCCAGGCATCGCTTTGGAACACCTGCTCCAGCACGTAGTGGACGAAGGTACCGTATTCCGGGGCATCAAAGCCGGCTCTGCGGCGGGGTTCCGCCTTCAGGCCGTAGCGCATGAAGTAGGAGAAATGGCAGGACTTGTACTTATCCATGCGCGAAGCCGACATGGGCACCTTGCGCCCGTACAGACGATCCACCGCCTGCCGGGACAGGCTGCCCCGCTGCCACTGTCCGGCCTGTTCCAGCCGCTGTACGGCCGCAGACCACTCCGGCATTTCTCCCAGCACCCGGCGCACCGCCGCGTGGGTTCCCGCCTGCTCCAACGCCGCCCGGGGCGCACTCAGGCGGAACTCTCCCGCCCCCTGGGTCTGCACCTTCAGGTCGGAGAACACCCTTTGCAGCCGCTCCACCAGGAAGGATGGCTGCAGTTCTTCTCCGCCCCGTCGGGCGGGCCAGGTGACAAACAATTTCTCGTCCGGACAGGTGCAGGCGGTGTAAATGGCGGTCATCTCACGGTACAGCCGGTCCTTGCCCCGCAGGCCAAGTTCCACGCCCACACCGGCCAGCAGTTCCCGGTCATCGTCGGACAGCAGGCCTGCCGGCTGCCCCACGCCGGGGATGGAACCGTCGTCCGCACCCAGCACGAACAGAGCCTTGACTCCGTGCCCGTTTTGACGCACCAGTTCCCCGGCGGTCACACGATCCAGAGATACCGGGATGGTGCCCACCTTATACTGGCCAAGCACCAGCTTCAGCACCCGTGCAAACTCGTCCAGCTCCATGGGCGTTTCCCCCAGCAGCCGGGCGCACTGCTCCAGCCCGCCGCACAGGATCTCCCACAGCTGACGATACTCCTGGGCAAGGCCCAGTTCGCCCTGTTCCACGAGCTGTTTGCACCGCTCCTCCAGCCGTTTGTCCAGGCCGATCTCCTCTAAAAAGCTGTAAAGCACTTGCGCCTGACCCATTCCGGTTTTCATCCGATTGAGCCGAATTTTCTCCAGCGGAGCCACTACACGGCGGCGCAGGGCATCCAACCGCTCCAGCCGCTGGCGATCCGCCTGCTCCATGGTCAGTCCGTAGCCGCCGGGATGCATGGTCCACGGCTTTTCCTGGGTCCAGCGGCTGCCGTGGACGTCCCACTTCAGGGCGTAGTTTTCCAGTTCGTCCCGCTCCTGCCGGGTCAGGTCGGTCAGGTCAGTCTTCAGGTAACGAAACAGATCGTCATAAGTGTAACCGCCCGCAATGGTGTCCAAAGCCGCAGTGACCAAAGTCATGACCGGCCGCTGCAGGATGTCGCTCATGGCAGAGCGGAACACCGGAATGTCATACCGCTCAAACACCGACTCCACCAGTCCGTCGTAGCTGTCGTAATTGCGGGCCACCACGGCGATGTCCCGCATACGCAGCCCCTCTTCCCGAACCAGCTTGCGGATCTGCGCGGCCGTCCATTCCACCTCGGTGCGGGGGTCGGGAGCGCAGAACACCTGCACCTGCCCGTCGCAGCACCGCCCTTCGGACACCCCATTCTCAAACAGATACCGTTCCGCCTGCACCATAGCCGCCGAACGGGTGGGGGCCGGTTGTTCAAAGCATTCCAGCTCATACCCCTGTCCCAGCTTTTTGGCAAGGGCGATCAGCTGCCGCGCCGTGTGACGGGCGGGGGAAAAGACCCCGGCGCCGCCGTCGGTCTCCTCCAGTTTGTCGCAGGTCAGGGCCACGGTGACGCACTCACTCTGCCGCAGCAGCAGTTCGATCAATTCCATCTGCTGGGGGGTAAAGTCGATAAAGCCGTCCATCCAAACCGTCTTTCCCCGACCCCAGCCGCATTGGCGCAGCTTGTCCGCCGCCCGGGTCAGCCGATCCCGGGGGTCAAGGGCCGTTTCCGCCGCCAGCGCATCGTAGGCCGCGCAGATCAGGCCCAGATCCCGCAGGCGGGCGCCGTCGCTGCCGCCGATCTCCTCTCCGGCACGGAGCACCTGCTCCGGCGTGACGCAACAGCTTTTCAGTTCATCTGCGGTTGCCAGCAGCCCGCTGAGAAACGCAGGACGGCGGGAGGGCTTGGCGTACACCTGCAGCATATTATTGACCGAACAGACCGCCCGCCACATCAGCAGCAGACGTCCGCCCGCATCCAGCTCCTGCCGGCCACCGCCGCCGGCAGTCTGGAACACGCGGCTGGCCAGGCGGCTGAAAGTCAGCACCTCCGCGTAGCAGCACACCGCTGCCCCGCCCCGGGCGCACAGCCGCCGCTCCATCTGATGGGACTGGGGTTCCGGCACCAACAGGACATGCCGCCCCGCTGCCTGCTCACAGATGCGGTTCAGCACCTGGGTCGATTTGCCGGTCCCGGCACGGCCGATGATCAGTTTCAGCACGGGTTTCCCCTCCCCTTTCGTTTTTATTTTAGTGTAGCACAGTTTGTGTCCCAAAAAAAGGGCTTTGACAAAAAAACGGAGGCAGGTCGTTGACCTGCCTCCGCTGCATACCCGAATTAGCCGTTGGGGCTGATGGTGTAGTTGGGCGCTTCCTTGGTGATATAGATATCGTGGGGGTGAGACTCGCGCAGACCGGCGGCGGTGATCTGAATGAACTGCGCCTTATCACGCAGGTCGTCGATGGTGGGGCATCCGGTGTAACCCATACCGGAGCGCAGACCGCCCATCAGCTGGAACACGGTCTCGCCAACCGCTCCCTTATACGGCACGCGGCCTTCCACACCCTCGGGCACCAGCTTCTTGTTGTTGGTCTGGAAGTAGCGGTCCTTGGAACCCTTGCTCATAGCGGCCAGGGAACCCATACCGCGATAGACCTTAAACTGACGGCCCTGGTAGATCTCGGTCTCACCGGGGGACTCTTCACAGCCGGCCAGCAGAGAGCCCAGCATGACCACGTTGGCGCCGGCGGCAATGGCCTTGGCAATGTCGCCGGAGTACTTCACACCACCGTCGGCCACGATGGGAATGCCGTACTCGGCGGCCACCTGGGCGGCGTCGTGGATGGCGGTGATCTGAGGCACACCGATACCGGCAACCACACGGGTGGTGCAGATGGAGCCGGGACCGATACCGATCTTAACGCAGTCGGCACCAGCCTCGATCAGGGCGCGGGTCGCTTCAGCCGTAGCCACGTTGCCGGCAATGAGCTGTACGTCGGGGTACAGGGCCTTCACGCGGCGAACGGTCTCGATGATGTTCTGGCTGTGGCCGTGGGCGGAGTCCAGGGCCAGTACGTCGGCACCGGCCTCCACCAGAGCGGCAACGCGGTCCAGCACGTCGGCGGTGGCACCGATGGCGGCACCCACCAGCAGGCGGCCCTTTTCGTCACGGGCGGAGTTGGGATACACCTCGGCCTTTTCGATGTCCTTGATGGTGATCAGACCCTTGAGGTGGAAGTCCTTGTCCACGATGGGCAGCTTCTCGATCTTGTGGCGGCGGAGGATCTCCTTGGCCTCGGCCAAAGTCGTGCCCTCGGGAGCGGTGACCAGATTCTCCTTGGTCATCACGTTGTCGATGAGCTGAGTCATATCGGTCTCAAACTTCATGTCGCGGTTGGTGATGATACCGATGAGCTTGCCGTTGTCGCAGATGGGCACGCCGGAGATCTTATACTTGGCGCACAGCTCGTCCGCCTCGGCCAGGGTGTGACCGGGAGCCAGCCAGAAAGGATTGGTGATAACGCCGTTCTCGCTGCGCTTGACCATGTCCACCTGTTCGGCCTGCTGGCTGATGGACATATTCTTATGGATGATGCCGATACCACCCTCACGGGCAATGGCGATGGCCATGCGGTACTCGGTCACGGTGTCCATAGCCGCGCTGATCAGGGGAATGTTCAGGCGAATTTTTTTCGTCAGTTGGGTGTGCAGGTCGATGTCGGCGGGCAGCACGTCGCTGGCGGCGGGAATGAGCAGCACGTCGTCAAAGGTCAGGCCCTGCTTGACAAACTTCTGAGATGCATCCATGTTGTCACAACTCCTTTTCTCCAATAAGCCCCGGAGGGCAACCATGTAAAATGGGTATTTTGATTATTTTAACTCCGCTGTATCGGATTGTCAAGGAATGTCTTGCCCAAGAAATATCCGCCCATCGAACCGAGTTTTGCCAGTTTCGTCTATACCCCGGATGTACCGGCTGCCCTCACTGTCAGCGACAAGCATATCCACACGCTCACCCGCACGACACTCGGCATGGTAGTCAAGCTGCATTCCGGCCACAAAGGTGTCCGCCGGCAGCAGATCGGCCCGGATGGCATCGCAGACAAAATCGGCGTAACGGGTGTTGTTCACATGGCCGTTGATGTCCGTATCGCTGTAGTGCATCAGCCGCTGCTCGGCAAGTTCCATCTGCTCCGGCAGGCGCAGATGGGACAAAAGAACATCTTTATTCCTCTCCCCGCCGTCTGTTCCATCCAGTTCCGGGATCCGGGACAGGCGGAGCATCTTTCGCTCCCGCAGGCTGACCAGCGCCCACACGGACACCGCCTGCCCCACATATTCTCCGTTTACGTACAAATCAAAGTCGCGGTACATGGACGCACCCTTGCCGCCCCGGTGCCAGGTATGTACGCTCAGTTCCTCGCCCCAGCGCAGGGGTCGCTTCAGCTCGTACCACATCCGCACCAGCATCCAGAAGGCACCGTATCGTTCCATCAGCCGCTTCCGTCCGAAGCCCATATCCTCCGCTGCCAGGGTAGCCGCCTCCTGCAGGTGGCCCAACAGGGCGGACGGGCGGCAATGGCCGCGGCCGTCCACGTCCCGGGTGTCGATGACGGTTTTGTGCTCGTACCACACGCCCATACCGTTACTCCTTGCTCTTGCCGCGAATAAGGATGGTGTTCTTGCAGCAGATGTCATCAATGTCGTCGGCGGTGGCGGCGGGCAGCCGCATCTCCGCCCCGCACTCGGCGCACATCAGGTCCACCGAGCTGTAGTTGACCTGAAAGCTCCACTGCTTGCTGCCGCAGGCGCAGGACACACCGCCGCGGGAAGCGATATCCTTCAGTTCGGACAGCACCTCGTGCATGACGATCTCATCCAAAAAAACGTTGTCCTGCCCGGCATCCCGCTCCAGCTTGTCCACCGTCTGCTCCAACCGGGCGGTGGCGGCAAAGACAGGTCCCTCCTCGCCCACATAGCAACAGTCAAGGCCGGAAGCCGCACAGGAGAACGCCAGCGTTTTCTCCCGCACGAAGGCGGTGGAGGAGCAGGTCACCTTATGGGCCGTACCGCAGAACAGGCAGGGCACGTCCAGCTTCACCCTGTCCGCCAAAAACTCCACTCCAAGGGCCGACTTGCCGCAGGGACAGGGAATTTTGGCAGGGGCGGCAGCGAGGCTGAACAGACTGCGCTCCACAATGACCGACTGGCGGCATTCCGGACAGATATAGGCGATGGTACGCGTTGGCTCCTGCGTGGACATGGAACTCATCCTTTCACGGGCATGATTACACAGAACAGTATATCAAATTTTTCGTTTTTTTCAACTGTTTCCTGCGTGTTACCGTTTGGGTTTTGCCCGGAAAATCAGTGCCACCAGCGCGCCGAAGAAGATGGCCGCCGCGATGCCCCCCGCCGCCGCGGTAAACCCGCCGGTCAGAGCACCCAGCAGTCCCTTTTCCTCCACCGCCTGCCGCACGCCCTTGGCCAACAGATTGCCAAAGCCTGCCAGGGGCACGCCCGCCCCGGCCCCGGCCCACTCCGCCAGAGGCTGATACAGGCCCAGTCCGCCCAAAACGACCCCCGCCACCACGTAGCCCACCAGGATGCGTGCCGGGGTCAGCTTGGTTTTGTCAATTAAAACCTGCCCGATGACACACAGAATACCGCCGCACAAAAACGCTTTTACATATTCCATCCTTATTTTCCTCCCATGTCCAGTACCACCGCGTGACAGATGCCGGGAATGGACTCCCCCTGCATGGTGGCGGTGGGCGAATGGAGCGCCCCGGTGGGGCAGAAGAGAATACGATTCCATTTCCCCGCCTGCATCCCCGGCAGCAGGTGGGCCGCCAGCACACTGGCGCAGCACCCGCAGCCGGATCCGCCGCAGTGGATGTCCTGCCCCTGCAAATCATAGATCAGCAGGCCGCAGTCGGTGTGCCGCCCGGTCAGGTCGTACCCCTCCCGTCCGGCCAGTTCCTGCAGCAGCTTGCTGCCCAGTACACCCAAGTCGCCGGTGACAATTAAATCATAGTCCGCCGGAGTCCGCCCCGTGTCCTTCAGATGGGTGCAGATGGTCTGTGCGGCGGCGGGGGCCATAGCCGCGCCCATGTTGTTGGCATCGGTGATACCCTTGTCCACCACCCGGCCCACGGTGCAGCCGGTCACCCGGGGGCCATTCCCGGTTTGACTCAGCACCACCGCGCCCGCGCCCGTCACCGTCCACTGCGCGGTGGGGGTGCGCTGACCGCCGTACTCCAAGGGATTGCGGTACTGCCGTTCCGCCGTGCAGAAGTGGGAGGACGCACATACCGCCGCCCGCTGCCCCGCCCCGCCGGACAGGGTGATGGCAGCCAGGCACAGTCCCTCTCCCATGGTGGAGCAGGCACCGTACAGGCCGAAAAAGGGCACCTGCCGCCCACGGGCCGCGTACCCGGACCCGATGCACTGGTTCAGCAGATCCCCGGCAAAGAGGAAGTCCACCTCTCCCTCCTGCACTCCGGCCTTTGCAAGGGCGGCATCCAGCGCCCGCTTCTGCATCTCCGACTCCGCCTTCTCCCAGCTGTCCTGCCCAAAGCGGTCATCGGTATCCACGTAGCCAAACTGCCCACCCAGCGGACCTTGTCCCTCTTTTCGGCCCGCCACACAGCCGTAGCCAAGAATGTAGGGACCGTTCTCAAACAGCACACTCTGCGCGCCCGTCTTTTTGCACGGCATGGAAACACCTTCTTTCACCGCTACTGTGTCCCGTTTGCGGGCAAATATACCTTGTTTACACCGACTGACTTTTTTGATAGAATTTAGAAAACAAACGAAAGGATGCCTCCCCATGACCGAACAGTTGGGTCCCTTTACCCTTGAATTGCCCGACGGCGTGTTCCCCCTGGGCGGGGACAGCCTTGCTCTGGGCCACTTTGCCACCGTGCGAAACGGCCAGGCCGTCTGCGACCTTGGCTGCGGCGGCGGCACGCTGCTGCTGTTGCTGGCGGAGCGGGCGCAGCGCCTTGCCCTGACCGGCATCGAACGGGACGAAACCGCCGCGCAGGCCGCCCGGGAAAACCTGCGCCGCAACGGATTGGGCGGAACGATTCTTCACAGCGACCTGCGGCAGGCTGACCTGCCCGGAGGGCAATTTGACCTTGTCATCTCCAACCCACCCTACTTTGCCGCAGGCAGCGGCAAAAGCGGCGGGAGCGCCCGCTGCGAAGAAACCTGCTCGCTGGACGAGCTGTGCGCCACTGCCAAACGCCTTTTGAAAAACGGCGGGCGGTTCGCCCTGTGCCACCGGCCGGAGCGGCTGTGCGACGCGCTGTGCGCGCTTCGCCAGCACGGCATGGAACCCAAACGGATGCAGCTGGTGGCCCACTCCGCCGCCCATCCCCCCTGCGTGGTGCTGGTGGAGGCGGTGCGTCAGGGGCGGCCCGGACTGGATATTTCGCCCCAAATCACGCAAATGTAACATAATTGTTATACGATTTCTCTTTACAATCTCCACTTTTCCGTGTTAAACTATAGGCAAGTTTAAGGAGGTGTCTGTATGGAAATGGATCTGACCCGTAAATTTCGCCTGACTGACGAGCGTGATCTGGAGATCAAGGCTATTCTGTCCACCGTTTATCAGGCACTTCAGGAAAAGGGCTATAACCCCATCAACCAAATCGTCGGCTACATCCTCTCCGAGGATCCGACCTATATCACCAACCACAACAACGCCCGCACCCTTATCCGCAAGGTGGACCGGGACGAGCTGCTGCGCACCCTGGTCAAGCATTATCTGCTCACCTGATCGAACGATTTGCAAAATTTTGGCCGCGCGCTTTCGGAAAGCGCGCGGCCTTTTTGCACATACTGTGGATGAGGTGAGTGTATGCCAAACGATAATCCGACCCGGGACCGGGATGACGTTCCCTTTCTAATGGATCAGCCCGTCTGCGGCGACCAGCCGGACAGCATCCAACAGGTCAACCGCTACGGCACCTACGAGATCCAACCCACCGCCGACAGCCACCAATTCTTCCCTGCCATCGCTCAGGGCAGTTATTCCAACGGCAAACTGCGCAAGCTGCGCCGCCAGTGCCGGGTGGAGGCGGAAGCGCAAAAGGACCGCAAAAATTATTAAAAAATCCGGTTCGCAATGCGAACCGGATTTTACTTTGCAGTTACACGTTAGCCAGCGCGCCCTCGATGTCGGCGATGATGTCGTTCACGTCCTCGATACCCACGGAGAAGCGGACCAGATCGGGGCTGATGCCGGCGGCGGCCAGTTCCGCGTCGTTCATCTGGCGGTGGGTGGCGGAGGCGGGGTGCAGCACGCAGGTTTTGGCATCAGCCACATGGGTGGCGATGGAGGCCAGCTTCAGGCCGGCCATAAAGGTCTCCGCCGCGGCACGGCCGCCCTTCACGCCGAAGGACACGACGCCGCAAGTACCATTGGGCATATACTTCCGGGCCAGCTTGTACTCCTTGTCCCCCTCCAAACCGGGATAACGCACCCAGGCCACCTTGGGATGGTCCTTCAGATACTTGGCGACCGCCAGACCGTTCTCGCAGTGCTTGGCCATACGCAGGGGCAGGGTCTCCATGCCCACGTTGAGCAGATAGGCGTTCATGGGAGCGGGGATGGAACCGAAGTCACGCATGAGCTGGGCGGTAGCCTTGGTAATAAACGCACCCTCCAGACCAAAACGCTCGGTATAGGTCACACCGTGATAGCTCTCGTCCGGGGTACACAGACCGGGGAACTTGTCGGGATACTTCGTCCAGTCGAATTTGCCGCTGTCCACGATCGCACCGCCCACTGCGTTGGCGTGGCCGTCCAGATACTTGGTGGTGGAGTGGGTCACGATGTCGGCGCCCCACTCAAAGGGTCGGCAGTTGACCGGGGTGGGGAACGTATTGTCCACGATCAGCGGCACGCCGTGGGCATGGGCGGCGTTGGCAAAGCGCTCGATGTCCAGCACGGACAGAGCGGGGTTGGCGATGGTCTCGCCGAACACGGCCTTGGTGTTGGGACGGAAGGCAGCCTCCAGCTCCGCGTCGGAGCAGTCGGGCTCCACGAACGTAAACTCAATGCCCATGCGCTTCATGGTCACGGCGAACAGGTTGTAAGTGCCGCCGTAGATGGCGGAGGAAGCCACCACGTGGTCGCCGCAGGAGGCGATGTTGAAGATGGCGTAGAAGTTGGCCGCCTGACCGGAGGAGGTCAGCATAGCAGCAGTACCGCCCTCCAGGGCGCACAGCTTGGCCGCCACATGGTCGTTGGTGGGGTTCTGCAGGCGGGTGTAGAAATAGCCGCTGGCCTCCAGATCAAACAGCTTGCCCATCTCCGCACTGCTTTCATAGCGGAAGGTGGTGGACTGGATGATGGGGATGTTGCGGGGCTGGCCGTTTTCGGGACGGTAACCCGCGTGGAGACAGTCGGTTGCAATGCGATGCTTGTTCATAGAAAAGACCTCTTTTCTTTGGAGTGCATTATAATGTACTAGGATATCGCCGCCGAACAAATTTGTCAAGTCAGAAACTCACCTTCGCCCGGCTCTGCCAGCCGGCCAGGCGGCAGACCACCACCGCCATCTGTCCGCGGGTCATGGTGTTTTCAGGGCCGAAGGTGCCGTCTGTGTAGCCGGAGATAATGCCGTTGGAATAGCACTCCAGCACCTCCTGCCGCCGATCCTCCGCAATAAAGCCAAAGTCCTTGATGCGCCCCTTGGCATTGGGATGGACGGTAAAGGTCTCCCCCTGCAGTTTGGCGGCACGGACCAGAATGTAGGCCATATTCTGCCGGTTCAGGGGGGCGTCCAGGGCAGAATCGGTACTTAAAAACTCGCCTTCCTCGATGATCCCGGTCTCCACCGCCGCATTATAGCTGCCCCGGGCCCAGTGGCCGGGGGTATCCTTGCGCTTGTCCGGACAGACCAGACGGGTCACCACCACCAAAAACTGACCGAGGGTCACCGCCCGCTCCGGGGAAAAACTGCCCACGCCGTCGGTATCGGGCTGGCGGGTGCCGGTGACCAGACCGTGGTTGGCAATGCTCATCACCGCATCGTAACCCCAAAAATCCACATGTACATCGTCAAAGCGCAGGCCGGAGGGCGCCGCCTGAATAGATTCGTCCAAATCGGCAGCCTTGGCATTATAGTGGATGGTCACCTCGCCGCTTGCCAGCAGCTCGTCCTCCACGACCACCTTCGCCCACTGGGAACGGCTGCCGCCGTAGTAAATATCGGTCAGACCGGTGCAGCCGTCAAAGGCCTTGGCATCCACTTCCTGCAGACCGGCGGGCAGATAGACCTGCCGCAGGCCGGAGCAGTAGGCGAACACCTGGCTGTACAGCCGCTTGACCCCTTCGGGTACCGCAAACACATTCAGCCGGATGCAGTTCTTGAAGGTCTCGGCACCCAGACTGACCACTTCGCCCCGGAACTCCACACTCTCCAATGCGGAGCAGTTACCGAATGTGCCATTGTTGATCACCCGCACCCCGGCAGGAACACTCAGGGTTTTCAGCACGGTACAGCCCCGAAACGCGTACTCTCCCAAAGTTTTCAAATTGGCCGGCAGGGTAATGGCCGGCAGGGATGAACAGCCGCTGAAAGCGCTTCTGCCGATTTCCGTCACTGTATCGGGCAGGGAAATATGAGTCACCTGACTCAGGGTGGAAAAGGCGCTGTCCAAAAGGGTGGTAATGCCCTCGTTCACCTCAACACCGGTGGCGCGGCCGAACTGGGCCCGCTTCCACATGACCGGGTCCCCTCCCATGGGGCCGTCACCGGAAAACACCAGCGTGCCGTTTGTCAGCCGCCATGAGAAGGCCGCCTGTGCCGCAGGAATCATGGCTATAACCAGCACAAAAGCCAGTAGTGCCGACATCATTCGTTTCATTTGAAATCAACTTCCTCTCACGTCTCGCAGGGCGTTTCTCTTCTAGATAACATTGTACTCACTCCCCACACAAAAATCAAGTGGGTGCGGATCCCGTCCATATCTCTTATCTCCTATCTCTCATCTCATATCTCCCTTGCTCTCTCTCCAAAAAACTGGTATAATGTAGTGTTAGTAAACCGGCACTCCCCTGCCGGGCAAGGAGGTACAGCCATGAAGCTTATGGTGCTGGACGGAAACTCTATCGTTAACCGCGCCTTTTACGGCGTCAGCCAGAATCTGACCACCCGGGACGGTCTGCCCACCAACGCCATCTTCGGGTTTCTGAACATTCTGAATAAGCTGCTGGACGAGGACAAGCCCGACGCCCTGTGCGTCACCTTTGACCGCAAGGCACCTACCTTCCGCCACCTGGCCTACGAGGGGTACAAGGCCCAGCGCAAGGGTATGCCGGAGGAGCTGGCCGCCCAGATGCCGGTCTTGAAAGACGTGCTGCACGCCATGAACATCCCCACCTACGAACTGGACGGGTGGGAGGCGGACGACCTCATCGGCACCATCGCCGCCAAGGACACCGCCGCCGGCTGGCACACCACCGTGGTCACCGGCGACAAGGACTCCCTCCAGCTCATCACCGACACCACCACCGTCAAGCTGGTGTCCACCCGTATGGGCCGCACCGAGACCCGGGATATGACCCCGGAGGCCTTCCGGGAGCAGTACGGCTTTGACCCCATCCACATCATCGACCTGAAGGCCCTGATGGGCGATGCCTCCGACAACATCCCCGGTGTCAAGGGCGTGGGCGAAAAGACCGCCATGGCGCTGATCCAGCGCTACCACTCCATCGACGATTTGTACTCCGCCATGCCCGCACCCGAAATGGAGCCGGGTGTCCCCGCCAAGCCGGGCGTGGTCAACAAGCTGGCGGAGGGAGCGGATATGGCCCGGCTGTCCTATGACCTTGCCTCCATCCACACCGATGCCCCCATCGACTTCGACCCCGCCGCCAATTTGCGCCGCCCGGTGGATAACGATGCGCTTTATTCCCTGTTCCTGCGGCTGGAATTTTCCAAACTGATTGACAAGTACGGCCTGACCGCCCCCGGCGACGCCGCCCCGGTTTCCGACGAGGTGGATTTGACCTGCACCTGCGAGGTGGTCGCCGACGACGAACGGGCCATGGAACTGCTGGCACAGTACGAGCAGGCGGAATACGTCACCTGCCTGCCCCTGCCCACCCTGGACGGCCTGTGTGTGTTCCAAAACGGCTGCGCCGCCGTGCTGCTGGCAAGCCGTCTGCCCCGGTATAACGAATTTTTGCGGAGGTTTTTCTCCCCCGCCGTGACCAAAATCTCCCACGACATCAAGCCCATCCAGCGCAGATTGCTGGAGGAGGGCCTGTCCACCGAGGGTTTCACCTTCGACACCTGCGTGGCCGCCTATCTCCTGTCCCCCACCGACGGCAGCTATGATTTGGACAAGCTGGCCATGCACTACTGCAACCTGCAGCTGCCCGAGGGTGACTTTTTCTCCGAGGATGCCTTCGGCCCCCTGGCAGACCCCGCCGTCCCGGCGGAACATTGGGCTGCCTACACCGCCCTCATCGCCTATCTCTACCCCCTGCTGAAAGACAAGCTGGCGGAACTGAACATGGACAAGCTGTACTATGAAATCGAGCTGCCCCTGTGTACGGTCCTTGCCGAGATGGAGCAGGTCGGCTTCTTCGTGGACCGCGGCGCACTGGCCGACTACGGCACCGCCCTGGCCCAGGGCATTGAGCAGGCCCAGACCGCCATTTACGATCTGGCCGGGGAACCGTTTAACATCAACTCCACCCAGCAATTGGGTGCACTGCTCTTCGATAAGCTGGGACTGCCCCCGGTGAAGAAGACCAAGACCGGCTATTCCACCAACGCCGAGGTGCTGGAAAAGCTGCGCGGTCAGCACCCCATCATCCAGCAGATTTTGGACTACCGCCAACTGACCAAGCTGAAATCCACTTACGCAGACGGACTCGGTAAAGTAATAGCACCTGACGGCCGAATCCATACCAGTTTCCAGAATACCGTCACCGCCACGGGGCGCCTGTCCTCCACCGAGCCCAATCTGCAGAACATCCCCGTCCGCACCCCGCTGGGCGCCAAGCTGCGTGAGATGTTCGTGGCCGGACCGGGCAAGGTTCTGGTAGATGCGGACTACTCCCAGATCGAGCTGCGGCTGCTGGCCTGCATGGCAAATGACACCACTATGATCGACGGCTTCAACTCCGGCGAGGATATCCACACCATCACCGCCAGTCAGGTCTTTGGTGTGGCGCAGTCGGAAGTCACCCCCGATATGCGCCGCAGCGCCAAAGCGGTGAACTTCGGCATCGTGTACGGCATCTCCCCCTTCTCCCTCTCCCAGGACATCAAGGTAAGTGTGGCGGAGGCCAAGGCCTATATGGACAAGTATTTCGCCCACTATCCCGGGGTCAAGACCTATATGGATGCCGTGGTGGAGCAGGCCAAGGCGGAGGGCTGGGTGGCCACTCTCTTCGGCCGCCGCCGCTGGGTACCGGAGTTGCGCTCCTCCAACTTCAATCTGCGCTCCTTTGGTGAGCGTGTGGCCCTCAACGCTCCCATTCAAGGCACCGCCGCCGACATCATCAAGCTGGCCATGGTGCGGGTGCGTGACCGCCTGCTGGCCAACGGACTGCAGGGTCGGCTGGTGCTTCAGGTCCACGATGAGCTGATCGTGGAGTGTCCCAAGGAAGAGGCCGAACCGGTCTGTGCCCTGCTGCAGCAGGAGATGGAAAACGTGGCAAAGCTTGCCGTTCCCCTGCTGGCGGACACCCACTGCGGCAAAAGCTGGGCGGATGCCCATTAAAGGAGGTCATAGTTATGAAGAACCGACTGAATATCGCGCTGCTCATCCTTTGGCTTGCCGGTGCCGTCCTCTGTATTTGGAACTGGCTAAGCTTTATCAATATCCCGTCCTTCATCCTGCCCCTTTTCCCCGCCTTTTGCTCTCAGCTTCTGCTGTGCCGCGTAACCAAAAACGGATATCTCCGGGCGCTGCCTGCGTTGCCGGTTCTGGGTCTGCTGGCCATCGCCGGTTGGTACGCCATCTTTGGTTCCGGCTGGGATATGCTGGCCGCCCTGATTTTTGCTCTCGCCGCCATCTCCCCCGCTGTGGGCGCCGTGTTCGGCTGGCTGGTTTGGTGGCTGACGGAGCTGCACAAGAGAACCAAATCTCTCAAGGAGTGTTGATATGTATTACGAGATCGTACCCATGGACCGCAGCCACATTGAGCAGATCGCGGAACTGGAACGCAGCTGCTTCTCCACCCCCTGGACAGAGAACATGCTCACCGATGCCCTGTTTGACCCTCAGGCCAGCTTCATCGTAGCTGAGGACGGCGAGGGCGGCGTGCTGGGCTACGCCGGACTCCACGCCGTTTTGGACGAGGGTTACATCGACAACGTCGCCGTGGAAGAGGCGGCCCGCCGCCACGGCGTGGCCTCCGCCCTGCTGGACGTGTTCTGCCGCTTTGGCGAAGCTAATCTGGCCTTTCTGACTCTAGAGGTGCGCGCTTCCAACGCCGCCGCCATCGCCCTGTACCAAAAGCACGGCTTTGCTCAGGTGGGTCTGCGCAAGAACTACTACTCCAATCCCCGCGAGGATGCCATCATTATGACCCGGGAGTTCGCTGAACATGGAACTGAAACTGCTGAATAAGTGTGAAACAAAATCACTTTACAACCGAGAGATGAAGCGGGCTTTCCCGCCCAGTGAGCTGAAACCTCTGTCCGCCATCGAGGAGATGCGGGACAAGGGCCGCTACGAGCCGCTGGGTCTGTTTGAGGGTGACGAACTGCTTGGCTACGCCTTTATATGGCTGGAGCCGGGCATCCCCTTCGCCCTGCTGGACTACCTCGGTGTGGTAGAGGGCAAGCGGGGCGGCGGTCTGGGTACGGCGTGTCTTGACCTGCTGGCCGAGCGTTACCGCAACTATCGCGGCGTGTTCGGTGAGTCGGAGGCCGCATCCTCCTCCGACCCCGGGGAGGCCGCCCTCCAGCGCCGGCGTCTGGACTTCTATTACCGCAACGGCTTCCGCTACGGCGGCTACGACTGCGCCCTGTACGGCGTGCATTACGAGACCCTGATCCGCGGGGATGCGGACGTCTCTGCGGAGGAACTGCTGGAGGCCCACCGCACCATCTACGCCAACCACATGCCCCAAAAGGTGTACGACCGATTTATCCAAATCCCCCTTGCCCCGGGCGAGAAGCCTAACCCGCCCGCCGCGTGGAGAGAGGAGTGATCCCATGAATATTTTAGCCATTGAGTCCTCCTGCGACGAAACGGCGGTGGCCATCGTCCGCAACGGGCGCGAGGTGCTGTGCGACTGCATCGCCTCTCAGGTGGAGATGCACGCCATCTACGGCGGCGTGGTGCCGGAGATCGCCTCCCGCAAGCATGTGGAGGCCATCAGCGTACTGGCTGACCGCGCGCTGGAGCAAACCGGTCTGACCCGCCGTGACATCGATGCCGTAGCGGTGACCTACGCGCCGGGTCTCATCGGCGCAGTTTTGGTGGGTGTCAACTTCGCCAAGGCGGTGGCCTACGCTCTGGGTGTCCCCCTCATCCCCGTCCACCACACTCGGGGACACATCGCCGCCAACTACATCACCCACCCGGAGCTGGAACCGCCCTTTGTCTGCCTGTGCGTGTCCGGCGGCAACACCATCATCGTGGACGTGCAGTCCTATACCGAGATGCGCGTGCTGGGCGGCACCCGGGACGACGCAGCGGGCGAGTGCTTTGACAAGGTGGGCCGCGTGCTGAACATCGGTTATCCCGGCGGCGCGCCCATGGACCGTTTGGGTCAGGGCGGCGACCCCAACCGATATGAATTCCCCCGGGCCCACGTCAACGGCGCGGAGCTGGACATGTCCTTCTCCGGCCTGAAAACCGCCGCGCTGAACCTGCTGCACAACGCCGAGCAGAAGGGCGAGGAGCTGAACCTGCCCGACTTCGCCGCCAGCTTTGGACAGGCCATCAGTGACAGCCTTGTCCCCCGCGCCATGGCGGCAGTGGCACAGACCGGGTACAACACCCTTGCCATCGCCGGCGGCGTGGCCGCCAACAGCCGCATCCGTGCCGATTTGGAGCGTTCCTGCAGGGATGCGGGTGTGAAGCTCTATATGCCGCAGCTGAAGCTGTGCGGCGACAACGCCGCCATGATCGGCTGTCAGGGCTATTACGAATATTTGGCCGGACACACCGCCGGACAGGATCTAAACGCCTACGCCACCCGGGATATCTCCTTGGGATAAATCGCACATAAAAGCACCCCTGACCGCACGGTCAGGGGTGCTTTTTCTTTATTTGCAAGGCCCGTTCAGCTGCCAAAACGCTACGGCGCTGGCCGCCGCCACGTTGAGAGAGTCCACCCCTCGCGCCATGGGGATGCGCACGGTGTAGTCGCAGGCGGCGATGGTCTTCGTGGCCAAGCCGTCCCCCTCGGTACCCAGCACGATGGCCAGCTTTTCCTCGGCGGCAAGGCGGGGGTCGTCCACGCTGACCGAGTCATCGCTCAGGGCCATGGCCGCGGTCTTGAACCCCAACTTACGGAGCAGTTCCATGCCCGGGCCGGGCCAGTCGAACATCTCTTCTCCCAAATACGCCCAGGGCACCTGAAACACCGTTCCCATGCTCACCCGGGCGGAGCGGCGGTACAGGGGGTCGCTGCAGCCGGGGGTCAGCAGCACACCGTCCACCCCCAGGGCGGCGGCGGAGCGGAAGATGGCGCCCACGTTGGTGGGATTCATGATGTCCTCCAGAATGGCGATGCGGCGGGCGTTCTTGCAGATGTCCTCCACGCTTGGTTGCTGCGGGCGGAGCATGGCGCACAGCACCCCCCGGGTCAGGGCAAAGCCGGTCAACTGGGTCAGCACGTCGAACTCGGCGGTGAAGATGGGTACACCGGGACAGCGGGCCACCACGTCGGCGGCCTGCCCCTCGATGTGTCGGCGCTCCATCAGCATGGACACCGGCCTGCACCCCAGATCCAGCGCACGGTGGATGACCTTGGGGCTTTCGGCGATAAACATGGCGTTGGACGGCTCCTGCCGGTTGAGCAGCTGCGCCTCGGTCAGCCGGGCAAACACGTCCAGCCGCGGGTCGTTAAAGTCGGTGATATCAATTACGTTGGGCACGGGTATCAGTCCTTACACTTTTTTCTTTCGTTGACGTGGGAGACCGCCAGCACAGCAAGTGCAATAACGGACAGTCCCAAAAACAGCCAGGAGCCCCAGTTCATAATGCTGAACACGCCGTGTCCGATGGCCTGCGCGATCACACCCACGGTAAACATAGCGCGGCGCTCCGCGTTCAGTCCTTTCGTTCCAACACGGTGCAACAGCTTGGCAAACAGGAGGGCCGACAGCGCGTTCAGGCAAAGACAAACCGCCGTGAACACCTGCGGAATGTACATATCGTGATTGAACGGAATCGTGCCGACAAACAGCACCAACCCCAGCGCGATGCCGCCCCAAAACCACCGCCGCATCAGCAGCAATACCAAAACCGCCATAATGGTCAACTGCGCCAGGGTCACGTAAAGGAAAAGGCCCCGACTTTCATAATAGCAGTACTCCGGCCAAAAGGACACTAAATCGAGCAAAACGGCAAAAGGCATACTAAACCACGCAAATCTGCAATCGATAAGCCAAAAGGCAACGGGCAGCACGACCATGGCGATGCCAAATCCGGCAAGAGCCACCCAAAACCGGTAATACGACAACAGGCAGGCCACCACGGTCAGCACGATGGCAAGGATCCCAAACATCTGTCTCTTTTTCACATCGTCACGCCCCTTTCCGCTGTTGCACCATTCTACCATATTTTTCGCCTCCTTTCAATCGGCACGCAGTGCACTTTTTATTTGCTACCCCGCTTATAATGTGATAAAATAATACGATAACAAAACCGACCGAAAGGCGGCGTTACTATGCACGAAAAGCTCATTCAACAACTGACCACCCACACAGCCGAGCGGCTTGCCGCCCGGCGGCTGCCCTTTGCCCCCACCAAGCGGGCGGCGATGGCGCTGCTGCACACCCCTTCGTGGACGGGCGGCCTGTCCGCCCTGCTGCCTTTGAAGGGACAGCTATCCTGTGAAAACGTGGTGGAGCTTTGTTCCGATATCCTGCCCCGCCTGTGCCGGGAGCCCAAGGACGGATGGCTTGATTTCTGCTATCGTTACGCCAAGAGCCTGATGTTCCCGGCCGGCAACTTCGCCCCGGATGCCGAGGAGTACTCCGATGGCGCCAACCTGCTGCTGTGCGCCATGCAGGTGCTGTTTGAGTACGAGGGGGATGCTCTGCCCTTTGACACGGCCCGCCACTTCCGTTTCCTGAACGAGGAGCAGTGGCGTGGGTGCGACAACAGCCGGGAGTACGGACGCTTCCTTGCTGCCCTGCGGCAGGAGTACGTCTATGAGCTGATGCGCCTGAGCGAGGAGCTGACCGAGTACGAGACCCTCAGCCACATCGCCGGGGTCCACTATATCGCCATGACCGCCGCCGAAGGTCTGCGCCGTGCCGGGGTCAGCGTGGACCTGTCTTTGGTATCCGCTGCCGCTGCTTCTCACGATTTGGGCAAGTTCGGCTGCCGCCCCGGAGAGCGTGTCCCCCACCTGCACTACTACTACACCGACCAGTGGCTGCTGGCCCATCGGCTGGAAAACGTCAGCCACATCGCCTCCAACCACTCCACCTGGGATCTGGAACTGGAGGCACTGTCTGCCGAGTCCCTGTGTCTGATCTACGCCGACTTTCGTGCCCGTCAGGCGCCGGATGAAACCGGCCGACTCGTCACCACTCTGATGTCGCTGGAGCAGGCCTTCCGCGCCGTACTCACCAAGCTGGAAAACGTGGACGATACCAAGCTGCGCCGCTACGAATTCGTCTATGGCAAGCTGGTAGATTTTGAGGACTACCTGCGCCGTCTGGGCGTGGACGTGGATCTGACCGGCACCCCCGGCACACCCGCCCCTGCCAAGGACCCCGCCGTGATGACTCCGGACGAGATGGTGGCCGCCATGACCACCATGACGGTGGCCCACAACGTGGAGCTGATGCACGCTCTGAGCAGCGAGCGGCAGTTTGGCAATATTATCGAAGCGGCCCGCTCCGCCAAGGACTGGAAGCAGTTGCGGGCCTATCTGGACGTTTTTGAGGAATACTTTACCTACCTGTCCGCCCGGCAGAAGGAGCAGGCCCTGGCCTTCCTCTACGAGCTGCTGGTCCACCGCGAGGGCGATATCCGCCGGCAGGCCGGTGCGCTGATGGGTCAGATCATCGCCCGATTCCATTTGGGCTACCGCAAGCAGTTGCCCGCCGATGCCCCCGCCGACCCCGCGGAAGAAGCCCCCTTTGTCCTGTGGGAGAAGTTCCTGAACAAGCTCATCTACCCCGACCACAAGACCACCCAGCCTCAGCGCGCCCACATCGGCTACACCCTGAAGCTGGTGGTGGCCGCCCTGTTGGAGCACTGCCGTGCCGAGGACACCGACCGCTTCGTGGCCGCCCTGCTGAAATTCTACACCGACCCGGAGCATATGCAGCCGGACACCGCCTTTACCCTGCTGGATGCCCTGCACGACCTGCCCGCCCACCTGTACGACGAGCAGACCACGCTTGCGCTTATTGAGTTCGCTGCCCACTTCGCTCTGCACGGCGAGCTTCGGCTGAAGGTTGCCGCCCTGCGCTTTCTGCTGACCTTAAGTTCCACTCTTCCCGACCGGGTCCCCGCCAGCCGCCGCATCGCAGAGATCGCCCGCAGCGCAGACCCCGGCAGTGATCTGCCCATGATCTTCCTGCAGTACAAGCTGCTGGAAACCTCCGGCGAGGATACCTCCCGCCACCACACCCTGCTCCATCAACGGGACATCACCGGTGAGGTGTTTTTGAACAACCTGAAAACCGCCACCCCCTGGATCATCAAGTCGCTGAACATCGAATTGCTGGTGGACCAAGTGGAGCACGGCCGTCACGGTCAAATTCTGCATATCGCCACCCACCTGTCCAATTTGGTCAAGGTGGCCGAGCGGGTGGTCGTCCGCCACGCTGCCGGTCAGGCGCTGGTGCGCCTGATCCCGCTGCTCAGCCGCGAACAGCGCAACGAAGTTGTGGTGGAGTTGGGCAAGGGCCTTGAGATGGGCCAATATGAAATCTCCAAATACATCCCCGACTATT
Organism: Oscillospiraceae bacterium; assembly: GCA_017397835.1. GTDB lineage: Bacteria > Bacillota > Clostridia > Oscillospirales > Oscillospiraceae > Lawsonibacter. The sequence goes on from JAFQHV010000008.1 coordinate 83,401, forward strand.
TTGGCGAAGCCGCCCTGTTCCTCCACCCCAACGAGTTGGACGAGCAGATCACGGGTCTTAAGAAGCTGCTGGGCAGTCCCATGGACAGCGTAGTGTCCGTGGCGCTGTCCACCATCGGCGTATTGCTGCAGCACTACCCCGAGTATGCCGCCCGCTTCCCCGAGGCGGAGGAAGTCTACGAAATGCGCCGCCAGGATCTGCTGGGTATGCTGCTGCAGGGTTTGGCTCACTATCGCCAAAGTGTGCGGCAGGAAGCCATGCTGGTCATCGGCAAGTTCCTGTTTGAGAGCGATCTGCTGACCATGCGGGAAAAGGCCTCCACCTTCTCACTCATCTACCAAAAACTGCTGTTCCTGCTCCAGCCCACCCACAACGAGGAGCGCTTGACCTTCTTCTATCGCGCCTCCGCCCTGTCCCATATCTATCGTTTCCTGTCCCTGTACCGGCTGGACCACGGTCCCATGACCTTCTCCACCCCGGAAAAGGTGGCGTTCTTCCCCGGCACCTTTGACCCCTTCACCCTGTCCCACAAGGGTATCGTGCAGGCCATCCGTGACATGGGCTTTGAGGTTTACCTCGCTGTGGATGAATTTTCCTGGTCCAAAAAGGCACAGCCCCACCTCATTCGCCGTCAGATCGTCAGCATGTCGGTGGCAGGTGATTTCCATGTACACCTGTTCCCCGACAATACCCCGGTGAACCTTGCCAACCCCGCCGATCTGGACCGCCTGCAGCAGGTCTTCGCCGGGCGGCAGGTCTATATCGTGGCCGGCGGTGACGTGGTGGCCAACGCCTCGGCCTACAGCGCCGCCGCCCGTCCCGGCTCCATCCACGAGCGCAACCACATCATCTTCCGCCGCTCCGGCGAAAAGCAGCCCGACCTGTCCCGCATCACCGGCAAGGTGCTGCAGCTGAAGCTGCCCCCGCATCTGGAGGACATCAGTTCCTCCCGCATCCGGGAAAACGTGGACCTGAACCGGGATATCTCCAACTACATTGACCCCGTCATTCAGGACTTTATCTACCAAAACGGCCTGTACCTGCGGGATGCGCAGAACAAGGCAGTCCTCAGTCAGGGCGACTTCCATTTCCAGTGGGTCGATCAGCCGGACGATGCCGTTCTGGATCGCGCCGTCTCCGTCCACCCGGGCCTTGCGCCCCTGCGCCACGCCATCGCCCGCTCCGGTGACCGACTGCTCCTGCTGCAGGATGCTTCCGACCCGAGCAAGCTGTTTGGCTGGGTCAGCTACCGCACACTGACCTGTGCCCAGATCTTCTCCGCGCTGAATGACCCGGAGCTGGCTCAGCGCATCCGCCTGCAATCGGCCGGCACCGTTCTGCTCATCACCGCCATCCATACCGCCGCCGAGCGACGCTATCAGGACCCCACGCAGCTGCTGCTGAGTGAGCTGCTGGCCCGCTGCGTGGAGGTGGATTGCGCCTACGCTCTGTTCCTGCCCCATATGGGCCAGTGCAACGACGAAACGGTCGACCTTCTGCGGCGTCAGGGATTCTGCCCGGTAGAGGGCCGTTCCGACCTGTATCAGGTGGATATGCACGCCCCCATCGTCCTGATCCAAAACCTTGAAACGACCATCCAGCAGCCGCTGGCTCAAAACTCCAGAGTGCTGCGCACCCTGCGGCGCTGCCATGAGCGGCTGCAGCTTGCCGTAGCCAATCTGTATCCCGGCAATCTGGTGCTGACCCTGTCCTCCGACGTGATCCACCACCGCCTGCTGGAGAAGATCACCGCCATCAACAACGTTCCCATTACCCCCACCGTCCCCCGGACACTGGGCGAGTATATGTGCGTCCCCTTCGGTAAGCTGCTGCGCAGCAAGGTGGTACCCAACACGGTGACCAAGACGCTGCACACCGACAAGGTGTTCGAGCCCGATCTGCGCACCAACCTCATCGAGGCCTTCCCAAACTACTCCCCCATTCCCACCCAAATGCGCACCATCAAGTCCTTTGACCGACCGGTCATTCTGGTAGACGACCTGATGCACCCCGGCAACCGCATCAAGGCGCTGGACCCCCTGCTGCAGCAGGAGGGCATCGACGTCAAGACCGTACTGGTGGGCGTTCTGTCCGGCTATGGCCGTGACCTGATGCAGCTGCGTGGCCGCCCGGTGGACAGCGTGTACTTCGTCCCCCGTATGCGCCAGTGGTTTGTGGAGTCCACTCTCTACCCCTTCATCGGCGGCGATACGGTCCGCCGTCCCGCGGCCCCTGTCCCCGGCCTGCTGCCCGGTATCAACCACATTTTGCCCTACGCCCGCCCCACCTTCCATAACGAGTGCTCGGACGAGGCCATTTTTGATTTGTCCCGCTGCTGTCTGGAAAACGCCCGGGACGTAATGCAGGTGCTGGAAACGGAATACCGCACGTTGTACGCCCGCAACCTGACTTTGGGCCGACTGCCCGAGGCCGTCGTTCTGCCCCTGTGTCCCGACAAGGGCAGCTGCGTGTCCTACGACCCCAATCTGGCCGCATCGGTTTATTTGGAAAACGATTTGGAACTGCTGATGCGCGCCCACTCCTGACCGGAGGTGACCCTGCGTGTACTATTACCGATATCAAGACAGACCCCTTGCCTCTTTCGAGCCGCTGGACGGCTTCACGCCCGCCCCGCCCCCGGAAAACGGTCCGCTGTTCGTTGCCGTTCGCGGTGACCGCGTACTGGGGCGCGGAAGCTTCCGGGTCAACCATCCCGGTCAGCTCGCCGACCCCCACAGCCTGCACGTGCTGGATGCCTCCCGCCTGCCAAAAGTGGAATTGGCCCCTCCCGTCGCCGCCGCCTTGGAGCGAGGGCAGTTGACGGCTGTGAACATCGACCGCCCCGGCTGGCAGGCCCTTTTGACCGCACCCGCCCCCGGCAAAAAGCGGGTAAATATTTTGGCCATGGGCGACGTAGGCTCCACCCTGCTGACCGGCTTGAAGCTGATGGGTGGTGACGTCATCTCCTCTATCGGCATCTGTGACCTGTCCGAGCAAACCACCGCCCGGTGGGAGTTTGAAATGGGGCAAATCGCGCTGCCATGGGATTATGATGCCATGCCCGAGGTGGAGGTCATTTCTCCCGAGCAGCTGTTCCACTGCGATGTATTCGTCTTTGTGGCCTCCAAAGGCATCCCCCCCGTAGGTTCCGACATCAAGGATGTTCGGATGTACCAGTTTGAGAACAACGCCAAAATTGTTGCCCACTACGCAAAGCTCGCCCGCAAGGCCAACTTCCGCGGCCTGTGGTGCGCCGTATCCGACCCGGTGGACCCCCTTGCCAAGACCGCCTATCTGGAAAGCAACCGGGACGAAGATGGCAACTGGGACGGCAGGGGTCTGCGCCCCGAGCAGGTACAGGGGTACGGTCTGGGTGTGATGAATGCCCGGGCGGCCTATTACGCCAAGCGTGACGTGCGCTTTGCATCCTTCCTGACCGAAGGACGTACCTTCGGCCCCCACGGAACCGGCCTGACCGTGGCCAACTCCATCGAGCACTACGATGAGGCGCTGTCCCGGGAACTGACCGAGCTGACTGTCACCGCCAATCTGAAAATGCGTGAGCTCGGCTTCAAGCCCTACGTGGCCCCCGCCCTGTCCTCCGGTGCTCTGTCCATCCTGCTGACCCTGCGGGGTCGTTGGCATTGCGGCTCGGTCTTTTTGGACGGCGTCTATATGGGTGTAAAAAACCGGTTCACCCCCTACGGCGTGGAAACCGAGCTGCTGGACCGTATCCCCGCCCCCCTCTTCGCCCACATCACCGATGCGGCGGAGCATTTGAAGCAAGTTTTGTAAAGGCAGGTGAACACGTTGTCCCTGACGGTCATCTATCCCCATATCGACGGCGGCTGCCCCCGGTTGGACGAGGTGCTGGCCCACGCTTTGACCGACATCCCTCACCGCATCATTACCGACATGGCGCTGCCGAGCGACCTGCGCGGCCAACGGCTGCTGTTCGCCATTCCCGTCGGTAAATTCGGCATCAATCCCGCCTATCAACAGCTGCTGCTTACCTTACGCAGCCAGCCCGATCTGCTGGCCGGCTGCACCGCCGGCCTTATCGTGGACGGCGAAGTGGAGCTGTACACCAAGTCCACCGCGACGGAGCTGACCCTTGCCGCCAATTTGGCCGGCTGCGCCTTCGTAGGCCGTCCGCTGGTGGAGGGGACTGGTTCTTTGGCCAATCTCCGCGTGCAGGCAGACAACCTCGGCTGCACTCCGGAACAAGCTTACCGTACCGCCGCCTTAAAGCTGGTACAGCGTGTGCGCTCTTATTCCCCTGTCCGGAAAACGCGGCCCGAGGTTCTGGTACTGCACGCCTCCAGTCACCATATCTCCAACACGCTGGACTTGTGGGACTCGGTGGCACAGCGGCTTGCAGGCCGCTGCACCATCACGGAGATCGGCCTGCGCAACGGCACCGTGTTCGACTGCTCCGGCTGTCCGTACACCATGTGCCTGCACTTTGGTGAGCAGGGCGGCTGCTTCTACGGCAGCGTCATGCAGGACGAGGTCTACCCCGCCGTCCGCCGGGCCGATGCCATCGTGATGGTCTGTCCCAATTACAACGATGCCATCTCTGCCAATCTCACCGCCTTTGTCAATCGGCTCACTGCCCTGTTCCGCCAAACCCGCTTCTACGACAAGGCGCTGTTTGCCATCGTGGTGTCCGGCTACTCCGGCGGCGACATCGTGACCCGGCAGCTGATCGGCGGACTGAATATGAACAAGTCCTTCCATCTGCCCGGCCGGTTCGCCCTGATCGAAACCGCCAACGCCCCCGGTGAAGCACGGCTCCTGCCCGGTGTGGAAACCCGGCTGGATGCCTTTACCCAAACCATATTGCATACTCTGTGCGAATAAGTAAAGCGGCATGCCATGCATGCCGCTTTCATCAATATTGAGGCAAATAGTCCACGGGATCCACCGGACGATTATCCAGCATGACCTCCAGATGCAGGTGAGGCGGTCTGCCGCTTTCTGCGATGGCGGTATCGCCAACCGCACCGATAACTGTCCCGGTCACCACGCTGTCCCCCTGGGCCACCGCGGGGTGGGCGGACAGGTTCTGATAGGTGCTGACAAGGCCCTCGCCGTGGTCGATGACCACGCTGGTACCCATCAGGTCGTCCTCGTACACCCGCATCACCGTGCCGTTGCTCAGGGCCAGCACCCGAGTCCCCACTGCTGCGGCGATGTCCACCCCGGAGTGGGTGCGCCAGTCCCCCATGGTTTCGTCGTAGGCCAGCACCTCAAGGCTGAAGTCACTGAACACCTCTCCCTTCACCGGCCAGGTGTACACCGGCGGAGCCTCCACAGGCGCGCTGGTCTGCTCCGCCTTGGGTTTGTCCTGTTCCGGCGCAGGCTTGGCCTGAGGCTTCGGCTTGACCGTCTCCTGTTTTGGTGCAGGCTCCTTGATTTCCGGCGGCTTTGCCTGCCCCTCAGTGCTGTTGGGCAGAACCACCTGCGCCTGCCCGCCCACGGGGTCCGCCGGGGTCTGCGCCCCGCTGATTTCCTGATACAGATAATAACCCGACACGCCAATGGTGGCGACACACAGCAGCAGGGCTATGTAGAAGCCCTTACCCATGATAAAGTCGCCCAGTTTCTTCATAATGCCGTTTTGTTTCATGCGTACCTCCTTGCAAGCCTTTCCCGGCTCTCTGCCCATAGTTTTGACCGCCCCGCTCCTGCTTATACCGATGCTGGACAAAAACGGGAAAATCTTTTATAATAAACCTATCTGAAAGGAGGCTCCGCCATGAAGCGACCTGTCCGACTGTATAATATCCTTTTACCCATTTGGCTGCTGTTCCTGCTGCCCACCGTCTGGCTGGTGGTCCTGCCGGGCAACCTCATCATTGACTGCGCCGTGGTTTTCCTCACCCTGCTGGCTCTGAAACATACGCAGAAAAAGGCCGTCCTGCGCCACGCCTGGTGGCGGGTGTGGCTGCTGGGTTTCGGGGCAGACTTTTTGGGGGTTGCGTTCCTGCTGCCTACCATGTTCCTGCTTGACTTCCTGCCCGAGCCGTTTCGTTTCCTGCTGGAACCGGTGATGTATGATCCTTTCAAAAGCTGGCTTGCTTTCCTGTGGACCCTGTTCGCCGTGGCCGTTTCCGGTGTGTGCATTTACTTCTTCGACCGCCGGGCGCTGCGTTCCTGCCCCGCTTTGAATGACCGCCAGCGGCACGTGGTTGCCCTGACCTTGGCCATCGTCACCGCCCCATGGACGTTTTTCATCCCTATGTCTTAAAAATTTCCTCCGTTTTGCTTGTAAAACGGGAACAAAGGCATTATAATAGGACTGTCCGTCATGTTTCGGACAGTCCTATTTGTTAAATTGGAGAGGATAGTATGAACCGCACGACCATCGCCGCTGTTTTCGCCGATCGCGAGGCGCTGTCCGGCCAGTCCATCACCGTCATGGGTTGGGCCCGCACCATCCGCGATATGAAGACCTTTGGCTTTATTGAACTGAATGATGGCTCCTGCTTCAAGAATCTGCAGGTGGTCATGGATGCCAACGTGTTGGCCAATTATAAGGAGATCGCCGCCCAGAACGTGGGTGCCGCCCTGATCGTCAACGGCACCGTGGTGCTGACCCCCGAGGCCAAGCAGCCTCTGGAGATCAAGGCTTCCTCTATCGAGGTAGAGGGCGTCTCCTCCCCCGACTACCCCCTGCAGAAAAAGCGCCACAGCATCGAGTTCCTGCGCACTATTCAGCACCTGCGCCCCCGCACCAACCTGTTCTCCGCCGCCTTCCGGGTGCGCTCTGTGGCTGCCCACGCCGTCCATTGCTTCTTCCAGGATCAGGGCTTTGTCTACGTACACACCCCCATCATCACCGCCAGCGACTGTGAGGGCGCCGGCGAGATGTTCCAGGTAACCACTCTGGATATGGAGAACCCTCCCCGTCTGGAGGACGGCAGCGTGGATTGGAGCCAGGACTTCTTCGGTAAGAAGGCCAGCCTGACCGTGTCCGGCCAGCTCAACGCCGAGAACTTCGCCATGGCTTTTGGCAATGTGTACACCTTCGGCCCCACCTTCCGCGCCGAAAACTCCAACACCCAGCGCCACGCCGCCGAGTTTTGGATGATCGAGCCGGAGATGGCCTTCACCGATCTGGCCGGCTACATGGACAATGCCGAGGCCATGATCAAGTACGTCATCAAGACCGTGCTGGAAAAGTGCCCTGACGAGATCGACTTCTTCAACTCCTTCGTGGACAAGGGCCTGCGCGAGCGTTTGGAGCTGGTTGCCAACTCCGACTTCGGCCGTGTCACCTACACCGAAGCTGTTGAAATTTTGAAGAAGGTCAACGACCAGTTTGACTACAAGGTGGAGTGGGGCACCGACCTGCAGACCGAGCACGAGCGCTACCTCACCGAGCAGGTGTTCAAGCGTCCCGTCTTCGTCACCGACTACCCCAAGGAGATCAAGGCCTTCTACATGCGCCAGAATGAGGACGGCAAGACCGTTGCCGCCGCCGACTGTCTGGTCCCCGGCGTGGGTGAGCTGGTTGGCGGCTCCCAGCGTGAGGAGCGCATCGAGATCCTGGAGTCCCGCATCCGCGAGCTGGGTATGAACCCCGAGGATTACTGGTGGTACTGCGATCTGCGCCGTTACGGCTCTTGCCGCCACGCCGGCTACGGTATGGGCTTCGAGCGTATGGTCATGTACCTGACCGGCATCAGCAACATCCGCGACGTGGAGCTGCATCCCCGTACTGTGGGCAACGCTGAGTTCTAATCGAATCACAAAGGCCGCATAGTTTACCTATGCGGCCTTTCTTCATATATGCGGAAATTTCATTGCAGCTCCACGTCGGGTCCCCATCTCAGATGGGGCGGCGCTTATGCGCCGTAAATTTGAGCTGGAACGGCGAGAATTGCGCAAGGCGGAATTCACTTCCGCCGAGCATTTTAATTTCGGGGTCCCCGCACAGCAAAGCTGTGTGGGGTACGAAGCTGCATCCCCGTACTGTGGGCAACGCAGAGTTCTAAGTCAAACAAAAAACCGCCGCACCCGAATAGGTGCGGCGGTTTTGCTTTACAATGGTTGTGCCACTCTCTTATAGATAGCCGGGCCGGTCAGCTTCAGGCCAAGCTGTTGGGCCATGGCTTCAAACTTCCCACAGTCGCCGGAGGTGTAGATCTGCAGCCTGCCGCCGCCGGGATTGAGGGCACTGTTTGCGGCAAGACAGGCTTTCATATTCTCCACCTGACCCATAGCCGGGTCGATGATATTGGTAAACTGGGGATAGGTCCGGGCGATGATGTCTCGGACAATGGGATAGTGGGTGCAGCCAAGCACCAGCGTATCCAGCTGCGGCTGCGCCGCCGCTATCTGCCCGAGGCTCGCCTGCAGCTCGGCAACGATTTCTTCCTCACTTGCTCTGCCGGACTCTACCAGAGCCGCCAGATTTACGCTCCCCTGAGAGAACACATCCACATTCGGGTCAGCCTGCTGAATAAGCCGGGGATAGCTGCCCGTCTGCGTGGTCAGCATGGTGGCCAGCACACCTACCTGTCTCATTCCGCGGCGAAGCACCTCATCCGCGCCGGCCTGCACAATGCTGAAAATCGGGAAGTCATACTTGTGTGCAAACCGGTCGATCAGCGCAGAGCTGGTGTTGCATGCAAGGCCGACTGCCTTGACCCCCTGCTCCGCCATAAAATCCAAAATTTGACCCACGATGTGGACAATATCGTCGGCGGTACGGTTGCCGTAGGGGGCATTCCCGCCGTCACCGTAGTAGATGATGTCCTCGGTAGGCAGTAGCTTTTGCAAAACCCGGGCGACCGTATAGCCGCCCACGCCGCTGTCCAGTATTCCAATCGGTGCATCGGCACGCATACCGCCGCCCCCCTTTCAAAAGACTACCTCAATATTATAGTGTTCCCGCCCGTCTTTGTCAATCAAAGCCGCACGGCTATTTCCCTGTTGATTGCAAGGCTTTCTGCCGTCACTTCGCAATCCAGTGCTAAAATGCGGACGCCTGCTTTCGCCGCCCGGCGCAGGGCATCGCCAAACTGCGGATGGGTGGCATCGTTGGGTTCAAAGTGCCTTACATCACTCATTTGCACCACGAAGCACACCCAACATTCATAGCCATTCTCTTTGGCTCGAATGAGTTCCTCAATGTGCTTGACTCCCCGCTCGGTGGGTGCATCCGGAAAGCGGACAATGCCGTCCTGCTCCAAGGTTACGCCCTTGACCTCGATAAAATGACGTTTTCCGTCCGCTTCCAGATAAAAATCAAAGCGGGAGTCGCCGAATTTTGTCTCCGGCCGTATTAAGGTAACGTCAGGAAGAAAATTCCCCGCTTGCACCCATTCGCAAAACACACGGTTTGGAGCCTGAGAGTCCATGTTGATAAGCCGCGTTCCCTTTTCCACTGCCACCAAATCCCACTCGGTCTTGCGTTTAGGGTCGTTACTGCCCTCCAAATATACCACCGCGCCCGGAATCAGCAGCTCCTTGCAACGACCGGTGTTTTTTACGTGGACTACTTGTTTGCGGCCGTCGATGTCCACGTGGGCGATAAAACGGTTGGGGCGGTCGATAAATCGCCCCGGAACAATGTTTTGATATCGCACTTCAGACTACTTCCCTCATCATACAGCTTGAATATCCTTGCCTGTTTTTTCCCTGATAAAGGTGCGGAATTCCTCCACCGTCCCGCCCGTCATCGCCTCTTTCGCGTAGACCTGGGCGTGGCTCTTGTCAAACACGAAGATAAAATAGTCCGCATCCTCCGCGATTTGGCCAATATTCTCGTACCGCCACTCGGTCTTGCCCATAGCGGATTCGGAGCAGTATCCCTCCTGTGTAAAGGTACACACTGCCTTGTCCGTGCCGGCAAGCATCCGCTTTCGTGCGATCCATGCATTAAGTTTATCTTCAAAGAGCAGAGTAAACAGGATCAGCAGTCCTGCCGCCCATGTCATGATGGTCCGCCCCTCAATCACAAGCGGCGCTCCGTCAAAAGGCAAAGTCAGCAGCAGGATAAGGGCAACCACAAACCAGCCAAACACATGGGACCGGCGGCTGCGCCTTTTGCGGATAGTTTTGCGAAGTCCATGAGCCATGGCCGTTACAGCCTTTTGGTCGTACACGGTATTGAAAGTAAACTCCATCTGTATCGCTCCTTTCTTCTGATATCAGTCTAACACAGAACAAACAAAAAAGGAACTGCATTTCTGCAGTTCCTTTTTGTGTTGGCGTTACCTATCTTCCCGGGCCGTCTCCAGCCAAGTATTGTGGGCGCAGATGAGCTTAACTTCCGTGTTCGGAATGGGAACGGGTGGACCCTCACCGCAATCAACACCAACTATTTTAATTATCGCACAAGCGACAACTAAAATCAATATTAAGTTTCTCTATATACCCGGACTTCAAACCAGCGCAGCGTTTGAAGTTCGGAAAGGAAAAAGCAGCGGAGGGAATGAGCTTGCACGTTCACGTGGAAGCGAACGATCCGCAGCTTGCTTTTGACTGGTGACCCGTACGGGAATCGAACCCATGTTTGCGGCGTGAGAGGCCGCCGTCTTAACCGCTTGACCAACGGGCCATGGTGCGCCTTCAGGGATTCGAACCCGGGACCCACTGATTAAGAGTCAGTTGCTCTACCAACTGAGCTAAAGGCGCATTTTTAACGTTCACCGGTCGGTGTCCGTCTCTGTTGCCTTGCGCGTGGCAACTTCGTTGCTCAGCCTCGGACTAAGTGCCGCCTGCGGCGGTTGTCCTCGGCACGCCGTCTGCAGACGGTGTACCAACTGAGCTAAAGGCGCATATGTTGTGCGCAGCTTTGTCTGCACCTTCAAAACCGAACAATGTAATCTTCTCGCCTGCGGCAAACGCCTGCATTCTTCATAAACCTTTGTAGGTCAAGCCCTCGGCTTATTAGTATCGGTCAGCTACACGCATTACTGCGCTTACACCTCCGACCTATCAACGACATAGTCTACGTCGAGCCTTACTCCATAAAGGATGAGAGATCTTATCTTAGGGAGAGTTTCACGCTTAGATGCTTTCAGCGTTTATCTCGTCCAGACGTAGCTACCCAGCTATGCCCTTGGCAGGACAACTGGTGCACCAGAGGTCTGTCCATCCCGGTCCTCTCGTACTAAGG
>JAFQHV010000009.1 GCA_017397835.1 Oscillospiraceae bacterium
GGTCCTCCAGACCGGGCTTGATGAAGTTGTTCACCATCTCGTTGACGCGGCTGCGGGGCTCCAGGAAGTCGGTGTCCTCCAGCAGGTGCTGGATGCGGTCGGCGTACTTGGACAGACGGAAGAAGTAGGCCTCCTCCTCCGCATCCTCCACGGGGCGGCCGCAGTCGGGACACTTGCCGTCCACCAGCTGGCTCTCGGTCCAGAAGGACTCGCAGGGCTTGCAGTACTTGCCCTTATAGCTGCCCTTGTAGATGTCACCGTTCTCATACATCTTCTTAAAGATCTTCTGAATGGCGGCAACGTGGTAATCGTCGGTGGTGCGGATGAAGCGGTCGTTGGAGATGTTCATCAGCTTCCACAGGTCCAGAATGCCCCGCTCGCCTTTCACGATGTTGTCCACGAATTCCTGAGGGGTCACGCCGGCCTGAGCGGCCTTATCCTCGATCTTCTGGCCATGCTCATCGGTGCCGGTCAGAAACAGCACGTCGCAGCCGGTCAGCCGCTTGTAGCGGGCCATGGCATCGGTGGCCACGGTGCAGTAGGTGTGGCCGATGTGCAGCTTGTCGCTGGGGTAGTAAATGGGGGTGGTAATATAGAATTTATTGGCCATTGTCGGTATCCTCCAATTCAGTTTCTTCTTCAGGCTGTTCCGCTTCCTCCGGGGGACACATTCGTTCGGGTCGTTCAGGCCCAAAGGCGGCGTTCAGCAGCATATAGCTCTGGGCGGTCAGCCACACCGCACTGCCCAGCCAAACCAAGCTGTGGGCAAAGTCCGCGCCGTCGGCAAGGGCGGCGGGAGTCAGGGCGATGGCCAGCAATCCGTACACGCAGGTGCGGCCCGCGCCGCCCTTGTCAAGGGACAGTGTCACCTGTCCGTACAGGGCCAGCACGATAGCTACCGCGGACAAAAGCTGCCATGCGTACAGCTGCACCTCCGGCTGACGGGCGTGCTGCTGATAGACACAAACCAGCCAAAACAGGGCCCCAAAGGATGGAAGCATCAGCATGATGGGCGTAGCCTTTGCCGACCAGATACCGCGGTAGATCTCCCGGGCCAGAACGGCTGCGGTGGCACCGCCCACGATCAGCAGGAGAAAGGCTGCCAAACTCATCATATTCCGTTCGCCCCCGGCGTACAGCTGGCGCAGCCCAAAGCCACCGCCAAGCAGCATTACCAGCGCGCCGGACAGCGCCGCCATGGCGTACCCGCCGGACGGTGCGTAAAACCAGTCTGCCGCGCTCCGGCGCCCCACGCCCCGGCAACCGAGGATAAACGCCACGGCAAGTACGATCATCAGGGCCGTCAGCAAGCCGCCGGCCAACGTCGTACTCATAAGCCTGGTCACGGAGTCATAGGCTGTATTCCATTCCCATCTGCGCAGGGCAAACCCCGCGATGCCGCCCACCCACGCAAGGGCCGGCAGCCAAATCTGTTTTTTCATAACAGACCTCCTCATCGGGACACTAACATGGTATTATATACCTATTTCAAAGAAAAAGCAACCGACGCAAGGGGTTTTCCGAAGTTTTATTCCGCAGTGCACACCGGCCCGCAGGTCCATTCCCGACCCGGCGTCGGAATCTTATTCAGACACAGGTCCCAAAGGTCGGTACAGCGGCATTCCAGTTCAAACAGCCGCCGCCCGGCTCCGTCCAGCCGCTTGACATGGGTGGGTTTGGTGATAACCGGCAAGGTGGCTTGCTTGCGCATTTGCGCCAGCACCTGTCTGCCCCGGTCATTGAACCCCAATACGCGGATATAGGGCGGCGTTTCCGGTACATCCGCCGCGGTCAGGCCCAAGTAGGCCCACAGCACCAGCCGCCGCAGCCGTGCGTGGGTGAACCGCTTGGTTTTCGCCCGGTGGAAGAAGTCGGCCAGGTCGGTGCAGGTCTTTCCTGCCCGCTCCAGCCGTCGGGGCAGCCCCTCCGATGCGCCGGAGTCGGGCAGCTTGGCCCAATCCTCCGCCTCCATGGTGCGCAGACGTGCCAAAACGGCCCGTTCCGCCCGCTGCAGCTCGGGTCGGGCGGCGTTTTGCAGCCATTCCAAACCACCGGCAGGCAGATAGTCCGCCACCTCCCGCCAGTTCTCCTGTGCGATTTCTCCCCGCAGTTGGGTAGCGGAGCGGAAGGCGGCTTCCCCGTTCAACTCATTGTGACCCGCTCCCCGCCGCAGAACAGTCATAGGCTTGATGTCGCTCCCAAGGGCGCTCAGGGCGCGGATATACTCCACCCCCAGGTTGTTGTTGGGTCTAGCCAGCAGAGAGCCCACCTTTCTGCCCAGCACCTGCTCCGCCGCCTTTTGGCGGCAGGCCGCAAAGGACTCTCCCTTGTCAAGCATTGGAGTAAGGGCCGTTCGGTACGCTTGGCTGTCCAGACAGTCGGCCACCCGGCACAGGGCATCCACGTCCCCGCACTCACTGCCGAAGCTGATGGCGTTCACCACGCCGCAGGCGTTCAGAACAGCCACCGCGCCCCGGGCAAAGGACTCTGCCGAGGAAACCGCCCACACCGTCGGCAGCTCGATCACCAGATCCGCGCCGCCCATCAGGGCAAGCCGCGCCCGGATCCACTTGTCCGCCGCGGCGCAGTCGGCCTGCTGCACCCAGTTTCCGCTCATGACCGCCACCACGGCGCAGTCCTGCCCCAGTTGGGCACGGGTGACCGCAATTTGGTAGGCGTGTCCCGTATGGAAGGGGTTGTATTCCGCCACGATGCCGGCTACCTTCATAAAAATTCACTCCCGAGAAAAAATATGAGAAAATGTCAAAAAACGGGTTGTTCTTTTGAAAAAAAAGGATTAAAATAGAGTGCTGTAATTAGTTTAATATATTCCTCGCGCCGAGGCAATAAAAACATCGCTTTGAAGGAGAGAAAATCAATGAACATTCTGGTCATCAACGCCGGCAGCTCCTCCCTGAAGTATCAGCTGCTCAATCCCGAAACTCAGCAGGTCCTGGCCAAGGGTCTGTGCGAGCGTATCGGCATCGACGGCAAGTTCACCTACAAGCCCGAGGGCAAGCAGGCCATCAAGGAGGCCGACGTGGCTATGCCCACCCACTCCGAGGCTATCAAGGCCGTTCTGGACGCTCTGGTCGACAAGGACAACGGCGTGATCGGCTCCATGGCCGAGATCGACGCTGTGGGTCACCGCGTGGTCCACGGCGGCGAGAAGTTCGCCAAGTCTGTGCTCATCACCGACGAGGTCATGGCCGCCATTGAGGAGTGCAACCCCCTGGCTCCCCTGCACAACCCCGCCAACATCATCGGTATCAAGGCCTGCCAGTCCCTGATGCCCTCCACCCCCATGGTGGCTGTGTTTGATACCGCCTTCCATCAGACCATGCCCCCCGTGGCCTATACTTACGCCCTGCCCTACGAGTACTACGAGAACGACAAGGTCCGCCGCTACGGCTTCCACGGCACCAGCCACAAGTACGTGGCGCAGCGCGCCGCCGCCATGCTGGGCAAGCCCATCGAGCAGCTGAAGCTGATCTCCTGCCACCTGGGCAACGGCTCCTCCGTCACCGCCGTCAACTGCGGCAAGTCCGTGGACACCTCCATGGGCTTCACCCCCCTGGCCGGTCTGCCCATGGGCACCCGCTGCGGCGACATCGACGCCGGCATCATGGAGTACCTGATGAACAAGTACGGCATGAACATCAAGGAGATGCTGAACGTCATGAACAAGAAGTCCGGCGTGCTGGGTGTTTCCGGCGTGTCCTCCGACTTCCGTGACCTGGAGGCCGCCGGTAAGGAGGGCAACGCCCGCGCCGCCCTGGCCGTTGAGGTCTTTGAGTACAGCGTCAAGAAGCTGATCGGTTCCTACGCCGCCGCCATGGGTGGCGTGGATGCCGTCATCTTCACCGCCGGTGTGGGCGAGAACGGCGGTCACAACCGCGCCAACATCACCGCCGGTCTGGAGTTCATGGGCATCAAGATCGACGCCGAGAAGAACAAGATCCGCGGCGAGGAGATCGACATCTCCGCCGAGGGTGCCACCGTTCGTACGCTGGTCATCCCCACCAACGAAGAGCTGATGATCGCCATCGACACCGCCGCTTTGGCCAAGTAATTGAACCCCTAACGAATGAATGCCCCGCCTGCGTTGCAGGCGGGGCATTTTTTACTGCTTTTGCTTCGTCTTGAAAATCACGTAGGAGTAAATCAGCGGCACCAGCACCGCCACAAAAAACAGGAAAAACACCACGGTCTCGTACCCCAGCAAGGCACCCAGAATCACGCTCACACCGCATACCACCATGCAGATACCGGCCACCCGATGGGTACGCGCCCAGATATCCGGGTCGCTCATGGTCCAGGGAACGCGGATACCGCACACGCTATTTACCTGACACTTTGGCAGGTAGTTGCCCAGCACCACAAATATCACGCCCAGTACAAGGCAGACCACAAAGCCGATGTCCACACTCACGCCCAGCGCGTAGGCATACACCAGGGCCTCGGTCATTACGCAAATGACCGGGGTGACCCAGCACAGCACCGCCACGGGTATCCCTTTCCTTTCACCGCCAACCGTCAGCGTCGCACCCAGACACAGCAAGTGAACGATCAGCAGAATCGCCGGGATCCCAAACACCGCCACCCACTTGGGCGACCAGCCGTTGGGCACGTTGTTGAAGTCAAAGTGGGTGGCGACCGAGTCGGGCAGCCTGCTCCACAAAATCAAGCCGGCCACCACCGGCAGCAGCATGGCTGCCGAGGACAACATCAAAGAATACTTATATCGTTTCATTGCTTTCTCCTTTCAAATCCGCGATCCAAAGCATAACTTCCTCCAGTACGGAAGCATTCAGTTCGTAATAAATATACTTCCCATCCCGGCGGTCACGTATCAATCCCGCCTGCCGCAGCACGGCCAAATGTCGCGATACCGCCGCACCGGTCACATGGAACCGCCCGGCAATGTCCCCGGCCGCCATGGGTCCCTTTTTCAGCAAATTCAGTATCTGCCGCCGAATGGGGTCACTCAGGGCCCGCATGGTCTCCTGTATTGCCATAGGATCACCTCCATCATCATTTAACATTTAACTTAATCGTTAATGAGATTATAGCAGCGGCGCACTCATCTGTCAAGCGGAAACGTTTTCCGCCCAAACAAAAAGTTGTGTCCCCACCCAAACCGTGCTATAATCAACGGGACATCAACAAGGAGGTAGCTGCCGTGAAAGTGACCCTGCTGGGCGATTCCATCCGAATGATCGGTTACGGCCCGCTGGTGCCCGACCTTTTGGGTGACGGTTTTGAGGTATATCAGCCTGACGACAATTGCCGGTTTGCCAAATACACCCTGCGGGGTCTGTTTGATTGGGAACGCCAAATGGCCGGTAGCCGGATCGTTCATTGGAACAACGGTCTGTGGGACTTCTGCGACCTGTTCGGGGACGGCCCCTTTTCCACCGAGGAGGAGTACAAAGCCAATATGCTCCGCATCGCGGACATTCTGCTCGCCCGCTGCGAGAAGGTCATCTTTGCCACCACGACACCGGTGACCGAGCAGAATCCGCACGACAATAATGCGGTAATCGAGCACTACAACTGCCTCATCGTCCCTCTGCTGGAGAAAAAGGGCATTCTCATCAACGACCTGCACGCCACCATGTCCCGGGACATCGACCGCTATATCCGCAAGGACGACAACATCCATCTGACCGACGCCGGCGCCGCAGTGTGCGCCAAGCAGGTGTCGGATACGATTCTCGCCGTTGCCAAAACGATGGGACAGCCGTGAAAAACAGACTTGTCCAACCATAAAAACCATACTGTAATTTGCAATTGTGTGCGTTATTCTGCCGAAAAGAGGTTTTATTATGCGGATTTTGCGCGGGGTTTTCTCCTTTTTCCGCCGCAGCGTGGTCATGACCGTGGCTCTGTGTGCCGCTGTCATCACCGGTTTCATCGTACCGCCGGACGCTCGGTACATTGATTATTTCGACTTCAAGACTCTGTCCTGCCTGTTCTGCGTACTGGCCGTGGTCTGCGCCCTGCGCAACATCCACTTTTTCTATATTTTAGCCGAACAGGTGGTCCGTCGGTTCAAAACCGCCCGGTTGAGTGTGCTGGTGCTGGTCTACGTCACCTTCATCGGCTCCATGCTCATCGCCAACGACATGGCGCTTTTGACGTTCCTGCCCCTGGGTTACTTCGTACTGACCACCACCAATATGCAAAAGTATATGGCAGTCACCTTCATTCTGCAGAACATCGCCGCCAATTTGGGCGGCATGCTGACTCCCTTCGGAAATCCGCAGAACCTGTACCTCTACACCAAGTTCAACATTCCCACGCCGGAGTTTATGTCCATCATGGCCCCGCCGTTTCTCATATCCATCGCCCTGATCACCCTGTGCTGTATCCTGTTCATCAGGCCGGAACCGCTGGAACTGCCCGAAAACTACATCAGGCTCCCCCGGCGGCTAACCGCCCTGTACCTCGTTCTGTTCGCCCTGTCCATCGCCATCGTATTCCGGGGCATCCCCTACTGGCTGGGTCTTATCATCATCCCGCTGGTGCTGCTGTTCGTGGACCGCAGGGCGCTGGCAGCGGTGGACTACCCCCTGCTGCTGACGTTCGTGTTCTTCTTCGTTTTCTCCGGCAATATGGCCCGCATCGACGCCGTTCGGGAGATGCTTTCCGCCCTGCTGGACAAGAACACTCTGCTGTTCAGCGTGGTATCCTGCCAGTTTATCAGCAACGTCCCCTCCGCCATCCTGCTCAGCCAGTTCACCACCAACTACCCCGACCTGCTGGTGGGTGTGAACATCGGCGGTACCGGTACCCTGATTGCCTCCCTGGCCAGCCTCATCACCTTCACCCAGTACACCCGGTACAACCCCGGCAAGGGCGGCTACTACGTCAAGCTGTTCTCCGCCTTCAACTTCGCTTTCCTTGCCATCCTGACCGCCTTTATGCTGGTTATCTGACAAAACGCCCCGTCCGACGGACGGGGCGTTTTCGTTGACAAATCTTCACCACTATTTTAGAATATAGGTATCGTTTGGAAAGGGGGCACGGATATGGGCCGACTCCGTTCCCGTCTTTGGGCGGGTGCTGCAAGTTTTCTTCTCCCCGGCGCACTGTTTTTAGCCATCTGCGCCGTCATGGGCTTTGCCCCCTTTGGGGACCGCTCCATTCTCATCTTCGACCTGTCCGACCAGTTTGTGGAGTTCCTGTGCGCCCTGAAACAGGGCGACGTGTTCTTCAGTTGGAGCACCGCACTGGGCGGCAGTTACATCGGCACGTTTTCTTACTACGTGTCCAGCCCCTTCTCCCTGCTGACCCTGTTTTGTCCCAATGAGGCCATGCCCCTCGCCGTAGTGTTCCTCATTGCACTGAAGCTGTGCTGCGCGGGACTGACCTTCTTCCTGCTGCTGGGCCGCCGCACCGGGCGGTACGACCTGACCGGCGCTGCCTTCTCCCTGTGCTACGCCCTGATGGCCTATAACATGGCCTACGCCATGTCCTTCATGTGGCTGGACGGGGTGCTGTGGCTGCCCGTTCTGCTCATGGGCGCGGAGGATATTCTGGACAACAAGTCCGGCAAGCTGCTGGTCATCGCGTTGGCGGTCAGCTTCGTGTCCAACTGGTACACCTCCTACATGAGCGGCCTGTTTTGCGCCCTCTATCTGCTGTGGCGCTGCACCTGTGAAGGGTTTTCCCTTCGCATAACTCTCATCAAACTGCGGCATCTTATCCTGCGTGCAGGCCTTGCCCTGCTGCTGACGGCGTGGCTGTGGCTGCCTACCGCCCTCGCCATGTTCGGCGGAAAACTGGCCCAGACAACCACTCCCCTGTCAGTCGGCTTCAACTGGCCCATCACCACACTTATTTATAAGCTGCTGTCCACCGGTGCCTACGACTCGGTGACCTACGCCGGCTCCGCGTTCCTCTACTGCTCCGTCCCCGCGCTGTTGCTCGCCCTTGTGTGGTCCTTCCTGCCCGGGCGCACCGGACGACAGCGTTGGGCCACTGCTGCTATGGCGGCAGTGCTGGTGCTGTCCCTGTGGCTGTCCCCGCTGGACGCCGTGTGGCACCTGTTTCAGGCACCCAACAGTTTCCCCGGCCGCTGGGCTTTCGTGGTGTCCTGCTTTATCCTGCTGCTGGGTTACGACAGCCTGCTGCATCTGCTGAAGCCGCTGTCCTCTTCCCGCCTGCTGCCCCTGCTGCTGACGGTGGTGCTGGCGGTGGATATGACCGCCAACGGCCTGATGATCTTCCGCGGTCTCGACCGGGAGCTGGGCTTTGAGTCCTACGCCTCCTACCACGACTACAAGGAGCAAGTGCAGCCCCTGGTGGACGAGATCAACGCCGACGAAGGCTTCTCCCGGGCTGTCAGCGACGTGGGCCGTAGCCGGAACGAGCCCGCCGCCTTCGGCTACAAGGGTCTGGACTTCTTCTCCAGCAGCTACGATGCCGACGTGAACAACGTGTTGAGGAGCTTCGGTCTGGTGCAAAAATGGTTCTGGTCCACCGACCTTGGCTCCACCCCGGTCACTGACCTGCTGCTGGGGGTCAATTACCACATCAGCGACGGCGAGATGCCCCCGTGGTACACCGCCATCGCCCAAAGCGGCGAACTGACCTTGTACCGCGGCAACCTCACCGCCGCCCCGGGCTATTTCACCGACTCCGAGCTGTTCCTGCACCCCAACTGGTGCGGCACCAGCGGCGTTTCCGCTCAAACCCGTGTCCTGTCCGCCCTCAGCGGCGAGGACCGCGCCGTGTTCACTCCGATCCCTTCCGCCGCACGCACCGACGAGGAGTTTGCCACCACCTGGAGCTTCCCCTCCAACGGCAACCCCATTTACGGCCGATTTGTCCCGGTGGAGGGCCACGAGGCCCGACTGTACGTCAACGGCGTACTGCTTGGGGAAGTCTACACCAACGAAACCGACTGCATGACCTACCTGGGCACCTTCTTCCCCGGCACGACGGTAGAGGTCACCCTCATCACCACCGCCCCAGCGGAGCGGCGTGTGGAACTGTTCTGGGAACTGGACACCGCGGTGCTGACCCGTGCGGCAGAACTCCTGTCCCAAAACGCCCTGCAAGTCACGGACTACGACAACGGCCGTTTAGAAGGTACTGTAACCGCCGCCACCGACGGCTGGCTGTACACCTCTATCCCCGCCCAGCCCGGCTGGTCTGTGCGGGTGGACGGCGAAGCGGTGGAACACACCGCCTTGGACGAAGCGCTCATCCTCGTCCCCCTGACTGCGGGCGAGCATACCGTTTCCTTTACCTATACCACTCCGGGCCTGTACCCCGGCCTTGGCCTGACCGCCATTGGCCTTGCCCTTTGCTGGTGGCTGCTGCGCAAAAAGAAATAAAAAATATGCCGTCCTTACGGACGGCATATTTTTTACCGGTTCAACTGTTCAATGGCTGCTTTGGCCGCCATCTGCTCGGCGGCTTTTTTGCTGTGGCCTTCACCGCGACCGACCACCTCACCGTTGACAGACACCTCCATCACAAACACGCGGCAATGATCGGGACCGCTTTCGCTGACCAGCTCGTAGACGATCTCGCTGCCCGGCCGGCGCTGTACGATCTCCTGCAGGGCGGTTTTATAGTCCTGCGTCTTCGTCGCCAGTACGGCGTTGTCCAAAATGAAGCGGTGGATGATCCTGCGCACACTGCCGATTCCGCCGTCCAGATAGACCGCGGCCAACACCGCCTCCACCGCGTCGGCCTGAATGGAGGGCCGCTGACGACCGCCGCACAGTTCCTCCCCCTTGCCAAGGCGCAGGTAGGCACCCAAATCCAGCTTGTGCGCCACTTCCACCAAATTTTCTTCCCGGACCAGGGCGGCACGGGTTCGGGTCAAGTCCCCCTCCGGCATATCGCCGCAGGTGCGGAACAGGTGGTCAGCCACCACCATACCCAGCACGGAGTCGCCCAAAAACTCCAGCCGCTCATTGCTGGTATAGCGGCCGTGACTTTCATTGGCGTAGGAGCTGTGGGTCAGGGCGTGCTCCAGCAGGGAGATGTCCTGAAAGGTATATTCCAGCTTTGCTTCCAAGGTTTTCATAGTGTACCTCTTTGTCAGAAAAGAAAGCTCCGTCAGCGACGGAGCTTTCTTTTTATTTTCAGCTATCCAGACGGCCCTGCAGGAAGTGGACCAGGTCTCCCACGGTGGTGATGCCGGAGATGTCCTCCTCGGTCAGTTCGTCCACACCGAACACCTCTTCCAGCGCCATGGACAGGTCCACCAGATCCAAAGAGTCGGCACGCAGGTCGTCCTCAAAGGTGGTATCCATGGTGATGGTGTCGACGTCCACACCGAACTGCTCGGCCAGCATTTCGCACAGCTGCTTAAAGATCATACTAACTCAAACTCCTTAACAAGGTTTTCACTCAACCTAATATAGGCATATTTTCCCGTCCTGTCAATAGGTTTCTGAAAAAATTACACCTGTTCCTCCACCGCAGACACCCGCATGTAGTCGATATTCTCCTCTATGCTCTCCACGATACCGGACTTGGACATCTGCATGGCCTGCCGCACAGCGTTCTTGATGGCGTACTCGCCGGAGGAGCCGTGGGCCTTGATGACCGTCTTGGAGATACCCAGCAGAGCGGTGCCGCCCACCTCGTCGGCACTCATCATCTTCTTCAGCTTGCCCAGTCCACCCTTGACCGCCAGTGCGGACAGCTTGGTCAGCAGGTTCTGCTTGAAGACGGCTTTGATTTCCTTCATCAGGAATTTAGCGGACCCCTCGATGGTCTTGAGGAAGATGTTGCCGGAGTAACCGTCGGACACGATGACGTCCACCGCGCCCTCCACGGCCTCACGTGCCTCCACGTTGCCCACGAAGTTGATGCGGCCGTCCTTGGCCGCCTGCTCCAGCCGGGCGTAGGTCTCCCGCTGCAGGTCGGTGCCCTTGCTGGGCTCGGCACCAATGTTCAGAAGGCCCACGCGGGGTTCCGGGCGCTTGAGCACGGTCTCGGCGTAGTAGGCACCCATGTAGGCAAACTGCAGCAGATATTCGGGGCTGCACTCGGCGTTGGCACCGCAGTCGATCAGCACCGCGCCGCCGCTGCCCGTGGGGATCACGGGGGCCAATGCCGCACGGCGGATACCACGGATGCGCTTGACCAGCAGGGTGGCCGCGGACAGAATGGCACCGGTGGAACCGGCACTGACAAAGGCATCGCCCTCACCATTTTTCAGCATGGTCAGGCCGACGGTCAAAGAGGAGTCCTTCTTCTCGCGGAAGGCGTTGGCGGGGTTGTCGCAGATTTCCACCACCTCGCTGGCGTGAGCGATCTCCACCCCCTCGGGCAGGCGATCCACGCCGTTCTCCTTCAGCACGGACAAAATGTCCTCGCCACGGCCAACCAGCGTAATGTCCACGCCGTATTCCTTGTGGGCCTGCAGGCCGCCCAGCACGGGGGCCTTGGGGGCATTGTCACCGCCCATGGCGTCAATGATAATTCTCATATCAAATCTCTCCTTCCACGGCTGCACGGATGTCCAGTCCCTCCAGCGCCTGCAGCGCCCTGGCGGACAGCTCCGCGTTCTTGTTCCGCTTGCCCTTGACACGATAGCCAAGGGGCGGGATCAGGCCGAAGTTGATATTCATGGGTTGAAATTGGGTCACGCTGGTATCGCTGACATACAGCGCCAGCGCCCCCAGCGCCGTCTGCTGAGGAAAGTCCACCGGAGCGCGCTCCAGCAGGCGATGGGCCAGCTCCACAGCCGCCACAAAGCCGGAGGCCGTAGACTCCACGTATCCCTCCACGCCGGTGATCTGACCGGCAAAACAGATGCGCTCGTTGCCCCGCACCCGGTAGTAGCGGTCCAGCAGCCGGGGGGAGTCCAAAAACGTGTTGCGGTGCATGACACCGTAACGGACGAACTGGGCGTTTTTCAGGGCGGGGATCATGGAAAATACCCGCTTCTGCTCCGGCCACTTCAGGTGGGTCTGGAACCCCACGATGTTGTAAATGGAGCCCTGGGCGTTATCCCGGCGCAGCTGCACCACCGCAAAGGGTTCCTTGTCCGTTTTGGGGTCCTTCAAGCCAACCGGCTTCAGGGGACCGTAGCACAGGGTCTGCCGGCCACGGCGGGCCATGACCTCCACGGGCATACATCCTTCGAACACACCCGCATCCTCAAAGCCGTGGACCTCCGCCTCCTGTGCGGAAACCAGTTGCGTCCAGAACGCATCGTACTCCTGCTCGGTCATAGGGCAGTTGATGTAATCGGGCGTTCCCCGGTCGTAACGGGAGGCGAACCACGCGCTGTCCATATCGATGCTGTCAAAGCTGACCAGCGGCGCGGCAGCATCGTAGAAATTGAGGTACTTGTTCTCCGGAAACAGACCCGCGATGGCATCGGACAGGGCGTCCGAGGTCAGGGGGCCGGTGGCGATGATGACCTCTCCCTCGGCGGGGATTTCTGTGACCTCTCCCACCACCACGGTAATGAGGGGATGGCCCTTGATGCGCCGGGTGACGGCGGCGGAAAATCCCTCCCGGTCCACCGCCAGCGCGCCGCCGGCCTGCACCCGGGTCTCGTCCGCGCAGGACAGGATCAGCGAGCCGCTGCGGCGCAGTTCCTCCTTCAGCAGACCCACTGCGTTCTCCAGCTGGTCGGAACGCAGCGAGTTGGAACAAACCAACTCCGCAAAGTCCGTGCTGTGGTGGGCGGGGGTCTTCTTATTGGGTTTCATCTCATGCAGCCGGACGGGGATCCCCCTCTGTGCCAGCTGCCACGCCGCCTCGCACCCCGCAAGGCCGGCGCCGATGACAGTAACAGGTTGCATACGATTCTCCTACACCGCGACTTACTTGGTCTTCTTGGCGGTGGTCTTCTTGGCGGTGGTCTTTCTGGCAGTCGTCTTTTTTACAGCCGGATTCTTCGCCGCGGTCTTTTTACCGGCAGACTTCTTGCTCTCGCCCTCGGTCGGTTTCTTCCAGCCGCCGCGCTTGTCCTCCGGGGTAAAGTTGCTGCAGTCGGCATGGATGCAGAAGGGCTTTTTGGCGCCCCGACCTGCCTTTTTGAACATGGTGCGGCCACAGACGGGGCAGTTGTCCTTTACGGGCACATCAAAGGTCATAAAGCCGATCAGTTCCTTGCCATCGATGCCCACGCCGCGCCAGGGGCACTCCTTGCCCTTTTCGCAGGCGTAGTAGGTATAGCCGTTGCGGCTGGTTCGCTTGAGGATGCGGCTGCCGCAGCCGGGGCACTTTCCGGGCATCTCCACCACCAAAGGCATGGTGAAATTACACTCGGGATAGCCGGGACAGGCCAGGAAACGGCCAAACCGTCCGGACTTGACCACCAGGTTCTTGCCGCACTGGGGACACAGCTCCTCGGAAACTTCGTCCGGCACACGCAGGTGCTTGCCGTCCAACTCCTGCTCGGCCTGTGCAAGCTCTGCCGCAAATCCTTGGTAGAATTCGCCCAGCACCTGCTTCCAGTCCGCTTTTCCCTCTTCCACCCGGTCCAGCTTTTCTTCCATCTGGGCCGTGAAAGCATAGTCGGCGATGTCACGGAACTTATCCATCATCAGCGCGGTGACCACCTCACCCAACGGGGTGGTCCGCAGATGCTTATTCTCCTTGACCACGTACTCACGGCTGAGAATGGTGGAAATGGTGGGCGCATAGGTAGAGGGGCGGCCGATCCCCTTTTCCTCCAAAGCACGGATCAGGGTCGCCTCGGTATAGCGGGCGGGGGGCTGAGTAAAATGCTGGCTTTTCTTGATTTCATCCAACCGGACACGCTCGCCCTCCTTCAGGTCGGGCAGCGGGGACTGAGGCGCCTCGTCCTCCTCGTCTTTCCCTTCCTCATAAACAGCTGTAAAGCCGCTGAACTTCACAGAAGAATGGCTGGCGTGGAACGTATAACCGGCAGCCTCCACCTCGATGGAAACGCTGTCGTAGACCGCATTGGCCATCTGACAGGCAAGGAAGCGGCTCCAAATCAGCTTGTAAAGACGGTACTGCTCCCCGGTCAGGCTCTTGCGGATGCTCTCCGGCTCCAGCGTCACGTCAGAGGGACGGATGGCTTCGTGGGCATCCTGGGCCCCGGACTTGGTCTTGAACCGGCGGGTCTGGGCGGGGTAATAGTCCTTGCCGTAACGGTTTCGGATAAACTCCTTTGCCTGGGCCAGGGCATCGTCGGACAAACGCAGAGAGTCGGTACGCATGTAGGTGATCAAGCCAACGGTCCCCTGTCCCTCGATGTCAATGCCTTCGTACAGCTGCTGGGCAATGGACATGGTGCGGGCGGGGGTCATATTCAGCTTGCGGGATGCCTCCTGCTGCAGGGTGGAGGTGGTAAAGGGCGGAGCCGGCTGGCGGCTTTTCTCCTGCCGCTTGACCCCGGTGACGGTAAAGTCCTTGCCCTGCACCGCGGCGATCACGCCGTCGGCCTGCCGCTCATCGGTCAATTCCTGCTTTTTGGCGGTACCATAGAACTGAGCCTTGAATGCGCCCTTGTTGGGTGCGATACGGCTCAGATCCGCCTCCAAATTCCAGTACTCCTGACTTTGGAAGGCACGGATCTCCTCCTCCCGCTCCACCACGAGGCGGGTGGCAACGGACTGCACACGGCCGGCAGACAGGCCCCGGCGCACTTTCTTCCACAGCAGCGGGGACAGCTGGTAGCCCACGATGCGGTCCAGAATACGCCGGGCCTGCTGGGCATCCACCAAATCGGTGTCCAGCGCCCGGGGGGCGGCGATGGACTCGGTGACCACCCGCTGGGTGATCTCGTTGAAAGTCACGCGGTAGGTCTTGCTGTCGGGAATACCCAGCATCTCCTTCAGGTGCCAGGAAATGGCTTCCCCTTCACGGTCAGGGTCGGTGGCGAGGAACACTTTCTCACTGGCCTTGGCCGCTTTTTTCAGTTCTTTGATCGTGTCCTCTTTGCCCTTGATAGGCTGATAGTTGGGCACGAAGCCGGCCTCGATATCCACGCCGATCTTGCTCTTGGGCAGGTCGCGCACGTGACCCATAGACGCCTTCACCTCATAGTCGGGACCCAGATATTTGCCAATGGTCTTCGCCTTGGAGGGGGACTCCACGATTACCAGATTCTTCTTTGCCATTGTTTATCCTCCAATCGCCGCAGGGCGGCGTTTCATTCTTCCGTCAGTTGTACGATGGCCGCAAAGCGTTTGCCGGGCCGCTCTTCCAGCCAGCCTGCGATCTGCAGCATGGTCAGCGCCGACAGCACCCGCCGGGCAGGAATTTGGGTCTGTTCCACCAGCTCGTCCGCCTGCAGGCTCTTATCACCAAGGGCGTGCAGCAGCGCCAGCTCGTCGTCGGTCAGGCCCTGTCCGCTGCGACACGGTTTTGTGGGCTGTGGGCCGGGTTTGGCCACAGCCTCCGGCTGTCCGGGACTTGTGACGCGCTCCGCCGTCTGCAGGCGCTGGGCCGTTTCCGCTTCGTCCAAAGGCACGTTCCGGGTCAGCTTGACCGGATAGCGGCTGCGGTATTCACACAGGATGTCCTCCGCACCCAAAACCGGCTTGGCGCCCTGTTGGATCAGCCGGTTGCATCCGCGGCTCTCTTTGGCGTCCACGTTGCCCGGCACCGCAAATACATCTCTCCCCTGATCCAGCGCGTGATTGGCGGTGATGACGGCGCCGCTGCCAAATTCACCGGCCTCCACCACCACAACACCCAAAGACAAGCCGCTGATAATACGGTTCCGAATCGGGAAATGCGGGCCGTGGTTTTCCGTTCCCGGTGGGTATTCGCTCAGCAGCAGACCGGCCGCCGCCACATCTTCATACAGGTAGCGGTTGCCCTTGGGATAGGGCACGTCGATCCCGCCGCCCAGTACGCACACAGGGTTTCCTCCACCCTTCAGCACACCACGCACCGCGCAGGTGTCGATCCCCGCCGCCGTGCCGGATACCACAACGGCACCGCCCCGGGCCAGCTCAAGTCCCAGCCGTCCGGCTACGGACATTCCGTACTCGGTAGCACTGCGCGTGCCAACCACACCGATGACAGCCTCTTCGTCAAAATCGGGCAAATTGCCCTTGAGATACAGCACATAGGGTGCGTCATCCAACTGATGCAGCCGGGTAGGGTAGTCCGCATCCTGCCGGGTCATAATTCGTATGCCGAGCCGGTCGCAGTCGCCCAGGATTCGTTCCACGGCATCCATGGACCGATCCCGCAGGGCCGCGGCCACACCGCGGGGCATCAGGTCGTACTCACCCGGGTCGGCAAAGAATGCCCGCTCCGGCGAACCAAACTGCTCCAAAACCATCGCTGCGCCTTGATTTCCCAGCCCCTTACGGGTGGTCAGCCAAAGCCAGTATTTCAACGCAGCCATTCTTTGCACCTCCCTGCCGTCTTTTATCAAAATATACATATTTCTTTATCGTAAAATTCATTGACTTTCCCCCAAAATGGTGTACACTCTCTAGTGATAAGGGGGCGTTTCTATGCTCAAATTCAAACGACCGCACTACGCTTGGCTGATTTGTTTGGGTGGCACCTTGGCCATCTTCGCTTCCTTCGGTTTGTGCGGCAATATGGTTTCCTTCTTTTATCCAAACATCATCGCAGACCGCGGGTTCACCAACACACAAACCGGCCTGCTCACCACCACGCGTCAGATTTTCATTCTGATCAGCCTGGCTATTGTCAACCGGCTGTGCACCCGGCTCGGTCCCCGGCGGCTGATTGCCCTCGGCGGTCTTTGCCTCACCGTCGGCTATCTCGGTCTGGCCGTTGCAGCCAACTTTTGGATTTGCATCAGTTGCACCGCTTTGATGGGTCTTGGCTACTCCTTCGCCGGTGTAGTTCCGGTGGCCGCCATATTCGTGCGCTGGTTTGAAACCGACCTCTCACTGGCTATGGGTATTTCCTCCGCCGCCAGCGGCGCCGCCATGCTGGTGGCTCCGCCCATTTTGACCGCAATCATGAAGCGGTGGGCACTAACCGGCGGTTTCCTGTTTATGAGCCTTCTCTGTTTGGCTCTGACCGTGGTGATTTTCCTGCTGTTGCGCAACACGCCGGAAGAGTGCTCCATGCAGCCCTTCCGCCGTCACACAACGAAAACGGGCACAGATAAGCCGGCACGTGAGCCGGAGCATCCTCCCTATACCAACGCCTTCCATAACGCCGTCATTCTGCTCGTCGTCTTTCTGATCGCGGTTCCTGTGGGTGTTGGTGTTAACAACATTTCCCTGCTGTTAAGCACCTTGAACTACGACGAAATGCTGGTGGCTTCCTCCGTTTCCGCCGTCGGCCTGTTTATGATTATCGGCAAAATTCTGGGCGCCGAGATGTACGACCTGGTGGGCGGACGCCTGGGCAACTATATCCTTGGCGGCGTGTTTCTTGCCGGCCTCGGCCTTCTGCTTCTGTCCCCCAGCCACAACATAGCATTGCTGTTCGCCGGTCTGCTTTTGTACGGTTTTGGCATCCCCCTCGGCTCCGTGGCCACCTATCAGTGGGGCTCCGACCTGTATGGAAGCGTCGGCTATGCCAAGGCGGTACAGGTTTTTTCCATCACTTACAACGTCGGCGCGCTACTCTTCAGTTATGTGCCCGGCATCCTGGCTGACCACATGGGCGGCAGCTATATCCCCGCATTTATCATGTTCACTGCCATCGCCGTGGTGTGTATCGTCCTGTTGCAGTGGCTGTACCACCATTTGGACATCGGCAAACGGCCCCGTTAACGGGCCATCTCCCACAACACCACCGTGGCCGCCGCCGCGGCATTCAGGGACTCGCACCGCTGGCGCATGGGTATCTTCAGTGTCTTGTCGCTGGCATCCAGCAGTTCCTCCGACGCACCCCGCCCCTCGCTGCCGATGACCACGGCGGCACGGGTCAGATCCGCGTCACGCAAATCAACCGTGTCGTCACGCAGCGCCGTGGCATATAAGGGCAGGTCCGACCGCTTCAACAGAGCGGGCAGGGCCTGCCTTTCCACTTGGTAGACCGGCAGGCGGAAACAGGCGCCCATGGTGGCGCGTACCGTCTTATGGTTCCACGGGTCGGTGCAGTCCTCGCTCAACAGCAGGCCGTCCGCCCCAAGGGCATCGGCCGTGCGCCAAATCGTGCCCACATTACCCGGATCCTGCAGACCGTCCAGCACCAGCCAGTGATTTCCGTCCAGCGTTTCCGGGGCGGCAAGCTCCGGCATACGGCACAGAAACAGGGCTCCCTGAGGGGCCTTCATGGGTGAGATGGACTCCATCACATCCCGGGGCACCTCCACCAAGCGCACTTCACCCGGCAGGTCAGGCAGATCGATCTCTTCGGTGCAGAGCACGCAGGTCAGGGGTGCATCCCAACGAACGGCCTCCTCCAGCAGCTTGACGCCGTCACCCACAAACTCGCCGCATTCCCGGCGGTACGCGCGGTCGGCAAGCAGCTTTCGGATGTGTCCGATCAGCGGATTCTTCCGACTGGTAATTCGTTCCACAGACACCCCTCCCTCCCCCGCCGAGCCGTTCGAACCCGCTCGGCGAGAAAAAACTGTGCTTATACATTATAAAATAGAATTGCGATTGTCAAGAACTTTTTTTCGACATACTGAAAAAGTCGGTGTATTTCAACGATACGCCGACTTTATTTTTGTCCTCACAATTCCTTTTTATAATTTGATCAGAGCCCAAAAACCTGGCTTTCCGCAAGAAAGGTGACCTTCTCCTCCATGCCGTTTTTTGCCGCCGTGTTGACACGTTCGGGGGATTATTATATAATTTTAAGATGAAATATTCCGTATGCTGCGAGGGACACATATGAAATACATTGACGAAAAATTCAAGGACGTTTCTCCGGAAGCAACCGTCGAAACCATCCGATCCCTTTTGAAGGCCGTTGGCATTGACATCCACGAGGACTGGCACGACTCCGGTTTGGAGCATTGCCACAGCCTGACTGTCCACTCCGGTCCCGGTTTTCCCGGCGCGAACGGCAAGGGCATTTCCAGAGAATTTGCCCGTGCCAGTGCCTACGGTGAATTTATGGAGCGGCTGCAGAGCGGTCTGTTTTTCTATAAATACCAGTCCTTCGAGTGCGACCCCGCCGTCAACCTGCAGTGTTATGCCCCGGACGGCAAGTACTTCACCAAGGACGAACTTTTGGCTCAGGCCGACTGGTTCGACTGCCTGACCGAATCTTACGCGGGGCTCACCAAACAAGCCCTGGCCGACCAATGTGAGATGTATGCCCACACCGACGACGGCCGCATCCTCTGCATCCCGTTCTACAGCCTGTTCGAGGATCGGTACGTATACCTCCCCGCCGGCTTCGCCGAGCATATGTATTCCGCAAACGGCTGCTGTGTCGGCAACACCAAGGAAGAGGCGCTGGTCCATGCTCTGTCCGAGATCATGGAACGCAAGGCAAGCATTACTGCCATCCAGCAGGGCAAGTCGTTCCCCCAAATCCCGGAGGAAGTCCTGCAGTCTTTCCCCACCGTTTCCAAAATTTTGGCCCGACTGCGGGAATGTGACAATCTGGACGTGGCTGTGTTTGATTGCTCCATCGGCAACGGGTTCCCCGTCATCAGCACCCGCATCATCAACAAGGACTCTCACGGCTATCTGGTCAACTTCGCCGCCGACCCTGTGCTGGAGATCGCCATTCAGCGCACCCTGACCGAGATGTTCCAGGGCCGCAATCTTGAAACGGTAGCGAAAAATGACGGTAAGCCGATCCTCACTTCCGCCGCAAGCATCCGCACCGCGGCCAACGTGCTGAATCAGCTGGAAAACGGTCGGGGCCTTTTCTGCGCGGACTACTTCGCAGACGAGCTCACCTGTGACCGTTCCGCCACCCGGTTCGAGGACAACAGTAGCCTGACCAACCGACAGCTGCTGGACAAGATGCTGGGTCTGTATCGGCAGCTTGGCAAGCCTGTGCTGGTGCGTAACTACAACTTCCTTGGCTTCCCCTGCTACAAGGTCATCGTCCCCGGTTTCTCCGAGTCCCGCGGCATGAAGCTGACCGAGAAAATTCAGGAGTACGCTCTGGGTCATCAGGTCAGCCAGATCCTGCGCAATCCCAAGGCCTTCGCCGCCGAGGACTACAGCCTGATTTTTATGCTGAACAAGATGTTGGTCAATGCCTACTCCCGCCGGAACAACTTCGCGTTCCTGTCCGGCCTGCCCATAGCCTCCCCCGCCGCCGCGCTGCTTTGGAACGTGACTATGGCATACTGTGCGCTCCGCTCCGGCAATCTTAAAGATGCCCTGCTGCACACAGATTCCCTGTCCAAAAAGGAATCCCTTTCCGCCGATGATCGGCGCTATTTTGCCTGTGTAAAGCAATACCTCTCTCTGCAGGATGCCAGCTGCTCCGACGAGGTGCGCTTTTCTGTGCTGGGCAAGTTCAACAAAGCCTGCTATGTGGAGCAGCTGAAGAAGAACCTTGCCGCCGGCAGTCCCTTTGACGAATACCTGCTGGCCTGTGACGGCACCTCCTGCCACCGGTGCCGCTACAAAGATGCTTGCCGCTACGAGCATATCAAGACGTTGATCGCCAATGCCGGCAAGGTCTACCGGGAATTCACTCATGGGCAGGACCCGGAAAACTTCATTCCCGCGCCGCAATAAACCAAAAAGGACTATGGCCCAAAGGCCATAGTCCTTTTTACTTTGCTTTAGTCCAGCGGCTTCATGGTGGGGAACAGGATGACCTCGCGGATGGTATCCTGACCGGTGAGCATCATGACACAGCGGTCGATACCCATGCCCATGCCGCCCGTGGGAGGCATACCGTACTCCAGAGCGGTGAGGAAATCCTCATCCATCATCTCGGTCTCGTCGTCGCCGCGCTCGCGCTGCTCCACCTGCTTCTGGAAACGCTCCCGCTGGTCGATGG
Source organism: Oscillospiraceae bacterium (assembly GCA_017397835.1). Taxonomy (GTDB): domain Bacteria; phylum Bacillota; class Clostridia; order Oscillospirales; family Oscillospiraceae; genus Lawsonibacter. Next base: position 20,836 of record JAFQHV010000009.1, read on the forward strand.
GGTCGTTCAGCTCGGAGTATGCGTTAGCCAGCTCGCTGTGGCAGACGAACAGTTCGAACCGCTCGGTCAGGCGGGGGTCAACCGGGCTGCGCTTGGTCAGGGGGCTGACCTCCACAGGGTACATGGTGATGAAGGTGGGCTGGATCAGCTTCTCCTCCACCCGCTGATCAAAGCAGGCGTACAGAGCGTTGCCCCAGGTCTTCTCAGCCGCATCAGCCAGCTCCACACCGATGGCGTTGGCAGCGGCCACCGCCTCGGCATCGTCGGTAATAGCATTGAAGTCAATACCTACATACTTCTTAACAGCCTCCACCATAGTCATACGGGGCCAGCCGGGGGTCAGGTCAATCTTCTCACCCATCCACTCCAACTCATAGGTGCCCAGATACTTCTGGGCAAAAGTGGTATAAACACCTTCTGCGATATCCATCATATCGTGGAAATCGGCATAGGCCTGGTACAGCTCAACGGTGGTAAACTCCGGGTTGTGTCTGGGGTCCATACCCTCGTTGCGGAAGATTCTGCCAACCTCGTACACCCGGTCCATAC
>JAFQHV010000010.1 GCA_017397835.1 Oscillospiraceae bacterium
CCGCAAAAGACACAAAAAAGGCGTTAAGAAACCCATGGTTTCTTAAAACTTCCTTTGGGTGATATCCGTGGGTCACACCCACACGGTCGGCGGTCACCTCTGACCCATCCAGCGCCGATTATGCTGCCGCACTCTGTGCTATCTGTAACTTTGCTCGTCTAACAAACTCCCGCCGACTTGCACCGCAGGAACGAAACACCCATCGCAGCAGGCGCTTTTGTTCAGTGGGAGTGCAGTTTAGTTGATGCTTGGCGGGGCGGCAGCCTAAAGCCGCATCGTGGTATCGTCACAGGTGCGCCGGACGCAAGGAATATCTGCCGCTTACGAGCCGTTCCCTTGGGGTCCGGGGTGCAGCGTGTATGAGATGCAGGCGCGAAGCGGCCAATCTCATCCCACGCCAACCCCGGTGGCGTTTTACCTACTTTGCCGCCGGGGGCAAAGTAGGTCGCCCCGCAGGGCGAAACAGCAAAGTGACAATCAAAAGTCCGCATTATCGTACTTTCTTCTTGCTATACTGTGGTCAGGATAAGAAAGCGAAAGGAGTGCGGACGATGGATTACAGCATTGTTTGGGTGAGAGGTCACGTGGAGGTCTACGACCATGCTGGCCGCTTCTGCTTTTCCGCCGACAACGAGCGGGAGGCACTGGAAGAACTGGATATCCCGGCATAAACACAAGAAAACAGCGCAGGCAAACGCCTGCGCTGTTTTCATATTTTTTGTTTGAACAGGCCGTGTTTGTTGCAGTAGAAGTACACGAACCCCCGGCTGCGCAGTTGGAAGCGGGTCTGGGCCTCGCCCTCCGGGTACAGCTTGACCAACTGAAGACGGTCGGAGGTAACAAAGGCGATGAAAGAGATGTAGTGCTGCTTGGTCATGGGATGGCAGATGGTGAGAAAATGCTCGTTCTCCACGGCTTCAACGGTCAATGCGTGGGCATCGTCCGGTTCTTCGGCTTCGGCAGGGGGGAGGGTGACACCACAGCAGCACACCACGGTGTCGCCGGTGGCATGGATCACGTTGCCGCAGACGGGGCAGACGTAGAATTTCGAGCGCATCAGGTTGCCCGACACGTTGCGGTTGACGATGGCTTTGCCGTTGAGCAGTTCGATAACGGACACACCCAGCGCGGCGGCCAGCGGCTGCAGCAGGGAACTGTCGGGAAAGCCTTTTCCGGTCTCCCACTTGGAAACGGCCTTGTCGCTGACACCCAGTTGGAGGGCAAGCTCCGCCTGGGTCATTCCCTTTGCTTCGCGCAGGGTTTTGATGGTGGTTCCGGTGACATAGGTGTTCAATGTATTCACGCCCTTTCTGCCGCTATCGTAGCACCTGCATTTGTTGAATGCAACCTACGCAGAGTAGAGATGAAAGGGGGAAGTGCCTTACAGTCCTTCTGCCGGATGGCGCAGAAAGGACAGGGGCGGGACCGCCTTGGGCAGCTGCATCTGGAAGCGCATCTCCGGCTTGCGGGGCTGTTCCAATTCAAAGCCGTCCATGTCCCGCATCAAGGGGGCGCGGAAGGAGATGGCGGGGGTGTTGGGGCCTACGATCTCCACCTCGTCCCCGGCGGAGAACTTGTTGCGCAGGGACAGGGTGGCAAGGCCGTCAGGGGTGCAGGACTCCACCACAGCGCACACCTGCCAGTCGCGGATATAGCGGCCGTCCTCGTAATATTGGCCGGGGTGACCGAAGTAGAAGCCGGTGGAGTAGGGCCGGTGGCTGACCTTTTCCACCTCGTCCCGCCACACGGGGTCCATGGGCAGACCGGCTGCGGCGGCATCAATGGCGTGACGGTAGGCGCCGGTGACGATGGCGGCATAGTAGGCGGACTTGGCCCGGCCCTCGATCTTCAGGCTGTTCAGGCCTGCGGACATCAGTTCGGGGATGTGGTCGATCATACACATATCCCGGGAATTCAGGATGTAAGTGCCCTGCTCGTCCTCAAAGACGGGGAAGTGCTCCCCGGGGCGCTTTTCCTCCATCAGGGTGTACCGGTAGCGGCAGGGCTGGGCACAGGCACCGCGGTTGGAGTCCCGGCTGGAGTCGGTCATGTAGTTGGACAGCAGGCAGCGGCCGGAGTAGGACACGCACATGGCACCGTGGACGAAGGCCTCGATTTCCAAAGAGGCGGGCGTCTTGGCGCGGATGGCGGCAATCTCATCCAAAGACAGCTCCCGGGCCAGAATGACCCGGCTGGCACCCAGGTCGTGCCAGGCATTGGCGGACTGGTAGTTGACGATGCTGGCCTGCGTGGAGATATGTACTTGTACCTTGGGTGCGTACCGCTTGGCCAAAGCCAGCACACCCACGTCGGCGGCGATGACGGCGTCCACGCCGGCATCCTGCAGAAATTCCAGCCAACCGGGCAGGGCGGTGATCTCGTCGTTGCGGGGCATGGTGTTGCAGGTCACGTGGACCCGGACACCCTTTGCGTGGGCCAGCTTCACGGCCTGACGCAGCTGGTCGTGGTCAAAGTTGCCCGCAAAGGCCCGCATGCCGAAGGTGGTGCCGGCCAGGTACACCGCATCGGCGCCGTAGGCAAGGGCCATGTGCAGCCGTTCCATATCCCCGGCGGGGGCGAGCAGTTCGATGTTGGGGGTGGTCATAGGAAAACCTCCTGACAGCCGCGCGCCCGGATACCCTGCGGCATCCGGGCGGCGGAACGATGCTTATTTGTAGAGGGTCTGGGTGTTCATCCAGTTACGCATACTGGTGTAGTCGGAGAAGAAGCGATGCTTGCCGTTGTCACCCAAAGCATAGAAGTAGTAACCGGTATTTTCGGGATCGAGCGCTGCCTTCAGGGAAGCGAGGCCCGGGTTGGCAATGGGCGTGGGAGGCAGGCCGCGGTACTTATAGGTGTTGTAGGGGGAGTCGATCTCCTTATCCGCGGCGGTGGGAGCACTGCCGGTGATATAGACCAGGGTGGCATCCACCTGCAGGAACCCGTTGGTGCCGGCGGAGGAGTTGGGATTTTGCAGACGGTTGTAGATAACGGAGGCAATCTTGCCACGGTCGGTGCCGTCGGTCTCACGCTCGATCAGAGAGGCTACGGTCAGGTACTCACGCAGGCTGTACTTGCTGGAGGCGACGAAGTCGCGCATCTCCTGCGTGTAGCTGGCATCAAACCCCTGCAGCAGCTTGTTGATGACGTACTTGGGGTCGTGATTTACATAAAATTCGTAGGTGTCGGGGAACAGGAAGCCCTCCAGCCGGTTGGCATCGCCGAGGGGAATATCCTGCAGGAAGGAGAAGCCGTAGTTGTAGTTGGCCGCGTACTCGGTCAGTACCTCGGCGCTGGCAACGCCGTGTTCCTCCAACAACTGGAAGGTCTGGGCAACGGTGTAACCCTCCGGGATCGTGACTTCGACGATCACGCGGCTGTCCGAGTGGGCACCCATGCTGGCGATCAGAGAGCGGTAGTCCATCTCGGTGTTCAGGTGGTACGCGCCGGGGCGCAGCTTCTTTTCGCCGTTGGTCACACCGGAAAACAGGCGAAACAGGGATTTGAATTCGATCAAATCGTTTTGCTTGAGCAGACTGGCCACCTTGCCCATTTTGGCGGTGTAGGTGGTGGTGATGTTGCCCTCACGGTCTGTTTTGGTCCGGATGGAAAAATAGTCCTCCGGCAGAACGATGGTGGCGGTATGGGCGGGCTTGTTCAGGGCCAGCACATCGTTTGCCGCGATCCAGGTCAGCGCGGCCAGCAGCACGGAAACACCGAGCACGGCCACGATGAACAGCGCGGTGATGCTGGCAGTGCGGCCGGTTTTTCGTCTGCGGTGATGGGTCCTGCGGGGGGTGTTCTCCTGTGACATAACGATCAACTCCTGACTGACAATAAAAAACGTAGTACACCGGAACAGGGGACAGGTCCGCGCCATAGTATGGGATGGTACGGCACCTGACCGAAACCGGTGAGGTGACTATTTTGAATGAGGTGAAGTTACATGTGCGGTAATAACTGGGGTAACGGCGGTTGTCTGTGGATCATCATTTTGATCATCATTCTGTTCTGCTGCTGCGGTGGCGGGAATGGCTACGGCTGCGGTAGCAGCTATGGCTGCGGCGGGAACCGCTGCGGCTGCGGCGACGATTGCGGCTGCGGCTGCTGAGCCAAGAGGGGGACGGGGCTTCGGCCCCGTCCTTCTTCATGCGGTCAGGACCAGATCCACGGGGCGGTCGTGGGATTCTGCGGGCAGCCGGTCGACCAGCAGAGCGGAGCGGCACAGCCCTACGGTGATGCCGTGATAGTGCTCCAGCCAGCGATCGTAGTATCCGCCGCCCATACCCAGCCGATAATTCTGCCGGTCATAGCACAAAGCGGGGACAAGCACCAGATCGATCTGCTCCGGGGCAAGGGCGGGGCAGGCGGGAGCCGGCTCCCATAGACCGAATTTGTTTTGGACAAGGGGGCGTGCGGGGTGGTGTACCAGCACGTCCATGCGGTGCCCCGGCAGCATCCGGGGCAGGGCGACGGTCTTGCCCAAAGAAAACAGTGTTTCAATAAGCGGGGCGGTATGCGGCTCGGTGCCCACGCCAAAGAACAGGAATAGGCATTCGGCCTGCTGCACCTGCGGCAGAGCGAGAAAGGTGTCAAACAGCGCACGGTCCTCGGCAAGACGAATCGTCTCCGGGATGGCGGCCAGTTTGGCGCGGATCTGACGGCGCAGCCGAGCCTTCGCCTCAGCGGTTGAAATGGACTGCACGACGGATTTTTTCCGCGGCTTCGGTACCGCGCAGCGCCTCGATCAGCTTGAAGCCAAACGCAAAGGCGCTGCCGGCCGCTTCGGCGGTGATGATGGAGCCGTCCTCCACCACAGGCTGACCGTGGGTGGTGTCGGCTGTGGTAAGCTTGTCCAGCATAGAGGGGTAGCACACGGCTTTCTTGCCGTCCAGATAGCCCAAATCGGACAGGATGGTGGGGGCGGCACAGATGGCGGCAAGCCGCACGCCGTTGTCGTGGGCCCACCGGATCAGTGCCATAGCTTCGCTGCTGCCGCGGATGGCGGCAACGCCGCCCAAACCGCCGGGCAGAACAACCAATTCCAGCTCCTGGCGGGGTACATCGGACACGGAGCAGTCGGCAGTAACGGCGATGCCGTGAGCGCCGGGAATGACAGAACCATCCACACCGGCCATGCACACGGGGATGTCGGCACGGCGGAGCAGATCAACAGGGACGAGGGCCTCGGCCTCTTCAAAACCGGAACCAAGCAGGAAACAAACCATGGTAGACCTCCTGAATTTAAGAAATGGAAAGAGGATGATCAGATGACAGAGGAAACCAAATTCCAGATCTGGTCGTGGATATCTTCGATAGAACGCAGGACTCCGTTTTCCACACAGGGGATCACGGTCCAGCCCAGCACCTCGGCAGCCTGCAGGGCGGCGGCACGGCAGGAGGCCAAATAGCCGTCGTCTACCTCGTGGATATCGGCGTGGGTATTGGTGGCCTGCTCCCGGCTGCGAAGCAGCTTTACGGCCATTTCGGTGGGCATATCCAAATACAGCACCAGATCGGGGCGGGGCAGTTCCAGCTTATCGTGCTCAAAGGAATCGAGCCACCGACAGAAGTCCGCCCGTTCGTGTTCGGGCAGCTTGCAGGACTGATGCACGGCGTTGGAGGTAGAGTAGCGGTCAGCTAAAATCAAACCGCCCTGTTCATAGGTTTTCCCCCAGACTTTCTTCATGGAGGCGTAACGGTCCACGGCGTAGAAAGCGGAGGCGGCATAGGCGTTTACGTCACTCGGATGGCTGCCGAACTCACCGCCCAAATACATACGGATCAGGGCAGAGGACGGTTCCTGATACTGGGGAAAGACCAGCCGCTCGAACGCGGCGCCGCTGTCGGTCAGCCGTTGGCACAGAGCTTTGAACTGGGTGGATTTGCCGGAACCATCCGTTCCCTCAAAAACGATCAGTTTTCCGGACATCACACATCCTCCTTCTTGGGGCCGGACAGGCGGGTTTTGGCGGCTTTGACCAGCACGAGAGGCAACTTTGCCATGCGGCCGACACGTTTGGGCTCTTTCATCAGGCGATAGGCCCACTCCAAATTCAGCTTCTGCCAGGCCTCCGGTGCGCGCTGTACCGTGCCGGCAAATACATCCAGGGAGCCGCCCAGACCGGCGGCGAGTTTCGCGCCGGTAGCCGGGCCGAATTGGGCCATCCACTTCTCCTGCCGGGGGGCGCCGAGACAGACAAACAGCAGGTCGGGCTGTGCCTGTCGGATCTGTTCCACCACAGGCTCGTCCTCCTTGAAATAGCCGTCGTGGGTGCCGCACAGCACAAGATTGGGGAACCGGGCGCAGATGTTGGCACCGGCCTGTTCCGCCACGCCGGGCTTGGCACCCAGCAGGAACAGCCTGCCGCGGCGGCGGTCAAGCTCTGCCAGCATGCCCTGAGCAAATTCGATGCCGGGGACACGGCCCTTCAGGGGGGTGCCCAGCAGCTTGGCGGAATAGATCACACCAATGCCGTCAGGAAGCACCAGATCGGCGCCGTTCAGAACCCGGCGGAATTCATCATCCTGCTCCGCTGCCAAAATAAACTCGGGATTGGGGGTGACCACATAGTGAAACCCCTCACGGTCCAGCAGCATAGTACCGTGTTCCAGTGCCTGCTGAGCGGTCAGAGCGTCAAACTCAATTCCCAAAACGTTGATTTTCAAACGAAAACACCTCCCCAATAGGGTGAACTGCATATTTACTATATCGTAGCACAAACTGCCGGGAAAGTCCATATGTCTGCGGAATATCGGGCAAAAAAGAGCTACTGCGCTGTGAGGAAGGGGCGCAGCGGATCTAACGTTGCGGGGCCGATCCCATGCACGTTCAAAAGCTCGTCCACCGAATGGAACGAACCGTGTTCGTCACGATAAGCCAAAATGGCGGCGGCGCGGGCGGCGCCGATGTTGGGCAAGCGGAGCAAGTCGGAACGAGTGGCAGTGTTCAGGTCAATGATCTCGCCCGGCAGCAGACCGTCGGGTTGAACGTCGGATGAGGAAGACTCGGCGGCAGGGAGATCAAAGCGCTCCGTCCGGACCTGCCATCCGGGGGAGGCGGTGTCGTGGTGAGTCAGCCAAAGAAGGCAGAAAACGAGAAAGATACTGCACAGGATCAGGGCAGTCCATTCGTATAGGAACATTTTTCGCACAGGAAAGACCCCTTTGTAAAATAGATTACCCGTTGCATGGGGGGGATTCATCTGTTATAATAAGACCAGCATCTTGAAGTTTAACACGGATTTGAGGTTTTTCCTATGAGAAAATGTCGTTTTCTAACTGCAATATTGTCTTTGGTTATGACGGCGACGTTGCTGTGCCCTGCGGCATTGGCACTGGAACAGCCGGAGCTGATGGCCAAGGCGGCTTTGCTGATGGATGCCAAGTACGATCAGGTGTTGTATGAGAAAAACGCCGACCAGCGTATGGTGCCCGCCAGCCTGACCAAGGTCATGACCGCCATGCTGGTGCTGGACGAGGTGGGAACAGGCCGCCTGCGTATGGATCAGGTGGTCACCGCCAGCAGCACGTTTACCAAGGGCCTTGCCGCCAACGGGTCTACCCAGAATATCCGGGCGGGGGAGCAGATGAGCCTGCAGGATTTGCTGTACTGCCTGCTGGTCCCTTCTGCCAACGAGGCGGCCAATATTCTGGCCGAAACGGTGGACGGTTCCATTGAAGCGTTTGTGGAGCGGATGAATGCCAAGGCGGCGGAACTGGGCTGTGAGGATACGCAGTTTGTAAATCCCCATGGCCTGCACCACCCGGACCACTATTCCACCGCCCGCGACCTGTACCGAATTGCCCGCAAGGCCATGGAAAATGAACTTTTCCGCACCATCGTATCCACCAAGCGGTACGAGGTCCCGGCCACCAATATGCACGAAACGCGGGTGTTTTATAACACCAACGCGCTGCTGGTCACCTGGTATTATCTCGACAGCTACCTTTACGACAAGACCATCGGGATCAAGACCGGCACTACGGATGAGGGTGGTTACTGCCTGCTGTCTGCGGCACAGGATGAAGAGCAGTATCTGATCAGCGTGGTGCTGGATGCGCCTATGATCCCGCTGGGGAACGGACGCAATGACCGCCGCCACTTTACCGAGAGTCGGGAACTGTTCCGCTGGGGCTTTGACAATTTCAGCCGCCGCCAGATCGTGGATACCGCGACACCCGTCGCCCAGGTGGACGTGACCCTGTCGACCACGGACCATGTTCTGGTGCGCCCGGCTGCTCAGTTGGAGCGGACTTTGCCCAACGACATGGACCTGAGCAAGGTGGTGCAAACGGTACAGTTGGACTGTGAAAGCATCCCGGCTCCCGTGGAAGAGGGGCAGGTGCTGGGCAAGCTGCTGTTGACTTACGAAGGAGAAGAACTGGGAGCCGTGGATCTGATCTCGGTCAGCGCGGCGGAGCGGTCCGGCCTGCTTTACCGATTGCATCAGGTGAAGACCTTTTTCGCGCACCCCATCGTGCGTATTCTCACGGCCATCGCGGTGATCGCCGTCGTAGTATTGATCCTGCGCGGGATCCTGACTCCCTCCCGCAGCAGCCGGTACGGAAGTCGCCGCTACAGCGGCCGCCGCAACTATCGTGGCCGCCGCAGGTAAGCCCTATACTGAACATGAAATGCTCCCCGGACAGGCAAGTTCCTGTCCGGGGAGCATATTGTTTTTTTATAGTGTTTTGAGAGGGGGATCGACGATGGCGCGTGCGACGTTCCGGCCGGCCTTTCGCAAGATGATCTGCGGGCTTGTGCTGCTGTGCACAGCGTTGGCCCTGGTCGTTTGGCCGCAGCAGAGTATGCAGGCGGCACGGGGAGGACTTTCGCTGTGCGCGCAGACCATTGTGCCCTCACTGCTTCCATTTTTTGTCCTTTCCGCCATGGTTCTGAAGCTGGACATGGCGCGCTGCTTGGGGCGCTTGCTGGAGCCGGTCATGTGGCCGCTGTTTCGTGTGGGCGGTGCCGGGGCAGCGGCACTGGTGCTGGGGTTTGTAGGCGGCTATCCGGTGGGGGCGCGTACCGCGATGGAACTGTATCGGGAGGGGCTGTGTTCCCGAGCGGAAACCGAACGTCTTTTAGCCTTTTGCAATAACTCGGGTCCGGCGTTTGTTCTCGGCGCAGTGGGAGCGGGTGTGTTTGGAAGCGGCCGGGCGGGGTTGGCGCTGTACGCCGTTCACATGGCGGCATCGGTGTGCGTGGGCGTGATATTCCGTTTTTACGGCGAAACAGAGCGATGCAGCGTAAAAAAGAAAGCGCGTGCGGAGCAGGAAGTGCGATTTTCGAGTGCCTTTGTTGACAGCGTGCACACTGCGCTGTCTGCTGTGCTGAATGTTTGCGCCTTCGTGGTGGTGTTTTCCGTTTTGATTTGTCTGCTGGATCGGTCCGGGATTGTGGACCGTCTGGCTCGGGGACTGATGTGGATCGGAATGGACGTGGAGCAGGTGCGGCAACTGCTGCGGGGTGTTTTGGAGGTATCCTCCGGTGTCAGTGGTTTGAGGGGAGAGGGCAGATTGGCAATGGCGGCATTCATGCTGGGGTGGGCGGGAGTATCCGTTCACTGTCAGGTGCTGAGTTTCCTTGCCGACAGCGGCTTGCGGGTGGGGACCTATCTGGTGGGAAAGGCGCTGCACGGCGTGCTGTCAGCCATGTTCGTGGTTGGGTTGGAGAAGCTGCTTCCGGGGATGCTGCCTGCGGGCGGCTGGCTGGTGCAGCAGGTGGAAGGGAGCAGACAACTTGGAAGCTCCGGTGTATTTGGCCTGTCTGTGTCGGCGGCATGGCTGCTGTGGCTGGCTTTTTTTGCGATGGTGATGCTTGGAAAAAGAAATGCGAAAAAAAGGGGTGGAAAAAGGCGGACGATTGCGGTATAATACATATATCTTTCCGCGGGAGGGAATGTTATGCCCAAACTGTTCCAAAAGAAAATCGACCCCCGCTGTGCCTATTGTGCCAAGAGCCGTTACCTCAATGACCAGCAGGTGGTCTGCCCCAAAAAGGGCGTGATGGACGCGACGTCCCACTGCCGTGCCTTTGAGTACGACCCGCTGCGCCGTACCCCGCCCCGGGCGGTCAAGACGGAGTTTTCCAATTTGAAGGACGAGGATTTCGTGCTGTAAGCGTATCCGGGTAATTTTACCGGCTGCGACATTTTTCTCTTTACATTTCCAAACGGCCTTGCTATAATAACAGGGTCGTTGATACGCGTCCGTAGTTCAATGGATAGAGCGTCAGATTCCGGTTCTGAAAGTTGGGGGTTCGAGTCCCTTCGGGCGTGCCAAAAAGCCAGTATCCCATCGGGATGCTGGCTTTTTGTTATGGACGCCCCCGGGACTCGGACCCTGAGAGGGTGAGCGGCGGTCAAAGGACATGCCGGCGGCATGTCCTGCGCCGCGAAGTCCGCAGCGGCTGTGCCCGCCAGGCCAATCAGACATCGCAGTCCGCTCGCCTTCTTGGGAAGGGACCCGCAACGGCAAAACGCGCCCCCGGCGCATTTTGCTTCGTTTCGGCTTCGGGCGTGCCAAAAAGCCAGTATCCCATCGGGATGCTGGCTTTTTGTTATGGACGCCCCCGGGACTCGGACTCTGAGAGGGTGAGCGGCGGTCAAAGGACATGCCGGCGGCATGTCCTGCGCCGCGAAGTCCGCAGCGGCTGTGCCCGCCAGGCCAATCAGGCATCGCATTCCGCTCGCCTTCTTGGGATGGGACCCGCAACGGCAAAACGCGCCCCCGGCGCATTTTGCTTCGTTTCGGCTTCGGGCGTGCCAAAAAGCCAGTATCCCATCGGGATGCTGGCTTTTTGTTATGGATGCCCCCGGGACTCGGACTCTGCTGTACGGAAGGAATATTGTATTTCAAACGAATATATGCTATTATGTGCTTGACAATGTGGAGGTGTTCTTTATGGTAGTTCCCGCAGCGTTTTGGCTGGTGGTGGCGGTTGCCTTTGTCATCAGCGCCATCGGTTTCAAGGAGTATATCTGGTTTTTCTCCATCGGCTACGGCTTTGCTATTGCCGGGGAAGGTGTTTTGCTAATGTGCCTGTACCGGAACGGCCTGACACTGGGGACGGCCCTGTGCTGCGTTCTGTTTGTGGTCTATGGCTGTCGGCTGGGTGGCTATCTTGCCTACCGTGAGGCGAAGCTGAAATCCTATCACAGGCACGTGGGCGGCGAGATCAAGGACAGCAAAACCATTCCGTTTTTCGTCAAGGTTTCCATCTGGGTGGCCTGCGCGGTGCTGTACGTGGCCATGGTGGCACCCGTGTTCTACCGTATGCACAACGGCAGTGCCGACAACCTGTGGACCTGGGTGGGGGCGGCCCTGATTTTGATCGGCTTCGTGATGGAGACGGAGGCTGACCGGGAGAAGAAAAACGCCAAAGCGAAGGATCCGCACCGCTTTGTGGATACCGGACTGTACCGCATGGTTCGCTGCCCAAACTATCTGGGCGAGCTGGTTTTGTGGACCGGTGTGCTGGTAGTGGGCTTTGGCACTCTGACTGCCGGTCAGTGGGTGGTGGCCATCCTTGGCTATATTGGTATCGTCTACGTGATGTTCAGCGGTGCCCGCCGGCTGGAACTTCGGCAGAACCGTACCTACGGCTCCGATCCGGAGTATCAGATCTACAGCAAAAAGGTTCCCATCCTGCTGCCCTTGATCCCGCTGTACAGCGTGGTCAAATACAAGTGGCTGGTAGCTTGATAAGCGGAACAGAAAGGCCGCTATCCCAAGGGATAGCGGCCTTTTATCCGGAGAATAACCTGTGTTAAACTATTGACAAATGAAAGCGGATGTGTGATACTAACATATAACGGAATATAAAAGAGGGGAGCCAGCTGTCTGTAGGGGAGTTGGGTCCCTTTATGTCTACTTTGAGGAGCAAAACGATGAAAAAAGTCGATGCCACCGTGCGCAGAGAGACCCTGTATATTTTGAGCTGGGTGCTGGTGCTCAGTGTGCTGCTGCAGGCGGTGTTTCTTGTGCTGCGGCAGTGGGATATTACGGTGCTGCTGGGCAATGCTTTAAGTGGGGCTGCCGCGGTGCTGAATTTCTTTTTCATGGGTCTGACCGTTCAGAAAGCACTGGAAAAAGACGAGAAAGACGCCAAAACCGCCATGAAACTGTCCCAAACCTATCGTATGCTGTTTTTGATCGTTGCGGCGGCGGTGGGCGCGACGTTCCTGAACCTGTGGGCCGTCGTCATTCCGCTGTTTTTCCCGCGCGTTGCCATTTCCCTGCGCCCGCTTTTTGATAAAAAAGCCGGTTGAGAATTTGTTTTGCCTGAATGGGGTGATTGCGGTATGAAATCAAGAAGCCGCCGGTTTGCGGCGGTGGACATCCTGCTGATTTTGATGATGGCGCTGCCTATCGCAGCGGCCATCGTGCTGAAGGTGCTGACCACGCCGCCCAGCGACGGGATCAACATCACCGGTGCGCGCATTTTCTTTACCATTCCAATGCCTGTACAGGATTTGCCCATTACCGAGGCGCAGATCAATTCCTGGCTGGTGCTGATCACGGTTTTCGGACTGTGTCTGTACCTGACCCACGGCCTGTCGGTGCGGGGCGGCTCCAAACGTCAGCACGCGGTGGAGTGGATCGTGGAGAAATGCCAAAATATGGTGGTGGACAGCATGGGCGAGTACTTCGCCGGGTTTGCACCCTTTATCACCGCCATCATCGGCCTGTCCGCGTGTTCCAGCCTGATGTCCCTGTTCGGCCTGTTCCCGCCCACGTCTGACTTGAACGTGGTAGCCGGGTGGGCGGTGCTGGTGTTCATTTTGATCACCTACTACAAGCTGAAGGCAGGTCCGCTGGTTTATCTGAAAAGCCTGACCGAGCCGGTGGCACTGCTGACACCGATCAACATCATCGGTGAGTTTGCAAATCCCATCTCCATGTCCTTCCGTCACTACGGCAACGTGCTGTCCGGCACGGTCATCTCCGTGCTGCTGGCGGCGGGGCTGCAGGGACTTTCATCCATGGTGCTTGGCTGGCTGCCCGGATTTTTGGGTGAACTTTCCCTGCTGCAGATCGGCATCCCGGCAGTTCTGTCGGTGTATTTCGATTTGTTCAGCGGCTGTCTGCAGGCGTATATCTTCGCCATGCTGACCATGATGTATGTTTCCGGGGGATTCCCGGCAGAGGAATATTTTGCAAGAAAAGCACGAAAAGAACAAAAAAGAAAACAAAAATTGGAGGTAAATTGATATGTTGGAACTGGCTATTGGTATTATTTTGGGCGCCTGCGCTTTGGGCGCCGGCACGGCTATGGTCGCGGGTATCGGCCCCGGTATCGGCGAAGGCAACGCCGTTGCCAAGGCCTGTGAGGCCATCGGCCGTCAGCCCGAGAGCAAGGGCAGCGTGACCAGCACCATGCTGATGGGCTGCGCCATTGCGGAGACCACCGGCCTGTACGCGCTGGTCATCGCCATCCTGCTGATCTTCGTGGCTCCCAACCTGCTGGTCAACATCCTGCTGCGGGCCATCGGCGCATAACAGGGAGAGGGAAACAATGCAAACGCTGGACGTCATTTCTGTCAATCTTTGGCAGACTGTGATTTCTTTGCTCAACCTCGTCCTGCTGTTTTTGCTGGTGAAGAAGTTCCTGTTCAAGCCGGTCATGAAGGTGCTGGAACAGCGGCAGAAAGAAATTGATGACCGCTATTCCGAGGCAGATGAAGCCAATGCCGAGGCGCAGCAGAGCCGCAAGAACTGGGAAGAGAAGCTGGCCGGTGCCGATGCCGAGGCGGATGCTATCCTGCAGACAGCGGCCGAGAATGCCCGCCGCCGCGGTGACAAGTTGGTAGCCGAGGCACGGGGTGAGGCCGACAGCATCATTCGTATGGCTCAGAACGAGGCGAAGCTGGAGCGGCAGATGGCCGCCGCCGGTATCAAGCGGGAGATTGTGGAGGTTTCCGGTGCTCTGGCGCAGAAGCTGCTGGAGCGGGAGATCAACCAGCAGGACCATCGTACCCTCATCGACTCGTTTATCGAGGAAATAGGTGACGAGAATGGCTGAGATCAGTAAGGAATACGCGCAGGCTCTGTTTTTGCTTGCCTGTGAAGAGGGCAGGCAGAAGGAGTACGGTCAGGTGCTGGAACAGGTGAAGGCAGTCTTCGAGGACCAGCCGGACTATCCTCAGCTGCTGGCCTCTCCCGCCATCCCTGTGGCGGAACGGCTGCGCACCATTGAGGTGGCTTTTGCCGACATGACCCCGGAGCACGTGCTGTCCTATCTTAAGCTGCTGTGTGAGAAGGGCAGGATCGGCTGCTTTGTGGAGTCGGTGAACGCGTACCAAGCGCTTTTGGATGCGTCGGAGCATATTGCCAATGCGAAAATCACCAGTGCCGTGGAACTGACCGAAGCGGAGAAGCAGAAGCTGCAGCTTGCGCTGGAGCGGCGCTGCAAGGGTCAGGTCCGGGCGGAATACGTTGTGGACGAGAGCCTGCTGGGCGGTATGGTCGTGGAAGTGGATGGAAGCATCCTGGACGGCAGCCTGCGCCAGCGTCTGTCCGAAGTGAAGGAAGTGATACGAGTATGACCACAAGACCGGAAGAGATCAGCAATGTGATCAAGGAACAAATCAAGAATTACAACGCCAAGATCGAGATGAAGGAGACCGGTACGGTCATCCTTGTGGGCGACGGTATCGCCCGTGTTTACGGCCTGCAGGCCTGCATGGCCAGCGAGCTGCTGGAGTTTGAGGACGGCAGCTTCGGCATGGCGCAGAATTTGGAGGCGGAGACCGTCTCCGTGGCGCTGCTGTCCAACGAAAATAACATCCGTGAGGGTTCTACCGTCAAGCGCACGGGCAAGGTCCTGTCGGTACCCGTGGGTCAGGCCATGCTTGGCCGCGTGGTCAACGCGCTGGGTGAGCCCATCGACGGCAAGGGTCCCATTCCCGCCGACGCCATCCGGCCCATCGAGTCCGAGGCGCCCGGAATCATCGAGCGCAAGAGCGTTTCCGTCCCTCTGCAGACGGGAATCAAGGCCATCGACAGCATGATCCCCATCGGCCGTGGCCAGCGCGAGCTGATCATCGGTGACCGCCAGACCGGTAAGACGGAGATCGCCATCGACACCATCATCAATCAGCGCAGCACCGACGTTATCTGTATCTACGTGGCCATCGGACAGAAGAACAGCTCCGTGGTTCAGATCGCCAATCAGCTGGCTGCCGCGGGCGCCATGGATTACACCATCATCGTGTCCGCCTCCGCCTCCGAGTCCGCCCCTCTGCAGTACGTGGCCCCCTATTCCGGCTGCGCCATGGCGGAGCACTTCCGCGAGCAGGGTAAGGACGTGCTGATCATCTACGACGACCTTTCCAAGCACGCGGTGGCCTACCGTGCCCTGTCCCTGCTCATTCGCCGTCCTCCCGGGCGCGAGGCCTATCCCGGTGACGTGTTCTATCTGCACTCCCGTCTGCTGGAGCGTGCGGCCTGCGTGGCGCCGGAATACGGCGGCGGCTCCATCACCGCCCTGCCCTTGATCGAGACTCAGGCCGGCGACGTGTCCGCCTATATCCCCACCAACGTCATCTCCATCACCGACGGACAGATCTTTCTGGAGACGGAGCTGTTCCACGCCGGTGTTATGCCTGCCATCAACCCCGGTATCTCGGTCAGCCGCGTAGGCGGTTCTGCCCAGCTCAAGGGTATGAAAAAGGTGGCCGGCGAGCTGAAGCTGCTGTATTCCCAGTACCGCGAGCTGCAGTCCTTCGCCCAGTTCGGCAGCGATCTGGATGCGGATACCAAGGCGCGCCTTGCGCTGGGTGAGCGCATCGTGGAGGTGCTCAAGCAGGGCAGAAACGCCCCGGTGCGTGTGGGTTGCCAGGTGGCCATTGTCTACGCCGTCATCAACGGCTGGCTCAACGACACCCCCGTCAAGCAGGTCAAGGACTACGAGGCACGCCTGTACGAGCTGCTGGAGGCCAAGTATGCCGACTTCCTGGAGCGTGTTGAGTCCGGCAGCTGGGACGACAAGGACGTTGCCGAGTTGGAGCGGGCCCTGAACGAGATGAAGAGGTAAGGGTATGGGAGCTGACATCAAACAGCTGCGCACACGCATCAAAAGCGTGGACTCTACCCTGCACTTGACCCGCGCCATGGGCCTTGTGGCATCCTCCAAGATCCGAAAAGCCACCGAGTCCATGAACAAGGGCAAGGCCTACGCCGATGCCCTGGGCGAGATGATCGTGCGCCTTGCCAACAGTGAGGACTGCCGCAAAACGCCCTATATGGCCAAGCGTGAGGGAGGAAAAACCTGCCTTGTGGTCATCGCCGGTGACCGCGGTCTGGCCGGCGGCTATAACGCCAACATTTTCCGTCTGCTGCGGGAATATCCCGATGCGGAGATCATCCCCATCGGCAAGCGGGCCTGTGACCGCTTCGGCGGGGATCTGCACCACGCCGAGCATTACAACCACGCAGATGCCATGGCTTTGGCACAGACCCTGTGTGAGCGGTTCTGCGGGGAGGAGTTTGACCGGCTGGGTGTGGTTTGCACCCGGTATCACTCCATGATGAGTCAGGAGGCGTACGTCAACTGGCTGCTGCCCCTTGTTCCGGAAAACCGGGGCAGGGCGGACGACGCCGTCTTCGAGCCGGATGCCCCCACCGTTCTGAATGCGGTCATTCCCGAGTATATCGCGGGCATGATCCTCTCCTGCGTGAAGGAGAGCTTCGCCAGCGAGGTGGCTGCCCGCCGTGTGGCTATGGACAGCGCGGGCAAGAACGCCCAGGAGATGATCGACCGCCTGGGTCTGGAGTACAACCGGGCCCGACAGAGCGCCATTACGCAGGAAATTACAGAAATCGTCGCGGGAAGCGGCGTGTAACATAAGAAAGGAGCGAGGTAGATGTCTGATACCGCAAAGGGCAGCGTCTATCAGGTCATGGGACCTGTCGTAGACGTGAGCTTTGAAACCGGCTTTCTGCCTGCCATTCATAACGCGCTGACCATGCAAAACGGGGACAAGACCCTGACCGTGGAAGTGGCCCAGCACATCGGCGACAACATCGTGCGCTGCATCGCCATGTCCTCCACCGACGGTCTGCGCCGGGGAACTCCCGTTACCGACACGGGCAATGCAATTGCAGTCCCCGTGGGTCGCACCACCCTGGGTCGTATTTTCAACGTGCTGGGTGACGTGGTGGACAATCAGCCCTACGACCACGCCGATGTGGAGCATTGGGACATTCACCGTCCCGCCCCCGGCTACAGCGAGCTGTCCACCTCCACCGAGGTGCTGGAGACCGGCATCAAGGTCATTGACCTGATCTGCCCCTACGCCAAGGGCGGCAAGATTGGTCTGTTCGGCGGCGCCGGCGTGGGCAAGACCGTGCTGATCATGGAGCTGATCAACAACATCGCCAAGCAGCACGGCGGTCTGTCCGTCTTTACCGGCGTAGGCGAGCGTACCCGCGAGGGCAACGACCTGTATAACGAAATGAAGGAGTCCGGGGTTCTGTCCAACACCACCCTGGTCTACGGCCAGATGAACGAGCCTCCCGGGGCCAGAATGCGCGTGGCCCTGTCCGGCCTGACCATGGCGGAGTACTTCCGGGATGAGGAGCATCAGGACGTGCTGCTGTTCATCGACAACATCTTCCGTTTCACCCAGGCGGGCAGCGAGGTGTCTGCTCTGTTGGGCCGTATGCCCAGCGCCGTGGGCTATCAGCCCACTCTGGCCACCGAGATGGGTGATCTGCAGGAGCGTATCACCTCCACCAAGAAGGGTTCCATCACCTCCATTCAGGCGGTGTACGTCCCGGCGGACGACTTGACCGACCCCGCCCCCGCCACCACCGTTGCCCACTTGGACGCCACCACCGTTCTGTCCCGCGGCATTGCCTCTCAGGGTATTTATCCCGCTGTGGATCCCCTGGAGTCCACCAGCCGCATTCTGTCTCCTGAGATTTTGGGTGAGGAGCATTACGCCGTGGCCCGGGAGGTGCAGCGCATCCTCCAGCGCTATCAGGAGCTGATGGATATCATCGCCATCATGGGTATGGATGAGCTGTCCGACGAGGATAAGCTGCTGGTCCAGCGCGCCCGTAAGATCCAGCGCTTTCTGTCCCAGCCCTTCGACGTGTCCGAGAAGTTTACCGGCATTCCCGGCTCTTACGTGCCGCTGGCGGAGACCATCCGCGGCTTCCGTGAGATCATCGAGGGCAAGCACGACGACCTGCCCGAGTCGTCCTTCCTCTTCGTGGGCACCATCGACGAGGCGGTGGAAAAGGCGAAGAAGGTGGCGCGATGAACACCTTTGCCCTGCGCATCACCTCTCCCGAGGGCGACCTGTTCAGCGGTGAAGCTACCATGCTGAGTGTGCGGGGAACGGAGGGGGAACTGGCGGTCATGGCCGGTCATGTCCCGTTCGTGTCCTACATCGTGCCCAGCGATTGTAAAGTGGAACTGCCTGACGGAACTGTCAGGCAGGGCCGTATCGAGCGCGGCGTACTGACCGTGTCGACCGATAAAGTCATCCTCCTGTCGGGAGATTTCAGCTGGAAATAAGATAGCAAAAAAGCATCCGTCACCTTGGGTGACGGATGCTTTTTGCATGAAACAAACGGGTTGCGGCACAGTTGATTATACCTGTGCCACAAAGCGCAGGAAGGCGGCTCGGCCGGCCTCGTTTCGGGCGTACACACCGGCGTGCTCCAGCACCTTGGAAAAGGCAAGACCCACTTCTTCACGCAGGATAGAGGTGGCGTTTTCAGCGGTAAAGGTGTGGCGGGACTTCAGTTCGGCGACCCAGGCGGCGTGCTTTTCCAGTTCGTCGGTCAGGGGAGACCCGGACAGGATGGCTCGCTCCAACGCCTCCAGCTCCGCTTTCAGGCGGGAGGGAAGGACGGCAAGGCCCATGACCTCAATAAGGCCGATATTCTCTTTCTTGATGTGGTGCAGCTCCGCATGGGGGTGGTAGACACCAAGGGGATGCTCCTCAGTGGTGATGTTGTTGCGCAGGACCAGATCCAGCTCGTACCGCTCGCCCTTGCGCCGGGCGATGGGGGTGATGGTGTTGTGAGGCTGGCCATCGGTTTCGGCGTAGATGAACGCAGACTCGTCGGTGTAGCCGCGCCAGCTGGTCAAAACGCGGTCGGCAAGCTCCGACAGGCGGCGGGGATCGCTGCCGTTAATGCGCAGCACACTCATGGGCCAGTTGACGATGCCGGCATCGACGTCCTCGTAGCCGGAGAACCGGACCGCTTGCTCCACCTCGGCGCGCTCCATGGGGAAGCAGTAGCAGCCGCCCTGAAAATGCTCGTGGCTGAGGATGCTGCCGCCCACGATGGGCAGGTCGGCGTTGGAGCCGACGAAGTAGTGGGGGAACAGGGTGACGAAGTCCAGCAGCTTGTCAAAGGCGGACCGGTCAATGACCATGGGAGTGTGTTCGGCGTTAAAGACGATGCAATGCTCGTTGTAGTACACGTAGGGGCTGTACTGCAGGAACCAGTCGCGCCCGGCGATGGTGATGGGGATGATGCGGTGGTTCTGCCGCGCGGGGTGGTTCAGCCGGCCGGCGTAGCCCTCGTTCTCGGCGCACAGCTGGCACTTGGGGTAGCCCACGCTGGGGGCGGAACGGGCGGCAGCGATGGCGCGGGGATCTTTCTCCGGCTTGGACAGATTGATGGTGATGTCCAAAGCACCATACTGGGTATCGGTCTGCCAACGAAGGTCTTTCTTCACACGGTAGCGGCGGATGTAGTCGGTGTCGCCGCTGAACTGATAGTACCAGTCGGTGGCCTTTTTGGGGTCCTGCGCGTACAGGCGGGCAAAATCCGCCCGGACCTGACGGGGCGGGGGAGTGAGCACACCCATGAGCTTGGTGTCGAAGAGATCTCGGCTGGTGATGTCGTCGGCGCACACGCCGCGGACAACCGCATCGTCCAACAGGCCCGACAGGATGTCCTCAAGAGGCATATCCTGAGGCAGGGCAGGGGAGCAGTCGTCCAGTTCCAACACCTGCAAAAGCTGGTTGGTAATGTAAGTTTTGTCGCAAGCCTCGATCAGGCCGGTGCGCACACCGTAGTCTACCAAGGAGGCAATGTAAATATCACGATGCATAGCGTCCTCCAGTCAGGCCAGCCGCACACCGCCCTCGGGGCGGATGGACAGCACGTGGCAGCTGCCGGAGCCGAGAACGGCCTCGATACCGGTCTTGAAGCTGTCCAGCATATCCAGAGGGACAAAGGCCTGCACAGTGCCGGCAAAGCCGCCGCCGTGGACGCGGAACGCGCCGCGGCTGCCCAGCAGGGTGTCGCACAGAGCGAGGGCAACAGCCACGTCCTGATGCTCCACCGCGCCGGTGGGGACGATGTTCTGCAGGTACATCCAGGAGCTGCGGCCGGACTGGCGGGCCAGAGACAGGAAAGTATCAAAGTCGCCCCGGCGCAGGGCCTCCACCTGACGGCACACCCGGTCATTTTCCTGATAGAAGTGGATGGCACGCAGGATGGCCCGGTCGGGTACCCGACCCTTCAGCTGGGGCAGGCGGGCGAAGAATTCCTGCTGAGGAACCTCGCGCAGGACCTCGGCACCGAAGTGGGCGCACAGGGCGCCCAGTTCCCGGGTAATGGCGGCGTACTCGTCCGTCAGGTCGGCATGGTCGGCACCGCTGTCGATGATGCACAGAGCGTGGCCGGCGGCGGAAAAGTCAAAATCTACGCGCTCCACAATGGGGGCGGAGGGGTCGTTGAAGTCCATAAAGACCATGCCGCCCACGGAGGAGGCGGCCTGATCCATCAGGCCGCAGGGCTTGCCGAAGTAGGCATTCTCCGCCCACTGGGCGATCTGGGCGATCTCCACGGCGTTGAGCTTGCGGTCAAAAAACAGCTCGTTGATAATGGTGCCGATGAGGACCTCAAAGGCGGCGGAGGAACTCAGACCGCTGCCGGGCAGAACGGTGGAGGTGACAGATGCCTCGAACCCGCCCAGCACTGCGCCCCGGCGGGCAAAGCCGGCGGCCACGCCCCGGACCAGAGCGGCGGTGGTGTTCTTCTCTTCCTCGCGGAGGGTCAGGTCGTTCACGGCAATTTCCACAGGGGCGTACCCCTGGGACAGGATGCGGATGATGCCGGTGTCATTCAGGGTGACTTCTGCCACAGACTCCAGATCAACGGCGGCGGCCAGCACGCAGCCGTGCTGATGGTCGGTATGGTTGCCGCAGATCTCCGTGCGGCCGGGGGCGGAAAAACGATACACTTGACTCATGATGCTACCTCGCTTCTATCTGTTTACAGACAAAACACACCGCGCGTGGACGGTGTGTTTTGGTTGTGTGTTTACTTGGTTTTGAAACCGTCCTTCAGGCTGACGGCACGGTTGAACACGGGGTGTTCGGGAGTGGAGTCCACGCTGTCGGCGCAGAAGTAGCCCAGACGCATGAACTGGAACCGGTCGGCGGGGTCGGTGTTGGCCAGGGAAGCCTCCAGCTTACAGCCGGTCAGCACCTCCAGAGAGGCGGGGTTCAGGCAGTCCAGAAAGTCCTTGTCGCCGCCGTCGGGATCGGGGTCGGCAAACAGGTTGTCGTACAGGCGCACCTCGGCATCAATGGCAGTGGCGGCATCCACCCAGTGGATGGTAGCGCCCTTGACCTTGCGGCCATCGGCGGGGTTGCCGCCCTTGGACTCGGGGTCGTAGGTGGCAAGAATTTCGGTCACGTTGCCGGCCTCGTCGGTGACGCAGCCGGTGCAGGTGATGAGATAGGCACCCTTCAGGCGGCACTCGGGGCCGTTGGGGAACAGGCGCTTGTACTTGGGGATAGGCTCCTGCATGAAGTCGTCTGCCTCGATGAACAGGTGGCGGGAGAAGGTGACCTCACGGGTGCCGTCCTCGGGACGGTTGGGGTTATTCTCCACCTCAAAGGTCTCGGACTGACCCTCGGGATAGTTGGTGATGGTCAGGGGGATGGGGCGCAGGACCGCCATGACGCGGCGGGCGGACTCGTTCAGGTCCTCGCGCAGGCAGTGCTCCAAAAAGCCGTACTCCACGGTGGAGGGGTTCTTGGCTACGCCGATGCGGTCGCAGAAGTCACGGATGGCGGCGGGGGTATAGCCACGGCGGCGCAGACCACACAGGGTGGGCATGCGGGGGTCGTTCCAGCCGGACACGTAGCCCTCCTCCACCAGCTTGCGCAGTTTGCGCTTGCTCATGACGGTGTAGTTGATGCCCAGACGGGCGAACTCGATCTGACGGGGCTTGGAGGGTACGTCGGTGTTGTTGATGACCCAGTCATACAGGGGGCGGTGATCCTCGTACTCCAGAGAGCACAGGGAGTGGGTGATACCCTCAAGCGCGTCCTGAATGGGGTGGGCGAAGTCGTACATGGGGAAGATGCACCACTTGTCACCCTGACGGTGATGGTGGATGTAACGGATGCGGTAGATGACGGGGTCGCGCATATTGAAGTTGCCGCTGGCCAGATCGATCTTGGCGCGCAGGGTCTTGGAACCCTCGGGGAACTCGCCCTTGCGCATGCGCTCGAACAGATCCAGGGACTCCTCGATGGGGCGGTCACGCCAGGGGGAGCGGGCGGGGGTGCCGATGTCGCCGCGGTACTCCTTGAACTGTTCGGGGGTCAGCTCGCACACATAGGCAAGGCCCTTTTTGATCAGGCCAACCGCCAGCTCGTAAGTCTTTTCGAAGTAGTCACTGCCGTAGTAGAACCGGTCGCCCCAGTCGAAGCCCAGCCAGTGGATGTCCTCCTGAATGGCGTCCACAAACTCGGTGTCCTCCTTGGCGGGGTTGGTGTCGTCCATACGCAGGTTGCAGATGCCACCGAACTTCTCCGCAGAGCCGAAGTCGATGATCAGCGCCTTGCAGTGGCCGATGTGGAGGTAGCCGTTAGGCTCGGGCGGGAAGCGGGTGTGTACCTGCATACCCTCGCACCGGCCGCCCTCGGCCAGGTCCTCGGTAATAAACTCGTGGATAAAGTTTTGGCTGGTGACAGCGCCCTCTTCGGCGGTGTTCAGAATCATCTCGTCAGCCATGATAGAATCCCTCCTGTCGGTATTGGGGAATGTTAAATTCTCAACGCCCTATTTTACACCATAACATCTATGAATTGCAAGGGGTTATTCCAATTAAATGCAAAACCGCCCCGACATAAAATCGGGGCGGTGGTGTCAGGTGCTGTTTGTAATTGCCTGGCGGTAGGCGCGGGGAGAGACCCCTTCTTTCTGGGAGAAAAAACGTGAAAAGGCGAGTGCGTCGGGGTACCCTACGGAGTTGGAGACCTCCGTGATGGTCAATTGAGTTTCTGCAAGCAGTTTCTTGGCCTGTAACAGGCGGTAATCACCCAAATAGGTCTTGGGGGATTTTCCTGTGACCGACTTGAAAATACGAAACAGATATGGCTGGCTGACACCTAAAAGCTCCGCAAGCTCCCTGATGGACACCGGAGACTGATAATTGGCGTGGATATAGTCCAGCGCGAAATCAATGTAGGTCTGTGCGTTGGATCGGAAGGGGCCGTATGGATGCCGGTCCTGCAGATTCCACAGACCGAGAAACCGCTCCAGCAGAACCGAGGGGCGCTGAACGGTCGGTCCCATCATGGCAAGGGCGTCCATAGCACTGGAAACGGCGGGAATAAAATCGTAGGAGAAAATCTGCGTTACGGGGTCGGCGCGGTAGGCCTGGAACAATTTAGCCATATTCTCGTCCTCGCTGACGACCCAGAGAAGTTCCCACGGGTTTTGAGGGTCTGCGCAATATTCTGCCATTTGACCGGGCTGGATTAAAAAACCCTGACCTGCTTCCACCGGAGACCTGTTGTAGAAGCCACGTCCCCTGAGCACATAATGGATGATGTAAGAGTTGCGGAGCATGGGAGGAATGTTGACCGTGTCCGGCAGACGGTTACAACCCATAAAACGGATATGCAAAAGCGGAGTATCCCCGCAGGAATATACATTTACAATCAAGTGTGCGCGCCCCCTTTGGTTATGATTTTACTATATTTAGGATAGTTGCGTCAATATACATTTCGCCGATTTAATGGTATGGTGTTGAAAAAGGGAGGGGTATGACATGGATATCTCAAAACGTTTTTTAGAACTGGGTGAATATGGTGCTGCCGGATTGTTTGAGCAACCGGAGCGCTCGCTGTTCTATCGGAAGGCAATGGGGCTGCGCCGTTATTTGGAGACCTGCCGTCTGCCCGCCTACGAGGGGAAGCCTCTGTACCCCTCCGGACTGTTGGACAGGGATTATGCCATTGTGCCCAGCTTTATGAATGGGTTTGTGCTGATGCAGGACAACCGGCATCGCATTGGTTCGGAGCTTGCGGATGCATTCGAGCGGGAGTTTCGCGTGTACAATGGTGGCTCCGTTCCGCCGGAGCACACCATTGCCGGCAATATGTCCCTGCACTCCATTCCCCATTATGAACGGGTGCTTCGTGAAGGGCTGCTGGCCTACATCCCCCGCATTGAGAAAATAGAAGATGTGGATATGCGGGATGGCCTTTTGGAATTGATTGCCGGTATTCAGTGCTGGGTGGATCGGTGCGTGTCTTATTTGAAGTCCGTCCGTGCGGAGGAGCGGGTCATTCAGGCTATGGCCCGTGTTCCACTGTATCCAGCCCGGGATATTTATGAGGCGGTTTTTGCATGGAATGCGGTCATGTATTTGGACGGCTGCGACAATTTGGGGTCCCTTGCAAATGGTCTGCTGCCCTATTTCAATGGGGAAAATATCGTGCCGCTGTTGGAAAACCTGTATGATAATTTGGACATCAATGAAGGTTATTCCATGTCCCTGCACACCAATTATACCCCCCTGACCCTGCAGTGTCTGGAGGCGGTAAAGGGGCGCCGTCGCCCCATGATCGAGCTGTTTGTGGACGAGACCACCCCGTCTGAGGTGTGGGAAAAGGCCTTTGAGGCCATCCGTACCAGCTGCGGTCAGCCGGCATTTTATAATCCCAAGGGTATGTTGGGCGGCCTGCAGAAGAAGTTTCCGGAGCTGACGGAGGAGGATTTGCGGATGTTTTGCGGCTCCGGCTGCACGGAAAGTCAGATTGCGGGCTATACAAACGTGGGCTCGGTGGACTGCGGCATTAACCTGCTTTGGATTTTGGAGCGCAGTATGTACAGCCGTCTGCCCCGGGCACAGACCTTTGAGGAATTTTACGAGGGGTTCATAGACGATGTGCGGGGCAATGTGGACATCGTCACCAGAGAAATCAGCAGTTCTCAAATCAAGCGCAGCAAATACTCCCCGCTGCCCATGCGTACGTTGCTGATTGATGACTGCATCGACAACGGAACCGACTTCAATCAGTTCGGAACCCGCTATAAGTGGAGCATCGTATCCTTTGGCGGCATGATCAACGTGATCGACAGCCTGCTGGTCATTCGGGACATAGTGTTCCGGGACAAGACCTGTGAGAAGGAGGCGTTCCTGCAACTGCTTTCGGAAAGTGATGAGCAGTTTTTGGACCGCTGCCGCCGTCATCCCTGTGCCTTTGGTACCGATGACCCGGAGGCCAACGCCATGGCAACTCGCGTCAGCACGGATATTTACTCCATGCTGGACGATAAGAAACCGGCCATGAGCGATGGTTTTCTGCCTGCATCCATCATGTTCCGGTCGGTAGCAAACTTCGGCCGCCTTGTGGGCGCTACCCCGGACGGACGTCCCGCCAAAGCGCCCTTGTGCGACTCCCTTGGCGCCATTTACGGCAAGGACGTGAAAGGTCCCACGGCCCTTCTAAGAAGTGTGGCATCCCTTGATTTGGAGCGGGCCATCGGCACGCCGGTGCTGAACTTCAACATCGACCCCGAAATCGAGGACGAAAAGCTCCGGGCTCTGATATTGGGCTATATGGCCCTGGGCGGACAGCAGATGCAGCTCAGCTGTGCCAGCGCGGAAACTTTGCAGGAAGCCTACGACCATCCGGAACTGCACCGCAATTTGGTTGTGCGGGTGGGCGGTTTTTCCGACTATTTCAACAACCTGACCGATGAGATGAAGCGCATGATCATCGCGCGAAGCATCCACAAGTGAGCCATGAAAACAGCAGAGATCATTAACATTACCCGATACTGCACGGACGATGGCCCCGGCATCCGCACCACGGTCTTTCTAAAGGGCTGTCCGCTGTCCTGCGCCTGGTGCCACAACCCGGAGTCGCAGAAACCGGGCCGAGAGATCCTGTATGCTGCGGACAAGTGTGTGTTCTGCGGTCGCTGCGTGGAGATATGCCCTCAAAACTGCCACAGGTTTGTTGACGGACGCCACACCTTTTTCAGGGATTTGTGCCTTTCCTGCGGAAGCTGCGCGGCGGTCTGCCCGACCCAGGCGCTGAACATGTCCGGCTATTCCAAAAGCGTGGAAGAAGTCTTTGAAGAAGTGGCCCGAGACCGTGTATTCTATGATGCATCCGGCGGTGGAGTGACGGTTTCCGGTGGGGAGCCGCTGCTGCAGGCGGAGTTTACGGCTGCTTTGCTGGATATGTGCAGACGGGCGGGAATTCACACCGCGGTGGAAACAAGCGGCTTCGGAACAGTGGCTGCGCTGCAGGCGGTGGCAGAACACAGTGACCTTATCCTGTTTGACCTCAAGGAAACGGATGAGCAGCGGCATTTGAGTTATACAGGCGTATCCCTCGACCCCATCCTTGCCAATTTGCAATTGCTTGATTCCATGGGGGTCAAAACGGTCCTGCGTCTGCCCGTCATTCCCGGCTGGAACGACCGGACGGAACATCTGCTCCGGGCCAAAGAGATTGCCGCTTCGCTTGCGCATTGTACAAATGTGCAGGTTATGCCGTACCATCAGTTGGGTGCCTATAAATACGCCCTCCTGGGCCGGGAATACCAGTGCGAAAATGTGAACGAGCCGACGAAAGAAACCGTGGCACAGTGGCGGAAATTAGTAGAGTGAAAAATCAAACAAAAAAAGATGCCTCATGGACAACCTTTGTTGACCATGAGGCATCTTTTATAATGGCTGTTTACAGCTTAACAGTCTCGCCGGTGCGCAGGGATTTGGTTTCGGCCAGGGCAATGCGCAGAGAGTCGCGGACGGAGAGAGGATTGGTCAGGTGGGCGCAATCCTTGTCATCCAAAATCCAATCAATAAAGGTGGTCAGTTCCACAAAGTGGGAGTCCTCGGGAGGAATGTTTTCCTCGTGGCTCTCCTCGTCGGTGTAAACCATCAGCTTCTTTTCGGGGGTGTAGACGACAGTGGCCTTTTCGAAGTTGATGATGGTCTGCTTGGTGAAGGGGTAGGTCTGGGGCATGGACCAGTCGGCGCTGCCGGTGACAACCTTGTCGTCGTAGTCGTAGCGGGTGATAACGTTTTCAAGCTCACCCTTATCGTGGGTGCCAACGGAGCGGACGCTCTTGGGCATGCCGAACAGGTAGTTCATCAGATCCACGTCGTGGATGTGCATATCCAGCACGCAGCCGCCACTCTTTTCGGGATCCAAAATCCAGTTGTTGTAGGTCCACAGAGGGGTCTGGGAGTAGCGGCAGAACTCCATGCGGCGGACCTTGCCGTAGGTGCCCTCGTCGATAAACTGCTTGATACGCACGGCGGCAGAGGTGAACCGGGCACTTTGGCCGATCATCAGCTTGGCGGCGGAGCGGTTGGCACACTCAATCATGCGGGTGCAGCCCTCCTCGGTCAGGGCCATGGGCTTTTCGGACAGGATATGGATACCGCGCTCCAGGGCGTAGAGGGCCACTTCCTCGTGCATGAAGGTGGGGGTGGCGGAAATGACGAAGTCGGGTCTTTCCGTGTCGATGAGTTCCTTGTAATCCTCATAGAAGCCGCACTGGGTCAGGTCGATTTTGGAGATGTCCACAGTGCCGAAGTTCAGGCTGACGTTCTCAAAAAAGGCTTCCTTGGACGCACCGCAGATGGCGCACAGCTTCATGCGGCCGGGGTGTTCCTGTTCCAGACGGAGCATATTGTTCATGTGGACCTTACCAAGGCCGCCAAAGCCGATAATTGCATAGCGAAGCATAAGATTTCCTCCTTGTTAAATGAGCTGTTGCAGGTTGTGGATGGATTTCTGGGTTTTGAGTAAAGGCTCGTTGTTGGTGATGAGTTCGATGGACAGGGTGCCGTCGTATCCGGCATTGTCCAGTTCGGCAATGATTTTGCGGATAGGCAGGATACCCTCGCCAACCACGGCGTGGTCAAAACCACGGCCAAACAAGGTCTTGGGAGGATTGACATCCACGGGCACGGGGTCTTTCAGGTGCACATGGATGGTGCGGTCCAGCAAGGCGACGCAGGCGTCATAAGCTTCGCAGCTTTGTGAAATCCAAAAGCTGCCCGTGTCCAGCACATACTGCAGCTCCGGAATGCGATCAAGGTAGAATTTCATATCTTCGATGGTGGCGATGGTACTGTCCTGGCGGGAGAAATTTTCCAGCACAGTGGTTACGCCGTAGGCGGGGGAGCGCTCCACACACAGGTGGAGAAAATCCAAAATCTGAGCCTGCTTATCCTCTCGGCTCACATCGCCGTTGAAGAGGGGGACGGGCATAAAAATATTGGTGTCCAGCATGGCGCAGCGCTCTAAATGGGTGTCGATCTCGTCGGACAGGGCATAGGGGCCTTTGGCTTTTATGGCATCCAGCCGAATGTCGCAGTACATGCTGGACACGGCGATGCCGGCATCATCCAGCTGCTGCTTGATTTTGACGATGGGGCGTACTTCAAAGTGGCGGCTGTCGGCGTCCACGCACTGCAGGCCGGCCAGCTCCGGACGGGCCAGCACGCCGGACAGGTTCTCGCAGCCCAGCTGATCCTGCATAACAAACAGCTGGTGCATAAAGGTTCCGATTTTCACAGCAGTCCCTCCTTACAGCAGGGCTTCCAGATAAGCCTTGCCGGCGGTGATCTCCGCGTCGCGGTTGGGGTCGCCGTAGTTCTCACGCTCGATGGTCAGGCTGCCGTCGTAGCCGTACTCACGCAGCACTTCGATCAGACCGGGGAAATCCACGTCACCCTTGCCGATGGGCATTTCGTGCTTTTCACACTTGGGGGGAACCAGCTGCAGAGCATCTTTGGCGTGGAAGCCGCGCACGTACCGGCCCAGGAACTTCAGGGTGGTGACGGGGTGGCTGCCGCGGCCGTTGAGGATGAAGT
Organism: Oscillospiraceae bacterium; assembly: GCA_017397835.1. Lineage (GTDB taxonomy): Bacteria > Bacillota > Clostridia > Oscillospirales > Oscillospiraceae > Lawsonibacter. The sequence goes on from JAFQHV010000010.1 coordinate 29,132, forward strand.
TGGCGGGGTCGAAGTTGATACCCATGTTGTCCGCGCCCACGTCGTTGAAGAGGTAGACAAGGGACAGGGGCAGCTCCTCGCCGGTCTCGAAGAGGAAGTACTGGTCCCGCTCCTTCAGCTTCTTGCAGATGTAGCGCAGGGCCTGCACCACGCCCAGATGGTCCCGGTCGAAGGGGTTGTCGGGCAGGAAGCCGACGTGGGTGATGATGTCCTTGACCCCCAAAGCGTGGGCGAAATCGGCGCCCTTCAAGATGTCCTGAATACGCTGGGCACGGTACTCGGCGGGGACAAGGCCCAGGGTCAGGTAGCCGTTGGGGTAGGGCCACACCACGGGGCCGGACCAGCCGCACCACACGGCGGTGATAGTAAAGTTAAAATCCTTGCATGCCCGCTTGATTTCAGCGATTACATCGTCGCTATATAAGGACATATCCCAAATGGACAGCTGGCCGTTGTCAAAACCAAGCTTTGCGTTGATGGCGATGGCCTCGTAGGGACTGGGGTATTCATCTACTTTGATGAGGATGCCGACTTTCATATCTGTGCATCTCCTTTCGTTTACAGCAGACCGTTGGTGGTCAGCTTGTCACGCAGCCAGGTATAGGACCGGGCGCACTGATCGAAGGGATCGCCGCCGTCGGCGGCAAAGCCAAATTCAATGCTGATGACCTCGGCGCCGCCTTCGTTGACGAGGGTTTTGACCAGCTCATCGGTGTCGATTTCGCTTTTCCACATGGGGGTGAGGTAGCGGGTCTCAGCGGCGAAGCCCTTGAGATGGACGATGGGGGAGCGGTGGGGGAACTTGCGCACCTTCTCAATAGGGTCGGCTCCGCCGGCCATGGCGTTGCCGGTGTCGATCATGTAAATATAGTCGTCGTCGGTGTTGCGCAGCAGGTAGTCCATGAAGGACTCCTTGCCGTCCACGAACACCATGTGGTCCCGGTCGTGGTCGTGGTAGCCGGTCTCGAAGCCGGCATCCTGCAGCCGCTTGGCGACGTTTCGCGCGGTGTCGGCAAGCTCACGGGCCAGGGTGGGGTTGTTGCTGACCTCTTCCAGCGTGGGCTTGGGCACGGCGGCCATGATGATGACGGGGCAGTCCATGGCGCGGGCCAGCTCGATGGTGCGCTCCATATCCGGCTCGGAGGCAAAGTACTTCCAGTCCAGCATCATGGAGTAGCAGGCAAGGCCGGTTTCCTTCAGGGCCTTGCGGTAACGCTCCGGCTCAAAAGGGCAGTACTGCAGCACCATCTCAACGCCATCGTAACCCATGGCGGCTACCTGCTGCAGGGTGGTCTCGGGATCCTCCATAAAGGCGTCGCGCACGCAGTGGATCTGCAGACCGAGTTCGAGTTTTTTCACAACGCATACCTCCGTCATTCGTGTCTTAAATTATAAGTGGATGGCACTATTATATAAAAAGCGGATGGCGAAATCATGTACATACTTAACTGATAACGCTGTAAAAAACAAATATTTACAAGTCCCATTATAAAAAGAGGGGCGAGGTTTTGCAACCTCGCCCCGACAGTTAGGACCAAAATTATAGGTTATAAGACCAAAGTTGTAAGTGCGGGACTCAGATCTTCTTGGCGTTGGCCAGCAGGTACTTTTCGGCCTCGGGATTCCACAGACCGTTGTTGGCCTTGCACAGACGATCCAGCTCGGCGAACATGGGATCGGTCTTGCCCAGCTCCTCGAACTCGTCGATGGCGGCCAGGGGCAGATCGATGTGGTTGTAGATCAGCTTTTTGCCGCCGGGGATCTTGGGCAGGTTCAGGATGGTGTCGATGGCCGCGTTCAGGCCGCCGATGTGGGTGACCAGGGCGGAGGGGTTCAGCTTGCCGGCGTTCATCATCTCGATGGCCTCGCGCATATCGTCGGTGTTGCCGCCGGAGGTGCCAACCACGTGGGTGTACAGGTAGTGGACGTTGTACCAGTTGAAGGGAGCCTTGAACTTGCTGTCGGTGGGACCGGCAAAGAAGTTCAGGCAGCCGTCAAAGCCCAGAATGTCGTCCGCCTGCTCGATGACGGGAGCCACGGGAGCGAAGCAGACCACGTCGTCGTAGCCGGTGCCGCCGGTCAGGCTGCGCAGGTACTCGGTGGCATTCTCCATGCGGGTGTTGACGTAGTGCAGCTCGATGCCGTACTTGGCGGCCTCTTCCACGGTGTAGATGGAGGCGGCGCGCTTCAGGCGGGCGTCGTCAATGTCGGTGATGACCAGCAGGGAGGGACGGCGGTCACAGTGGATGGCGTAGTCGATGGCGGCCAGACCCATGGGGCCGACGGAGGCCAGCAGAGCCATCTTGCCGCCCTCCTTGATGCCCATCTCGTGGACATAGGAGCCGGCCTTGGTGTGGTACATGGCATGGAAGGTGCCGATAACGCAGCTCAAAGGCTCGGCCAGAGAGCCGTAGTAGTAGGTGTCGGAATCGTAGGGCAGCAGGCAGTCGCAGATCAGGTTCTCGATGGGAACGTTGCCGTACTGGGAGTTGCCGCCGCAGTAGGAGTAGGAGTAGCCGGGAGCCATCTGGGAACCCTTATAGAAATGGGCGGGCTGGATGACGAACTTGTCGCCGGGCTTATACTTGTGCTTCCAGTTCTCGCCGACCTCCACGATGTCACCGCAGAATTCGTGACCCACGATGGTGGGATTCACGTCACAGTCGTCGGGCACGCGCTTGTGCTCGGGACCCTCGATGGCGGCCTTGTAGGTGGACATGCAGATACTGTCGGAGATCACGCGCACACGCACGTCGTCGGGGCCGACGTCGGGCAGGGTCACGTCATCCAGACGCAGGTCCATCTTGCCATGGATACGGACAGCTTTGGTATTCATAGTGTAATTCCTCCTTTACACAACTTCACCGATGCTGGTGTGCTTGAGAGCATCGGCGGCACGGCGCAGCTCGGCAGGAGCAGCACCGTCAAGAATCTTCCGGTACATGGGCAGGATCAGCTGGGCCAGCTTGCTGTCGGCAGCCAGACCGGAAACCTCGGCCAGCACCTTGGCAGCGGCGTCCATGGACTGTTCCATACCCTCGGCCTCACGGATATAGCGGTGGACGGCAGCGGCGGCACCCACGGCGATGTAGGCGGGGGTGATGCCCTGCTCCAGAGCCAGCAGGGAAGAGCCGATCATGCGGTCTGCAGGGGCCAGCTTACGGGCGGGGTCGCCGCCCACGCGCTGGCAGGTGTCGCCCAGAGCGGCGTTGGTGAAGCGGCCCAGCAGGTCGGTGATGTGCAGCTGCAGATGGATGGGGTCTGCACCGTACTTCTTGCACAGAGCCATGGCGCTTTCCAACATGGCGTTCTGCACCAGCACGCGGACCTCGGCCACGTCGATGGACTGGTAGATGTAGTCCAGACCCAGCAGGTCGCCCAGGTAGGCGCAGGTGGCGTGGCCCATGTTGTGGACGTACAGCTTGCGCTTGATGTAGAAATCGAAGGGCTCATAGGGGACCATGTTGCGGATGTCGGGGACACCGCCCTTGAAGGCCTCCTTATCCGTGGGCAGGAAGCCGTAGCGCTCCACGCACACGCGCATGGGGTCGCCGTCCTTCATTTCCTCGGTCTGGACGGGGACCATGCGGCCGATGGAAGCCTCAACAAGACCCACGGTCTCGTCGAAGCGCTTGCACTCCTCGGCGGTGAGCTGCTCCTTGAGCATACCCTCCAGTACCTTGTTGGCGTCCATCAGGTTTTCGCAGATGATGATGTTCAGAGGGCCGCCGTTGTTTGCCCAGCGCTGACGCAGGCCGGCCACGATGTTGGGCACGATGAACTTCAGAATGCGGGCGCCCACGGCGGTGGCCATGATGTCACAGTTGGCGATGGCATTGGCGGCGGCAGCGGTATCGTTACCGTTGACAGCCGTAACATTCTCGATCCAAACGTCCTTATGCCCCTGGCTGGACACATAGCGCACGGGGTAGGTGCGGCGCTGCTGCAGGTCGTTGACCACGGCCTCGGCCACATCAATGAAGGTGACCTCATAGCCGGACTGGCTGAGCAGAGCGCCAACAAAGCCGCGGCCGATATTGCCGCCGCCGTACATAACAGCTTGTTTCATTGCTGTTTCTCTCCTTTGGTAGGGGTGGGCCGATGGGTTCCATCGGCCCACCGTGTGATTAAACTCGGGGGCAGGTCTTTGCCAGTTCCCAAACCTGGTCCGCAGGCAGCATGCCGTCAACGGAGTTTTCCGCAAACAGGCTGGCAGCCGCGGCGGCGGAGGCGTAGGACAGCATATCCTCGTCGGAATAGCCCTGCATGATGGAATACAGGCAGCCGGCGCAGAACGCATCGCCCGCACCCACGCTGCCCGCGATGCGGGCGGGGTCCAGTTTCAGGGAATTGACCCGGGTGAAGGTGCCGGTGGGCACGTCCAGACAGAAGCCGGCGGGCTTGCAGTGGACGACCACCTTGTCCTTGACACCGCAGGCGGCCATCTTTTCCATGGCCAGACGAATGTTGCCCTCGTTCAGGGAGCCGTCCTCGTTGTAAGGATCCAGATCCCAAACGGCGCAGCACTCGATCTCGTTGATGATGGCGTAGTTGCAGTAGGCAAGGGCAGGGGGGATCTTGGTGCGGAAGTTGCCCATGCTGTCGCTGACCGCGTCGATGGAGGTCTTGATGCCCATGTCCTGCACCTGCTTGAGGAAGCGGGCCATAACGGTGCCGTACTCGGCATCGTCGGCGTCGAAACCGTCCAGCAGCATGATGTAGCCCATGTGTACCAGCTTGCCCTTCAGGGTGGACAGGTCCACGTCGGCAGGGGAGAACTGGGCGTTGGCGCCCCGGGCGTGGAAGAAGGTGCGCTCGCCGCCCTTGACGCTCATGACGTCGGTGAAGCTGGTGGCAGCGGTGGAGGTGCGCTTGACGCGCCGGGTATCGATACCGTGACGGTCCATCTCACCCACCACGTAGTCGCCGTAGGCATCCTCACCCACCAGGCCGATGGCGCCCAGACCGAAGTCGGGGTTCATCTTGGCCAGGTCGATGATGGTGTTGGTCACGCAGCCGCCCACAGACTGCTGGGGCATGGCGGTGATGTTGGCCAGCATACCCTGTTCGGGATAGCAGTCCACGCGCTTGACCACGTCAACGATGATGTTGCCGCCGATCCAAAGATCGGGGGTTTTCTTATTGCAGCAGCCCATATCGATCAGTTCACGTCGGGAACCAGGGGACCGGCCAGCTCGCTCAGGTAGAACAGCTTACCGGGGAAGGTGGGCATATAGCTGGAGGTGATCCACATGCTGGGACCATAGTGCAGGGTGGTCAGGAAGCTCATGCCCTGCCAGCCCATGCCGCGGCCCAGAGCGCCGTCGGCGCCGCCGATGATGTAGTCAGCCTGGAACAGCAGGCCGGGGCCAACGGTGTTGGCGCGGCAGGGAACCAGGGTGGTGCGGCTCTTGAAGCTGGTGATGGCGTTCTGCTCGATGGTCAGGGGGTGCAGCTTGGCGGCGATGCGGTGGGTCTGAGCCTTCCACTCGGCCTCGCTGGCGAACTCAGCGGCAAACTGAGGCTCCCAGAAAGCGATGTGGCACATACGGCCGATGCCGAAGATCAGCACCAGCTTGGCACCCTCGGCCTTCAGAGCAGCGATCTTGCCGGCGTAGGTGGGCAGGTTGTCCTTGGTGGCGAAGTTGCGCTGATTCTCGGGGATGGTCAGCTCACCCAGGGGGTTGAAGAAGGCCTGCTTCATGCAGAACTCGAAGGCAGCGGGGTCGGTGTTGGGCAGGGTAGTGCCGTTCTCGTCAGCCCACTCGTCCATGTTGAAGGTGTAGCAGTGGTCGCACTTGACGTTCCACTCCTTCAGGAAGTAGACGGCCCAGCGGTACATGCCCATGGGGCCAACGGGGATGATCATGGCCAGCTTCTCGCCGCGCTCGCGAGCCAGCTTGATCTGCTGGGCGATCTCGTGACCCATCATCATGTCAAACTCGTGGATGTTGTCGCAGGCGACGGGCTGGAAGTCCTTGTGCCAGAAATCCTCGCGCTGCACACCCTTCTCGCAGCAGGCGTCGATCTTGGCCATATCCCAACCGGCGGGGTAGAAGCCTTCCAGCAGGGAGTTCTTAACAGTGCTCATAAAATCCATGATAATTTCTCCTTTTCGTTTGTTTTATTTTAAGTTTTTAACTTAACAGATTTGGGTGCGGGGATCAGAAGGGGATCAGTTCCTCGCGGAATTCGCCGCCGTACTCGCATAGCTGATAGAACTCGGCGAAGGGGATCTTGCTGCCCTTCTCGATGCCGTAGCGCTTGATGAGCGCGTCACGGAACTTGGCGGTCTTGCGGGCGAAGCGGTACTCGCAGATTTCACTTTGCTGGGGCTCGTTCATCTGCTCCAGAGTCAGGGGAGTGCCCTCACGGGGCACGCGGGTGCCGTGCAGCCACTCCAGACGCTCCGCGGCGCCTTCGGGCACGGTGTCCAGGGTGTGGTAGGTCCAGGGCAGCCACTCGTACATCTGGGACACGTGCAGGTCCATCATCTCAAACTGCTTGTCGATGACATCGGTGGTATCCACAGCCACATCGGGAACGAAGGGGGGATTCTGGAAATCATCGCTGAAGAAGAGGATGGCGGGCGTGCTGGGCAGGGCGGGGGTATCGGGGCAGAAGTTGGGCACGATCAGCATGTAGGACGCATCCTGCACCAGGATGGCGGCATTGCGGTGGTCGGCGTGATAGTCGTTGGGACGGTTGCAGAAGATGATGTCGGGGGCGAACTTGCGAATGTCGCGCACCAGACGCTCACGGTTTGCGATGGTGGCCTCCACCATGCAGTCGTGAGAGTCCTCCCACACGTCATATTCCAGACCAGCGAACTTACCCACGGCCAAGGACTCGCCACGGCGGCGCACGCGAATCTCTTCGGGGGACATCTCGTGATGGCCGCGGTCACCGTTGCACAGGGACAGGAACTTGACGGTGTGGCCGGCAGCGATGTACTTCAGGGCGGTGCCGCCGCAGGAGATGTCACAGTCATCGGGATGGGCGCCGATCATCAGAACGCGCAGTTTTTTGCTCATGATATGTAACCTCCTTTAAGGTCAGGGAAGCATGCGCTTGGTGAACACCTTGGGCCAGGCATAGCACTGGGTGAAGGCCTCGGCATACTGGACGTTGCTCTGCAGGCCGCGGAAGCGGGCGCAGGTCTTGACGAACTCGGCAAAGTCGATGTGGTCATGGTCGCGCATCCACTTCATCTGGCTGACGTGGCACTCCAGCATCTCCAGCTTCAGGTCGATGGTGTCGGAGATGTCCACATACTCGGTGGGCTGGAAGTTGACACCGGCCAAAGTGTCCATGTAGTACAGGGGGGTCAGGGGAGCAGCCTCGCCCTGGCCGTCCATGTAGTGGGGGACGCTGGCGGCAAAGGTGGCGTCGAAGACCAGCTTGCTCACCGCGGTGTGGTCGGGCATATAGTCGTTGGGGCTGTGGGTGATGATGACGTCGGGCTGAGCCTCGCGGATCACCTTAACCACGCGGTCACGCTGCTCCTGGTTGGGGTAGGCCAGCAGGTCGCCCACGTCGCAGGTGATCACCTTGATGCCGGCCAGAGCGCCGGCGTTGCGGGCCTCCTGAGCGCGCATGGTGCGCAGCTCGTCAGGCTGGATGATGGCGTGGCCCAGGTTGCCGTTGCACACGTGGCAGACGGTGACATTGTGGCCCTGCTTGACATACTTGGCCAGGGTACCGGCACATGCGACCTCGATGTCATCGGGATGGCAGCCGATTGCAAGAACGTTCATTTGTCTTTTCCTCCTGTTGTGATTATTTTTAACTGCACAGGGGCAGCTTATTGAATACGATAAAATTATATGGTATAATACAGAAAAAGTATTTACCTATTCGTTTCTGATATTTAACACATCGTACACGGAGGGAGGTTGGGAGATGAGCTTTGAGCAAGCGCCCGTCAAGCGGGAAATAGAAATTGAGGGGTTTCACGCCCTGTACTATTTTGAGTTTGACCGGAATTTTTACCATCCGCCGGAGCGGCACGATTTTTGGGAGCTGGTCTACGTGGACGACGGCAACATCAACGCCGTTGTAGACGGCATCGGCTGCAGCCTCAGCCGGGGTCAGGTCATCTTCCACCAGCCGGGGGAGAACCACTCCCACATCGCCAATGGCGAGGATGCCAGCAACGTGGTGGTAGTGTCCTTCTCGTGCAAAAGTCCTGTGATGTCCTTCTTTAACCGCAAGATTTTTACCCTGGAGCGGGCGCCGAAGAGAATCTTATCCCTGTTTTTGGAGGAGGCACAAAATGCCCTTGGCAAGCTGCCGGGGGACTACGCCGACAAGGCGGCCCCCGACTTCTCCCACGCCGCCCCCGGTGCAGCCCAGCTGATGGAGTGCTATCTGGTGGAGTTTTTGTTTTCCCTCATTCGCAGCGATGAAAACTCCGTGCTGGCTATGAGTCAGACTCCGGACACCCGGCGTCTGGCGGAGAGTTCTCTGTCCGATTCGGTGGAGAGCTATATGGAGCGGCACCTGGCCGAGCCGCCGTCGCTGGACGTTTTGTGCCGCCACTTCAGTGTCAGCCGCACCTACCTGTGCCGCATCTTCCGGGAAGCGACCGGAACTAGTCCTGTGGATCACTGGACCCACCTGAAGATCAAGCGGGCCAAGGCGATGATCCGGCAGGGCGGCTACAACATCACGCAAATTTCCGAGCAACTGGGGTATTCCAGCATTCACCACTTTACCCGCATGTTCAAGCGGGTGACCGGTATGGCGCCCACGGCCTACCGGGACAGTGTGGGTACGTAAGGAGGCAGTATGGAACAGACGATCATTGTTTTGGGCGGTGGCCCGGCGGGACTTGCGGCGGCCATCGCGGCCCGCAGCCGGGATAAGCGGGTGCTGGTCATCGGTAATCCGATTGAGAGCAGCGCACTGGCCAAGGCGGAGCGGGTGGATAACTACCCGGGCCTGCCCGGGTTAACCGGCATGGAGCTGCTGGAAAAGATGCAGACTCATGCAAAGAATATGGGCGCGGAGTTTATCACGGGACGTGTCATCGCCGCCATGAGCTGGGGCGACAGCTACGCCCTGACCGTGGGCAGTGAGGTGTATCAGTGCGGTGCGCTGGTGCTGACTCCCGGTGTGGTACAGACTGCCAAATACCCCGGGGAGGAGCGGCTGCTGGGCCGCGGTGTCAGTTACTGTGCCACCTGCGACGGCATGCTGTACCGGGGCAGGGACGTGGTGGTGGTTGGCCGCACCGAGGATGCTCCGGCAGAAGCCAACTTCCTGCAGTCCATCGGTTGTAAGGTGACTTACATTGCCACAAAGAGGCCGGAAAGTCTGAATGAGAGTGTCGGATACCTGCCTCTGGGCAAACTGGAAGTGACCGGAGAGGACCGGGTGGATGGCATTGTTCTGAACGGGGAAAAGTACCCCTGTGACGGTGTATTTATCCTGCGTAAAGCTGTGGCGCCCGCCGACCTGCTGATGGGTCTGGAACTGGACAGCGGCGCCATCCGGGTAGACCGCTCTATGGCGACCAATCTGCCCGGTGTCTTTGCTGCCGGTGACTGCACGGGCCGGCCCTATCAGGTGGCCAAAGCAGTGGGGGAAGGCTTGACAGCAGGAGAGTGTGCAGTAGAATACCTTGACAGTAAAAATCAATAAGGAGGATAATATTTATGACCATTCATTTCAACAAAGAGGGATTTGAGAAGGCGCTGGCGTCCGGCCAGACCATGCTGGTGGATTTTTGGGCCGGCTGGTGCGGACCCTGCAAGATGCTGGCACCCACGATCGAGGCTCTGGGCGAGCAGTACGAGGGCAAGGCCATCGTGGGCAAGATCGACGTGGATGAGGAGCAGGAGCTGGCCATCCGGTACGGGGTCATGTCCATCCCCACCGTCATCTTTTTCAAGGGCGGTGCCGAGGTGGAGCGCAAGGTGGGCGTCATGCCCGCCCAGGCCTATCAGGACGTGCTGGACAAGTTGGGTTGAGCAAACGAAAACCGCCGCGGCACAGCCGCGGCGGTTTTTTACGTATCAATCACTTAGCGAACTTTTTGATCAGCCACAGCAGCAGGCAGGCACCGGCGATGCTGCCAATGATGCCCAGACCGGTGATGCCCACAAGGCCCAGCAGGAAGCCGCCCAGCCAGCCGCCCACGATGCCGACGATGACGTTGCGCAGCAGGCTGCCCTGATCCTTCATAATGATGCCGGCGACCCAGCCGGCCACGCCGCCCAGAACGATGTTGATGATTGCGGAAATAATCGCGTCCATAGTGTAGTTGCCTCCTTACAGATTGTTTGTTTGGATGGTCTTGCTGGAAATATTATACAGCAATCGGGGCTAAGATGCAAACGTTTTATCAAAGCGCAAAAGAAATTGAAGAAAAAGAGCAGGGAAGCGGTGCTTTTCTCTTGAAATTTGGTGTTGACTCGTATATAATAAACAAACGCGTACCCAAATGGCGGCTTTGCACACAGCAAAGCCGAAGTTTCAGATATAGGAAGTGTTCAATTTGAAGTACGATTTTACCGCCATTGAAAAGAAGTGGCAAACCAAGTGGAAGCAGGAGCATACCTTTGCCTGCAAGACCGGTGACGACAAGCCCAAATTCTTCGGCCTGGTAGAGTTCCCTTACCCCTCCGGCAACGGTCTGCACGTGGGTCATGCCCGTCCCTACACCGCCATGGACGTCATCGCCCGCAAAAAGCGCATGGACGGACTGAACGTGCTGTTCCCCATGGGCTTTGACGCCTTCGGTCTGCCTACCGAGAACTACGCCATCAAGAACCACATCCATCCCGCCAAGGTGACCGAGGACAACATCGAAAACTTCACCCGTCAGCTGGAGATGCTGGGTTATTCCTTCGACTGGGACCGTACCGTGGATACCACCGATCCCAACTACTACAAGTGGACTCAGTGGATCTTCCTGCAGCTTTACAAGCACGGTCTGGCCTACAAGTCCACCATGCCCGTGAACTGGTGCACCAGCTGTAAGTGCGTGCTGGCCAACGAGGAGGTCGTGGACGGCGGCTGTGAGCGCTGCGGCAGCCCCGTGATCCGCAAGGAGAAGAGCCAGTGGATGCTGAAGATCACCGCCTACGCCCAGCGTCTGATCGACGATCTGGATCAGGTGAACTTCATCGAGCGCGTCAAGCTGCAGCAGAAGAACTGGATCGGCCGCTCCACCGGTGCGGAGGTCACCTTCAAGGCCACCACCGGCGAGGATATCGTGGTCTTTACCACCCGCCCCGACACCCTGTTCGGTGCTACTTACATGGTCCTGTCCCCCGAGCACGCCCTGGTCAAGGGCTGGCTGGAGGGCGGCAAGCTGGCCAACGCCGACGAGGTCGTTGCCTATCAGAAGGTGGCCGCCTCCAAGTCCGATTTGGAGCGTACCGAGCTGAACAAGGAAAAGACCGGCGTTAAGCTGGACGGTGTCCGTGGCGTTAATCCCGTCAACGGCAAGGAGATTCCCATCTTCATTTCCGACTACGTTCTGTCCACCTACGGCACCGGCGCCATCATGGCCGTGCCTGCCCACGACGACCGCGACTGGGAGTTTGCCAAGAAGTTCGGCTGCGAGATCATCGAGGTGGTTTCCGGCGGCGAGGACGTGCAGCAGGCCGCCTTCACTGCCAAGGACGATACCGGCATCATGGTCAACTCCGAGTTCCTCAACGGCCTGACCGTCAAGGACGCCATTCCCGTTATCACCAAGTGGCTGGAGGAGAAGCAGATCGGCGAGGCCAAGGTCAACTACAAGCTGCGTGACTGGGTCTTCTCCCGTCAGCGCTACTGGGGCGAGCCTATCCCCATGATCTGGTGCGACAAGTGCGGCTGGCAGCCCATGCCCGAGGACCAGCTGCCCCTGCTGCTGCCCGACGTGGAGAGCTATGAGCCCACCGATGACGGCGAGTCCCCCTTGTCCAAGATGACCGACTGGGTCCGCACCACCTGCCCCTGCTGCGGCGGCGAGGCCAAGCGGGAAACCGATACCATGCCCCAGTGGGCCGGCTCCAGCTGGTACTTCCTGCG
>JAFQHV010000001.1 GCA_017397835.1 Oscillospiraceae bacterium
TCGTCGGTGTAAACGGGGGCGATGACACCGTCGGAAACCTCGGCGGCGAGGCAGCGGGCGGTGTCGGCGTCACAGGTGTCGGACAGGGCGGCCCAGTCACCAAAGGAGCACAGACGGTCGGCGCCGCGGGCGCGGATATAGGCGCAGGCGATGGGGGACAGCTCAGCCTCCGGCTTGACGAAATAGATCTGACGATCCACATCGCTGAGGGGCAGGCCCACAGCGGCACCGGCGGGAGAAACATGCTTGAAGGAGGCCGCGGCGGGCAGGCCGGTGGCTTCCTTCAGCTCCTTGACCAGCTGCCAGGAGTTGAAAGCGTCCATGAAGTTGATGTAGCCGGGCTTGCCGCACAGCACTTCGATGGGCAGCTCGCCGTTCTTCATAAACAGGCGGGAAGGCTTCTGATTGGGGTTACAGCCGTATTTCAGTTCCAGTTCTTTCATTTGTTCATGCCTCCTGATGTTTGTTGATGATGATGACCTCGTTGTCCAGCTTGACGAACAGGGAGACCTTGTTGTCAGCGTCCAGCACATTCCAGAGCACGTCGGCATATTCCTCGGCGGTCATCTGGGGCAGCTTCACCTGCACGGGCTCGCCGTGGAAGGAGGGCAGCGGAGCGCCGAAGCCCTCGTAGGTGCTGATGAAACGGCCCACGCCGTTTTTGGCTGCATATTCAAAGAAGTTGCGGGTGCAGGCGCTGCCCTCGGCATCGGCAGACTTCAGAATGGACATCTGATAGCCGCCGCAGGCATAACGCACGCCCGACACCCGGGGCGTCCAGTTGGGACCGTCGGGCTCGAACTCGCGGGTGCGGAGAGCTGCCTCGGCAGTCTTGCCGTCCACCAGAAAATCGCGGATGGTGTCGGTCTGGTCGCCGTTGGTGACCACAAACTTGTCGCCCACCTGACGGACGGGGTGATAGATGATCAGAGAGGGATCCACCATCTTGCTTTCGTCAAAAGCCTTGGTGCGGATACCATCCTCGGTAGCCTCAAAGACGCGGTTGCGGCTGTTTTCGCTGCGGCCCATGATGAAGTAGGCACACAGTTCCTGGCCTTCAGGCAGATTGCCCAGCAGAATGCCGCGGCCGGGATAGGGCCGCTCCTGCAGATACTTGAACAGATCAGACATTGTTTTTCTCCTCCAACAATTGATGTGCCACCAGCTGGGCGGCCAGGGGTAACAGTTTCCATTCGGCCTGCTCCATGACACGCTTCTGCAGCGTTTCTGCCGTGTCGTCGGGCAGGATATCCACCGCCTTCTGCAGCAGGATCCGGCCGCCGTCGGGGATCTCGTTTACCAGATGCACTGTGGCACCGGTGACCTTCACGCCGTACTCCAGCGCAGCTTCGTGGACTTTTAACCCGTAAAAGCCCTTGCCGCAGAAGGACGGAATGAGAGAGGGGTGGACATTGATGATGCGGTCATTGTAGGCACGGGTGAAACCGGCACTGAGAATGGCCAGAAAACCCGCCAGGATCACCAGATCGATCCGGTTTTCCTTCAAAACTGCCAGCAGTGCCTGTTCAAAGCCCTCCTGGGTGCCGCCATTGGCCTTTTTGGTGACGGTGACGGCGGGAATACCGGCCTTTGCTGCACGTTCCAGAGCGTAAGCGCCGGTTTTGTTGGACACCACCAGGGCGATCTCGCCATCGGGGATCTCACCGGCCTGCTGTGCGTCGATGAGGGCCTGCAGGTTGGTGCCGCCGCCCGAGACCAGCACCGCGATACGGATCTTTTCAGTCATAGGGGGCCTCCGCCGCATTACAGCAGCTCGATCTTCTCGTCGCCGGTGACGATCTCACCGATGACATAGGCGTCCTCGCCGTGAGCCTTCAGCACTTCGATGGCCTTGTCAGCCTGCGCGGCGGGGACCACAACGGTCATGCCAACGCCCATGTTGTAGGTATTGTACATATCGCGCTCGGGGATGCTGCCTTCCTTCTGCAGCAGCCGGAAGATGGGCAGCACCTTGACCTTGCTCTTGTCCACCCTGGCGCACAGGCCGTCGGGGATGGAGCGGGGGATGTTCTCGTAGAAGCCGCCGCCGGTGATGTGGGAGATGCCCTTCACGTCGCACTGCTCAATGAGGGCCAGAACGGACTTGACATAGATGCGGGTGGGCACCAGCAGTGCCTCAGCCACGCTCTTGCCGCCCAGCTCTTCGCGGGCCTCATACAGTGCGGGAGGATTGTGGTCGATGTCAAACACCTTGCGGCACAGGGAGAAACCGTTGGAGTGGATGCCGGTGGAAGCCAGGGCGATGACCACGTCGCCGGCCTGCATATTCTTGTTGTCCAGGATCTTCTTCTTATCCACGATGCCCACGGCGAAACCGGCCAGATCGTAATCATCGGCAGGCATCAGGCCGGGATGCTCGGCAGTTTCACCGCCGATGAGGGCGCAGCCCGACTGGACGCAGCCTTCGGCCACGCCGCTGACGATGCCGGCGACCTTTTCGGGGATGTTCTTGCCGATGGCCACATAGTCCAGGAAGAACAGGGGCTTTGCGCCGCAGCAGATGATGTCGTTGACGCACATGGCAACGGCGTCGATGCCGATGGTGTCATGCTTGTCCATCAGGATGGCCAGCTTGACCTTGGTGCCGCAGCCGTCGGTGCCGGAGACCAGAACGGGCTCCTCCATGCCGCTCAGGTCGGGGGCGAACAGACCGCCGAAGCCGCCCACATCGGAGCAGACGCCGGGGATCATGGTGCGGGCCACAAAGGGCTTCATCAGCTTGACGCCCTCGTAA
>JAFQHV010000011.1 GCA_017397835.1 Oscillospiraceae bacterium
CCAATGATCTGGCGGCCGGTCAGCCCGGAGTCGCCCGGGGGGCCGCCGATGACGACGCGGCCGGTGGGGTTGACATAAATCTTGGTATCCCCGTCCATCAAATCGGCGGGGATGATGGGCTTGATGACCTGCTCCACCATGTCGCGGCGAATCTGCTCCAGCTCCACGTCGGGGCCGTGCTGGGTGGAAACCACCACCGCATCCACCCGGACGGGGCGGTCGTTTTCATCATACTCCACGGTGACCTGGGTCTTGCCGTCGGGACGCAGGTAGTCCACCTTGCCCTCCTTGCGGATGCGGGTAAGCTGCATGGCCAGCTTCTGGGCCAAAGACAGGGGCAGGGGCATGAGTTCCTCAGTCTCGTTGCAGGCGTAACCGAACATCATGCCCTGGTCGCCGGCACCGTTGTCCAGACCGTCGTCCTGAGCGCCTTCCTTGGCCTCCAGGCACTTGTCCACACCCATGGCGATGTCGGCGGACTGTTCGTCAATGGAGGTCAGCACCGCGCAGGTGTCACAGTCAAAGCCGAACTTGGCCCGGTCGTAGCCGATGTCACGGACCACTTCGCGGACGGTCTTGGGGATGTCCACGTAGCAGTTGGTGGTGATTTCACCCATAACATGGACTAGGCCGGTGGTCACGGTCGTCTCGCAGGCCACGCGGGCCTGAGGATCCTGTGCGAGAATAGCATCCAGCACCGCGTCGGAGATCTGGTCGCAGATCTTGTCGGGATGCCCCTCGGTGACGGATTCAGAGGTAAACAGTCTTCTTGCCATAATTGGTTCTCCTTTCTTCGTTGGGGTACGAAAAAAACGCTCGCAGCAGCGGGCGTTCATACTTGATGCACCCTCATCTTTCGATACCTACCGCCGGATTTGGCACCTTACGCGCACGCAGGTTGCCGGGTTTCATCGGGCCGTTCCCTCCACCACTCTTGATAAGGTTATTTACTTGTCGCAAGTTGCCTTGCGCAGGATATTATATCAGCTTTTCGCCGTTTGTCAACGATTTTCGTGCAAAAAACAGAGGAGTGCAAATGCACTCCTCTGTTTTTTGATTGCAAAATCAGGCTCAGGCCATCTTGGCGCCGTTGAGCTTGATGCCGGGGCCCATGGTGGACACGACGGTGCAGCTCTTGACGTACTGACCCTTGGCGGCGGCGGGCTTGGCCTTGATGATGGCGCCCATCAGGGCGTTGAAGTTCTCAGCCAGCTTCTCGGCGCCGAAGGAGACCTTGCCGATGGGGCAGTGGATGATGTTGGTCTTGTCCAGACGGTACTCCACCTTACCGGCCTTGATCTCGTTGACGGCCTTGGTCACGTCCATGGTCACGGTGCCGGCCTTGGGAGAGGGCATCAGACCCTTGGGGCCCAGAACCTTACCCAGACGGCCCACCACGCCCATCATGTCGGGAGTGGCAACGACCACGTCGAACTCGAACCAGTTTTCCTTCTGGATCTTGTCGACCAGATCCAGCTCGCCGACGTAGTCGGCGCCGGCAGCCTTGGCCTCGTCAGCCTTGGCGCCCTTGGCAAAGACCAGCACACGCTGGGTCTTGCCGGTACCGTGGGGCAGCACGATGGCGCCACGGACCTGCTGATCGGCGTGACGGGAGTCAACGCCCAGCTTGACGTGCAGCTCGACGGTCTCGTCGAACTTGGCGGGGGCGGTCTTCACGACCAGCTCCATCGCCTCAGCAACTTCATACAGAGCGGCCTTGTCGATCTGCTTGGCGCTCTCCTGATACTTCTTGCCTCTAAACATTGTTCTTTCCCTCCTTACTCAGCCACGACAACGCCCATGGAACGGGCAGTGCCGGCCACCATGCTCATGGCGGCCTCGATGCTGGCGGCGTTCAGGTCGGGCATCTTGATCTCGGCGATCTTGCGGACGTCTTCCTTGCTGATGGTGGCAACCTTGGTCTTGTTGGGCACACCGGAAGCAGTCTCGATGTTGCAGGCCTTCTTGATCAGGACCGCAGCGGGGGGAGTCTTGGTGATAAAGGTGAAGGAGCGGTCGGCGTACACGGTGATGATGACGGGGATGATCATGCCCACGTCGTTCTTGGTGCGCTCGTTGAACTCCTTGGTGAAAGCGGCGATGTTAACGCCATGCTGACCCAGAGCGGGGCCAACAGGGGGGGCGGGAGTCGCCTTGCCGGCGGGAATCTGCAGTTTAACGTAACCAGTAATTTTCTGTGCCACGAAAGAGCACCTCCATAATTGAAATGTGGTTTAGGCGGGACGCTTTGCATCCCTCCCACTTTGCGGCGTTGCCGCGGGGTTTCTTTGTTAGTTGTTGGGCTCGACCTGATCCAGTTCCAGCTCCACGGGGGTCTCGCGTCCAAACATGGACACGACTACGCGGACCTTGCTGCGCTCCAGATCGATTTCTTCCACAGTGCCCAGGAAGGACTCCAGCGCGCCATCGGTAATGCGCACGCTGTCGCCCACCGCATAACTCACGATGATCTCGCGCTTTTCCACGCCCAAAGCGGCAATGTCGCTTTCGGACAGGGGGATGGCCTTGTTGCCCTCGCCCAGGAAGCCGGTGACACCGCGGATGTTGCGGATGACGTGCCATGCCTCGTCCGTCATGATCATCTTGACCAGAACGTAGCCGGGGAACACCTTACGCTCCACCTCTTTGGGGCCGTTGTCGGTGATCTCGGTCACGGTCTCCATGGGGATGCTGATCTCGTGGATCAGATCCTGCATGCCGCGGCCGGCCACGTGCTTTTCGATGGTGGTCTTGACGGTGTTTTCATAGCCGGAATAGGTATGGACCACATACCATTTTGCGCTTTCAGCCATGTCGCGCCCTCACTTACTTGAACAGGTTGAGGATGGCGCCGATGACACCGCTGGCCAGAGCATCAAAAACCCAGATAAACACGCCGACAACGATCACACAAATGATGACGATGACGGTGTTGTTCACGGTCTGCTTGGCGGTGGGCCACTGGACCTTCTTCAGCTCGCTCTTGAGCTCGCGCAGCCACTTGGCAATGCGGGAGAAGACGCCGGGCTTGGACTTCTTGACGTTTTCAGACATTTTGGTACACCCTTCTTTCCTATCAGCGTTCGGACTGATTACTTCGTCTCGCTATGAACGGTGTGCTTTCTGCAGAAGGGGCAGTACTTGTTCATCTCCAGACGGTCGGGGTCGTTCTTCTTGTTCTTGTTGGTGTTGTAGTTTCTCTGCTTGCACTCAGAGCACCGCAGGGTGATCTTCACGCGTGCGCCGGCCTTTGCCATACGTTCGGCACCTCCTTCAATATTAGCGGTCAAGCCGCTTGTGAGCCAACAGCAAAAATAAAGCTGGATGCGGCTCGGTTGGGCCGGATCCAGCAACAATCGGACGCACAGAGTGCGCCCCCTGGTGTTACGGTGAGATCCGGCATTTGCCTCCCTGTGTCCAAAAACGGTGAGGGGGACCCGCGCATAACACCGTAAAAATGCGCAGGACAAAAAAGCCCCTTTTCACAGGTAACTGCAATTATAAAGCAGGTCTCATCCAATGTCAAGTGTTTTTTATATCTTTTTCGCAGGAAAAAGGCCCGCGCGCCGGCGCGGGCCTTTTGGCGTTCCGATCAATAGCTCATCTGCTTGCGGCGGGACAGGTTCATGGTACCGTCCTGCATCTCGTCCAGGCTCTCCAGACTCTTGCCGGTGCCGTAAGCCACACAGGAGATGGCGTCATCCGCCACGTGGGTCTGGATGCCGGTGTGGGACTCGATCAGCTTGTCAAAGCCCCAAACAAGGCTGCCGCCGCCGGTCATCACGATACCGTTGGTGGAAATGTCGCCCACCAGTTCGGGAGGCGTGCGCTCCAGTACGCCGTGGATCGCCTCCAAAATGTGGCTGGAAACTTCCTCAAACGCCTCGATCGTCTCTGTGGAGGTGACAGTAAATTCGCGGGGCAGGCCGGTCAGCAGGCAGCGGCCCTTGACCTGCATGGTGACCTCCTCGGGACGGGGGAACACGCAGCCAATGGTCTTTTTCAGCTCCTCGGCGGTACGGTCACCAATGAGTACGTTGTGCTTGCGGCGGATGTACTTGACCAGCGCGTCGTCGAACTTATCGCCGCCGGTCTTGATGGAGGCGGACTCCACCACGCCGGACAGGGAGATGACCGCCACGTCAGCCGTACCGCCGCCAATATCCACGATCATGTGGCCATCGGGCTTGGCAATGTCGATACCGGCACCGATGGCAGCGGCAACGGGTTCCTCGATCAGGTAGACCTTGCGGGCACCGGCCTGGATACCGGCGTCGATAACGGCGCGCTCCTCAACCTCGGTGATACCGGAGGGCACGCAGATGATCAGGCGGGGCTTGAAAATGCTGACGGAGGTCACCTTGCGGATAAACTCTTTCAGCATACGCTCGGTCATATCGTAGTCGGAGATGACACCCTCACGCAGGGGGCGCATGGCCACGATGTTGCCGGGGGTACGGCCCAGCATGGCCTGGGCATCTTCGCCCACCTTGAGCAGTTTGCCGGTATTCTTGTCCATGGCGACCACGGAGGGTTCGCGCAGGACAACACCCTTGCCCCGGATATACACCAGGATGGAGGCCGTGCCCAGGTCAATACCGATATCCTTACTTAACATTCCACTGAACAGTCCCATACTTAACTCCTGTTTCCGCTTTCGCAGCATATTTTATTCCAAAACGGCCTTAGCCGTTTTCTGTCGGTCTAATCATTATATAAGGTTGTTGAGGGCATTTCAACAGAAAATTTTGACGAATTTGAAATTATTACGTCTTTTCCGGTGTCATAGCCAGCACAAGGCCGCACACCCGGGCGGCTCCGGCCGTACGCAGGACCCGGGCGCACTCGGACAAGGTCGCCCCTGTGGTGACTACATCGTCCACCAGCAAGATCCGTTTCCCCGCCGGCTGTTTGCCCGTTTTCACGCGGTACGCACCCAGCACGTTGGCCCGGCGGGCCGCCGCATCCCTCTGTCCGGACTGGGCGGGGGTGTCACGAATTTTGTCCAACAGCGGTTCAACCGGCAGGCCCAGCCGCCCGGCCACTTCAACCGCCAACAGTTGGGACTGGTCGTAACCGCGCCTGCGCAATCGCTTCCGGCTCAAAGGCGTCCAGCATACCACGTCAAATTCTTCGTCCAGCCGGTCGGCGGCACATTGGCTCATCAGCAGGCTGTAAGGACCGGCATAGGCCTGCACACCAGAGAACTTATAGCGGTGGTGAGAGTGCCGCACGTCACCCTCGTACCAGAGCGGGCCCACGCAGGCGTCCAAAAACTCCACCGACTTCTCCCCCGGTGCGCCCTCGGTCCACGGCAGGTCGCGCTGGCATTTTGGGCATAACAAACCCTCTCCGCTGTCCAGCAGACGGCGGCAGAAGGGGCATTTGGGTGGGAACAGCAGGTCAAGCAGCCAGTTCATCTTAGCCGTTCAGATCCTCCGCCGTAATAGGGCCGTGTTCTTTTTCAAAGTCACGGATGCACTGGTTAAGCAAACTCAACGCAAGACTATTCACGTTTCGCGCATCATATTCGGCAATATATACCAGCTTTCTGTGCATTTCCGGGGAAACTCGCAACCCAATGTGCTTTACATCTTTCTTGTTCATAGCCACACCTTCAATCCGCGCGCATTTGCGTGCTTAATTGAATTTATGGTATGTTACTTTTCAAAAATATATTGCAACAGCGTGCAATTGCACGCAAATATTTCTGCCCACGGGTAGATGGACTCGGTTTCGCCCTGCGGGGCGAGTTCCTTTGCCCGCGGCGGCAAAGGAACCAAAACGCCGCCGGGGTTTGAGTGGGATGAGATTGGGCGCTTCGCGCCTGCATCTCAAACACTCTGCACCCCGGACCCCAGGGAAAACGGCTCGTAAGCGGCAGGTATTCCGCGCGTCCGGCGCTCCTGTGACGACACCACGCTGCGCCTTTAGGCTGCCGCTCCTCGTTCATTCAATCGGGTTTCACTCCTACCGCGCAAAGGCGCCTGCTGCGGTGGGTATTTCGTTCCCGCAGAAACCTCTTTGGTCTGCGTAGGGGGCGGTGTCCCCACCGCCCCGCAGGGCGAAACACTCCTTTTTACATGTCTTCTTTTAGGTCTTCCTCAGTAATGGGTCCGTTCTCTTTTTCAAAATCGCGGACATATTTTCGAATCATATACAAAACTTGAGCGCTCATGGAACGTCCATCCGCACCGGCCACATAGTGAAACTTATCGCGCAGATCCGTATCCATGCGAATGCTCAAATGCACCTTTTCTCTCGCCATTTGAGTTTTCCTCTTTCTACATACTTATCGATTATCGATCGGGGGCAAATTCATCTCTTACTTTTGCGCCAATCTCGCCCGCAGGCCGGAGTAGCGCCGGGTCTGGCGGTCATTTTCCACCATCCGGGCCACCACATTTTCGTCGCCCACGATGATGAACAAATTTCTCGCCCGGGTCACGGCGGTATACAGCACCCCCCGGGTCAGCAGCATAGGAGCGCCGTCCACAGCGGCCAGAATGACCGCCCGGTACTCGCTGCCCTGCGCCTTATGTACGGTAACGGCATAGGCCGGCTCCAATTCCCCAAGCAGGTCGGGAGTATACTCCACTTCCCTGCCCTCAAAGTTCACGGTGATCAGCTCACCCCGGGGCGCAACCTCGGTGATCACTCCGATGTCGCCGTTGAACACCCCCGCTCCGGCCTGACCGGTCAGCGGCTCCCGCCACAGCAGGTCGTAATTGTTCTTCACCTGCATGACCCGGTCACCCCGGCGGAAGGTGTACTCTCCAAAGGCCCGCTCCCCTTTTTCCTCAGAGGGAGGATTGAGCGCCTGCTGCAGGGCCCGATTCAGGCTGGCCGTGCCCGTCCCCCGCCGCCGGGTGGGCGACAGCACCTGGATCTGATCCACGGGAATGCCCATGCGCTCGGGCAGACGGCGGCGGCACAGGTCCACGATGGTATCCACCGCACTTTCCGAATCGATCCGCCGCAGGAAGAAAAAATCGTTATCATTGGCCCGCAGGTCGGGCAACTGGCCGCAGTTGATCTGGTGGGCACTGCGCACGATGGCACTTTGTGCCGCCTGACGGAAGATCTCGGTCAGGCGCACGGCCGGCACCAGCTTGCTGCGCAGCAGGTCACTGAGCACGCACCCCGGCCCCACCGAGGGCAGCTGATCCGGGTCGCCCACCAAAATCAGCCGACTGTCCGGCTTCAGGGCATCCAGCAGCGCCGCCATCAGGGCGACGTCCACCATGGATGCCTCATCCACGATGACCGCGTCGGCATCCAGAGGGTCATCCCCGTCCTTGCTGAACACCAGCCGCCCGGTGTGGGGATCGAACCCGGTCTCCAGCAGGCGGTGGATGGTGGCCGCCTCGGTACCGCACAGCTCACCCAGCCGTTTGGCCGCCCGCCCGGTGGGGGCGGCAAGGGCGGTATTCAGTCCCAAATGGTCGAACAGGGCCAGTACGCCCCGCAGGGTAGTGGTCTTGCCGGTACCCGGCCCGCCGGTCAGCAGCATGACCCGGCTGCGAGCCGCCAGCTCCACTGCCTGCACCTGCTGGGGTGCGTAGGTGATTCCCTGCTCCTTTTGGATCCGCTTCAACAGGCGGTCCAAGTCCCCCGGGGGTGCGGGATGGTCCCCGCTCATTTGGCCCACCCGCCGGGCTACGGCGTCCTCCGCCATGTACAGCTCGCTCAGATAGACCGCCTGCTCCCCGGCGATATCCTCCTGCACCAGCAACCCGCTTTCCAGCAGGGTATCAAGGCACCGTTCCAGCTGTTCCGACCCGGTACAAGCCAGCTGCGCCGTGGCATCCACCAGCTTGCCCCGGGGCAGGAACGTGTGTCCGTTATTCAGGTTGTAGGTCAGTTCAAACAGCAAAGCGGCCTCCAGCCGCAGGGGGTCCTCCGCCCCGATACCCATGTCCTCGCCCAGCTTGTCGGCGGCAGCGAAGTCCACGCCCCACTCATCGCTGACCAGCACGTAGGGGTTGGTACGGATGACGTCCAGTGCCGACGTGCCCCACTGGCGGTACAGGGCCGTGCCAAGCTGCACGGGCAGGCCGTGTCCGGTCAGGAACTCCAGCAGGCGGCGCATGCCCATCTGCTGGCGGAAGGATTCGCTCATCTGCCGGGCCCGCTTTTCCGTGATGCCCTTGATGACGGTAAGTTTCTCGGGTTCTTGCTCCAAAATGGTCAGGGCGTCCTCGCCAAACTCCTCCACCATCCGTCGGGCAGTGCTTTGGCCGATCCCCTTGACCACGCCGGAGGCCAGGTAGTGAAACACCTCTTTCACCCCGCGGGGCAGGCGGCGCTCCACGCTCTCGGTTTTGAACTGCTCGCCGTAAGTAGGGTGGCGCACCCAACCGCCCCGAAGAGTCAGGGACTCACCGGGCGCCACACCGGGCATGCATCCCACGGCGGTGATTTCACCCCCTCCGGCCTCCAGCCGGAGGATGGTATAGCCGTTTTCTTCGTTGTGAAAAACGATGGAGGACACGGTACCCTCAACGACATTCAGCTGTTCCTCCATCCCATTCACCTCACGTTTCGTCCTTGCTCCAAATCTCCAGTTCCGGCCAGCGCCGGGCCAGATGCACGGCCAGCCGCCGCCCATCCGCATCCAGTCCACGGTCAACCAGGATCACCCGGCAGCGCAGCAACCCGCAGGCACGCAGCCACATCAGGTTCCGCACCCGCTGTTCCAGTCCGCTTCCCGACCCGGCTCCCCGGACCACGGCCCAGGTATCTTCCGCCGTTTCCGGGGTCAGCACACGGCAGTACAGCGTACCGACCAGCGTGCAAAACACCATGGCAATCAGCAAAATTACCGCTGTTTCCAGCATAAAAGCATTCACCTCCGGCCCATTCTATGAGAACGGGCCGCCCCGGGTGTTATGCAAACAGGTTGATGCCTACGTGGGTCAGGGCCAGCATGATACACCCGGCGGTCAGCACGCCCAAAATCACGGCCGGCATGGCCTTCTTCAGCCGCATATCCATAAATGCCGCCGCCAAACACCCCGTCCACGCGCCGGTGCCGGGCAAAGGGATGGCCACAAACAGCCACAGGCCGATGTGCTGATATTTCAGCATGGTTTTCCCCTTCAGGTGGGCCTTTTGCTCCAGCTTATCCACCAGTCCGTTCAGCCGGGGCATATACCGCCGCATGAGCAGGAAGATGCGGCGAATGAAGACGATGATGAAAGGTGCGGGAATGATATTGCCCAGCACGCCGGCCGCAAAGGCCAGCTCGTAGGGCAGACCCAACGCTACGCCAAATGGCAGCCCGCCTCTGAGCTCCACGATGGGGATCATGGACACCAGCACGGTCAGCACAAACTGCCCCGCCGTGGTGTCGGTCAGCCAATCAAACAGTTCCATTTCATCCTCTTTCCGCGCGGTGGTTCGCGCCGTTTCTCTGTCACAGCACCCGCTTGAGGTACTGTCCGGTGTAAGATCGCTCGCACTTCGCCACCTGTTCCGGTGTACCGGTGCAGACGATGGTGCCGCCGCCGTCGCCCCCCTCGGGGCCCAGGTCGATCAGGTGGTCTGCGGTCTTGATAACGTCGAGGTTATGCTCAATGACCACCACGGTGTTGCCCGCCTCCACCAGCCGCTGCAGCACCTCCACCAGCTTATGCACGTCGGCGGTGTGCAGGCCGGTGGTGGGTTCGTCCAAAATATAGATGGTGCGGCCCGTGGCCACCTTGGCAAGCTCGGTTGCCAGCTTGACACGCTGTGCCTCACCGCCGGACAGGGTGGTGGACGGCTGACCCAGTTTGATATAGCCAAGGCCCACGTCAGTCAGGGTCTGCAGGTGCTTGCGGATGCGGGGCAGATTCTCGAAAAAGGGCAGTGCCTCGTCCACCGTCATCTCCAGCACATCGTAAATATTCTTGCCCTTGTAGCGCACCTCCAGCGTTTCGCGGTTATAGCGTTTGCCCTTGCACACCTCGCAGGGGACATAGATGTCGGGCAGGAAGTGCATCTCGATTTTCAGCAGGCCGTCACCCTGACAGGCCTCGCACCGTCCGCCCCGGGTGTTGAAGGAAAACCTCCCCGGGCCGTAGCCCCGGCTTTTGGCATCAGGGGTGTTGGCAAACAGTTCCCGGATGTCCCCGAACACGCCGGTGTAGGTGGCGGGGTTGGACCGCGGGGTACGGCCGATTGGACTTTGGTCAATGTTGATGACCTTGTCCAAAAAGCCGATGCCCTCCATGGCCCGGTGCTTACCCGCCCGGGTTTTGGTTCGGTTGAGCTCCGCCCCCAGTTTTTTATATAACACCTCGTTGACCAGAGAGGACTTGCCGCTTCCCGACACGCCGGTCACGCAGGTCAGGGTACCCAGAGGGAACTCCACGTCCACGTCCTTGAGGTTGTTCTCCGCCGCCCCCAGTACCCGCAGAGCCATCCCGTTGCCCTTTCGGCGTGTAATGGGCACGGGAATTTTCTTTCGCCCGGACAGATAGTCACCGGTGAGGGACTCGGGACTTGCCATAATGTCCTCCGGTGTTCCCTGTGCCACGATACGCCCGCCGTGGATGCCCGCGCCGGGACCCACATCCACGATATAGTCCGCCTGACGCATGGTGTCCTCGTCATGCTCCACCACCAGCAGGGTGTTGCCAAGGTCCCGCAGGTGTTTCAGGGTGGCCAGCAGTTTGTCGTTGTCCCGCTGATGCAGACCGATGGATGGCTCGTCCAGAATATACAGCACACCCATCAGGGACGAGCCGATCTGGGTGGCCAAACGGATACGCTGGCTCTCGCCGCCGGACAGGGTGGCCGCCCCACGGGACAGGGTCAGATACTGCAGACCCACGCTCTGCAAAAAGCCAAGCCGGGTCTGGATCTCCCGCAGGATGCGCTCGGCGATCATGGTCTGGGACTCGGTAAGCTTCAATTCCCGCACAAAGGTCAGCGCATCGGTGACCGAACGGCTGCAGAACTTGTCGATGGACTCGCCCCCCACCGTCACGGCCAGGGACTCCCGCCGCAGGCGGCGGCCCCGACAGGCGGGACAGGGGGATTGGGACATACACTCCTCCAGCTCCCGCTTCACCGCATCGGATTGCGTTTCCCGGTAGCGGCGCTCCAAATTGTTGCAGATACCCTCGTAGGCCTGATAGAGTGTCCCCTGTCCTCTCGGCTGATCGTAGTGCAGGGTCAGCTTTTCCCCGTTGGTGCCGTAGAGGATGACGTTCAGTACGTCCTCCGACAGTTCCTCCACGGGGGTGTTCAGCTTGAACTTGTATTTCTTGGCAAGGGCCTCAAAGTACATACGGGAAATGCCATCGGACTTGACGTTGTTCCAGCCCGAGGCAGTGATGGCACCCTCCAGGATGGAAAGGCTCCGGTTCGGGATGATGAGGTCGGGGTCCACCTTCAGCTGACTGCCAAGGCCCATACAGGTGGGACAGGCGCCGAAGGGGTTGTTGAAGGAGAACATACGGGGCGTCAGTTCCTCCATGGACACGCCGCAGTCCTCGCAGGCGTAGTTTTGGGAGAAGGTGATGTCCCGGTCCTCCCCCACCACGTTGACCACCACAAGGCCGCCGGACAGATTGGCCGCGATCTCCACGCTGTCGGTCAGGCGGCGGGTGATGTCTTCCCGGATGACCAGTCGGTCCACCACCACCTCGATGGTGTGCTTTTTGTTCTTGTCCAGCTCGATCTGCTCGGACAGGTCGTACAGAGAGCCATCCACCCGCACACGGACGTAGCCGGACTTTCGGGCGTCGTCAAAAATCTTCTGATGCTCGCCCTTTTTGCCCCGGATCACCGGGGCCATGACCTGAATGCGGGTGGCCTCGGGCAGAGCCATGACCTGATCGATGATCTGGTCCACGGTCTGCTGACGGATCTCCTTGCCGCATTCGGGACAGTGAGGAGTACCCACCCGGGCCCACAACAGACGCAGATAGTCGTAGATCTCCGTCACCGTACCCACGGTGGAGCGGGGGTTCTTGCTGGTGGTCTTCTGGTCAATGGAAATGGCCGGGGACAGGCCGTCGATGTAGTCCACGTCCGGCTTCTCCATCTGTCCCAAAAACATACGCGCGTAAGAGGACAGGGACTCCACATACCGCCGCTGACCCTCGGCATAGATGGTGTCGAAGGCCAGAGAGGACTTGCCCGACCCGGACAGGCCGGTCAGCACCACCAGCTTGTCCCGGGGGATCTCCACGTCAATATTCTGCAAGTTGTTTTCCCTTGCACCCTTGATATAGATCTTATCCTGCATAAGGGTTTCTCCTTAATTTATTCCACAGTAATATCCGCCAGCTGACCGTCTACCAACTCAATCAAGTCTGCGGGGGCCAGCTCCACCTGCCAGCCGATTTTGCCCGCGGACACGGTGATGGTGTCCACGATCTCGGCGGTTTCGTGGAAGGTGGTGGGATAATGCTTTTTCATGCCCACGGGGGAACAGCCGCCCCGGACGTAGCCAGTCAGGCCGTTGATCTCCTTGACCATCACCATTTCGATGGACTTCTCCCCCACCGCCCGGGCGGCCTTTTTCAGGTCAAGACTGTCCGCCACGGGGATAACGAACACGTAAATACTCTTGGATGCGCCACGAGCTACCAAGGTTTTGAACACCTGCTCCGGGTCCTGCCCAAGGCTTCGGGCCACGGTGACCCCGTCCACCGCCACACCCTCCTCATGCTCGTAGGTGTGGCCGGTGTAGGTGATACCTTTTTGCTCCAAAATGCGCATCACATTGGTTTTTTCGTCTTTCGGTTTCGCCACACGACCACCCCGTTACAGAGAAATTCCTGCCAGTGCCAACAGGGACAAAATCAAAATATGTGCCGGATAAAAGGCATAAACAAAGTATTGCCACTTTCTTCCGCCGGGTCCGCGCTGTCCGTTGTACAGCCAAATGGGAATCAGGGCCAGCAGGGCAAAGGCCTGCTGCGGCACCCAAAGTTCCCTGCCCATAAACTCCACGATGTAACTCATGCCGCCCAGCAGTTCCAGATTGATCCAGGCCAAGGCCGCCAATTGAACCGCCCAGCCAAATCGGGGCAGCTTCCGCGCCAGCCAAAAGGCCAGCACGGTCAGAATGCCGCAGCCGTTGTAGTCCACAAAGGTGAGCATACCCAGTCCATAACCGACACAACCGGCAAACACAGCCACCAGCAGTCCTTCCCACCAGTTTCGCTGCCATGCCTTGTCCGCCACACGCAGCAGGAGCAGCGCAAGACAAAACGTAAACATCACATTTTGGTGGAAGGGATTGAGCAAACCACCCCCGGTCATCAGGTTAAAGGGGATCTCGCTGATCAGCGCAAACAGGAACATACGCCCCAGATAGCGTTTGAAATTCCGGGTGTGGCAGTACCCCTCCGCGACCATAAAGGCAAACAGCGGAAACGCAATACGCCCCACACAGCCGAGCCATTGGGCCCCAAACGCAACCGTCCACCCGGCGTGGTCCAAAAACATGCACGCCATTGCCACGATTTTCAGCCCTGCCCCGGTCAGGCATTTGAATTTGCTCCGCTGTACTGTCATAAGGCGCATCCTCTCTATCTATTATCTCGTTATGCTTCCCCCCGCAGGCGGATGATCTGGTCACGCAGGTCGGCGGCCAGCTCGAACTCCAGCATCTTGGCCGCCCCACGCAGCAGGCTGCGCGGGGACCCCTATTATTTGAAATCCTCGGGCGAAATGAATTCGCCCTGCGGCAAGGTTTTGCTCCGCAAAACGCTTGGACGCGCCACCCGGCGCGCCCGCCCTTGGCGGGTAGAAAGAGGCGGCCGGTTATTTCTCCCCACGCAGGCGGATGATCTGGTCACGCAGGTCGGCGGCCAGCTCGAACTCCAGCATTTTGGCCGCCTCTTTCATCGCCTTTTCCAGACGGGCAATTTCGGCGGCGCGCTCCTGCTTGGTCATGGCCTTCCCGCGGCCCTGCCGCTGGGCAGAGTCCTCCGGCACACCGGAGATCTCCAGCAGTTCCCGCACGGATTTGATGACCGTCTTGGGTACGATACCATGTTCGGCGTTGTACTCACCTTGTATCTTGCGGCGGCGCTCGGTTTCGTCCATGGCCCGGCGCATGGAGGGGGTGACGGTATCCGCGTACAGGATGACCTTGCCCTCGGCATTTCGCGCCGCACGGCCGATGGTCTGCACCAGCGCCGTTTCACTGCGCAAAAAGCCCTCTTTATCCGCATCAAGGATAGCCACAAGGGACACCTCCGGCAGGTCAAGACCCTCACGCAGCAGGTTGATGCCCACCAGCACGTCGAACTTGCCCAGACGCAGATCCCGAATGATCTCCATGCGCTCCACCGTGTCCACGCTGTGGTGCATATACCGCACCCGGACACCCGCGTTCTGCAGAAAGGCGGTCAGATCCTCCGCCATCTTCTTGGTCAGGGTGGTGACCAGCACCCGCTCATCCCGTTGGGATCGCTCGTGAATTTCGGCCATCAGGTCGTCGATCTGCCCGGCCACCGGCCGTACCTCCACCTCCGGGTCCAAAAGGCCGGTGGGACGGATGAGCTGTTCCACGATCTGCCCCGACCGCTCCCGCTCGTAGTCCCCGGGGGTGGCGGACACGTACACCCGCTGGTGTACCCGGTCCTCAAACTCCTCAAATTTCAGGGGTCGGTTATCGTAGGCGCAGGGCAGTCGGAACCCGTACTCCACCAAACTGTTCTTCCGCGCCCGGTCGCCGTTGTACATGGCCCGCACCTGGGGCAGGGTCACGTGGCTCTCGTCAATAAACAGCACGAAATCCTCCGGGAAGTAGTCCAGCAGAGTGTGGGGCGGCGACCCCACGGGCCGGCCGTCAATGACCCGGGAGTAGTTCTCGATGCCGGAGCAGTAGCCCAGCTCCTGCATCATCTCAATGTCGTACATGGTGCGCTGTTTCAGCCGCTGTGCCTCCACAAGGCGGTCGGTGGACTCAAAGAATGCCACCCGCTCCTCCATCTCACGGTAGATCTCCTGAATGGCGGCGTCCATCTTCTCCTTGGGGGTGACGTAGTGGGTGGCGGGCCAGACGGGGACATTGATAAGCCGCCGGATGGGCGCGCCGGTGACCACGTTCACTTCGCTGATGCGGTCGATCTCGTCCCCGAAGAACTCCACCCGCAGGGCGGTATCCTTCCAGTAGGCGGGCCAGATCTCCACCGTGTCGCCCCGGACACGGAACTTGTTGCGCTCCCACGCGATGTCGTTGCGTTCGTAGCGGATATCCACCAGTTTTTTCAGCAGGTCCTCGATTTTGATGACACTGCCCACACGCAGGGACACCATCATTTTGGCAAAGTCCGCCGGCTCACCCAAGCCGTAGATGCAGGAGACGGAGGACACCACGATGACGTCCCGCCGCTCCATCAGGGAGGCGGTGGCTGACAGGCGCAGGCGGTCGATCTCGTCGTTGATGGACGAGTCCTTTTCGATGAACGTATCGGTGTGAGGGATATAGGCCTCCGGCTGGTAGTAATCGTAATAGGACACGAAATACTCCACCGCGTTGTCCGGGAAGAACTCACGGAACTCGGCGCACAGCTGTGCCGCCAGCGTCTTATTGTGGGCCAGCACCAGGGTGGGCCGCTGGACCTTTTCGATGATCTTGGCCATGGTAAAGGTCTTGCCCGAGCCGGTCACGCCCAGCAGGGTCTGCTCGTCCAAGCCAAGCTCGATCCCCTGTGCCAGCGCCTCGATGGCCTGTGGCTGGTCGCCGGCGGGCCGATAGTCGGACACCACCCGGAAGGGTATTTGCTGCTCCATATCCTCACCTCCTGTTCCGTTGGAATGCGAGCGGGTCAATCCACTTCGATGGGCTGACCCATACTGATAAATTTGCGGTATCGCCGGGGAGACACCCCAAAGTAGTCGGCAAAGCGGCGTGAGAAGTAAAACTGGTCGCAAAATCCCAGCCACTCACTGATGTCACGCACGCTGTCGTCGCTGATGCGCAGGCGTTCTTCCGCCGCGTACAGCACCCGTTCGGTAATATAGCGTCCCACCGAGGTCTTTACGTCCTGCCGAAACACTTTCTGCAGCCGGTCCTCCGACACCCGAACCCCCTCCGCAACCTGTTTCACCGTCAGGCCGCAGTGCAGGTGATCCTCGATGTACTCCAGCGCCCACTCGGTCAGGGGCGCGTAGACCTCCGGCTGGCCCAGATCCACCCCGGACGTTTCCACCACCTGCTGCAGCAGGGTGTGCAGATGGCACTTGAGATAGATCATGTCGTTGGCGTCCGCCGAGCCGGCACAGCGGCACAGTCGTTTGAACTCCTCCGCCGGCAGTCCGGGCAGCACCACGCATTCCTTCAGCCGGGAGAACAGATCATAGCGTTTGTTCTGCAGGACACTGACGTGGATGTACAGCTTTTCCATATATTCGCAGGAGTAGGAAAAGTCCGCCCCCGCGGGCACGAAGTAAATGTTCCCCGGTGTCAGGTGATAGGGCGTGCCGTTGCAGACGACATTCCCCTCTCCCTTGCACACATAATAAATTCTGGAGAAGGTCACCCGGGCAAAGTCGCTGTGCCAGCGTTTGTCAAGCTTTACGTAGCGCATTTGGGACACACTGAGGGAAATGTCGTTAAACGCTTTCAACATATTGTACACCGCCACAAAACCACCCATTTCTCGTTTACTTTCTTATGTGTTTCTCCATCAGATCGGGGCCTTCGTCCGCCCCGGCCTGCTCCGCCGTCGGTACTTTTGAGGGGCCACACCGAAGTAATCCGTAAATTTCCGTGAAAAATAAAACTGGTCACAGAATCCGAACCGTTCACTGACGGCGTGGATACTTTCATCCCCGGTACGCAGAACCGCTTCCGCCGCACACATCAGGCGGTCGGTGATATATTTGCCCATGGTTACGCCCATATCCTTACGGAAGGTTTGTACCAACCGGCTTTGCGGCACCTGCAGCCCTTTGGCCACCTGCTCAAGGGTCAGTCCGCAGCGCAAGTGATTTTCAATATACTCAATTGCCCGGTATGTCAGGGCGGTATAGGCTTCCGGCTGTCCCAGCTCCACGCCGGCCCGCTCCATCACTTCCAGCATCAGCGCGTGCAAATGCGCCTTCAAAACCAGCACGCTGTGCAGATCCGCCGCATCTACGCACCGGCACAGGCGGTCAATCTCCTGTTTCCGGTCCGTCAGCACCACGCACTCTTTCACCTGATTGAACAAGTCGTAGCCGTTGCGCCGCAGCATACTGACGTGGAGAAACAGTTTTTCCATAGACGTTTCACAACGGTAGGTATAGTTGGAACCGGCAGGGAGAAAGTAAATATTCCCCGGGGTCATATGGTAGGGTTTTCCGTTGCAGGTAATGTCCGCCTCACCCTTGCAGATATAGTAAATGCGGGACTCCGGGGTCGTGTAGGGCATCTCGTGGTGCCAACTGCTGTCCAGTTTGACATAGCGCAGCTCAGAAATGCGGGGAGAAATCTTATGAAAGCTGTCCAGCATATCCTGAAATGTTGTGTTCATCACCCAAACCTCCATGTTTTTCCGGCATATCCCCATGTTTTTTCCTGTTTTTTCGTGCTAGAATGGCAAAAAAGAGAAAGGACGTGTTCCCTTTGTCAAGTTATCAAACCATGAAAACCCCCGGTGACACTTCCTGGTTCACCCTGGACCGGTTCGGTATGTTCATTCACTTCGGCCTGTACTCCCTGCCCGCCCGGCACGAGTGGATCAAGACCCGGGAGCGGATCTCCGAGGAAAAATACGACCAATACTTCGACCACTTCGACCCCGATCTGTTCGACGCCAAAGAGCTGGCTCGTCTGGCCAGGGCCTCCGGCATGAAGTACGCGGTATTCACCGCCAAGCATCACGAGGGCTTCTGCCTGTTCGACAGCAAATACACCGACTACAAATCCACCAACACCCCCTGCGGCCGGGACTTGGTTCGGGAATACGTGGATGCCTTCCGAGCCGAGGGTCTGCGCATCGGCATTTATTATTCCCTGCTGGACTGGCACCATCCCCACTTCACCATTGACCGCAGCCACCCCCGCCGTCTAGATGCCGATGCCGAACAGCAGGACAAGGGCCGCGATATCCGCATCTACGCCCAGTACATGCGCGATCAGCTCACCGAGCTGATGAGCAATTACGGTCAGATCGACATTCTGTGGATGGATTTCTCCTACCCCAGTGAGAGCAGCTTTACCCCCTCTTACAGCGGCCAAAACTTCTTCCCCTGGATGCAGAATCGCGGTCTGAAGGGCAAGGAGCAGTGGGAGTCGGAAAAACTCATCGAGACCGTCCGTTCTCTGCAGCCCAACATCATCATCAACAACCGGGCCGACATCGAGCAGGATCTGTTCACCCCCGAGCAGATCCAGCCCACCGAGTGGCCCCGCCACCCCAAAACCGGCGAGTTGGTAGTCTGGGAGTCCTGCCAGACCTTCTCCGGCTCCTGGGGTTACTTCCGTGATGAGATGACCTGGAAGGACCCGGAGACACTCATCAACCTGCTGATCAACACCGTGGCCCTGGGCGGCAACCTCATTATGAACGTGGGCCCCACCGCCCGCGGCTGTCTGGACCGCCGGGCCGAGACGTCCATGCAGGTCTACGCCGACTGGATGCGGCTCAACGCCCGCTCCATCCACGGCTGCACCATGGCCGAGCCGGAGTTCAAGGCCCCCAACGGCACCGCCCTGACCCAAAGCGTGGACGGCAAACGCCTGTACATCCACCTGAAGGAGTACCCCTTCCCTGTGCTGACCGTTCCCGGTCTGGTGGACAAGGTGGAGTACGCCCAGTTCCTCCACGACGGCAGTGAGCTGCGCTACTACGCCGGCGGCACCCGCAACCGGGACATCCTGGACGGTGAGCCGGACGATGCCAACTGCCTGTACTTCAATCTGCCCCCCATGAAGCCGGATACCCTGATCCCCGTCATCGAGGTGTTCCTGAAGTAAGCCTTCCCAATGGGTCAGGGGACTTCCGTTCCCTGGTCCATTCATTTTACTAGAATATTTGTTCGATTTCAAGAGCTTTTGTGAATTTTGGTATATTATTATATCACACATTTTATATAAGTAAAATAGTTTTACCCTTGAAAGAAATTAACTTTTTTACGCAAAAACGCCCTGTCAGAAATGACAGGGCGTTTCCTATTACAATTCCACGGGTTCAAACCCTCGTTGGGTGAAGATAACGTGTTCCCGGAAGCCCACGTCCCGGGCCATTTGGGCGCACAATTCCAATCCGCAGTCCAGCCTGGCGGCGTCGTGGCAGTCGGCGTTGAGCATGATTTGGCCGCCTCCCTCGTAAATCATCCGCAGAATGTCGGGATGAGGATAGGGCGTGGTGCGGTGACCCCGTGCCATGGCCCCGGTGTTCATCTCAAAGGGCTTGCCGCAGGGCAGCAGCTTGCGCACCGCCCCCTGGGCATAGTCCAAAAAGTTGGCGGTAGGCTGATAGCCGGTCTTCTCGCAGTGCTTCAGCACAAGGTCGATGTGCCCGATGATGTCCGCATGGGTCATCTCCAGCACGTTACCCACCACCTCAAAGTAGTCCTTGGCAAAGGCATCAAAGTCACCTTCGTACCACGTATCCAGTTGCTTCTGCACCATCTCCAGCGAGCCATCGACCTGGGGGTACTCCTCCCCCTTCTTGATGTGGTGAACGGAGCCGATGAGGTAGTCATAGGCCAGCTTAGGCGGGTCGGAATAGCAGTCCTGCTCCAGTCCGCAGAAGATTTCCAGCTTGCCGCGGTACTGTTCCTTCAGAGCGTGAATGTCATTCCAGTAGTTGCGCTGATCCTCATCGTTCATGGCAAAAGATCGATCCACCTCAAGGTAGCTATGACCAGAGAATCCAAGGTGTGTAAAGCCTTTTCCCATTGCAGCCCTCACCATCTCTGCCGGGGTGTTTTTTCCGTCGCAGTAGCGAGTGTGGGTGTGAAAATTCGACTTAACCATTGCCCGTCATCTTCTCCTGTTTGACCTTGTGGTCGATGACGTGGCGGCTGGCCAGCTCCCGGCGCACATCGTCCACGCTGATGCCCATCTCCACCATCATGACCATGACGTGGTAGGCAAGGTCGGCAATTTCGTAGACAGTTTCCTTCTTGTCGTCGGCCTTACCGGCGATGATGACCTCGGTGCACTCCTCGCCCACCTTCTTCAAAATCTTATCGATGCCCTTCTGGAACAGGTAGGTGGTGTAGGACCCCTCGGGCAGCAACTCCTTGCGGGACACCAGCAGGTCGTACAGGCCGTCCAGAGAGAACTCGTTGAGTTCCTCGCTTTGATAGACGGGGTAGTTGAAGCAGCTGTCGGTACCCAGATGGCAGGCGGGGCCGTCCTTTTCCACCATGACCACCAACGCATCCTTGTCGCAGTCGGCGGTGATGGACACGATGTGCTGGAAGTTGCCGCTGGTCTCGCCTTTCAGCCACAGCTCCTGCCGGGAGCGGCTGTAGAAGCAGCACAGCCCCTTCTCCATAGAGATGCCAAGACTCTCCCGGTTCATATAGGCAACGGTCAGCACTTTCTTGGAAAGGCTGTCCACCACCACGGCGGGGATCAGGCCCTTTTCGTCAAATTTCAGTTCTTCGATATTGATCACGGTCATTCGTCCTTTCCCGTTTATAGTCTTACCACAATGCCGGCTTTGTGCAGCTCCTGCTTCAGGTCAGCGATTTTCACCTGCCCGAAGTGGAAGATGGAGGCCGCAAGGCCCGCGTCCATATCCGGAATTTCCCGGAAGAGGGTGATGAAATCCTCGATGCTTCCGGCACCGCCAGAGGCAATGACCGGCACGTCCACGGCGGCTTCCACGATTTTCAGCAGTTCGATGTCAAAGCCGCCCTTCACACCGTCGGTGTCAATGGAGTTGACCACCACCTCACCGGCACCCCGGGCCACGCAGTCCCGGATCCACCCGATGGCCTCCATGCCCGTGTCCTCCCGGCCACCCTTGGCAAACACACGAAATTCGCCGTCCACCCGCTTGACGTCCACCGACAGCACCACACACTGGCTGCCGTACTTCTCCGCCGCCTGACCGATGAGGTCGGGGTTTCGGATGGCACCGGAGTTGACACTGACCTTGTCCGCGCCGCACTTGAGCACCCGGTCAAAGTCCTCGATGGTGTTGATGCCGCCGCCCACGGTCAAGGGAATGAAAATCTGCTCCGCCACCTGACGGAGAATGTCGGTGAAGAGCTTTCGCCCCTCACTGGAGGCGGTGATATCGTAAAACACCAGCTCGTCGGCCCCGCAGTCGCTGTAGTATTTGCCCAGCTCCACCGGGGAGGATACGTCGCTCAGATTTGCAAAGTTGATTCCCTTTACAACCCTTCCATCCTTTACGTCCAGGCAGGGAATGATGCGCTTGGTGATCATTTGGCCACCTCCAAAGCTTGGCGCAGGTCAATGGCACCGATGTAGTAGGCCTTGCCGATGATGGCGGCGGACATACCCATGTCCCGCAGGGCCACGATGTCCCCCAGCCCCGACACACCGCCGGATGCGGTAAAGGCAATATCAAACTGCCCGTTCAGCTGGCGGTACAGTTCCACGTTGGTACCCTGCATGGCGCCGTCCTTGGAGATATCGGTGCAGATGATGGTTTTCACGCCGATGTCCTGCATCTGCCGGCAGAAGTCAAAGCAGGTATGTTGGGACTTCTCCAGCCAGCCCTTGATGGCCACGTAGCCGTCTTTGATGTCTACGCCCACGGCGATCTTGTCGCCGTAGCGGTCCAGAGCGGCCAGCAAAAAGTCCCGGTCTGTGACGGCGGCGGTGCCCAAAATCACCCGGTCCACCCCGGCCTCGATATAGGTCTTCACCGTGTCCAGACTGCGGATCCCGCCGCCGATCTCGGTGAACAGGGGCGTTTCTTTGGCGATCTGCTCCACAATGGGCAGGTTGGGGGTGGTGCCGTCCCGGGCGCCCTCCAGGTCCACCATGTGGATATTCTTGGCGCCGCAGGCCACGAAGTCCCGGGCGATCTCAATGGGATCGTGGCTGTACACGGTCATATTGTTATAGTCGCCCTTGTAAAGGCGAACAGCCTTACCCTCATACAGGTCAATGGCGGGAAACAGTTCCATACTTATACCTCACAAAAGGCTTTCAGAATATTCAGTCCCACGGTACCGCTCTTCTCCGGGTGGAACTGGCAGCCGAACACGTTGCCCCGCTGCACCGCGGCGGTGATGGGTCTGCCGTACTCAGTGTCGGCGATCAGGCTGTCGGCACAGCCCTCGGCGTAGAAGGAGTGGACGAAGTACACGCAGTCCCCCTCCCTGATGTACTTGAACAGAGGACTTTCCTTTTCAAACCGCAGGGCGTTCCAGCCGATGTGGGGGATCTTCAGCCCGGTGGGCAGCCGCCCCTCCATGGGGACGACCTCGCCCTTCAACAGGCCAAGGCCGGCGTGCTCACCGAAC
Source organism: Oscillospiraceae bacterium (assembly GCA_017397835.1). Lineage (GTDB taxonomy): Bacteria > Bacillota > Clostridia > Oscillospirales > Oscillospiraceae > Lawsonibacter. The sequence continues at coordinate 22,399 of JAFQHV010000011.1, forward strand.
TCAAAGCTCTTTTCAAACAGCATCTGCATACCAAGGCAGATGCCCATCAGGGGTTTGCCGGCGGCGGCGCAGTCCAGCACCACGTCCCGCAGGCCGCTGGCATCGAGCTTTTCCACCGCGTCGCCAAAAGCGCCTACGCCGGGCAGAATGACCCGGTCGGCGGCGGCGATGACGGCAGGGTCGCTTGTCACCTCGGCCTGCTGCCCGATGGCCCGCAGGGAGGACACCAGCGAAAACAGGTTGCCCACGCCGTAGTCAACGATAGCTATCATTACAGTACTCCCTTGGTGGAGGGCACCTCGTCGGCAAAGGCCGGGTCGATGGCCACCGCCTTTTTCAGGCTGCGGGCCACAGACTTGAAGGTTCCCTCAATGATATGGTGGGAATTGCTTCCCGCCAGCTGCCGCAGGTGCAGGGTCAGACCCGCCTGGCGGGCAAAGGCGATGAAAAATTCCTCGCACAGCTCCGTGTCGAAATCCCCCACCTTTTGGGCGGGAATGTTCAGCGCGTAATAGCACCCGCCCCGGCCGGAGAAGTCCACGGCGGTCAAAATCAGGCTCTCGTCCATGGCAAGGGTGGTATCACCGTAGCGGATGATGCCCCGTTTCTCCCCCAGGGCTTCGGCGAAGGCATTACCCAGACAGATGCCGATATCCTCCACCGTGTGGTGGTAGTCCACGTAGGTGTCGCCCTTGCAGGCAACATCCAGGTCAAACCGCCCGTGCTTGGCAAACAGGGTCAGCATATGGTCCAGAAAGCCGCAGCCGGAGTCGATTTTGCTCTCACCGGAGCCGTCCACATTCAGCCGGAGCCAAATATCGGTCTCCTTGGTGGTTCGTTTCAGTTCAGCCGTTCTCATACTCATTCTCCTAACAGACCCCGCACCGCGTCCACCAGGGCACCCATCTGTTCCCGGGTGCCGATGGTGATGCGGACGTAGTCGGAAATGCGCGCCTTATCAAAGTGGCGCACCAAAATGCCTTTTTCTTTCAGCTGCTGATACAGCTGCTTGCCGCCAATGCAATCGCTGCGGCAGAAGATGAAGTTCGCTTTGGAGGGCAGCACCTCAAAGCCAAGGCCCTTCAGCTGCTCCACCGCAAAGGCGCGGTTTTCCATGATGCGGCGGCAGTTGTCTATGTAGTAGCCGTCGTCCTCCATGACCGCAAGGCCGGCCACCTGGGTCAGGCGGTTGATGTTGTAGGGATTGGTGGAGTACTTGATTTTTTCCAAATCGGCGATCAGCGCCGGGCAGGCGAAGGCAAAACCCAGCCGCCCGCCCGCCAAACTGCGGGACTTGGAGAAGGTCTGACACACCACCAGATTGTCGTAGTGTTCGATGAGCTTATAACAGCTCTCGCCGCCGAAGTCCACGTAGGCCTCGTCCACTACGACCACGGACGTGGGATTGGATTTCACGATGCGCTCGATGGTGTCCACGTCCAGATACAGGCCCGTGGGGGCGTTGGGGTTGGCGATGACCACCAGCTTATTCTTTCCCTTGAACGCCTCCACGTCAAGGCTGAAGTCCTCCTTCAGGGGGACGATGTCCGCTTCCACGCCGTGGAGCTTGGCAAACACCTCATAAAACCCGTAGGTAATGTCGGCAAAGGCCGCACCCTTTTCGCCGTAGGCCATGAAGCAGAAGTTCAAAATGTCATCCGAGCCGTTGGATAGAAATATGTTATTCTCCCCCACTCCAAACCGCTTGGCCATGGCCTGTTTGAGTTTGGTGCAGTCGGGGTCGCAGTACAGCCGCAGGTCCCGGACCTGCCCGGCGTTCACCGCCTGCACCACCTTGTCCGAGGGGGGGTAGGGCGACTCGTTGGTGTTCAGTTTGATGTATTGCTTGTCCTGAGGCTGCTCGCCGGGGGTGTACTCCTTCAGGGCGGCAAACCGCGGTTTCAGAAATTGGCTCATTCGTTTTCACTTCCCAACCGGATGGTGGCGCTTCGCGCGTGGGCGGACAGGCCCTCCTGTTCGGCAAAGTAGGCGATGTCCTCCGCCACGCGCAGCAGAGCGTTCTTGGTATAGTAGGTGTACTGGGTCTTCTTCACGAAGTCGTCCACCGACAGGGGGGACGAGAACCGGGCGGTGCCGGAGGTGGGCAGGGTGTGGTTGGCGCCGCTGTAGTAGTCACCCAGCGCCTCCGGGCAGTAGCGGCCCATGAAGATGCTGCCGGCGTTTTCCACCTTGTCCAGATAGGCAAAGGGATCGTCCACACACAGTTCCAGATGCTCGGGAGCAATTTCATTTGCCACGGCGAATACGTCATCCAAATTGTCCGCCACGATGATCTTGCCGTTGTTGTCGATGGAGGCGCGGGCAATGTCACGCCGGGGCAGCCGCTCCAGCTGTACTTCGATCTCCTGTGCCACGGCGTCGGCCAATTCCCGGCTGTCGGTGACCAGCACGGCGCTGGCCATCTTATCGTGCTCCGCCTGGCTGAGCAGGTCCGCCGCCACGAAGGCGGGGTTGCTGTTGCCGTCGGCAATGACCAGTATCTCGCTGGGGCCGGCGATCATGTCGATGGCCACCCGGCCAAAGACCTGCCGCTTGGCCTCCGCCACGAAGGCGTTGCCGGGGCCTACGATCTTGTCCACCTTGGGCACGCTCTCGGTGCCGTAGGCCAAAGCCGCAACCGCCTGGGCGCCGCCCATCTTAAAGATGCGGTCCACGCCGGCGATCCTGGCCGCCGCCAGGATAACGGGGTTGATCTTGCCGTCCGCTCCCGGGGGCGTGGCAATGCAAATTTCACGGCAGCCGGCCAGCTTGGCGGGGATGCTGTCCATCAGCACGGTGGATGGATAGGCCGCCGTGCCGCCGGGGACGTACAGGCCCACCTTTTCAATGGGGGTCACCTTCTGTCCGGTGACGATGCCGTCCTTGTCGTTGATGATAAAGCCGTTGCGGATCTGCCGCCTGTGAAAGTCCCGGATGTTGTCGGCAGCGGTGCGCAGGATGTCCAAAAATTTGGGCTCCACGGCCTCAAAGGCCTCGTCAATTTCCGCCTGCGTGACCTCAAGGGCGGTCAGGTCGGCCTTGTCAAACTGCTTGCAGTAGTCCAGTACCACCCGGTCGCCGCCGGCACGCACCTTATCTATGATGTCGGCCACGATAGCGGACACGTCCACGTTGCTCTCCTGCCGGGCAAAGATCTCGTCCCGGGCCACCTGACCATATTCCATGATCTTAATCATTGGTCTTTACCTCCCGCTGCAGACCGGCGCGGATCCGCTCGATCTGTTCGGTTTTGAAGTTGAAGCTGGCCTTGTTTGCGATGAGCCGCGCGCTGATGGGCACGATGGTCTCAAAGGCCTGCAAGTCGTTCTCCACCAAGGTCTTTCCCGTTTCCACAATGTCCACGATAACGTCGGACAGGCCCAGAATGGGGGCAATTTCGATGGAGCCGTTCAGATTGATGATGTCGATGTCCCGGCTGCGGGATGCGTAGTACTTGCGGGCGATATTGGCGAACTTGGTGGCCACGCGCAAAGTGGACGAGGGGTCATCCGCAAAGTCGGCCTTGGCCGCCACCGCCATGCGGCACTTGCCCACGTTCAGGTCCAGCAGTTCAAATACGTCCGGCTCGTACTCCAGCAGGATATCCTTGCCCGCCACGCCGATATCGGCCGCACCCCGCTCCACGTAGATGGCCACGTCGGAGGGTTTGACCCAGAAAAAGCGCAGGCCCAGCTCCGCATTTTCAAAAATCAGCTTGCGGTTGGGCTCCTTGATGGTGGGACAGGGGAAACCGGCCTTCTCAAACATATCGTAGACCTTCTCACCCAGACGGCCCTTGGGCAGGGCGATGTTGATAAACTGCTTATTGCCGGCAAATTCGGGTTTGCACAAAGGCTGCTCAATGGCATCGAGATAGACGGCAAAGCCGATGGCCCCGGCTTGCTTGCCCATCTTGCGCATGAGCATATCGTAGCGCCCGCCGGACAGCACCCGGGAGGTAATGCCGCTGACGAAGCCCTTGAAGATGATGGAGCTGTAGTAGCCGGTGGCGTTGACCAGGGAGAAGTCCAGCCGGATGTTTTTGCCGTAACCGATGGACTCCACATACTTACAGATGGCCTCCAGCTCGCCCACCGCCTTGGCAGACGCCTCCCGCCAGGCGTAGCTGCGGATAGCCGTCACCGCCTCGTCGGTGGTCGCGTAGGACTTCACCAAACACCGCATGACCTCCAGCTGCCGCGCGTTGCAGCAGGACTCCAACAGGCCCTCGTTCTTCTCGGTCAGGGCCTGCAGCAATTTGTCCCGCAGGGACTGGGCAACTTCATACTCTTCCATCAGGGCCTGCACAAGGCCCACGTGGGACAAGTCCAGCACGAACCCATCCCCCACGACCTCCAAACTTTTCAGCGCCAGCTCCACCACCGTAAACACGTCGGCATCGGTGATGTCGCCAATGCACTCCAGACCGGTCTGCATGATCTCCTTATAACTGCGGGAGTTGGCGGACACGCGGTAGACGTTCTCGTTGTAATAGTAGCGCTGTACGCCGCCCTCATCCACCATGTTGTTGATGATGGACAGGGTCACGTCAGGCTTCAGAGCCATGAGTTTTCCGTTGGTATCGGTAAAAGTAATGACCGAATCGGACACCAAAAAATCCTTGTTCTTGGAGTACAGGTCATACTCCTCAAACTTGTTCATCTTAAATTGGCGGTATCCCTGCTCGGTGTACAGGCTGCGCAGAGCGAATATCACCCGCTCTTCACTTTTCAGAATGCTCTCGTCAAACATGGTCAGCCCTCCTTGGCGCAGCGCTCCAGCACGGTACGGTAGCCGCCGTCGCCGTAGTTCAGGCTCTTGCTCACCCGGCAGATGGTGGCGGTGCTGGCGCCGGTCAGCTGATTGACCTCGGCATAGCGCTTGCCCTCATACAGCTTTTTCGCCACCTCCAGCCGCTGGGCAATAGCCTCGATCTCCTGAATGGTGCAAACGTCATCAAAGAACCGCTTGCACTCATCCTCCGTTTCCAGGCACAAAATGGCTTTATATAAATCGTTCGCGTATCGAATTTCGTTTTTCGGCATGGATATACCCTCCTCACGGAAAATCACTTCATCAGTTTAGCACATCACTACGATAAAGTCAACGGCATTTCCGGCCTTTTACCACATTTGGAACAAGCGCAGACCAAGCTGCGAAAAGTCCGGTCCGTTTCGGTAAAATACCACAAAAGGTCCGGACCCGCAAAGCGGATCCGGACCGTCCGTTTTCAAATCATAGCGCTCTCCCGCATGGACACCATATCGTCATCGCAGAACACCACATGGTCCAAAAGTTCGATGCCGATGGGCGCCAGCACCTGCTTGAGGTACTGGGTGGTAGACTGGTCCTCCCGGGAAGGCAGCGCCAGGCCGCTGACGTGGTTGTGGGCCAAAATGACCGCGCTGGCACGCAGGCTCATGGCCTCCTCCGTGATGCGGCGGGTGGTCACCTCGGCGGCGTTGACCGACCCCTCGGTGATCTTCCGGACCCCAAGCACCTTGTGCTTGCCGTCCAGACACAGCAGATAGACCATCTCGTTGCGGGCGCCGAAGAAGTAGGGTTCCAGCACCTCACGCACTTGTGCAGAGCTGTCCACAATGCCGTCCACGCGGCTACGGCTTGCTACGTAGCGCCCGCACAGACCGGGTATCATACGCAGCAGGGTCGCGGTATGTTCCCCCACTCCCGGTACGGCGCACAGATCCTCGATCGACGCATCCAGCACCCCGGACAGGGAGCCGAACTGCTCGATCAGCCGGTGGGCAAGGGCATTGGTGTCCCCCTGCGGGATGGCATAGAACAACAGCAGTTCCAGTACGCGATGCTCGGGCAGAGCATCAAGGCCCCGCTGACGAAATTCCTGCTTGACCCGACTGCGATGCCCGCTATGCAGTTTTCCGTCCTGCGCTGCCATGGAACACCTCTTCCGTCAGCCGCGGGGGCCGTACTCGGCCAGATAGGCCTCCATTTTGGCCTTCATCTCGTCGTCGATGTAGACCTTGCCGTCCACGGGACGGTTGTGGAGGTATGCGATAATGTCACGCACGGTGACGATGGGGTAAACGGCGATGCCGTGGTCACGGCGCAGCTCGTCCAGAGTGGTGCAGTCGCCGGTGCCCCGCTCCATGCGGTCCACGGAGACAAACAGCGCCTTCAGATTCACGTCGGCCACGTGCTTGAACAATTCGATGGTTTCACGCACGGCGGTACCGGCGGTAACCACGTCCTCGATGATGGCGATGTCGTCGCCGTCCTGGGGCTTGTAGCCCACCATGGAGCCGCCCTCGCCGTGGTCCTTGACCTCCTTGCGGTTGAAGCAGTAGGGCAGGTCGCGATCGTAGTTGCGGTACAGGGATGCAGCGGCGGTCACCGCCAGAGGAATGCCCTTGTAGGCGGGACCAAACAGGGCGGTGATGCCCTGAGGGAGGTTCTCCTGAATGCAGGCGGCGTAGTAGTCGCCCAAACGGGCGGCCTGGGCACCGGTCTTGTAGTTGCCGGTGTTGATGAAGTAGGGGGTCTTGCGGCCGGACTTGGTGGTAAAGTCACCAAAGGTCAGCACACCGGAGCGCACCATAAAGGTAATAAATTCTTCCTGATAAGCAGTCATAACGATTCTCCTTTACACAAATAGTGCCAAAATACTGGAAATAATACCGCACACGCAAATGGCGATGCTGCTCATGGCGCCCTGGATCTGTCCCAGTTCCATGGCCTTGGTGGTGCCCAAAGCGTGGCTGCAGGCACCGATGCCCAACCCCTGGGCCACCGGGTCCTTGATTTTGAACAGCTTAACGAACAGCGGCGAAAACACCGCGCCGGTCAGTCCCGCCGCCAGCACGCCGGCGGAGGCAATACCCGCATCTCCGCCGTGACTTTCCGCAATGGCGATGGCAATGGCGGAGGTGCAGCTCTTCGGCATCATGGACATGGTCATCATTTGGTCTGCCTGCATCAATTTGCACAGGGCCAATACACCGAACAGACTGACCGCGCTGCCCACAAGGCAGCCGATGAGCACCGGCAGAAAGTACTCACCCAGCACCCTGCGCTGGTTGTAGACGTTCAGCGCCAGCACCGCGGTCACGGGACCCAGCATCATGTTGATGATGTCGCCGCCTTTGGCGAAGTCGGAATAGGGAATGCCGGTGACGGACAGGAACGTGATGATGCAGGCCACCGCGATCAGCAGGGGATTGCACAGCACGAACTTGGTCTTTTTCTGCACCCAGCGGCCAAAGCAGAACGCCAGCACCGACAGGGTCAGCCCGAACATGGGGGTAGCGGCCAGAGTCTTAAGCATCGCGGCCCGCCCCCTTTCTGCGCTGCAGCTTCAGCACCAGCTGCACCGTCCACGCCGTGACCAAAAACACCACCGGGGTGGTGGCCACGCAAATCAGCAAAAAGGGCACCAAATACGGTTTTATGTAAACAAACCGCTGCATCACGCTGGTACAGGCCGGCACGAAGGCAAGGGCCATATTGGCCAGCATCACCTTGGAAACGCCCTCGATGTGCCGGGGCTTGACCACCCGGGTCAGCAGCAGGCCTGCCAGCAAGATCATGGCGATGACACTGGCGGGGAACTTCACCGGCAGAACAGCCGCGATTCCTTCTCCCGCAAGGCATACGCCGAAAATCAGCGCGATCTGACCGACAACGTTCATCGGCACGGCTCCTTAATCCCAAATGGCGGTGGCGAAGTAGTCCTCCGGCACCTCGGCCCGGCGAATGAGGCGGGTGGATCCGTCGCTCTGCAGCAGGATCTCCGCCGAGCGCAGACGGCCGTTGTACTGGTAACCCATGGCGTGGCCGTGGGCGCCGGCGTCGTGGATGACCAGCAGGTCGCCCTTGTCGATCTTGGGCAGCATACGGTCCACGGCGAACTTGTCGCAGTTTTCGCACAGGGCGCCGGTCACGTCGTACTTGTGGTCACAGGGTTCGTTCTCCTTACCCATGACGGTGATGTGGTGATAGGCGCCGTAGATGGCAGGTCGCATCAAGTTGGCCGCGCAGGCGTCCACACCGATGTACTCCTTGTAGGTGTGCTTTTCGTGGGTGGCCCGGGTGACCAGCACGCCGTAGGGAGCCAGCATAAAGCGGCCCAGCTCGGTGCAGATGGACACGTCGCCCATCCCGGCAGGGATCAGCACTTCCTCATACGCCTTCCGCACGCCCTCACCGATGACGGCGATGTCGTTCTCGGTCTGCTCGGGCTTATAGGGCACACCCACGCCGCCGGACAGGTTGATGAAGGTGATGTGGCAGCCGGTTTCCTCCTTCAGCTCCACAGCCAGCTGGAACAGGATGCGGGCCAGGGCGGGATAATAGTCGTTGGACAGGGTGTTGGAGGCAAGGAAGGCGTGGATGCCGAACTCCTCAGCCCCCAGCTCCTTCATGCGCTTGTAGGCCTCGGAGATCTGCTCACGGGTCATGCCGTACTTGGCGTCGCCGGGGTTGTCCATGACCTGAAAGCCCTCTTTACTCTCGCCCAGGGTAAACACACCACCGGGATTGTAGCGGCAGCAGACCTTCTTGGGGATATAGCCGATGGTGTCCTTCAAAAAGTCGATGTGGGTGATATCGTCCAGATTGATGGTAGCGCCCAGCTCGGCAGCCAGCTTGAACTCCTCGGCAGGGGTGTCGTTGGAGGAGAACATGATCTCCCCGCCCTTGAAGCCGCAGCGGTCGGACATGATAAGCTCGGTCAGGGAGGAGCAGTCGGTGCCGCAGCCCTCCTCATGCAGGATTTTCAAAATCTGAGGGTTGGGGGTGGCCTTGACGGCGAAGTACTCCTTAAAGCCGGGGTTCCAGGCAAAGGCGGCGTTCAGCCGGCGGGCGTTTTCCCGGATGCCCTGCTCGTCGTAGAGGTAAAACGGGGTGGGATAATCAGCGGCAATGGCCTCCAGCTGAGCCTTGTTCACAAAGGTCTTTTTCATGACATTCAACTCCTTGGTGCAATTCAAGACAGATTAAAAATAATAATATCCGCTTTAGCCTGAATTGTCAATGTTTCGCGAGCAGAAAGCACATAAAAGCACACCCCCGCGGTCCAGTGGACCACGGGGGTGGACGCATGAATGCACCCTGTTCACTTATCAGTAGGAATCCAGTTCCAGCGGCAAATTTCGACCTGTTTGCCATTGACTATGATAGTCTTCGCCACATCCGTCTTATAAATGACGTTCACCGGCGGAATTTCGACAAAAACAGCCGTAACCACATGATTGCCGGTAATCGTAAACCGGTTCCCTCCAATCGGCACGCCGTCAACAAGGACCCGTTTCAGCATACATCCTGGATTAGATGCCACCTCAAGGGTAACAACCTCTCCAACGTGTCCGCTTGTCTTGTCCGCAACAACCGTGCCATTGGCAATAAAACCTACCGTAACCGTATGGACCTCCTGCACGAAAATCGCACTCACCACATGGTCGCCGGTAATGGCAAACGTATTGCCCACGATTGTCTGACCATCAACCAAAATTTCTTTCAGCACATAGTTTTCCGCAGGAACAGCGGTAACCGTGACAATTGCGCCAGCCGTGCCGCTGACCTTATCCACCATCACTGTGCCGTTGGCAGCCCCTTCTGCACCGATGGTATAAATGATCGGCTCAAAGACCGCGCTCACTATATGATCGCCGGTAATGACAAACGTGTTGCCCTCGATTGCCAGACCATCAACCAGGATTTCTTTCAGTTCATAACCCATGGTCGGTGTGGCCGTAACCGTCACGACTTCGCCCGCGGCGCCACCAATCTTGTCCACCGTTATGGTTCCGCCCTCTGTTTCCGCTGCGTTAACCGTGTATAACTGCTCTTTGTACCGATACAATGTGGCGCTCTCATACTCATCGCAGCTTGCCGGCAACGAATCCGCCCAGTTCAGTGGGTTGGTATCTGCGCTCCAGTCATTCCATTTCCAGTACTGACGGGTGGTGGTAATGGGACGGGTTCGGTAGACTGTCCGAGTATACACACACTCGCTTTCACTCATATACCCGGCATCAACGGCGCCCTGTCCGGCATATTTCGTTCCGGTGGCCGCTTTGGTACCCCTAACCTTGATCCATTTGCTGATCAAGTGCGTTTTTTCCACTCCGTTCATATCTGTAGTGACATTCGTGGTGCTATCCCCCCACAGATCAATATTGTCATAGTTTTTGTAGAACGGTAACTCGTTGTCCACCCAAATCTCAGCAAATTTAGGGTTGGTCAAATCTGTAGCATGCGTATATGGATTTCGATCGCTATCGGAATAAAACGCAAAATAGTGATATTGCGTCTTTGTTTCCACATCAAGCACTGCCGATTTGGCCGCATAGTTTGTCGACCACAGGCTCCATGTCGGGCCGTATTGCACCGTATCTCCACCATACTGTATCCACGGTGCCGCAAGGGTCGCGTTCGTAGTGGTCTTCCACTGCTTGCTGCGGTAGCGGTACACCGTTTTGCTCTCTACAACCGCCGCATCCGCAGGCGGCGCACTGGTACTCCAATCGGAAAACTCTGTGGCATCCAGTATCTCCCAAGTAATCGAGCCGCCGTAGTTTTGCCGAACAGCCGAGGTCCAAGAGGAATTTTTTACCGAATAAAATGCAACCACCGTCAAGTCCTTAAAAGCATTGGAATCAAAGGTCGGCGCTTCTCCGGTAAAGGTAATGGTTTCAATTCCACTGTTATTAAACGCTCGCCATCCTATGCTTGTAACATTTCGGGGGATGGTAATGCTCTTAAGTGCTAAACAATCGCCAAAGGCAAATTCACCTATGGCGGTAACACCCTCCGGAATCGTGATCGATTCCAAATTTTCGCAACTTAAAAATGTCTCGCTTTCGATCTGCGTAACAGCGTTTGGCAACTTTACCTGTTTCAGTCCGGTGCAACCAGAAAATGCCCCGTTGGAAATCTGCGTCACGCTGTCCGCAAGCTGTACCGACACCAAATTGCTACACCCGCAGAACGCAAAAGAGCCAACAGAGGTAACACCAGATTCCACCACCACCGTTTGGATGGATGTGCGATACTCATACCAGGGCGGGCAGTTGGCTGCATTGTTATAATTATACATATTCCCGCCGCCGCTAACAGTAAGCGTTCCCCCGCCCAGTTCCCAGGTCAGTCCGTCACCGCAGGTCCCGGTGCGTTTAAGCGGCTGGGTCTGTCCATCCCGATAGGAATGGCCGCAAGCTGTACAGGTATGGGTGGTATACCCGCCCAAAGCATACGTCGGCTCGGTAACAACACTTTGATAGCTGTGACCGACGGCCGCCACCAATTCCGTCCTTGTGGTGCTGCAACGGGTGCAGGTGTAGGTCTTCACTCCCACTGTGGTACAGCCGGCTGCTGTGGTTATGTTTCCATCGTTCCAGCTGTGCCCCAGCGCCGCCGTTGCATTCCCGGTGTAGCTGTGACTACAGGTGCAGGTATAGGTGGTATAGCCACCTGCCGTGCAGGTAGGTGCCGTAACGGATTGATTATAAGAGTGCACGTGAACACACTGCGCGCAAGAAGAAACGGTCTCATATGCACCGGTATATCTGTATTCTCCGCAATAACATTTTTGGTACCATTTGTGCGGGTGTGCCGCCTCATACCCCGTAACGTACTCATAATGATGCACATGTTCATCCTTGCGCAGGGTTTCTTTGGGGGTAACAACAAAACTGTATGGGTCGTTCTTCAGCCTATTTATCAGCGCTGTTTTCGTCTGCGAACGAGAAAACGAGATTACACAATTCCGTCCTTGTTTACTGGCTATGCATCCACATCCGCCATGATTGCATTCAGCGTAGTATAACATATCGCCTTCCACCTTGTAGATGACAAAGCTGTGCCAGTTCACGTAATCGCGCACAAGGTCTCCAGCTTTGAACTCATGCCCTGCAATTTCATCCCCCACTTTAAGTTCAAAAAGGTTGGTATCATATGTTCCGTAAATCATGTACATCAAATAGTCCGCAAACCCCGAGCATTGTGTTCCTCCTGTATGCCCTCTGTAATTCTCAGCGTTTATGGGACTCCCATTTTTTTGACGAAAGGCATAGGCAATTCCGTCAAACTCGTTCGAAGTACAACCAGTTTCACTCTCATTGTGAGCCGTACGCTCTCCCGTACATGCCTTATCACCACTTGTATTCCAAAACTTTACGCAACAGCCACCCAAAGTATCTTTGTATTTCGTGATAATATCTGTTACATCATCCGGCGTTATGGGAGTGGTTACCGCCTTGACTGGCTGCGCCACGGCAGGCAACACTCCAAGCACCATAACGATGCTCAATACAAACCCGAAGATTTTCTTTTTCATATCGTTCTGTCCCCTCTCCATCCATTTTCTCTTCGTGCGTAAAATTGTACCATACAAACTCTCCTATCACAAGCTTTTTCTATCTTTACACCCGTCAACACGCAGCCAACACTCCATTTGCATTCCGTCCCGCCTTTTGATATAATAAAAGTCGCTTCGCATACACAAGCCGAAAGGGGTACGCCTATGGGCAAGCTGCGTGAAAAACTCCATACCTCCCTGACCGCTCTGCGCTCCCGGCGATCCCTCCGGGTGCTGGCCTGGGTGAGTGCGCCCTTTTTCCCCCTGTTCTGCCTGCTGGTCATGGATTACATGAACTACGGCGGTCACCTCACCCTGCTGCGGAGCTTTTGGCAGAACTTCCCCGGAGCGGTCTGCTTCGAAATTCTGGTCACCACCCTGTTGAGTGTGGTACTGCTGCTGGTCTTCCGCCGGGTTTGGGTCGCCGCCGGCCTGCTTGCCCTGATCTCCGTTATTTGTTCTTATGTAAACTATACGAAAATTGCCCTCAACGGCGATCCCTTCGTTCCCCAGGACATTATGATGGTCACCCACGCCGGCAATCTGTCCCAGTTCATCAGCGGTGGCCTGCCCCTGCTTTTTTTGCCTCTTTGCCTGATTTTGCTGCTTTTTGTCGTCTTTTTCGCCCTGACCGATATCCGGCTTCCCCTGAAGTGGTTTATCCGCCTTCCGGCTGTGATCCTGGTCAGCTTGTTGGTTTGGCTGCCCTGCCGGGACATCGACCGTGCCGACGTTATGTTAAGTAAATTCAATATGTCCCTCTTTGACTCCGCCCTGCAGAGTTCCAACTACACCGCCAACGGCTTCGTGGGCGCGTTCACCGTCAATCTGCTCAGTCTGAACGTGCAGGAGCCGGAGGGGTACGATGCGGAAACCGTGCAGTCCATGCTGGCCGACTACGCCCCCGTCCCCGCCGCGGAGGGTGCGGAGCCGTTCGACGTCATCGTCATTTTGAGCGAGAGCTTTTTCGATGCCCGCATCCTGCCCGGCACCGAATTTTCCAAAAATCCCCTGCCCAACTATGACCGCCTGCTGAAACATCCCCGCACCATCAGCGGCAGCCTTTACACCACCGCCATCGGCGGCGGCACCATCCGGCCGGAGTTCGGCATTCTGACCGGTCTGACCTGCGACTATATCCCCAGCGTGCCCACCCCCTACCGTTACGTATCCCGGCCCATCTCCACTTACGTATCCAACTACCGGGATGCCGGTTACACCACCGTGGCCATGCACCCGTACAACAAGCATTTTTACTCCCGCAGCAGCGCTTACGGCAATCTCGGCTTTGACCAGTTCTGGGGTCAGGAGGAAATCACCAACACCATCTACGCCGAGTATAAGCGCGGCTTCGTCACCGACGAGTCCACCCTGCGGGCCATCACCCACTGCGCCGACAACACGGCGGAACCCCTGTTCCTCTTCGCCATCACCATGCAGAACCATCAGCCCTTCGACGGCATTGACCCCGCCCTGGTGCAGATCGAGGTGACCAATGACCGGCTCAGTCCCCCGGCCCTCACCGCCCTGACCACTTACACCCAGGGTCTGTACGACGCGGACAAAATGCTGGGCGAGCTGGCCGCGTGGATCGACACGCGTGAGCGGCCCACGGTGCTGGTCTTCTTCGGCGACCATATGCCCACCCTGGGCAGCAACTATTTGGCCTATAACGAAAGCGGTCTGTTCAACTCCCTTGACGGACTGGATACCGCCGAGCTGGATCGTATGTACTCCACGCCGTTCCTCATCTACTCCAACCGCAAGCTGGACACCGGCCTGCTGCCCACCCGCACAAACAACCGCATCAGCGACTACAACCTGCTCAACACCGTGGCGCACTCCACCGGCATGGCCCGCACGCCCTACATGGAACTGCTGCGTGATTTCCATTCCGTCACCTCCGTTTACAACGTGCGGCTGGGCATGGAGCTGACCGCCGACATCACCCCCTTCGCCCGGAGCATGGAGTATATCACCTACGACCGGGTGTTCGGCAAAAATTACACGGGTTAACGGCAGAAACAATTGACTTTTTTCGCCTGCAAGCGTATCATCTAATGTTGGAAATCATCCTGTGACATCTCCCGGCCGCCGGGGCATTCGCCCCGACAGCCGGGTATCTCAAGCGCGGCAGACTGCCGGACTTGCGGGCCGCCGAGCGGTCCGTGGGCTGACCCGGAGCTGCCCGTTCCCAACGTCACCGTTGAGGGCGTGCCTCAACTGTCCGCGCCCTGTATCCTATGCACCCCGGCCCTTGTCCGGCCACCAACTACGAAAGGAAGCTGTTACCATGATCAAAATCGCCCCCTCTATCCTCTCCGCCGACTTCGCCAATCTGGAGCGCGACGTGAAGAAGATCGCCACCGCCGACTACATCCACGTGGACGTGATGGACGGCGCCTTTGTCCCCAATATGTCCATCGGCATGCCTGTGGTCAAGTCCCTGCGCAACTGCACCGATATGTTCCTGGACGTGCACCTGATGATCGAAAAGCCCGTGCGTTACGTGGAACAGTTTGCCAAGGCCGGCGCCGACCTGCTGAGCATCCATCTGGAGGCCGACCATCCCACCCGCATTGCCGAGGCGCTGCGCATCATGGACGAGTGCAAGGTGAAAAAGGCCGTGGCTCTGCGCCCCATCACCTCTCCCAAGGCCATTCTGCCCTACATCGAGAATCTTGACCTGGTGCTGGTCATGACGGTGGAGCCCGGTTTCGGCGGTCAGGCCTTTATGCCCGCCCAGCTGGACACCATCCGCGAAGTCCGCGAGATCATCAACAAGTACAACCCCGCCTGTGATCTGGAGGTGGACGGCGGCATCGCCCCCGACACCGCTCCCCTGGTCATCGAGGCCGGTGCCAACGTGCTGGTGGCTGGTTCCGCCGTCTACGGGGCCCCGGATATCGAGGCTGCCATCCGCACCCTGCGCGGCTGATCTACATTTTTCGGAGGTGTACCATGCAGTACTTCCCCCCTGCTCTTGAGGCGCTGGTAGAACAGTTCGCCCGCCTGCCCGGTGTGGGGACCAAGTCCGCCCAACGGCTCGCTTTCTACGTTCTGTCCCTGACCGAGGACGAGGCGGCCAACTTCTCCCATGCCATTACTCAGGCGAAGAAGACCATCCGCTGCTGCCCCGTGTGTCAGAACCTGACTCAGGGTGAGGGCCCCTGCTCCATCTGCGCCAGCTCCCGCCGGGACAGCAGCACCATCTGCGTGGTAGCCGAACCCAAGGACGTCATCGCCATGGAGCGTTCCCGGGAGTATAACGGCCTGTACCACGTGCTGCACGGTGTCATCTCCCCCATGAACCACGTGGGCCCCGACGACCTGCACATCAAATCGCTGGTGGAGCGTGTTTCCTCCGGTGCGGTCAGCGAGGTCATCATGGCCACCAACCCGGACACCGAGGGCGAGGCTACCGCCATGTATCTGTCCCGTCTGCTCAAGCCGTTTCAGGTCAAGGTCACCCGCCTTGCCTACGGCATCCCCGTAGGCAGTCATTTGGAATTTGCCGACGACGCCACCTTGATGCGCGCCCTGGAGGGCCGCCGGGAAATGTAAAAAAATAAAAGCAGTCCCCACCCGGGGACTGCTTTTTTATTCTTCCTCCCCCTCCACGCCGCTGGCAGGGCCGATGGCATGGCCGCCGAAGCGGTGGCGAATTTCGTCAAGGGTATGGCCCAGCCGCTCCTGCTTGTCCCGCCGGTGGGCCGCCTGCCCGGCGCCGAACAGATCCAGCTGCTCCGCCGCCTGGTCCGCCGGGATCAGGTTGGCTGCCGTTACCGTGATGGCCCGGATGGGGGCGGTCAAATTCCAGTTTTCCCGAATCAGCTCCATCACCATGTCGGCCAGCTCGGCGGTCACAAACGTGGGGGCGGTCAGCCGCCGCTGACGGCTGAGGTCGTGAAATTCCGGACTGCGCACAGTCACCTGCACCGTAGTGCACTTCAAATCATGGCCGCGCAGGCGGTGTGCCACCGAATCAGCCAGCACCGTCACACCGGAGCGCACCGCCTCCTCCCCCACCAGATCGTGCGGAAAGGTCATGCCGTTGCCCACCGATTTGGGCGGCACGTACTCCCCCGCCGGGCGCACGGGACTGTCATCCACGCCGTTGGCGTAGTCGTGCAGCTGCAGACCATGTTGCCCCAGCAGCTGCCCCAAAGCATCGCGGTTAAAGGCAGCCAGCTGACCGATGGTGGTCACGCCGTAGCGCTCCAGTTCCCTCGCCGCCGCCCGGCCCACAAACAGCAGGTCCCCCACCGGCAGGGGCCACACGATGCGCTCCACATCCTCCCGCCAAATCACAGTGGTGGCGTCCGGCTTTTTATAGTCGCTGCCCAGCTTGGCAAACACCTTGTTAAAGGACACCCCCACCGAAACGGTCAGACCCAATTCCTGCCGGATATGGTCCCGGATGCGGTCCGCCATAGCCCGGGCATCCCCGCCGAACAGGTGCAGCGTCCCCGTCACGTCCAGCCAGCTTTCATCGATGCCAAAAGGCTCCACAAGGTCGGTGTACTGCTCGTAAATGGCGTTGACCTTATGGGAATATTCCTCATACAGCCGGTGTTGGGCGGGCAGCAGCACCAAATCGGGGCATTTCCGCTTTGCCTGCCAGATGGTCTCCGCCGTTTTCACGCCAAAGGCCTTGGCCGGCTCATTCTTGGCCAAAATGATGCCGTGGCGCTGAGCCGGGTCACCGCACACCGCCACGGGCAGGTGGCGCAGTTCCGGGTGGCTCAACAGCTCCACCGAGGCAAAAAAGCAGTTCAGATCACAGTGAAAAATGACCCGTTCCATCCCCGCGCCCCCTTTCGTTTTTTCCTATCATACACCCATCCGCCGCAAAAGTCAAACGAATGTTCTATTTTGTGGTTGACTTCCCGCCGGGAATGGATTACAATAGTCCCACACTATAGTAAGGAGGGCAGCCTATGGACCGCGAACATACCTGTTGCTTTACCGGGCATCGGCCGGACAAGCTGCCCTGGGGGGCGGACGAGGGGGACCCGCGCTGTATTGCCGTGTTCACCCAGCTAACCGCCGCCCTGGACCGGGCCTACGAGTCCGGCTGCCGCCACTTCATCTGCGGCATGGCCCGGGGGGGCGACCTGCTGTTCTGCCGTGCGGCTCTGGACCTGCGGGACCGCAGACCCGGTGTCACGGTGGAGGGGGCCATCCCCTGCGAAAGTCAGGCAACCCGCTGGCCCGCCGCCGAGCGGCAGCGCCGGGCGGAGCTTTTGGACCGATGCGATTTCGAGACCATGGTGCAGCACCACTACGACTGGAACTGCATGATGCGCCGCAACCGCTACATGGTGGACCGCTCCTGCCGTATCATCGCCCTGTACGACGGTATCCCCAGCGGTGGGACCGCCGGCACCCTTGCCTACGCCCTGAAACACGACCTGACTGTCGATATCATCCGACCGGAGTGAGTATTGTGGAACACGTTTTAATGCACATCTGCTGCGCCCCCTGCGCCAACCGGCCCATCGCCTCCCTGCGCGCGGAGGGGATCGAGCCGGTGGGGTTTTGGTACAACCCCAACATCCACCCCTATACGGAGTATCAGGCCCGCAAGCACACCTTGGAGGACTACGCCCGTGAGATCGGCATGAAGCTGGTCATCGGCGGCACCTACGATCTGCGCCCCTTCCTGTCC
Organism: Oscillospiraceae bacterium; assembly: GCA_017397835.1. Classification (GTDB taxonomy): domain Bacteria; phylum Bacillota; class Clostridia; order Oscillospirales; family Oscillospiraceae; genus Lawsonibacter. The sequence continues at coordinate 40,404 of JAFQHV010000011.1, forward strand.
GCGGTGGCTGCCGACCCGGAGCACCGCTGCGGCTACTGCTACCGCTGCCGGATGGAGGCCACGGCCAAATACGCCGCCGAAAACGGCTATTCCGCCTTCACCACCTCCCTGCTTATCAGCCCCTATCAGGACCACGAGGCCATCTGCGCCATCGCCCGTAAGGCGGCGGCAGATTACGGCGTGGAGTTCCTTTACCGGGACTTCCGCCCCCTGTTCCGGGATGGGCAGGACTTTGCCCGGGAGCATGGGATGTATATGCAAAAATACTGCGGCTGCATCTACAGCGAAGAGGACCGCTACAAAAAACGCAAAAAATAATAACAAAAAGAGAGGCAAGCCAATGGCTTGCCTCTCTTTTATACGATCATTACAGGTTGTTCAGAGCCTCGAGCCGCTCTACCTGAGCGGAGGCGGTCAGCTCGTCCAGCCAGGCAGTGGTATCTTCGTTGGCCAGTTCGGCCTCCACAGTCGTCTTCCACACAGGCTCGCCCTTGGCGCTGTAGTACAGGATGTGCCAGCCCTTCGTGGAGCTCATGGTATTCTTCACGATACCGGTATCGCCAACCTCACGGGCGGGGTCAACGACCCACTCGGTGAACTCGGGGATGAAGCCGGTGGCAGAGGACACGTCCTCATACAGACCGCCGTTGGCAGCGGAGCCGGGATCGGCGCTCTCGGCCTTGGCCAGCTCGGCAAAGCTGTCCTCGGTGGCGGCGCCGGCCTTCCAGTCGGCCAGCATCTGCTCGGCCTTGGCCTTGGCGGCGTCGTACTGGGCCTCGGTAGGCTCGGTAGCGCCCTCGTCCTGCTCAGCAGCCACCAGGATGTGGCGCACGTCGCCGGCCACCTCGGTGTCACGGGCGCGGCCCTGGAACTTGACCACGTAGCAGTCGGCATCCAGCTTGACCAGACCCACGTCGCCGGTCTGACGACCGTCTTCCTTCAGCCAGCTGTCCAGCGCCGCCAGGACGGTGGCACCGCTGGCGGTCACGTTCTCGTTGGAGGTAACGCTCTTATCCTCGGCCAGTTCCGCCACCAGTTCGGCAAAGTTGCCGCCGGCGGCCAGCTTGGCGCGCAGCGCCTCGGCCTTGGTGTAGGCGTGCGCCTCGGCATCGGACTTCTCCTTGTCGGTAGGCTCGACCTTCTCGCCGTTCTCATCGGTGGTGGTTTCGGGGGCACCGGAGAACTTGGCAAAGGAGTAGGTGAACAGGTCCATATCGTCGGCATGCTCGGCATAGTGCTCCTCAAGCTGCTCGTCGGTGTAGGTCAGCTGCTCGGCGTAGTCAGCAGCCATCTCACTGGCCAAAGTGGTCTCGGTCAGCAGCTGCTTGTACAGGCCCTTGCTCATGCCGCTGCCGTAGGCCGCCTTCAAGTAAGCGGTGGTGCTGGTGAATCCGCTGTTGGCAGAGGTAGAGGCCAGAGAATCCATGCTTTCCTTCACGTACTGCTTGCCGTCATCGGACAGCTTCACGCCCTCCGCCTCGGCCTTGGCCACCAGAATCTTGACCTCGGTCAGGTCGTCCACAGCCTCGTCCACGAAGAACGCGTGCCAGGTCTTGCCGGTCTCTTCGTCATAGACCTGCTCGGCCGGGTCGACCTGAGGATCATAGTTGGCAGCAGAGCCGAGCATGGCGGAGTAGTAATACTGCATCAACATATTGTTGTAGAAGTAGTTCACTTCTTCGGTGGTGTAGGTCTCACCGTTGACCTTCACGGCGTCGCGGTTCTGGAACAGGCCGGAGTTCCAAATCAGCAGGGCAGCCACCAGCACGGCACACACCACACCGATCACGGTGTAGAGGATGCTCTTGCGCTTTTCCTGGGCGGCCTGCTGTGCGGCCAGAGCCTGCTTTTCGGTCAGTTCTTCCACCTTATTCTGGCGGGATTTCTTTTCACGGGATGCACTCATGTCGTTTCATTCCTCTCATTCGTTGGGGTTTTTGCTGGGTAACCAACTTGTTGTATTATACAAGATTTGTGCCCCGGTTGCAAGGGGAATTTCCCGTTTACGTCCCCTTTTACACACTATTCATAATTAAAAAACGGGTCTGCGCGTGCAGACCCGTTTGGAGTAATTACATTTTTTCCGGCGCTTCCACGCCCAGCAGGGTCAGGCAGTTGGCAAGCACGCTGCGCACACTGTCGGCCAGCTTCAGTCGGGCGGCCAGCACCGCAGGCTCCTCGCCCTTGATGCGGCAGGCGTTGTAGAAGCGGTGGAAGTCACCGGCCAGGCTGACCAAATACCGGTTGATGCGGCTGGGGTCATAGGTCTTGGCGGCCTGATGGATCTCATCGGGCAGCTGGGACAGGGCCTTGATGAGGGCCCGCTCGGCGGGGTCGGTCAGCACCGCGGCATCAATGGCGGCGGCAGCCTTGACCCCCTCCCCCTCGGCGGCCAGGTTGGCGATGAGGGAGCAGATACGGGCGTGGGCGTACTGCACGTAATAGACGGGGTTTTCGCTGTCCTGACGCACGGCCAGGTCCAAATCGAAGTCCAACGGCGTGGTGGAGGAACGGGAGTTGAAGAAGTACCGGGCGGCATCCACGCTGATCTCATCCAGCAGGTCGTGGAGCGCGATGGCCTTGCCGGAGCGCTTGGACATACGCACGGGCTTGCCGTCCTGCAGCAGGTTGACCAGCTGCATCAGCACGATGACCAGCCGGTGGGAACCGTCCAGTCCCAGACCGTCCAGCGCCGCCTGCAGACGGGCCACGTGGCCGTGGTGGTCAGCGCCCCAGATGTTGATGGCGGTGTCAAAGCCGCGCACATCCAGCTTGTTGCGGTGGTAGGCGATATCGGCGGCAAAGTAGGTATAGAAGCCGTTGGCACGGCGCAGCACGTCGTCCTTCAGGTCCAGCTTGTCCACCTGCTCCTGGGTCTTGCCCTCCCGCATGAACTTTTCCTTCAGCAGTCGGGTGGTGTCCATCCACAGAGCACCGTCCTTTTCGTAGGTCCAGCCCTTGTCGGACAGCATCTGCACGGTCTGGGCCACATAGCCGCTGTCGTGCAGCTCGGACTCGAAGAACCACTGGTCGTACTCAATGCCATAGCGGCGCAGGTCAGACTGCATCTTGGGGATATTGACCTTCAGGCCATACTCGGCCATGCGGTCCAAGCGCTCCTCCTCGGGCAAATCCTTCCAGCTGTCGCCGTTTTCCGCGTAGATGGCCTGAGCCAGTTCCTTGATGTCGTTGCCGTGGTAGCCCTCCTCGGGGAACTCAAAGCCGTCCTCGCCCAAAATCAGCTGCATATACCGGGCGTTGATGGACACGGCAAACTTGTGGATCTGATTGCCGGCGTCGTTTACATAAAACTCTTTCCACGTATCGCAGCCGTCCTTGGCCAGCACGTTGGCAAGGGTGTCGCCCAGCACGCCGCCCCGGGCGTTGCCCATGTGCATGGGGCCGGTGGGGTTGGCGGAAACGAACTCCACCATGACCTTGCGGCCCGCGCCTTCGTCGGTGGCGCCGTAGTTCTCACCCTCGGCCTCGATAGCGGCCAGCACGTCACCGTACCACTTGGCGCCCAGGGTGAAGTTCAAAAAGCCGGGGCCGGCAATTTCGACTTTGTCGAAAAAGCTGCCCTCCAGCTGCAGGTTGTCCACAATAATCTGCGCGATGGCACGGGGAGCCATGTGCAGCGCCTTTGCCCCCGCCATGGCGAAGGAGGAGGCGTAGTCACCATGGGCGGTGTCCTTGGGAATCTCGATGGTGGCCTTCACTTCGGCGCCGGCGGGCAGCGCACCGGCGGCAGCGGCCTTTTCGTAGGCGGCGGCGGTCAGGGCAGCTACCTGCTCCTTGGCCAGTTGGATCATATTACTCATAGTTCTATCACCTTTTCAGATGTTTTTTGCGTTTAACAGGGAATATTCATGCCGTTCGGCACTTTTTTCACGTTGATGCGGAAGATATTTCTGCCGGTCACAGTGTGGTCGATCTCGATGTTGTAGTCGATCTCGATCTCACCGCCGTCCTCGCCCAGTTCGGCGTACAGATGGCGGGTATTCACACCCACGGTCATAGCACCATAAGGTGTATTGTACATGGCAAGGTGGCGCCGCCCTTCCTGAAAGACCATTTGGGTGTTCACCTGCCCCGTGCGCAGCATGGTCACCCGCTCCGGCTCCACCTGAATGGTGGTCAGGGTGCCCTCCAGTCCGGTCAGCTCGCTCTCCTCATACTGCAGGGTGAGCATGCCGCCCTCCCGGTCCAGACTGCCCCGGGTAACCAGCTCGATGCTGTCCTTGTCAGCGGCGTCGAACTGCTGAATGCCTTTTACACTGATCATAACTTCCTGTGCCATACCGGGACCTCCTCCCTTGGTGCATACATGGGTATTATACATCGAAAATCCTCGCTATACAATATAGTATTTTCACCGGAAAAACAAGGGGCATTTTCCACACAGTTTTCCCCCGGAACATTTGACAAACCGACAGGTTTCCTATAATATATCTTCAAACTCTAACAGGGCAGGTGAATGCCATGAAGTTCGAATTGACAACCAAACAGTTCCGCCGTCTGCTGGATCTGGTCTACATCGGAAACTGGATCTTGAACTCTACCCGGGGGGAAAACCGCTTTGCCGACTATGACGAGGTGGAGTCCCTGCTTTTCGCCCGGGCCGCGGTGGAGGGTATGCCCTCCCTGGCCGAGCTGTACGAGGGAGAGATCATCCCCTCCCGCGCCTTTGCCGAGGGCGGCATTCACGAGGCCATCGCCGAGTATGAAAACAACGTCTTTTTCGACATTTTGGCCGAGGAACTGGCCCGCCGCGATATGGACGACCCGCCCATTGACGAAAGCAACTATGCCGAGCTGACCAGTCGGATGGAAACCTACATCACCGAGTTTGAACAGCACGGCATCGAAAACGTTTCGGTGGATACCGACCGGTAACACGATCAAAAAGCTGCACAGGCAACGCCTGTGCAGCTTTTTTATACCAATTCGCCCCGGGCAGCCCCGTTTTCTGTCGCTGTCAGCCGCACGTCCGCCACCCGGTTGTGGAGGTCGCTCCCCTCCACCGACACGGGGATGTAGTTGGGGGTGTGTCCCCACCAACGGCCCTCCCGCTCCTCTTCAAACAGCACGGGGACGGTGCGCCCCACAAAGCGGTCGAGATAGCTTTGCTCCATCTCCCGGGCCGCCTGCGCTGCCCGGTTGGCCCGCTGGGCCTTTACGGCGTTGGGCAGCTGGTCGGGCATTTTGGCCGCCGGGGTGCCGGGCCGCTTGGAGTATGGGAACACGTGCATGGCGGAAAAGGCACAGGTGCGGATAAAGTCCAGCGTTTGGGCAAATTCCTCCTCCGTTTCCCCAGGGAAGCCCACGATCAGGTCGGTAGTGACGGCGGGGTCGTCAAAATACTTCCGCAGCAGCCGGACCGATTGCAGATACCGGGCGGTGTCGTACTTGCGGTTCATCCGTTCCAGTACGCTGTCACAGCCGGACTGCATGGACAGGTGGAAGTGGGGACACAGGTTGTCCAGCCGGGACAGCCGGGTGCAGAAATCCTCGGTGATCGTCCGGGGTTCCAAAGATCCGAGCCGGATACGGCATCCGGGCGCGGCGGCGCAGATGGCCTCCACCAGGTCGGTCAACTCCTCCCCGCTCTTCAAATCCCGACCCCAGGAGGAAATCTCAATGCCGGTCAGCACGATCTCCCGGTATCCCTGTTCCTGCAGCCGCGCCGCCTGCTGTCGGGCCGTCTCCAGCGGCAGGGAGCGGATACGCCCCCGGGCGTAGGGAATGATGCAGTAGGAACAGAAGTTGACGCAGCCGTCCTCCACCTTCAGCATGGCGCGGGTACGCCCCTCCAGCCCGCCGGCGGGCAGCACCTCAAACTCCGTGCGGGCAAAGGCATCGTCCAGCGCGGTGATGGGTTTGTGCTGTGCCGCCGCCCGTTCGGTCAGCTCCACAAAGGCAAGCCGCTCCCCGGTGCCGCCCACAAGGTCGGCACCCAAATTCTTCATGTCACCCGGATGGGTCTGGGGATAGCAGCCGCACACCGCCACCACGGCATCGGGGTTCTCCTTCCGGGCGCGGCGGATGATCTGCCGGGACTTTTTATCGCTGACGGCGGTAACGGAGCAGGTGTTGATGATATAGGCATCCGCCGGGCCGTCAAAGTCGGTCAGGACGTGACCCCGGCGGACGAACTCCTGCTCCAGGGCCTGGGTTTCATATTGGTTGACCTTGCAGCCGAGGGTATAGAACGCGATCTTCACAGCCGGGGACACCTCCTTTTCAACAAATCTGTCCGGTTCATTATATAGGAAACCTGCCGCCGCGGTCAAGAGGCGGCATTTTTCTCCGTTCCTGTTGCAAACTGCCCCGGTTTGGGGTATGATAGTGGTCGCAAAACGCAAGCAAGGAAGTGTTGCTTTGAACATCTATTTCGACCTGTTTCTCACCTTTGCCCGCATCGGTGTGTGCACCTTCGGCGGCGGCATGGCCATGCTGCCCATCCTCCAGCGGGAGATCGTGGAGAAAAAGCACTGGGCCGTCAGTGAGGAGCTGACCGACTACTACGCCATCGCCCAGTGCACCCCCGGCATCATCGCCGTCAACATTGCCACCTTCATCGGTCACAAGCTCAAGGGCACTCTGGGCGGCATTCTGGCCACCGTCGGCGTAGTGTTCCCCTCCGTGGTCATCATCAGCCTGATCGCCGCGTTCCTGTCCAACTTCGCCGACATCCCCGCGGTGCAGCACGCCCTGAGCGCCGTCAACGCCTGCGTGCTGGCCCTGATCGCCGCCAGCGTCATCAAGCTGGGCAAGTCTACCCTGAAGGACTTGTGGTGCTGGGGCATCTTCGCCGCGGTGCTGGTGTGCTCGTTCTTCTTCCACCTGTCCCCGGTGCTCCTTGTGGTGATCTCCGGCTTTGCCGGCTGGCTCATTCGCCGGTTAAAGCGAAAGGCGGGTGACAGCAAATGATCCTGCTTCGCCTGTTTTATGAATTTTTCAAGGTGGGCCTGTTCGCCGTGGGCGGCGGCCTTGCCACCGTCCCGTTTTTGGAGACCATGTCTGCCGTCACCGGCTGGTTCACCACCGCCGACCTGACCACCATGCTGGCGGTGTCCGAGTCCACCCCCGGCCCCATCGGTGTCAACATGGCCACCTACGTTGGCTTTCAGGTCAGCGGTATCCCCGGTGCCGTCATCGCCACCCTGGGTCTGATCACCCCGTCCATTCTCGTCATTTTGGTCATCGCCGGCTTTTTGCAGAAATTCCGCAGTTCCAAAGCCGTGGACGCGGTGTTCTACGGCCTGCGCCCCGCCTCCACCGCTCTGATCGCCGCGGCGGGTCTGAAGGTGGCTCTGTCCATCCTGTTCGTCCTCGGCGGCGTGGCCGAGCATACTTTCGCCGTCAACTGGCCGCTGGTCGCCGTGGCGGTGGGGGTATTCATCGCCATGAAAATCAAGCCGCTGGGCAAGCTGCACCCCATCGTGTTCATCGGTGCCTCCGCCTTGATCGGCATTCTCTTCAAATTGTAAAAAGAACCGCTCTCCCGTGGGAGAGCGGTTCTTTTAATGTGCGTTCTTCCCCACCCACTCGGTGCGGAACTTGGAGTACATGATCTTCTGCTCGCTGTACAGACCGTGGTAGCCGGAGGTCATGTAGGCCACCGCGCAGGCGATGGCAAACAGAGCCAAGCTCTGACCGCCGAACAGTTCAAAGGCCAGCAGAGTGGACGCCATGGGGCAGTTGGTACAGCCGCAGAACAGGGCAGCCATACCCAGTGCCGCGCCAAAGGCGGGGTCAAGTCCCAACAGGGGCGACACCGCGCAGCCAAAGGTGGCGCCGGTGAACAGCACCGGCACGATCTCGCCGCCCCGGAATCCGGCACCCAGCGTCACCGCCGTGAACAGGATCTTCAGCAGGAAGGCCCAGGGCACCGCCTGTCCCTGCTCCACCGCCCGGGCAATGATATGGCCGCCGGCACCGTTGTAGTCCTGGCTGCCCACCAACACGGTCAGTCCCAGTACCAGCAAACCGCCCAAGACACCACGCAGAGCGGGGTGGACGGGAATTTTCGCGTACAGCTTGGGGGCGGCGTGGACCACCCGGCAGAAGAGCACCGACACCAAAGCACACAGCACGCCCATCACCGCCGCCTGTCCAAGGCTCAGCAGTCCGGTGGACGGAACGGCGGCCAGGGCGTACCCCGCCGCCGGGGCCCCCAGCCGTTCGGCCACCTCCAGCGCCACCAAAGACGCGCACAGGCAGGGCACCAGCGCCGCGTGGTACATCACGCCCACGCTGACCACCTCAAGGGCGAACACCGCTGCCGTCAGGGGCGTACCGAACAGCCCGGAAAAGGCGGCGGACATGCCGCACATGACCAAAATGCGCTGATCCTTCTCGTCCAAACGGAGCAACCGACCGATCTCGTCACCCACGGAGCCGCCCAGCTGCAGAGCCGCGCCCTCCCGCCCGGCAGAGCCGCCCACCAAATGGGTCAGGATAGTGGACAAAAAGATCAGCGGCGCGGTGCGCAGCCGCACCGGCTGACCGGTACGCACGCACACAAAGATCTGATTGGTCCCGCGGTCGTGGGCCATGCCGTACACCCGGTACAGCATCACGATGGCCCCGCCCGCCAGCGGCAGAAGCAGCAGCACCCATGGATGATGGGCACGCAGCTCGGCGGCCAGCTCGATCCCGTGATGAAACAGCACCGACACCGCGCCAAGTCCTCCGCCCAGCAGGCTGGCCAGCACCACCCAGTTCAGGAAGCTGACCAGCAATCCGACGGTCTGCTTGCCTTTATTGTAATACTCGTTCAAAAAAGCACTCCCCTTTACGGGTCAAAATAACTCAAACCAGCGAAGATTATAGCACATAAATCGGAATTGTCTAGGTTCAATTTTGCCCAATTGTGTGCTATAATGCAAAAAGTATCGACGCAAATCAACGAGGAGAACGCCATGATTAAAGCCATTTTCTTTGACGTGGACGGCACCCTGGTCCCCAGCGGAGGCCAGCAGCTGCCTGCCGAGACCCTTGCCGCGCTGCAGGCTCTGCGCCGCAAAGGCATCCGCCTGTTCGTGGCCACCGGGCGGCACATCAGCATGCTGGACGATATCCGCCGACAATTCGAATTTGACGGCTACGCCACCATGAACGGCCAGCACTGCACCTGCGCCGGCGTACCCGTCGCCCGCAACCCCATCCCCCCAGAGGGCGTGCGGGAAATCGTAGCGGCCGCCCGGGCAGAGCAGTTCTCCTGCATCTTTTTGGAGGCGGAGGCCCTGTGGACCAATATGTCCAACGACGCCGCCCACGCGTTTTTGGAGGAATTCAACGTAGCCACACCCCCCACCATGCCGCTGGAGCGGGCACTGGAACGCGAAATTTATCAGGTCATCGTCCTGCTGTCCCCCCAGTGGGAGCATCTGCTGCTGGACCGTGCCGGTCACCTGACCACCACCCGCTGGCATCCGGGTTTTCTGGATGCCCTCGCCCCCGGCGGCGGCAAGGCCTCCGGTGTGCAGTCCGTCCTTGACCATTTGGGTCTGACCGCTGACGAGGCCATGGCCTTCGGTGACGGCGGCAACGACATCTCCATGCTGCAGCTTGTCCGTGTCGGTGTGGCCACCGGCAACGCCGGCGACCACGTGAAGGCCGCGGCGGACTACGTCTGTCCCCCGGTGACCGAGCAGGGCGTGCTGGATGCCTTCCGGCACTTTGGGCTGTTGGAATGACAGCAAAAACCGCCGAATCTCAAATGAGATTCGGCGGTTTTTCACTGTTATTCGTCCCCTTGCCATACCTCGGGCACATAGTCCTCCCAAGTGCAGCCGAACCGCTCCTGCAAGGCCTCCTTCGGCATCTTGGTCAACAAATCCACATACTCCTTGGCCGATCGGTACGTATCCTCCGGGTCGGAGAACAGGCCGGGGCGACCGCAGGCGTGTATATACTCGTTCACCGCCCGGAACCGCGCCGTACTCTTTGCCTCCTGCCGGGCGATCTCCTCCTCACCGCATCCCAAACTGTGAAAAATCGGATACCCGATGGGTTTTTCCATCAGTTTCCTCATTTTCCCGGCAAGGCAGGCCTCCATCCGCTTGAAAATCTCCTGCCGGTCGTCAAAGGGCAGGCCCTTAATGTAAAAATCGATGGGTCTTTCGTTCATGCGTCCTCCTACAAAAAACACCCTTTGCCAAATTGACAAAGGGTGTTTTTGGTGCGGCTGACGGGAGTCGAACCCGTACGCCCATGGGGCACCAGCACCTCAAGCTGGCCAGTCTACCAATTCCAGCACAGCCGCAAAACGCAACCCACGCAAGGCTGCTCCGCTATTATAATGTGCTTTGGTTCATTTGTCAATCTTCTTTTTCCCCGACCGCCGCAAAAAGCCGAGGCGGACACCAAGGGCCTGCAGCGCGGCCACATATACTGCCGCGCCGAACAGCATCGTCACTCCAACAAGGGGCCAGCCCGCCAGCCCTGCCGCCGCCAGCCGGTGCATCAGCAGCCGGGCGGTCTGCCCCGCCAGCACCGCACCCAGCACCGGAAACGCCCCAAGGCGCACCAGTCCGGTCCGCACTCCCATACACCGGCGAACCGCTCCGCTGCAAAGCAGCACGCCCAGCACCCCCGACACCGCAAGTCCGGCTGCGAAGCCTTCCATTCCACCGCCGGGCCGCCCCATGATCAGCACGGTCACCACCAACTGCACCACATCACAAATCAGTGCGATGCCTGCCGCCGTTCCCTGTCGATCCGCACCGTTCAGCGCGCCGGTCAGCACCGTCTGTACCGCGCCGCAGGCCACAGCCGGTGCCAAAACCGTCAGGTACTCTCCCACCCCGTCATAGCCAAACAGCAGCCTGCCCAGCTCCGGTCCCGTCACACACAACAGGGCCATACACGGCACAATGACGACACACACCACTTCCAGCGCCCGGTGCACCACCTTCGCCGCCCGCTCCCGCTGCCCCAGCGCGCAGTGCTGTGCCACACGGGGCAGCATAACGAGGTTCAGCGCCCCCAGAAATAAAGTGGGCACCGACAGCATGGGCAGGGTCATGCCTCCGATCACCCCAAACGCGGACATGGCCGCCTCCCGGCTCATTTTCCCGATCAGCAGCCGGGGGACCACAGCTGCGTTGACCGCTCCCATCAGGTTGCCCAACAGGGCCGTTGCCCCAACCGGCACAGCGATGGACAGGATGTGCCGTCCCAGCCCCTCCACCCGTTCCCCCCGTTCGGGCCGGCCGTGCCTCCTGCGGAACAGAACCACCAGCACGAAGGCAGAAAATACCTCGCACACGATCATGCCCAACACGATCAGCCCCACCGTCCGCTCGGCGTTTTGGGGCAGAAACACCGCCAGCAGGCCCAGCACCGCCCCGGCACGGATCATCTGCTCGGTCAGCTCGATCAGGGCCGGCGGCCGCACCCTTCCGGTGCCATAAAAGAAATGTTTGTGGATGTTTTCGATCCCCGTCAAGGCCACGCAGGGCAGCAGCAGCACCAGTCCAAGCTGGGTCCGGGCATCCCCCAGCAGATACACCGAAATAGGGTCATACAGCAGCAGGGTAACTGCCGCCACCGGGATCATCAGCCACCCAAATATCCCCAGCGCCCGCGGAACCACCCCCGCAGCGGTTCCGTTGCCCCCCAACACGAGCCGGCGGGCCGCCAAAGTAGCTACCGCCGCGGTCAGCCCCACGGATACGACGGACATCATCACGGAATAGACCGGCATCACCAGCTGGTACAGTCCCATGACCTCTGCCCCCACCATGCGGGACAGGCCCACCCGATAGAAAAAGCCCAAAATCTGGGACAGAATACTCAGCATCGTCAAATATACCGCGCTGCGCCGCGCCGTGTCCTGGGCCATGCCCCCGCCTCCCTGCTATGATCTCCCTCTACTGGTATTCTCCGTGGGACAGGACTATTCATTTTTTTGCGATTGTTGCCCAAAACATGTCACATATTTACTTTCCGTGCAACAGTACTTGTCTGCGGGAAGAAAATTGATTATTATATATAATATGTGATTATGACCCTTTACAAGGAGGATTCAAATATGGCACTTGTAGAACTGGAACAGCGCGGTCACGTGGGACTGGTCACCATCAACCGCCCCGAGGCACTCAACGCCCTGAACGTACAGACGCTGCGGGAGCTGGATGCCGTTCTGGACCGGGTGGAACATAATGAAGACATCTATGTCATCATCATCACCGGCGCGGGCCGTGCCTTCGTGGCCGGTGCCGACATCGGCGAGATGGCCGGCTTCTCCGCCGCCGAGGGCAAGGCCTTCGGCCTGATGGGCAGCGGCGTGATGCAGCGCATCGCCCGCTTCCCCGGTGCCACCATCGCCGCCGTCAACGGTTACGCCTTGGGCGGCGGGTGCGAACTGGCCATGGGCTGCGACATCCGCATCGGCAGCGAACACGCCAAGTTTGGTATGCCCGAGGTGGGCCTGGGCATTACCCCCGGCTTCGGCGGCACCCAGCGGCTGGCCCGCATCGTAGGTACGTCCACCGCAACGGAGCTGATTTTGACCGGCCGCACCATCAACGCGCAGGAGGCCCTGCAGATGGGCCTGATCGGCCACCTCTATCCCGCCGATGAAATGCTGGACCGGGCCTTTGAGCTGGCCCGGGTCATCGCCGCCAAGCCTCAGGTGGCGGTCCGCCAGGCCAAGCAGGCCATCCGCATCGGCACCCAAATGGATATAAGTTCTGCCCTGGCCTTCGAGGCGGAGGCTTTCGGCCTTTGTTTTTCCACCGAAGATCAGAAGGACGCGATGCAGGCCTTCCTGAACAAGGAGTCCCTGCCCGGCTATAAAAACCGTTAAGTTCTTCGTCGCTTTTTTGGTTTTATAACATTTAAGGCGGATTTTCCGTCTTTTTGCTAAATTTACGTGTAAAAACTGTGCATTTTCCCAGCACTATCCTTCTTGCGCCCGGCGCAAAAACCAGCTATAATGGACAGAGTAATATGCTGTGCGAGTATTAGCTTTTGTCCGCAACAACGGTTTCTTGTCCGGGGTTGCGATTTTTCAAGAGCGAACTCGTTAATTTTCTAACAAGATGTCCCTGCGGGGAAAGAAAAGGAGCAGCATATTATGAATAAAATCGTTGTCATCGGCGGCGGCACCATGGGATTGGACATTGCCACCGTGTTCGCCCGCACCGGCCACAGTGTGGTGGTGCGCGAGATCAGTCAGGAACTGGCCGACCGGGCCGGGGCCCGTCTGGAGGAGTCTCTGTCCAAGCTGGTATCCCGAAACAGGCTGGATGCGGATAAAAAATCCGCCATCCTGTCCGCTATCACCTTCACCACCGACATTTCTTTGGCCGCCGACGCCGACCTGGTCATCGAGGCCGCCGTGGAGAAGCTGGATATCAAGCAGCGCATCTTTGCCGAACTGGACGAGTTCTGCCGGGCCGACACCATCTTTGCCACCAACACCTCTTCCATCTCCATCACCGATATCGCCGCCGCCACCCGGCGGCCGGACCGATTCATCGGTATGCACTTTTTCAATCCCGCCACAGTGATGAAGCTGGTAGAGCTGATCCGGGGCATCCACACGTCGCAGCAGACCTTCGATACCGTCGCCCGGCTATGCGCCGCCCTGGATAAAGAGGCGGTGGAGATCACCGACTCCCCCGGCTTTGTGGTCAACCGCGTCCTCATTCCCATGATCAACGAGGCCATCGGTCTTTTGGAGGCGGGCGTCGCCAGTGCCGAGGGGATCGACACCGCCATGCGTCTGGGTGCCAACCACCCCATCGGCCCCCTGGCTTTGGGTGATCTGGTCGGACTGGACGTGTGCCTTGCCATTATGGACACCATCCGTAACCAAACCGGCAACAGCAAGTACGAGGCGGCGCCCCTGCTGCGCAGAATGGTGGCCGACGGTCTGCTGGGCCGCAAGACGGGAAAAGGCTTCTACGACTACAGCAAGTGATCTTGCTTTGATCGATATAACAAACGACCAAACACGGAACATAGAAATGGAAAACAGGTAATTAGGAGGAGAACATTATGGATTTTCATCTGACCCGTGAGCAGGAGATGATCCGCAAGATGCTCCGCGAGTTTGCGGAGAACGAGGTCAAGCCTCTGGCTCAGGAGGTTGACGAGGAAGAGCGCTTCCCCATGGAAACCGTGGAGAAAATGGCCAAGCTTGGCCTGATGGGCATTTACTTTGACAAGAAGTACGGCGGCGCCGGCGGCGATATCCTGACCTACGCCATGGCCGTGGAGGAGCTGTCCAAGGTCTGCGGCACCACCGGCGTTATCCTGTCCGCCCACACCTCGCTGTGCTGCGCTCCCATCTACGAAAACGGCACCGAGGAGCAGAAAATGAAGTACCTGCCCGACCTGCTGTCCGGCAAGAAGATCGGCGCCTTCGGCCTGACCGAGCCCAACGCCGGTACCGACGCCTCCGGCCAGCAGACCACCGCCGTGCTGGACGAGTCCGGCGAAAACTACGTGCTCAACGGCTCCAAGTGCTTCATCACCAACGGCACCGTGGCCGAGACCTTCGTCATCTTCGCCATGACCGACCCCAAGCTGGGCAACAAGGGCATCTCCGCTTTCATCGTGGAAAAATCCTTCCCCGGCTTCTCCGTCGGTAAGCACGAGAAGAAGATGGGTATCCGCGGTTCCTCCACCTGTGACCTGATTTTCGAGGACTGCATCGTGCCCAAGGCCAACCTGCTGGGCAAAGAGGGCGAGGGCTTCAAGATCGCCATGAAGACTTTGGACGGCGGCCGTATCGGCATCGCCGCGCAGGCTCTGGGCATCGGCGAGGGCGCCGTGGACGAGGCCATCAAGTACACCCAGGAGCGTGTCCAGTTCAAAAAGCGCCTGTCCCAGTTCCAGAACACCCAGTTCCAGCTGGCCGATATGCATACCCGTATGCAGGCCGCCCAGTATCTGGTCTATGCCGCTGCTATGAAAAAGCAGAATCACGAGCCCTATTCCATGGATGCCGCCATGGCCAAGCTGTTCGCTGCCGAGGCCGCTTCCGATGTGACCCGCCGCGCCGTGCAGCTGTTCGGCGGCTACGGCTACACCCGTGAGTACCCCGTGGAGCGCATGATGCGCGACGCCAAGATCACCGAGATCTACGAGGGCACTTCCGAGGTCCAGCGCATGGTCATTTCCAGCCATCTGGGCGTGAAGTAAGAAGGAGGTAGAGGAAAATGAAAATCATCGTTTGTGTCAAGCAGGTCCCCGATACCTCCGGCAAGGTGGCCGTCAATCCCGACGGTACCCTGAACCGCGCCTCCATGGCCACCATCACCAACCCCGACGACCTGAACGCCGTCGAGGCCGCCCTGACCCTGAAGGAGCAGACCGGCGCCGAGGTGGTGGTCGTCTCCATGGGTCCCCCTCCCGCCGAGGGTATGCTGCGCGAGCTGATGGCCCGCGGCGCCGACCGCGCCGTGCTGGTGTCCGGCCGTGAGTTCGGCGGCTCCGATACCTACGCCACCTCCCAGATCCTGGCCGCCGCCATCAACAAGATCGGTCTGGAGGACGAGGACATCGTCCTGTGCGGCCGTCAGGCCATCGACGGCGACACCGCTCAGGTAGGTCCCCAGATCGCCGAGAAGCTGGGCCTGCCTCAGGTGTCCTACGCCGCCGAGATCGTCAAGGACGGCAAGACCCTGACGGTCAAGCGCATGCTGGAGGACGGCTACATGACCGTCAAGGTCAGCACCCCCTGTCTGCTGACCTGCATCAAGGAGCTGAACGAGCCCCGCTATATGAGCGTGTCCGGCATCTTTGAGTGCTACTCCAAGCCTTACGAGGTCTACGATTACGAAACCCTGAAGGACGATCCCCTCATTGATGCCACCACCATCGGTCTGAAGGGTTCTCCCACCAACATCTTCAAGTCCTTCACTCCCCCTCAGAAGGGTGCTGGCATGATGATGGAGGGTGCTGACAAGGCCACCTGTGAGCAGCTGGCCGGCCTGCTGGCCGCCAAGCACCTGATCTGACAGAAGGGAGAGAGAAGATATGTCTAACTTTAACAGTGCCGCCATCGAAGAGTTCAACGGCGGTGTTTGGGTATTCTGCGAGCAGCGCCAGGGCGAGATGATGTCCACCTCTTACGAGCTGATCAGCGAGGGCCGCAAGCTGGCTGACGAGCTGGGTTCCAAGCTGTACGGCATCCTGCTGGGCGACAAGGTGGAGGGACTGGCCCGGGAGTTGGGCGGCTACGGTGCCGACGGCGTTTACGTGTGCGAGTCCCCCCTGCTGAAGAACTACACCACCGATGCCTATACCAAGGTCATCTGTGACGTGGTGGAGCAGTACAAGCCCGAGGTCATGCTCATCGGTGCCACCAACATCGGCCGCGATCTGGGCCCCCGCTGTGCCGCCCGTCTGCACACCGGTCTGTGCGCCGACTGCACCCACCTGGACATCGACGTGCCCAAGTACAAGGAGTTCCTGCGTTCCTCCTCCACTCTGGCCCCCAACATGATCGACAACATCAAAGAGGATGACCGCAACCTGAAGATGACCCGTCCCGCCTTCGGCGGTCACCTGATGGCCACCATCATCTGCCCCCGCTTCCGTCCCGCCATGGCCACCGTCCGCCCCGGCGTGATGAAGAAGAACGAGTTTGACAAGGCCAGGGCCGACGCCTGCGAGATCATCAAGCCTCTGTTCACCCTTTCCGCCGACGACATGAAGACCGAGGTCACCGAGGTGGTCAAGGCCGCCAAGAAGCTGGTGGACCTGATCGGCGCCGAAGTGGTGGTCTCCGTAGGCCGCGGCATTTCCAAGGACGTGCAGACCGGCCTGAAGCTGGCCGAGGAGCTGGCCGAGGTTCTGGGCGGCGTGGTTGGCGCCTCCCGCGCTGTGGTGGACTCCGGCTGGATCTCCGCCGACCATCAGGTCGGCCAGACCGGCAAGACCGTCCACCCCCGCATCTACGTGGCTTTGGGCATTTCCGGTGCCATTCAGCACAAGGCCGGCATGCAGGACGCCGAGTGCATCATCGCCGTGAACAAGAACGCCGCCGCGCCCATCTTCGAGTGCGCCGACTACGGCATCGAGGGCGACCTGTTCAAGGTCGTGCCCATGATGATCGAGGCCATCAAGGCCGCCAAGGCTGCGAAGTAAAGTCAATCCAATTTACAACCCCCGTCCATGTGGACGGGGGTTGTTTTTGTTCAGAATTTCGCCCTGCGGGGCGAGAATGGGGACGAGAGATGTTCCGCCCCCGGGCGGGTGTCTTTTGTAATGCCACAAAAGACACGAAAAAGGCATTAAGAAACCCATGGTTTCTTAAAATTTCCTTCGGACGCTCTCCGCAAGGTCACACCCACACGGTCGGCGGACATCTCTGACTCTGCCTACTCCGGTTAGGCTTCCGCACCTTTTACCCTCTGTAAGTCCATTTGTCTATCGAACTCCCGCCGACTATTGCAGCGAACTAACAGGTCTTGCGTAGGGGGCGGCGCCCTCGACGCCCCTATCTCATATCTCATATCTCTCCACTCTTCACTCTCCACTCTCCCCCCGCATAGGATGGCGTACAACACCGTAGGGGGAGGTCCTTTTCATGAACAAACCATACACATTTTGGGTCCTGGGCGGCGATATGCGGCAGGTCTATCTGTCCCGCCTGCTGCGTGCCGACGGGCATTCGGTTTCCACGTATGCCACCGGACAAACCGATGCCGCCGGTCTGGACGGTCTGGCCCGGACCGACTGCGTGATTTTCCCCCTGCCGGTGTGTTCCGCCCCCGGGCTGCTCTCCGCGCCCCTGTCCTCCGCCGACCATCCCATTGAACCGCTGCTGGACCGGCTGCATCCGGGCCAGCTTCTGTGCGGCGGACGCGCCGACCGGGACACGCTAAATCGCTTTGCCGTCCGGGGGCTTGCCCTGACCGACTACTTCGCGCTGGAGGAGCTGACGGTAGCCAACGCCGTCCCCACCGCCGAGGGGGCGGTGCAGCTCGCCATGGAGCATCTGCCCGTCACCGTCCATGCCCTGCCGGTGCTGATTTTGGGCTACGGCCGGGTGGGGCGGGTGACCGCCCGGCGCTTCGCCGCCCTGGGTGCCCGGGTCACCGTGGCCGCCCGCCGGCCGGAGCAGCAGGTCTGGGCACAGACCGCAGGATATTCCTCCCGCCCTCTCCCCTTGACTCACGGCGAATTGGAACAATTCGGTCTGGTGATCAACACCGTCCCCGCCCCGGTTTTGGACCGGGAAGCGCTGACCCGACTGAACGACAGCTGCCTCATCATCGATTTAGCCTCTGCGCCCGGAGGGCTTTCTCCCGACTGCCGCAGCGAATGTTCCGCTCGGGTCATCCACGCCCTGGCTCTGCCGGGCAAGGTAGCCCCCATGTCCGCGGCCGGCTACATCCGGGACGCCGTCTATCGCCTGCTGGCCGCCGCTGAAAACAACCCTTGAAAGGAAGATCGGTTTGGAAGATAAAACCATTGGTTTTGCCATCTGCGGCTCCTTCTGCACCCACAGCCGGGCCATTGCCGCACTGGAGGCAGTGACCGCCCAATACAAGCACGTCATCCCGATCGTATCGGAAATCGTATCCGTCACCGATACCCGGTTCGGCACCGCCAAAGACCTGTTGGAACGCATGACCAACCTGTGCGGGCAGCCCCCCATGGCCACGGTCAAAGAAACGGAACCCATTGGGCCAAAAGGACTGCTGGACCTGCTGGTCATCGCCCCCTGCACCGGCAACACCCTGAGCAAGATGGCTGCCGGCATCACCGACAGCTCCGTGACCATGGCCGCCAAGGCCCAGCTGCGCAACGGCCGCCCGGTGGTGGTGTGCGTGGCCTCCAACGACGGTTTGTCGGGCTCCGCCCCCGCCATCGGGCAGCTGATGATGCGCAAGAACCTCTATTTCGTCCCCTTCGGTCAGGACGACCCAAAGAACAAACCCACCTCGCTGGTAGCGGATTTCACGCAGCTGCCCGCCACGATGGAGCACGCATTACAGGGAAAGCAGGTTCAACCCGTGCTGCTTCGGGCATAATAACTGCGGCCATCAACTTGATGGCCGCAGTTTTGTACACTCTGCTGTTGACATCTTCCGCCGGGGGAGATACAATAAAACTGTCTTAAATAAGACAGTTTTGAGGTGATACAATGGACTGCAAGCTTCCTTCACGGCAGTTGGAGCTGTTAAGGAACTGCCCGCTGTTCGTCGGCTGTTCCGAAGAA
The DNA here is from genome assembly GCA_017397835.1 of Oscillospiraceae bacterium. Taxonomy (GTDB): domain Bacteria; phylum Bacillota; class Clostridia; order Oscillospirales; family Oscillospiraceae; genus Lawsonibacter. Next base: position 59,599 of record JAFQHV010000011.1, read on the forward strand.
ACGCTGCACCGCGCTCTGTCCGATGCTGGCTGTACCATGGCCGAGTTTTCTGCCGGACAGCCCCTGTACCAACCCCACAGCTTTTCACGCAGCCTGGGGGTTCTGCTTTCCGGCAGTGTGCGGGTGACTCGCGACACTCTGGTCATCAGCGTTTTGTCACCGGGGGAGTTGTTTGGCGCCGCCGCCCTGTTCAATGACCGGTCCGACTACGCCACCACCCTGACCGCCGCCGCTCCCTGCCGGGTAATCCTGCTGGAGCAGGAATTGGTCAGCCGCCTGATGGATTTCGACACCCGGGTGCGGGACAACTACATCCGCTACCTGTCCGGTCGTATCCGTTTTCTCAGCAGCAAGGTCCAATCCCTCGCCGCCGCAGGAGTGGATGGCAAGCTGGCCCGCTTTCTGCTCAGTCGGCTGACTCCGGATCAGCCGGGTTTGGTCTGTCCGGCCACGGAACTGGCCCAGCGGCTGGGCATCAGCCGTGCTTCCCTGTACCGGGCCTTTGAGTCGCTGGAAGAGCGCGGTCTCATCGCCCACAGAGGCCGCCGGGTGGAGGTCATTGACTTCGCCGGTCTGGAATCCTATCCTCTTTAATCTGTCAATTTTTTGAACCAAAGAAAGGATGTATCAACATGAAAAAACGTACTCTCGCTCTCCTGCTGTGTGCCGTGATGGTGCTGGGCCTTGCCGCCTGCGGCAAGGATCCCGCTGCCTCCTCCGGCTCCGTCTCCGGTGCTGTTTCCGGTGACGTCAGCACCCCCGCTCCCGAAAAGCTGGTCAACGTCATGGCCCTGTCCGGCCCCACCGGCGTGGGCATGTCCAAGATGATGCAGGACAAGCTGGTGGACGGTCCCTACACCTTCACCGTGGTCTCCGACAACAGCGAGGTGGGCGCCGCCCTGACCAAGGGTGAGGTGGACATCGCCTGCATCGCCACCAACGTAGCCGCCAACCTGTACAACAAGACCAACAGCCTCACCGTGCTGGCCGCCAACACCTTGGGCGTGCTGTATATTTTGTCCAAAGATGCCGGTGTGACCGATGCGGCCTCTCTGCGCGGCAAGACCATCTTTGCCACCGGTCAGGGTGCCAACCCCGAGTTCGTTCTGGACCGCCTGCTGACCGAGAACGGTCTGGACCCCGACAAGGACGTGGACATCCAGTGGATGACCGCTCAGGAAGTCACCGCCAAGATGGTCCAGTCCACCGACGGCGTGTGCATGCTGCCCGTCCCCGCCGCCACCGCCCTGATGATCAAGGATTCCGCCGTTCGTGAGGCTATCAATATCACCGCCGCCTGGGACGAGTTCTCCGAGTCTCCCCTGGTCATGGGCTGCGTTGTCGTGCGCAACGCCTTCCTGCAGGAGCATCCCGAGCTGGTGGAGCAGTTCTTGACCGACTACGAGGCCTCCATCACCTTTATGAATGACCCCGCCAACCTGACCGTGGCCGCCGAGCTGGCCGCCTCCCACGGCATCACCGCCAACGCCGCCATCGCTGCCAAGGCCATTCCTCAGTGCAACCTGGCTTTCATCACCGGTGACGAGGTGCGTGATGCCATCCAGGGTTACTACGAGATCCTGTTTGAGGCCGACCCCGCCTCCATCGGCGGCGGCATCCCCGACGATGCGTTCTACTATATCCCCTAAGGGGATCGTCCGGGTGATCGTTGCCGTACTGTTCTGGCTGCTGGTTTGGCAGCTTGCCGCCGGTACGGTAGCAAGTCCCCTGCTGCTTCCCGCCCCCCTTGCGGTATTCTCCCGATTGGGTGAGTTGGCCGTCACATCCGAATTTTGGCAGACCGCTCTGCTGAGCTTGGGCCGTGTGGCTTTGGGTCTTGTGTGGGGCATCGTCCTGGGTGTGGTGCTGGCGGCACTCAGCTGCACCTTCCGCTGGGCAGACACCCTTGTGTCTCCCGCCGTGGGTGTGGTTCGTGCCACCCCCGTGGCCTCTTTCATCCTGTTGGTACTGCTGTGGACTCAGCGGGGACAGGTCCCTGTCATCATCGCTGCTTTGATGGTCCTGCCCATCGTGTACGGCAACGTGACCCGGGGCATCCGGGAAACCGACCCCAAACTGCTGGAACTGGCCCGGGCCTACCGCTTCTCCCGTTGGAAAACCATCCGTTTGGTCATTCTGCCCGGTGTGCGGCCCTACTTCTTCAGCGCGGTGACCACCGCACTGGGCCTTGCATGGAAGTCGGGTGTGGCGGCGGAGGCCCTGTGCTGGCCCAAAGTGGCCATCGGCACCGAGATCTACTACACCAAGCTGAACTTCGAAACCGCCGACCTGTTCGCGTGGACGCTGGTAGTCATCCTGCTCAGCCTTGGGTTGGAGCGGCTTGTCTCCATCGCCGTCCGGGCCGCAGAAAGGAGGGGGCAGCATGATTGAGCTCAGGCACATCTGTGCCGCTTATGGAGATAAACCGGTGCTGGTCGATTTCTCCCTCTCCCTGCCCGAGTCCGGCGTGACCGTGCTGTCCGGCCCCTCCGGCTGCGGAAAGACCACCCTGCTGCGCCTGCTGGCGGGACTGGAACTGCCCCAAAGCGGCACCATTTCCGGCATCGACCCCAAACGCACCGCCGTGCTGTTTCAGGAAGACCGGCTTTTCCCCCACCGCACCGTGGCCCAGCATCTGACCGACGTACTGCCCCGAAATCGGCAGAACGAGCTTGATGATTGGCTTCGCTTTGCCGAACTGAGCGGGGAATCCAATCAACTGCCCTGCCAGCTGTCCGGCGGTATGTGCCGTCGGCTGGCTTTGGCCCGGGCACTGGCGCTGGGGGGCGATCTCTACCTGCTGGATGAACCGTTCACCGGCATCGACCTGCCCCGCCGGCGCAGGCTGATGACAGCGCTGCGCGACCTGAAGGCTCCTGTGGTACTGGTCAGCCATGAGCCGGAGATCGCGGAGCTGGCCGACCACGTCATCTTGTTGGACGGCCCGCCTCTTCAGGTAAAACTGTGATAAAAAATCCGCAGCCGCCTACCCGGCTGCGGATTTTTTCGTCTTTTTCTTAATATAATGTATAAAAAGGCTTGCACCGGCTTATGTTTTATGGTATAGTACTGGTGTAATTTAAGGTAGTATTCGGTAGAGTGGGGTTTCGGCTCCGCTCTTTTTGATTGAAAAAATCGGCTGCCAAGGCAGCCGGAACAGGAGGTCTTGCCCATGGCAAAGGTCACCGACCTGACCGCCCAGCTGGCTCAGCCGCTGGTGGAGCAGGCAGGCTGCACCCTCTGGGACGTGGAGTACGTCAAGGAGGCCGGCAGCTGGTTTTTACGCATCTATATCGACAAAGAGGGCGGCGTGTCCATCGAGGATTGCGAGGCGGTCTCCCGCCCCCTGTCCGACAAGCTGGACGAAGTCGACCCCATCGAGGGCAGCTACACGCTGGAGGTGTCCTCCGCCGGTGCTGACCGCGCCCTGAAAAAGCCGGAGCAGTTCCGGCAGTTCATCGGCACCGAGGTAGAGGTCAAGCTCTACCGCCCCCGCGACGGCCGCAAGGAACATGTTGGCATCCTGACCGGTTACGGCGAGGATGGCTCCGTCACTCTGGACACCGCCGGTGTCACCACTACATTTGAGAAAAAAGAGATGGCACAGGTTCGCCTGTACGTCCGCTTCTAATGGAGGAAGTTAAAATGGCTAAGAGAACCACCAAGAAGGCCGCTAGTGCCGAGATGGACGGCAAGGAGTTTTTTGCCGCCATCGCACAGATCGAAAAGGAAAAGGGCATCAAGCCCGGCTACATGATGGAGAAGATCACCCAGGCCATGCTGTCCGCCTATCGGCGCGACCATGAGGGCGTGGGCGACAACCTCACCATGGAGACTGACGAGGAAAAGGGTACCGTGCGTATGTTCCTGAAGAAGGAAGTCGTCGAGACCGTCGATAACCCCGGCATGGAGATCAGCCTGGAGGAGGCGCAGCTGGCGCTGCCCCGCGCCCAGCTGGGCGACGTGATCCGCATGGAGATCAAGCCCAAGAACTTCGGCCGCATCGCCGCCCAGACCGCCCGTCAGGTCATCATTCAGGGCATCCGCGAGGCCGAGCAGGGCATGATCTACGACGAGTTCACCTCCAAGGAACACGAGATCCTCACCGGCATCGTCACCCGGGTGGATCCCCGCACCGGTGCCATCTCCCTGCGCATCACCAGCGGCGGCGAATACACCGACGCCTACCTGACCGCCAATGAGCAGGTCAAGGGCGAGAGCTACGGCGAGGGTTCCCGTCTGAAGGTCTACGTGGTGGAAGTGCGCAAGGCCACCCGCGGTCCTCAGGTACTCATCTCCCGCACCCATCCGGGCCTTGTCAAGCGCCTGTTCGAGCTGGAAGTGCCTGAGATTTATGATGGCACTGTGGAGGTCAAGTCCATCGCCCGCGAGGCCGGCAGCCGCACCAAGCTGGCTGTGTGGTCCGCCGATCCCAACGTGGATCCCATCGGTGCCTGCGTGGGTCCCCGCGGCGCCCGTGTGAACAACATCGTGGCCGAGCTCAAGGGCGAGAAGGTGGACATCATCAAGTTCTCCGACGACCCCGCCGAGTATATTGCCGCCGCCCTGTCCCCCGCCGACGTCATCAGCGTCACCGTGCTGGAGGAGGGCAAGAGCTGCCGTGTCATCGTCCCCGACGACCAGCTGTCTCTGGCCATCGGTAAGGAGGGCCAAAACGCCCGCCTGGCCGCCAAGCTCACCGGCTGGAAAATCGATATCAAGCCTGAGTCCGCTCCCGAGGAGGAACTCTCCCCCGCCGAGGGCGAGGCTGAATAATCCCTTTTCACTTCAAATGCAGGGAGGTGTCCCATATGCCGAAGAAAATACCCATGCGTCAGTGCCTTGGCTGCCGTGAAATGCTGCCCAAGAAAGAGCTGATCCGCGTGGTGCGCTCTCCCGAGGGCGAGGTCAGCCTTGACTTCAGGGGCAAGCTGCCCGGCCGGGGCGCCTATGTGTGTCCCAGGCAGGAGTGCCTGGCCCGGGCCCGCAAATCCCGGGCGCTGGAGCGCGCGTTTGAGCTGTCTCTGCCCGCAGAGGTCTACGACGCGCTGGAGGCGCAGATGAAGGAGGTGCCCGCAGATGGCCAATGATCCCATCCTGCACCTGATCGGCCTTTCCAAAAAGGCCGGCCGGTTGGAGGTCGGTGAAGAGCCCGTTGGTGCCGTGTGCCGCGCCCGGCAGGCCAAGCTGATTTTGGTCGCCGGTGATGCCGCCGCCAACACCTGCCGCCGTGCCGCCCATTTTGGCGAGGCGGGCAACGTGCTGTGGCTGTCTCTGCCCCACACAAAAGAGGAAATCGGTTTCACCCTGGGCCGCAGCAGCGTGGCCATGCTGGCCCTGACCGACATCGGCTTTGCCGCTTCGCTGGTCAAGAAGCTGTCTGCCGCCGACCCGGAGAGATACTCCGCTGCCGCCGCCGCGCTGGACACCAAGGCCACCAAGGCCCTCCAGCGGCAGAAAGAGCAGCGCCAGCATGAAAAGAACCTGCGTCAGGGCAAGCGCAAGCCCTGGGCCCCGCCCCCTCCCCCAAAAAAGGAGGAGCCGGCAGCCGAGAAAAAGGCAGCCCCAAAACCCGGCCCCGCCGGTCGGCGCATGAGCGGCAAGATCGTCCGCTCCAAACCAGTGAACAAAGCACAGGAACCTAAGAATCGAGGTGGCTTTCAATGATTAAATACCGCGTCCACGAAGTGGCAAAGGACTTCAAGCTCAACTCCAAGGACATCGCCGAGATCATGACCAAGTATACCGAAACCCCCAAGAACCACATGCAGGTGCTGGGCGATTTCGAACTGGCCGTCATCTTCGAGGCCATCACCCAGCGCAACCAGATCGAGTCCATCGAGAGCATCTTTGCCGACGTGTACCACGAGCCCAAGGCGGCCGAACCCGCCCCCGCTCCCGCTGAGGAAAAGCCTGCCGAAAAGCAGGCCGATGCTCCCGCCAAGGCCGCGCAGCCCAAGGCCGAGGCCAAGTCCGAACCCAAGCAGGAGCAAAAGGTTCACCAGCCCACCACCCGCGTACCCGAGAAGAAGGTCGTTGACACCCGCAAGGGCGGCAACGTCAACCTCGACAAGTACGACGAGCGTCTGGAAAACTTCACCGACCAGCGTCATCAGGACCGCGGCGGCAAGCAGAAGATCCAAAAGGGCGGCAAGCAGGGTCGTCAGCCCCAGTTCGGCAATAAGCGCAAGCAGGAGGAAGCCGAGAAGCTCCGCCGCCTGCAGCTGGAAATTGCCAAAAAGACTCCCCTCACCGTCAAGATCCCCGACGAGATCGCCGTGGGTGAGCTGGCCAGCCGCATGAAGAAGACCGGTGCCGAGGTGGTCAAGTGCCTGATGATGAGCGGTGTCATGGCCTCCCTGAGCGAGATCATCGACTTCGACACCGCCGCTTTCGTGGCCGAGGAACTGGGCTGCAAGGTGGAGAAGGAAGTCATCGTCACCATTGAAGAGAAGCTCATCGACGTGTCCGAGGATAAGGACGAGGATCTGCAGGAGCGCGCCCCCGTGGTGGTGGTCATGGGCCACGTCGACCATGGCAAGACCTCCCTGTTGGACTACATCCGCAACGCTAACGTGGTTTCCGGCGAGGCCGGCGGCATCACCCAGCACATCGGCGCCTATCAGGTGGAGGTGAACGGCAAGCCCATCACCTTCCTGGACACCCCCGGCCACGAGGCGTTTACCGCCATGCGCGCCCGCGGTGCTATGATCACCGACGTAGCCATCCTTGTGGTGGCCGCTGACGACGGCATCATGCCCCAGACCGTAGAATCTATCAACCACGCCAAGGCCGCCGAGATCCCCTTGATCGTTGCCATCAACAAGATGGATAAACCCACCGCCAACCCCGACCGCATCATGCAGCAGCTGACCGAGCACGAGCTGGTGCCCGAGGAGTGGGGCGGCGAGACCATTATCTGCCCCATCTCTGCCAAAACCGGCATGGGCATCGACAACCTGCTGGAGATGGTCACCCTGACCGCCGAGATGCGCGAGCTGAAAGCCAACCCCAACCGTACCGCTCACGGTGCCGTTATCGAGGCCCGTTTGGACAAGGGTCGTGGTCCCGTGGCCACTCTGTTGGTGCAGAACGGCACTCTGAAGCAGGGCGACGTTATCATCGCCGGCACTGCCGTGGGCCGTGTCCGCGCCATGACCGATGCCAAGGGCAACAAGCTGACCCAGGCCGGCCCCTCCGTCCCCGTTGAGATCATCGGTATGGGTGAGGTACCCGGCGCCGGCGACGACTTCCACGCCGTTGCCGACGAGCGCATGGCCCGCGAACTGGTGGAGCAGCGCAAGCACGAACAGAAGGCCAACGTGGGCAGCAACGTGGGCAAGGTCACGCTGGAAGACCTGTTCAGCCAGATCCAGGCCGGCGACATGAAGAACCTGAACATCATTGTCAAGGCCGACGTGCAGGGCTCTGCCGAGGCGGTCAAGGCCTCTTTGGAGAAGCTGACCAACGAGGAAGTCCGTGTCCGTGTCATCCACAGCGCCGTGGGCGCCATCAACGAGTCCGACGTCACCCTGGCCGCCACCGCCGGCGCCATCATCGTCGGCTTCAACGTCCGCCCTGACTCCAACGCCAAAGAGACCGCCGCCCGTCTGGACGTGGATATGCGTATGTACCGCGTCATTTACGACGCCATTAACGAGATCGAGGCCGCTATGAAGGGCATGCTGGCTCCCAAGTTCAAGGAAGTGGAGCTGGGCCGCGCCGAGGTGCGCAATGTCTTCCGCATCACCAACGTCGGCATGGTCGCCGGCTGCTACGTGGTGGACGGCAAGATGCAGCGCAATGCCCAGATGCGTCTGCTGCGTGACAACGTGGTCATCTACGACGGTGCCATCGCCTCTCTGCAGCGCTTCAAGGACAGTGTGAAGGAAGTGGCCTCCGGCTACGAATGCGGCATCACCTTCGAGAAGTTCCAGGATATTAAAGAGGGAGATATCATCGAGGCCTTCATTATGGAGCAGATCGAGGTATAATCCAATAACAGCACCATCGTTGGGGCGGGCGTTTCGCCCGCCCCATTTTGTTTTGAAGTAACCTTATTTCGCCCTGCGGGGCGGGATGAGCTTGGTCCGCCCCCCGGGCGGGTGTCTTTTGTAACGCCACAAAAGACACGAAAAGGGCGCATAGAAACCAATGGTTTCTATGTACTTCCTTTGGGCAACCTCCATGGGGTCGCACCCACACGGTCGGCGGATACCTCTGACCCATCCAGCGCCGATTAGGTTGCGCAGCCGTTGGGCGGCCGCAGGCCGCCCCTACGGATGCGGCATACCCCTTGCGGGTGCTGCCGCATTGCGTACCATCTGCAAGTCTTTCTGTCTAACGAACTCCGCCGACTTGTAAGCAAACTTTAGGTTTTGCGTAGGGGGCGGCGTCCTCGACGCCCCGCCATATCACTTATCTCATATCTTATATCTCAATTAAGGAGCTTTTTACTATGGCAAGCAATCGTATCGGCCGCATCAACGAGGAAATTCAGCGGGAGCTGTCCGACCTCATTCGCACCGTGAAAGATCCCCGGGTGACCGGTCTGATCTCCGTCACCGCCGTGGATACCACTCCCGACCTCAAATTCTGCAAGGTCTATATCAGCGTGCTGGACAAGAGCGACGTCAATCAGGTCCTGAAGGGCCTGAAGTCCGCCGCCGGCTGGCTGCGCCGCGAGCTGGGCCGCACCCTGAACCTGCGGGCCACCCCGGAGCTGACCTTCGTCCGGGACGACTCCATTGACCAGGGCGCCCACATTCTGGACCTGCTGCGGGACCCTAACGTGGTCAAACCCGCCAACCCCGCCAACGAACACATCGTACTGGAGGACTGATTATGGCTCAGCTGACCTGTGCCCAGGCAGCAGATTTGCTGCTTGGCTGGGACAACCTGCTTATCCTGACCCACGTGCGCCCCGACGGTGACACCGTGGGCTGCGCCGCCGGCCTGTGCCGCGCCCTGCGCGAACAGGGAAAAACCGCCCATGTCCTGCCCGACCTGGGTACCAGCGGAATGTTTACCGACTATCTGGCAGGATTGCTGGCTCCCGCCGATTTCACCCCGGACAAGGTGGTTGCGGTAGACATTGCCGCGCGCTCCATGTTCCACGATGCCGCCAAAGCCTATTTGGACCGGGTGGACCTGACCGTTGACCACCACGGCTCTCAGGAATTCTACGCTGCCGACACCTGCGTGGAGCCCGACCGGGCCGCCTGCGGCGAACTGATTTACGAAATCGTCCGCCGCTGGGGACCCGTCAGCGCCGAAGTCGCTCTGCCCCTGTACGTGGCGGTTTCCACCGACTGCGGCTGCTTTGTGTACAGCAACACCAGCCCCGCCTGTCACCGGGTAGCTGCCGACCTTTTGGAATGCGGCATCGACTTTATGCCTGTCAACCGCCGCCACTTCCGAGCCAAGTCCTTCAAACGCATGAAGCTGGAGAGTATGCTGGTGGACAGCATGCAGCTGTTTGACGAGGGCACCATGGCCATGGTCACCCTGACACTGGACATGATGGAACAGCTGCAAGCCACCGAAGAAGACGTGGACAACATCTCTGCCTTCGTGGGTCAGGTGGCGGGTGTTAAAACCGGCATCACCGTGCGCCAGATGGAACCCAACTGCTGCAAAATTTCCGTGCGCACCTATCCCGCCGACCTCAACGCCAGCGAGGTGTGCGCCAAACTGGGCGGCGGCGGCCACGTTGCCGCGGCGGGTGTCACCCTGAACATGGGCGTGCAGGAGTCCTGCGATGCCATCATCGGTGCCGTTCGCGCGGTGCAGAGCGCCAAGGGGTGACCCTATGCCAAACGGTATTATCGTCATCGACAAACCCACCGACTGGACCAGCATGGACGTGTGTGCCAAGCTGCGGGGCATCCTGCACGAAAAGCGCGTAGGTCATGCAGGCACTCTTGACCCCATGGCCACCGGCGTGCTGCCGGTGTTCATCGGCCGGGCCACCCGAGCGGTGGAATTTGCCGACAAAGGGGACAAGGAATACGTTGCCGGTCTGAAGCTGGGCATCATCACCAACACCCAGGACACCTCCGGCGAGGTACTGGAACAGCACCCGGTCTGCGTGACTGCACAGCAGCTGGAGTCCGTCCTTGACCAATTCCGCGGGGACATCCTGCAGATCCCCCCTATGTACTCCGCCATCAAGATAAACGGCAAAAAGCTCTACGAACTGGCCCGCAAGGGCCGCGAGGTGGAGCGCCCCGCCCGCCCCGTCACCATCCACGCCTTAACGTTGGAGGAACAGACCGCCCCGGATGAGTTCGTTCTGCGGGTGCGCTGCTCCAAGGGCACCTACGTGCGCACCCTGTGCCACGACATCGGGCAGGTGCTGGGCTGCGGCGGCTGTATGAGCCGTCTGCGCCGTACCATGGCTGCCGGTTTTACGTTGGAGCAGGCCGTTACGCTGGAGCAAATTCAGGCCGCCGCCGACCCCGCCGCCCTGCTGCTGGGGACGGACCGTCTGTTTGCCCACCTGCCCGCACTGACTCTGTCCGAGGAGCCCGAGCGCAAACTGCGCAACGGCATGACCCTCGTCATGCCCTCCGTCGCTCCCGGTGAATACCGGGCATACGGCCAGGACGGTGCGTTTTTGGCGCTTTGCCGCAGCGAGGGCGGCAAGCTGACCACGATCAAAAGCTTTTTTAACGTCTAATTTCACCGAAAGGAGGGCGATCTCAAATGAATACCACGCCCCGCCGTGTGATCGCCCTCGGCTTTTTTGACGGCGTACACAACGGTCATGGCGCCCTGCTGCGCCGTGTGATCCGGCGCGCCGCCGAGCGAAACGCCTCTCCTGCAGCTTTCACTTTCGACATTCATCCGGAGAGCCTGATTTTTGGCCGCACCACCCCGATTTTGACCGACCTGCCGCTCCGTCGCGAGCTGATGGCCCAACTGTACGGCATACACGATGTTATCGTGGCGCACTATGACCACGAGCTGATGCGCACCCCTTGGAAAACCTTTGTCACGGACTATTTGATTTCCAAATGCGGTGCCGTCCACCTTGTCGTGGGGCACGATTTCCGCTTCGGCTACCGGGGCGAGGGCAATCCCCAGCGCCTTGAATCGCTGTGCCGGGAATTGGGCATAGGCTGCGACATCATCCAGCCGGTGGTGCAGGACGGCATCACCGTGTCCTCCACCTACATCCGCACCTTGGTCGCTCAGGGCGAAACAGAGCGTGCTCAAGTATTTTTGGGTCATCCCCACAGTCTTTCCGGCACGGTGACTCACGGCAAAAAGCTGGGCCGCACGTTAGGCTTTCCCACGGTGAACCTGACGTTCCCCGAGAGCGTTTTGATCCCTGCCCACGGTGTCTACGCCACCCGGGTCACCGTGGACGGCAGCACCTACAACGCCGTAACCAACGTAGGGGTTCGTCCCACCGTAGATGCACACGGCGACGTAACGGCAGAAACCTTTTTACTGGATTTTGACGGTGACCTGTACGGTAAAACCCTGCGCCTTGACTTTTATCAATTCCTGCGGCCCGAACAAAAATTCGCCGATCACGAAACGCTGTGTCACGCCATCCGTGACAGCGCGCAGCAGGCCCGGGCCTATTTCCGTTCTGCGGATAACTGACCGCAGGCGTATTTGGGAGGTTACTATGGATCGAAAGACATTCCGAAACACCATCACGCTGATTTGCCTTGCCGCCGTGCTGTTCCTGCTGATTTTGCGGCTGGACGGGGTTTTGGCAATTTTGGGCCATATCGGCCGCACCCTTAAGCCTGTATTCTTTGGCCTTGCATTGGCCTTTATCCTCACCCGCCCCTGCAGCTTCTTTGAGCGGATGTACCGCCGTATACTGCCCCGGGCCAAATCCGGGCCGACTACGGCGCTGGCGGTGCTGACCTCTTACGTGCTGCTGCTGGTGATCGTCGCTTTGATCTTCACCATGATCCTGCCACAGTTGTATGAGAGTGTTCGTGGTCTTGCCGCCCGGATTTACGCCAACCTGCCCGCCATGCAGGCCGCGTTCAACGATCTGCTGGCTCAATTTAACCTGGACAGCACCGACCTTGCCGCCAAGCTGCCCTCTTTGGCCGAGTTGGCCGAGAAGCTCCTGAATGCGCTTTCCTCCGCCCTGCCTCACCTGCTGTCCTTTACCGGCAGCCTGTTCTCCAGCTCCGTTGCCCTGATCACCTCTTTGGTCCTCAGCGTGTATATGCTGGCCGGGCGCAGACGCCTGGTACGTCAGGCCAGCCGCATCCTGCAGGCCTATACCTCTCCTGCCGTCGCCCGCACCACGGGCAGCATCGCACAGCTGACCGCGGACACCTTTACCAATTTCGTTTCCGGTCAGTTGCTGGAAGCGGCTATTTTGGGTGTGCTTTGCTTTATCGGCATGGTCATGCTCCGTTTGGCCTATGCCCCCTTGATCAGTGTTATCATCGCCGTCACCGCCATCATTCCCATCGCCGGCCCCTACATCGGTGCCATTGTGTCCGCACTTCTGCTGCTGATGGTTTCCCCCCCTCAGGCGCTCGGCTTTTTGATTTTCATCTGCTTGCTGCAGCAGCTTGAAGGCAACCTCATTTACCCCCGTGTAGTGGGCAGTTCCATCGGTCTGCCCGGCCTGTGGGTACTGATCGCCGTACTGGTGGGCGGCGGCCTGTTCGGTCTTTTGGGCATGCTGCTGAGCGTCCCCGCCGTATCCGTGTGCTACACCCTGCTGCGGCAGGACGTAAACGCCCGATTGAAAGAGTGAGTGCAATGGACCGTTCCACCGCCCAAGTCTGCGGGCGCTTTGCTCCCAGTCCCAGCGGACGAATGCACCTTGGCAACCTGTGGTCCTGCCTCTTGGCGTGGCTGTCCGCCCGCTCCGCGGGTGGGCGCATGGTATTGCGGCTGGAGGATCTGGATCCCGACCGCTGTAAACCCGAGTTCTGTCAGCAGGTCATGCGTGACCTGGATTGGCTGGGTTTGGACTGGGACGGCGAGCCGGTGTATCAGAGCCGACGCAGCCACGTTTACGGGGAATACTTCCGTTCTTTGGAACGGCAGGGACTTGTCTACCCCTGCTACTGCACCCGCAATCAGCTGCTGGCCGCCTCCGCCCCCCACCGCAGCGACGGCATCGCCGTCTACGACGGGCGCTGCCGCACTCTGTCCGATGCACAGCGGGAAGCGCTTTCCGCCGGCCGCAAACCCGCGTGGCGCATTGCCGTTCCGGCCGAAGAAGTCGGTTTTGACGACCAGTGCCGCGGGCGGTACAGCCATCGGCTGGACACCTGCTGCGGCGACTTCATCCTGCGCCGGTCCGACGGCGTGTACGCCTATCAGCTGGCGGTAGTGGTGGACGACGCCCTGATGGGTGTCAACCAGGTGGTACGCGGCAGTGACCTGCTGGACTCTACCCCCCGTCAGATCTGGTTGGGACAGCAGCTGGGCTTCGCCGCCCCGGAGTACGCTCACGTCCCCCTGCTGCTGGCCGCGGATGGCCGGCGTCTTGCCAAGCGCGACCGGGATCTGGAGCTGGGTCACCTGCAGCAGCGGTACACCGCGCAGGAGTTGGTGGGTCTTTTGGCTCATTTGGCGGGCCTCATCCCGGAGCCTGTCCCCATCTCCCCCGCGGCTCTCGTTCCCCTGTTCGCCTGGAGCAAGGTACCCAAAGACGATTTGACCGCGCCGAATTTGATATAAAAAAGCTGCACCTCCGTTGGAGGTGCAGCTTTTCTTTTGTTACTGCTTGCTCTTGCGGTCCAGCCGGAACATGGCCGACAGGATGGAGAGGATGGCAAACGTCTCGCACACGGTGCCACCAATGGAGCCGTTGCAGGCGTTGTACACCAGCCACAGAGGGGAGCTGAAAAACCACAGCAGACGAAGACCCTTGGCCCCGTCGGCCCGGAAGGAGAAGGTGGACAGGGTCATACCAACCACTGGCAGGATCTCCAGAATAAAGCGGTAGAGAGTAGGCTCCACACCCAGCCACAGGAAAGAGGCGGGATAGCAGGCCGCGCTGGCGGCAATGAACAAAACCAGCCAGGCCACGTGGTCGGACTTAAACTTCTCCTTGTTGCTGTACACAAAGGCACGGAACACCGCCAGCGCATTGAGCAGCGCGCCGGTCATGGCCCCCACCAGGTAGAAGTGCACGCAGAAGAACAGCGCGCCGAAAAACTGCATCACGATGATGCTGCGCTGCTTTTTGCACTGGAAGGACAAAATGTTGAACGCCATGGCAACAATGCCGATTCCTTGAACGATAATATCCTTAAATTCCATACTGACATCTCCTTTTTCAACCATGGTACACTTTACCCGCTTTGTCCCTTTTTGTCAATAGGAAAAGCCGGGACATTCCAAGGAACGTCCCGGCTTTTTGCTTTATTCCAGTACCCGGCGCAGGTTGTTGAAAAACAGGTCTTCCAGTTCCGTTTTTCCATAGCCGCGGTCGGCCAGCGCACACCACAACTTCGGCACGTCCTGTACCCCGCTCATCCCCCCGGCCAGCTTGTCACAGCCGTCCAGATCGCCGCCCAGACACAGGTGCCCGGCTCCGCCCAGCTCCATGAAATGGTCGATGTGCCGCGCCAAATCATCCATGGTTGGTTCCGCGGTATCCCGCACAAAGCGCACCCAGAAGTTGATGCCCACCACACCGCCGGTCTGCACAATGGCCCGGAACATATCATCGGTCAGGTTCCGGGTGTGTCCGCACAGCGTTCGGGAATTGGAGTGGCTGGCCACGACGGGCTTCTGCGTTATGTCAACCAAATCCCAAAACCCCGGGTCGGACAGGTGGGACACGTCCAGCAGGATGTTCCGCGCCTGCGCCTGCCGCACAAATTCCCGGCCCACGTCGCTCAGACCCCGCTCCCGGTCCTCCACATTGCTGCCGGACAGGGCGTTTGCGTGGTTCCATGTGAGGTTGACACAGCGCACCCCCGCCTCCTGTGCCCAGTCCAGCCGATCGGGGTCGCAGTCCAGCAGCTCACCGCCCTCCACGCTCAGCACCGCGGCCAGCTTGCCCGCCGCCACCGCCCGGTCCACATCTGTCCCGGTGCGGCATTGCATCATACAGTCCGCGTGCTTTTTGCACAAGTCGGCAAACAGGTCCCGCTGGCGCCGGCACATGGCGTGCAGGCCGCCCTCGGCGGGGATCGCGCTGTCGTGGTAGATGGCAAACACCTGCCCCCGTTTTGCAAACCCTCCCAGCCGTTTCAGGTCCAGCTGACCGTCATTTTCCCACAGACAGGCGTCCTGCTCCAGACAGCGGGACAGGGTGTCGCAGTGGGAATCGAAATAAGGTATCGCCGTCATATGATTCCTCCGTTTTACGTTCCTGCTATACGATATGCCGCCCTCTGTTCCCATAGGACAGGGGGCGGCATTTTTCACCTCAATTTATCCCCGAACAGCCGCAGGGCGTTGTCCCGCAGGATGTTGCGCTTATCCACCTCTTCGATGAGGGCATACTCCACCCGCCCCCGCTGGAATCCGGCGGCGTAGGTGTCCGTGCCGAACAGGATGCGCTGTGATCCGATGCGCCCCACCGCGTATTCCAGCAGGGCGTTTTTGGAGCTGGCGATCCCGGAGGTATCCGTCCACACGTTGCCGTGGCGGGCGTTGGCCACCGCATCGACGTAATGCTCGTCCCCCAGATGGGCCACGATGAAGGTCACGTCGGGGTAACGGTCGGCGATGGGAACGATGTAGTCCGGCTGCTGCTCCGGGTGGATGAGCACCACCGCCCGCCTTGCCGCCGCGAAGGAAAACAGCTTATCCGCATACCGGGGCAGGTCGTATTTGTGGTACAGGGGGTGCAGCTTGATGCCCACACATTTGCCCCCCGGCAACATCCGCTCCGCCTGCGCAAAGGTCTCCGGGATGCGGGGGTCCATGACCACCCACTGGTACAGGCGGTCCTCCCGGGCCGTTAAATCAAAGAGGTACTCGTTTTCCGGCACAATGTATTCCGTGGTGCGGACACTTGCAAAGGTGGAGCACAGCATCTTCCCGATCCCCGCCCCATCGTTGACCCGATAGAGCCAATCGACCTTGGCGGAGTAAACCGGTGTCTGCTCTGCCGAGGCGTCCTCCGGATGTCCGTGGTTGATATGGGTATGACTGTCAATGGCCATCAGTTCCATTGCAAACAACCGCCTTTCTTAAAAATTCAGGCGCGTGGACAGATTTCCGTGGGTGTGCAGGCTAACCGCCTTCTCCATAAAGGGAACGGTCACGTCGAAATGCTCCGCCAAACTGTACAGGTCGGTGCAGCCCTTGGCCACAGCGGCATCCAGCTCCCGGGCGGGAACCAGCTGCTCAATGGCCCACTTGTCCGCCTTGTACTCATGTTTGGCAACCAGATCGTAGGGACTGCTCACCCGGTGGGTGGCTCCCGTGGCCACGTGGCCGCCCTCGTGGGCCACCACCACACGCTCCTCCGCGCTGGTGTGGATGTTGTCAAAATCCATGAAAATGGCGTACCGGCCGTCCAGCTCGATGGTTGCGGCCTGCTGGTCGTCCAAGTCCCAGTGGTAAAACCTGACCCCCGCGCGGTTCAGTTTATCATACAGGGCCAGTGTTTTATCCATAGTCAACCTTCCTTTCCGTTCTGCAGCTCCTTGTTGAAGAAGCGCGCCATTTCCAGCAGCATCTGCTTCTTCTCCTCAGGCAGGTCCCGGGACTCATGATAAAGCGCATAGGTGAAGTCGTCGAAATCCAGCTGCGCTTTCGGCTCGTCCCGCATAAGGGAGCTGACGTCGATGTGCAGGGCATCGCAGATCTTCACCATGGTCCCGGTCCCAATGCCGTCCACACCGCGGGTAAACATATTCCGGATGGTGGTGGCAGGCACGCCGATGTGCTCGGCAAATTTGGAGATGTTTCCGTACTGCTTGGCAATTTGCTCTTTCAGATACTCCACCTGGGGCATATTGCTTCCTCCCATCTGTTACAGCGTATCCTTCGCTGTTTCTCTGACCCCATTGTAACGCAATTGAGTTTTTATTGCAAGCAAAATATTACTTAATTGAGTAATTTTTTTATTTTTCCTATTGACAACACACTCAATTGAGTTTATATTATGCCTGTAGCTACTCAATTGAGTTTTTCTTCCCCGCCTTTGCAACTCAATTGAATTATTTGTACTTACAGAATACCAAACCAACCGTACCATAAATTGGACAGAAAGGAGTGTGCCATGAAGTTCAGCGCACAAGGAGGTGAGGACGAATGACACCGGGAACCATGGGACTGCTGCCCCCTCTGCGGGACAGTCAGCAGTGTCCTCCGGCGGGATTGTGCCCCCGCTGCTGCGGGGAGTTTTACCCGGGGGAGGCCCGTTTCGTGTGGGAGGGCGTACCGGTCTGCACCGACTGCTTTCGCATGGCGGCAGGGCACTGGCTGGAGCGCTTCCCCATCGAGGCGGCACTGGCCCTGCAGGTGCAGGTGCTGCTGCCCGAAAGGAGGTGGCTCACTTGACCCTGAAGGAACTGGCGGCAGAGTACCGCCAGGGGGCCCAGCTGCTGGCCGGGCGCATCCGGGAGCTGGCCGCCCGCCGCAGCAGGACCCGGGACCGCACGGAGCAGTTGCTGCTGGACGGACGCATGGCGCCCCTGATCGAGATGCGTCGCCAGGCCCAGCAGACCGCCCGGGACTGCGAACGCTATTACAACACAGGAGGTGTCTGCCGTGGCAAAACCACGCTACCGCCGGGGTAACCCCTACAGTCGGGACATGGCCGCCTACATGCACCAGCTGTCCGAGCAGAATAGCAATACCGACAGCATGGAGCAGCTCCGACACAATCTAATCCGATGTCTGAACGAGGACATCACGCCCCGGCAACGGACCATGCTGACCATGTACTACATTCAGCAGCTCAGCCAAAAAGAAATCGCACAGCGGCTGAAGGTGGACCGCTCCACCGTATCCCGCACCATCCTGCGGGGAGAGCGCCAGCTGCAGCGCTGTCTGCGTTACGGTGCCGAGCGTTATCTCAAGCACATGAAATAAGGAGGAATTGACATGATCCAATTCAAAGATTGGCAAATATGGGCCGACCCTCGGCTCACCCTGCAGCAAAACGACCATCTCAGCCGGGAGCTGAGGGTTTCCGGTCCCCTGCCCGAGGGCTGGGACTGGACCATGCTGGTGCAGGCAGACGGACAGATGGACATTTGGCCCCTTGCCCCGTGTCAAAACGGCGTTTCCACCCTGCTCACCGCGCAGCAGCTCGGTCCCGGCGGCTTCTACCGTATGCAGCTGCGCGGCACACAGGGCGAAACCGTCCGCCATTCCAACGTTATCACGCTGTTCGTCCCCCGCTCCTTGTGCGGGGACAAGCAGTGGCCGGTGCTGCCCACCGAGTTTTCCGACGCCGAGCGGCGCATCCTGACCGCCCGGGATGAGGCGGAGAACTTTTCGAACCATCCTCCCATCCTTCAAAACGGCACGTGGTGGCTGTGGGATGGGGAGAACTACGCGGACAGCGGAGCGCCGAGCCGGGGCGAGGCCGGAATTGACGGCGCGCCCGGACAGCAGGGCCCGCAGGGTGAACCCGGTCCTGCCTACGAGCTGACCGAGGCGGACAGGGCGGAGATTGTGGCTGCCGTTGTGGCTGCTCTGCCGGTCTATAACGGGGAGGTCGAGGACGTATGACCCATAACATCGAGGTCGAGGGCGGCAAGACCGTGAAGCTGCCCACCGCCGGGAAATACTGCGACCGGGATATCTTGGTATCCGGTCGCAACAATGAGGCCGACCTGCAGACCAAGTATGACGAGGGCGTAGCCGTCGGCGAGCACAACGGCGCGGCCGCCTGCGCCGCCAGGCATTTTGTCCATAATTTCGTGGGCGACGGGACGGGCTCGGTTTCTTTCCGCGTGCCCTTTGAGCCCGATGCGATCAAAATCATCGGATTCGACCCCAGGTGCCACGTTACAACATACGCGGCGTTTGAGTTTACCGCAGACCTTCGGGCCTTCGGGCAGTTGGGCGGCGGTGTATCGTATGTAACGTCAGAGGGCAGTACCACGACAAGTCGTTACACCACCAAGTCTGTACTGAACCGATATTCCCGCACGGAGGACGGCGTTATCACCATCGGCAACCTCAATTCCTCTCTGCCGCTGGTATTTCCGTCCGGCTTCGCCTATACCGCTATCGCCGTCAAGTACACCGAGCAGACCGACAAGGAGCGCATCACGGACTTCGTGAAGGGTCTGACCGGCAGCGGAACCGTGACACTCCATCAGGCGAAGGTAAATGCAGCCTTTCCTGACGACGAGTGGGTGGCGCTGATCGCCACAAAACCCGGCTGGACATTCAACTGGATTTAAGGAGGCAGCAGCATGAAAATGAGAACGGTTTTATATGCCGACGAGGGGACCGTCCTGACCGATGGCACCCACTACGGCACCGTAATTTGGCTGGCGGAGGGGGCCAGTCCCGACCGCTACTACGCCATCCCCGCCGCCGAACACACCGCAAGATCAGCCGAAGAAGCCAAGGAGGAACACTATGATTGATCTCACCCCCCTGTTTAATGCCCTTATTGCCGCAGCCTCCGTAGCCATCAGCGTGTTTTTTATCCCGTGGCTGCGCAGCAAGACCACGGCACAGCAGCAGTCCGACCTGCTGCGCTGGGCGGACGTCGCCGTGGCGGCGGCACAACAGCTGTACCATCAGTGCAGTGGGCAGACCCGGCTGGACTACGCCCTGTCCCTGCTGGCCGAGCAGGGTTTTAATGTGGATCTGCGGCAGGTGCGGGACGCGGTGGAGGCCGCGGTACTGAAGCTGCACGCCGCTACGGAGGGAGCCAAATGACTGGTGAAGCCATTTTGGACATCGCCCGGGGTGAACTGGGCACAACAGAACAGCCGGCCGGCTCCAACCGGGTGAAATACAACACCGCCTACTACGGCCGTGAAGTATCGGGCAGCGCTTATCCGTGGTGCTGTGTCTTTTTGTGGTGGGTGTTCCGTCAGGCCGGAGCATCGGACCTGTTCTTCGGCGGCAGGCAGACCGCCTACTGCCCCGCCCTGCTGGACTTCCACAAACGGCAGCGGGTCACAGACTACCGGCCCGGGGACATTGTTTTCTTCAACTTCAGCGGCCGGGGCAACGCCGCCCACGTGGGCCTGTGCGAAGCTTGGGACGGCAGCCGCATCACCACCATCGACGGCAACACCGGCACCGGCAACGAAGCCAACGGCGGTGCGGTCATGCGCCGCACCCGGGACAAAAAATACATCGTGGGGGCATACCGCCCCGCTTACAGAGAGGAGGATACTGTGACAGAAGAACAATTTGATGCGATGCTCACCGCCTGGCTGGTCCGGCAGGCCGCCCTTCCCGCCAGCAGCTGGAGCCGCATGGCGGAAGCCAAAGCCGCCGGCATCACCGACGGCACCCGCCCGGGCAGCTTTGCCACCCGGGAAGAGGTCGCCACCATGATCATGGCCGCCCGCTGACAGACAGGCGCGGGGCGTGCTCTTCTGCACGCCCCGCGCCTTGCCGGGGGATTATTTTGCAAAAATCTCTTTACAAATCCGAACGGTTGCTTTATAATATGCTGTGTTCTGTTTGGGCCTGTAGCGCAGTTGGGAGCGCACTACATTCGCATTGTAGGGGTCGTCGGTTCGAATCCGATCAGGTCCACCATTTCAAGAAAAATCACCGCCAACTCGGCGGTGATTTTTCGTTTGACCACAATAATACCACAGACGGAAATAATTTTTACCACTTTGCGGAAATACAGGTAGCGTGCATTCATCGACCGCGTTTTGGTTATGGCATAGCAACCGGTGGCATTTCCCCACCGTTTATGGTTATTAGATGCATTGTAATTACATGGTTTTGGAGATATAATGATTTCAGATTAGATTGCTATTCGAAGTAGGAGAAGTTGCCATGCCATAATCGCAGTGAGCGGCTGCATGGAGATGAACGGCAAAGTCCGACCAAAGGATGAGCGCAAAAAAGGCATATCATTTCTGCGGCAGGATCATGTCGATCCCGCGCTGAAGCGTCGCAGCATCAATTGCGCCGATTGCCTGCGCAACAGCATACCCATCGGCATCGATAAAGTATGTGGTCGGCAGCGAGTATGCACTGTAGGTCATGGCTGCATCGGACTGTATATCGTAGAACACAGGGAAAGAATACTCGTTTCTTTCGATGAAAGCAGATGCGCTTTCCAAGGTTTCCCGGCCGGTCGTCATATTGACCATCAGGAAGTTGACTTTCTCGCCAATCTCCAGATACTTTTCGTGGAAGTCCGGCATCTCCATCTGGCAGGGACCACACCAGCTGGCCCAGAAGTTCAGGACAATGGGTTTGCCGATGTAGTCTGACAGGTGCGCCTCGTTTCCCGCACCATCATATACGGTAAAATCCGGAGCCAGGACTTTTTCGGGAGCGGCATTTTCTGCGTCGTCAACATTATTTGTGTCGGCTGACTCGTTTTTATTCTGATCCCCCTGTACGGTCAACTGACCTGGAGTCAGTGATTCACCAAGCCGCGTATAGAGGACATATGCACCGCCGATCAGGAGAATAAATACGAGAATCATGATCGCGGATCTCTTTTTGTTATTCATGGAGCCTCCTTAACTTAGCAGACTGAGAAACTGCCCAAGGGTTCCGGTCGCCATCAAAACACCGACCAACACCAACAGGCTGCCGCTGATGATGTTGATGACCTTGTAATTTTTCTTGATCCAGTTGAATGCGTTTTTTAGATAATCGATCAGCACGGCGCTGAGAACAAAGGGAATTCCAAGACCCAGGGAATACGCCAACAGCATCAGCATCCCTTCTGCCGCATGAGCCTGTTGGGAAGCAAGTATCAGCGCGGAGCCCAAGAATGCTCCCACGCAGGGCGTCCAGCCGATGGAGAAGATCACGCCGAACAGCAGCGCCGAGAAAAATCCCATGTTATCCGTGTTCACAGAACGGTGGCTCCCTTTAAACAGGTTCAGCTTGAACACGCCGAGAAAATTCAGACCAAAAACAATTACAACCGATCCGGAAATAATGTTCACCATAGTCTGGTATTCTCTCAGAAAGCTGCCGACTGTGCCCGCCAGTGCACCAAGGCTCATAAAGACGATCGTGAAGCCGGTAACAAAGCCCAATGCACCTTTTAGAGTTTTGCCGGAGATTCGTTCACCGCCTCCGGCAAAGTAGGAAATATAGATCGGCAGCATCGGGAGCAGACATGGGGATATGAAGGTAATAATACCTTCCAGAAATACGATCATATACTGCATCCGCCGTCACACTCCTTTCCGGTCAAACCGGACAACAGCCAGCCGATTAGGCTCATATAAACCATGGAACTTGCTGGATTGGAAGTGATGGGACAGGTTCCGGTAGCGCAGCCCACAAAGCAATGGTACACAAGTCCCATTAGTGCGCCCGCAAGGAGGAACAACGCAGGGCGGATCCATTTTTTCAGCTTCTCTTTCATGTCAGGGATCTCCCGCCAGATATTCTTCCGCCAGATGAACCGCTATGGCCCCGTCTGCCACAGCGGTCACCACCTGACGGAGCAATTTCGTTCTCACGTCGCCAACGGCATATACGCCGGGGATATTGGTCTGAGTCGTTTCTCCTGCGACAACATAACCGCTGCGGTCAAGCGTCAGCTGATCCTTTACAAGATTCGTTGCAGGAGTTCTCCCTACGCTGACAAATACACCATCGCACGCCACAATGCTTTCTTCTCCAGTGACGACATCTTTCAGCCGCACACCAGTCAGACGAGCCTCGTGAAGCAATTCTGCAACCGTACTATTCCAGCGGAACTCTACATTTTCCGCATTCATCAGCGGCTCATGGTAGATTTTTGTTGCGCGGAGCGTATCTCTGCGGTGGACAAGGATGACCTTTTTTGCAATGCGGCTGAGAAGCAGTGCATCTGCCGCAGCGGAGTTTCCGCCGCCAACGACCACAACGGTTTTGCCTTTGTAAAACATTCCGTCGCAGGCGGCACAGTAGGCAATGCCCCGGCCTACCAGTTCTGCTTCTTTCGCGACACCCAGTTCCTTGGGGGTAGCTCCGGTGGCAAGAACCACAGTCTTTCCAAAGAAAGTTCCCGCGCTGGTTTCGACCATCTTGGGAGCGGATCCAAGGTCCATGCCAATGACTTGCGCATATTCACTTTTTGCGCCGAAGCGCTCTGCCTGCGTCTGCATTTTCTCTGCCAGAGTGAAGCCATCGACCCCATCTTCGAATCCGGGGTAGTTGTCGATCTGATGGGTCAGCGCCATCTGCCCACCTGCGGAGAGTTTTTCCAAAACGATGGTGTCCAACCCTGCTCTTGCCGCGTATAGGGCCGCGGTATAGCCACCCGGACCGCCGCCCACAATGATCATATCGTAGACGCGCTTTGCGTTCATATGGGTATCCTCCTTACTTCGCCAACGCCTCTTGAATGAAGCGATCGATCATCGCTTTGGATTCCGGAGCAACGATCGAGTCAATGGCTTTGCCGTTCTGATACAGTACGAGTGTCGGGATCACTTCGATCTGCTCAACTTCTGCCAGTTCTGCCTCGTCATCGATGTTGATCTTGACAACCGACAGACTGTCTTTGTACTCCTCTGCGATTCGGTCATAAGCGGGACCGATCCTGCGGCAGTAACCGCACCAGGGGGCCCAGAAATCTACCAGAACAGGTTTCGTGCCGCGAATCAACTGTTCAAACTGTTCCTTATTGATATTGATGGCTGCCATAATTGTCAGCTCCTTTCTCTTGGTTGATATTAGTATATCCGATGTTCTTTTTTGCTTCCGTGATAACATCACCGAACAAGAAAGCAATGCCTGCGCAAATATCAGGCGGGGTCAATGGCGGGGACGGAGCAGGCTGCCGCCGGCCATCCTCGATATTCAGCTCCACGTCCTCAATGCGATGAAGAAATGTAAAACTGACATCGCCTCCACTCAGGCCTCCACCCGAAAAGGCATCGCCTGCCAGCATCGGCCGGCAGGCGACGTATTGTGCATATTTACACTTCAGCCATCCAAAGGCCGTGGAGATTGCAGTATGCATAGACGGCAACGGCCTTATCGTCGCCCAGACAGAAGGAAACGTTGGGCTCATCACCGGGCTTCAAGGCCTTGCGCTGACCACCGTTTTCAGTCTGCACATAGACCCACTCAATATAATGCTCGGGGATCATGGGGTGATCTACACTGCCCACATTGGCGGTGACAGCACCGTCTTCAACGGTAACGAAGGGCAGATGCTTCTCGCCGCTGGCCTCTACCGTGTTGGGGATCAGGGCATCCATCTTCTGGCCACAGCAGATGATGGGGACGCCGGAGTCGCTGACCATGCCGATCAGGTTGCCGCAGTGCCGGCAGATGTAGAATTTTGCCTTCATAATTGAAAAACCTCCCTTGTTTATTCGTATTTTGATTGTACAATTTTTGGTGTGATTTGTCAACGAGTCAGTTGACAGCCTGTTCACAGTTCAATATACTGAAGGTTAAAGGAGGGGTGAAATGTGGACTTTCAAAGTTATTTTCCGATTTGGAACAAGCTGACCGCAGCGCAGAAAGAACGACTCCTTGGCAGCCTGATGGCGCGCAGGGTCGGCAAAGGGACCGTGATCCATAACGGCAGCATGGACTGCACCGGACTGCTGCTGGTAAAGACGGGCCAGCTCCGGGCCTATATTCTCTCCGACGAGGGACGGGAGATCACCATCTACCGCCTGTTCGACCGGGATATGTGTCTGTTTTCAGCCTCCTGTATGATGCGCTCCATCCAGTTCGAAGTGACCGTTGAAGCGGAAAAGGACACGGAATTATGGGTCATCCCGGCGGAGATCTATCAGAGCGTCATGGAAGAATCTGCACCGGTTTCAAACTATACCAATGAGCTGATGGCCACCCGCTTTTCCGATGTCATGTGGCTCATGGAACAGATCATGTGGAAAAGTCTCGACAAGCGTGTTGCTGCGTTTCTCTTAGAGGAAATGTCCATTGAGGGAACAGATCGGCTGAAAATCACCCACGAAACCATTGCCAACCACCTTGGTTCGCACCGGGAAGTGATCACCAGAATGCTTCGCTATTTCCAGAATGAAGGGATGGTCAAGCTGTCTCGTGGTGTCATCGAGATCACAAATGCCGAAAAGCTGGAAGAATTAAATGACCAATAATGCCATGTCCGCCGATGTGAATGCATCCGGCGGACACTTTTAATTTTTCATCTATCTCGACTTTCTGGCATAGGGGCGGCTGCTTGGCAGCCGCCCCAATGTTATTTTGAACTTTGGTTATGATTCTATTATAGTCAAACAGTTTTCTTTTCCTGTGATAACATCACGTAACAGCCTGATTTTTAATGATAGCATCCCGCACCTTGCAGTGCCCCTGCCAAGAAAGAGTTGACGAACAGGCCGAACAGAGTTACCATTGACCCGCAGATACCAGTCGAGTCTAGCCGGGCATTCCGGCGAGGCTCGCTGCATGACCACAACACCCACCACAGATGCTTCCGGGATACACGGAAAATTATGGTCAGGAGAGGTCTATAGATTAAATGAAAGTTAGCGGAAACAGCTAAAAATGGTTGAAAACCAGTACAAATTACACCCATTGGCTCGTTCGCATCCGTAAGGTCGTCGGTTCGATCCCGATTAGGTCCACCAAAAAACTCGCTTGTCAAATGACAAGCGAGTTTTTCGTTTGTTTATTCCGCGGTTTCGTCCACAAACTCGTTCCACAGGTAATCCTGCAGCTTCTTCAGCAGCTCCGGCGCCTTTCCGCCCACCGGCTTGCCGTCCAGTTCCTGGGCCGACAGACACATGGTACTGGCGGAGGACACCAAAACCTCGTCCGCGGCAAACAGATCCTCCAGCCGATAGGGCCGCTCCTCCACGGGGATACCCAGCACGCCGCAGGCCCTGATAATGTGCCTGCGGGCAATGCCAGGCAAAATCAGGTTGTCCAATGGGGCGGTGATGAGGGTGCCGTCCTTGATGATGTGGACGTTGCTGTGGCTGCCCTCTGTCACCCGGCCGCTGCGATGCAGGACCGCTTCGAAACACCCGGCCTGCTTCGCCTTCTCCGCCGCCACCACCGCAGGGATCAGGTTGATGGTCTTGATATTGCAGTGGAAGAAGCGGGTATCCTCCAGGGAGATCATCTTGATTTTTTTATAAATGTCCACCATGGACTTGTGGAACATATTGACCCACAGATTGGCCTTGGCCCCGTCGGTAAAGGTGTGGTTGCGCACCGGACCGCCGCCGCGCGTGGCCTGAAAATAGACAAAGTTCTCACCGCTGTCCATCTTCCTGACCAAATCGTTCAGCAGATCCTTCAGTTCCTGCTTGGTACAGGGCAGATCAATGGCCAGCAACTCCGCGCTGCTGAAAAAACGGTCCACATGCTCGTCCAGGGCAAAAATCTTGTAATTGCGGCTGTAGGTCGCATCGTAAATGCCGTCCCCGAAGAAGCAGGCACGGTCATACATAGGAATGAGGACCTTCTCGATTTCGTCGCACTTCCCGTTGTAGTAACCCAAATTTTTCATGGAGCATCCTTCTTTCTTGTTTTTTGCTTTACTTGCCCCATTTTATATGGTATAAATCATTTTGTAAAATTGATTGTTTTTATTTTATCCATCGGTTTTTCCGATAATAACAGGTGATTGTATGGACACGGAAAGTATCAAAACCTTTTTGGAGGTGGCCGGGCACGAGAGTTTCACCCGTGCCGCCGAAGAACTCAACTACGCCCAATCCACCATATCCCTGCGCATCCAGCGGTTGGAAGAGGATCTTGGTTTTCCTCTGTTTGAGCGCATCGGCCGCAAAAATCACCTGACCGATGCCGGGCGGGCGTTTCTGCCCCGGGCGGCGGAGATGCTGCGCATCATGGGCGAGGTTTCCGCGCTGGGGCGCAGCGACGGCGACCTTCAGGGCACCCTCCGGGTGGGAGTGTCGGAGTCGCTGCTTTTTTCCATGGTGCTCCCCATCCTGCCCAGTTTGCACAGCCGTTTCCCAAAGGTGGACGTCCAGCTGAAAATCGGCCAGACGACAGAGCTTATCCCCCTGTTGAAGCAAAATCACCTGGATCTGCTCTTCGTTTCCCACACACCGGTCAGCGACCCCACACTGGTCTGCCGCCACCGACGACAGGAGGCGGTGGGCTTCTTTACCGGCCCCAATCATCCTCTGGTCGGGCGAAACCGCATCCCCCTGAAGCAGTTGTTTGACTATCCGTTCATCACCACGGAACCCACCGGTCTGTGCTGCGGTCTGCTCCATCAACTGGCCGCGGACTGCGGCGGGTCGGTCAACCATTTCATCAGCATCGACAATTTCAACGCCATCCGCGCCCTGTTGCCCCAAAGCCAGAGCATTTCCTATCTCCCCTGCCACACCCTGGCCGACGATACGGCCCGCGGAACGCTGGCGCAGCTGGACGTGGACCACGAAACCCGGTTCGCCTGCTGTCAGCTGCTCCACCACAAGGGCAAATGGCTGTCCCCGTTTATGGAGCATTTCATCCGTCTGATTTCCGCCCGGTAACAAAGTGTACGCAAACGCGCACAATTCTTTCCCCATAAGTGCATAAAATCTGTCCTGTTATCTGTTATACTGTAAAAAAACAGAGGATGTGATCGTATGGGCAAGAAAGAATGGAGCATTGTGGACGGATACCGTCCCCCGGTACACAAGGGTGACTCCAAGGACTACCGCGGCCACGAATGCGTGGTCATTCTGAACCGAAATGAGCAGGACGCCCACTGCCTCATCGACATCTACTTTGAGGACCGCCCCCCAGTAAAAGGCATCCCCTTCACCGCCCCCGCCGAGCGGGTCAGTGCCTTTTACACCGATGACGAGCGTCTGTTCGGCGGCATCGGCCTGGACATCATGGTACAGTACTCCATGTACATTCGCAGCGACGTGGACGTGGTGGTGCAGTACGGCCGCATGGACGTCAATCAGGACAATCTGGCCTACATGGTCACCATGGGTTACGGAGAATAAGAAAAACCCGCGGGAAAGCGATGCTTTCCCGCGGGTTTTGTTTCAATCAAAGGCAAGTCCGAAGTAGGCCGGGCCGTCGGGCCATTGGGTCGGTTGTTCCATCAGCCATCGGACCATGGCAAAGGGTTTCCCCTCCTGTCCCGCCTTGCAGGGGGTGCGCACCAGCCAGCGCCTGGCGGAAATCCTCTGCGCCAGCGCAGACAGGATGGCGGGATGTTCCCCCTCCGGGGCCAGCAGTTCCTTGACCACCGCCGTGTCCCCCGCCCGCTCCACACAGGCGCAGCCGCTTCCTGCTCGGAACAATCCGCCCCCGGACAGGCGGCACACCGCCTGCTGATAGGCAAGTCCCTGCCCTCCGCAGGCTGCGTGGGCGGTGCGGGCCAGCGCCCTCTCCCGCAGGCTGCCATACTCCTGCCATTCCACCGCCGCAAGAGGTGCGGGCGCAATGGTCATGTCGGGAACCAGTTCCTGTTCCACAAGGACAAACTGCTCTGCAAAGCCGTTGGCGGCAAAGAAGCGGTGCAGGCTCCCGCTGGCCGGCACGGTGGTCAGGCAGGCAAATCCTCTGCTCTGCAGCCATTCCCCCGCCCATTTGAGCAGCATCCCTGCATAACCTTTCCCCCGGCAATCCGGATGGGTAGCCACGGCATAGAGATAAGCGCCCGGCCACTGTCCGCCGTCTTCGGACACAAGGGGCATATCAAACCAGGCGGTCATGGCCTGCACGCCGCCCTCGTCCTCCAGCACCAACACCCGCTCCGGGTCGGGGCAGGCGGCAAAAAAGCAGTCGATATACTCATCGCTGTCCCCAAAGGCGATCCGCCACAACTCGTACAGCCGAAATCTGTCCCCGATGACCGCAGGTCGTAATACAATGTTCACAGCTACACCCCTTCCCGGTTAAAAATATCCCCACCCGTGGGTGGGGATATTCCGTTTATTTCTTTTCCTCCACCGGCACAAGCTGTCCGTCCGGGCCAAAGCAGACCCGCTGGATGTCGTTTCCGGTGTTCTTTTTGATGTCGTCCAGCCGGATACCCTCGGTAATGGTGGATACCAGAGAATATGCCACGCCGTGACGCTTGGCGCGGCCGGTTCGGCCCACCCGGTGAATGTAGTATTCGTTCTCATCGGGGATGTCGTAGTTAAAGACCACGTCCACATCGTCGATGTCAAGGCCACGGGCGGCCACATCGGTGGCCACCAGCACCCGCATCTGCCGCTCGCGGAATTTTTGCAGGGTCTTTTCCCGCACCCGCTGCTGAATGTCGCCGTGGATGGCTTCGCAGCTGATGCCCCGCATACGCAGAAGGCCCGCCAGCCGGTCGGTCATATTCTTGGTGTTGCAGAATGCAATGCCCAACTCGAAGTCGCCCATCTCCAGCAGACGTGCCACCACGTCGGCCTTTTCGTTCCGCTCCACGTCCAGGCGGTACTGGGCGATGTCGGGCTTATTCTGTTCGTCGGCCCGGACGGTGATCTCCACCGGGTCGCGCTGATAGACCCAGGAGATGTCCATGACCTCCCGGGAGATGGTGGCGGAGAACATACCCATGTTCCGGCGGTTCTTGATCTGGTCCAGGATCCGGGTCACGTCCCGGACGAAACCCATGTCCAGCATACGGTCCGCCTCGTCCAGCACCACAGTCTGCACCTTATCAAGACGCACGGTGCGCCGCTTCATGTGGTCCATGAGCCGGCCGGGGGTAGCCACCACGATCTGAGGCCGCTTTTTCAGCTGGGTGATCTGCTTGTCAATGGGCTGACCACCGTACAGGCATACGGTTCGCACGCCCTCCTTGAAGGCGCACAGATCCCGCAGCTCCTCCTGGATCTGGATGGCCAGCTCCCGGGTGGGGGCCAGCACAAGACCCTGCACCTCGTCCTGCTCCGGGTCGATATGCTCTACCATAGGGATGCCGAAGGCAAAGGTTTTGCCGGTACCCGTGGGTGCCTTGGCAATGACGTCCTTCCACTCCAAAAAGCAGGGGATGGCGCCGGCCTGTACGGGCGTGGCCTGCACGTAGCCCTTTTTGTCGATGGCGCGCATGATCTCGGCCGACAGGCCAAGCTGGTCATAGCGCACGACGTCGTTTACGATCTCGCCGTTGATTTCCATAATAACGTTCCTCTCCTGTGTGTCGATCCAAGGCCCTCCACTCGCAGACACACGGTCCGAAACGCCTTCTCCCGGCGCGGCCTCAAATCACAGGGCGGCTCGCCGCCCATCCGCTGTATTGTACCACAGTTCGACCCGTTTTGCAATCGTAGTCATTCAATACAGTTTTTTGACGCAAAATTTTCCGCTTTGCTGCAATTTTATGCTGTCATTCCGTAGGTTTTTGTGTTATACTGGTGCAACTGTGAGTTTATACATAATAAAGGAGTACACACTATGATCACGGTTACCGACCTGAGTCTGAATTACAGCGGCACCCCCCTGTTCTCCCACGTGGATCTGCAGTTCGCCCCCGGCAACTGCTACGGCATCATCGGTGCCAACGGCGCGGGCAAGTCCACCTTTCTGAAGATCCTGTCCGGTGAGCTGGAGTCCACCACCGGCGAGGTGCACATTCTGCCTAACACCCGTATGTCCGTGCTGAAGCAGGACCAGAACGCCTACGATGCCTACAACGTCATGGACACCGTCATCATGGGCAACCCCCGCCTGTACGAGATCGGCCAGCAGAAGGACGCTCTGTACGCCAAGGAGGAGATGACCGACGAGGACGGCATGCTGGCCTGCCAGTTGGAGGAAGAGTATGCCGAGCTGGGCGGCTGGGAGGCCGAATCCGATGCCAGCCGCATCCTGCAGGGTCTGGGTCTGGGCACCGAGCTGCACTACAACGACATGGCCACCCTGGACGCCCGACTGAAGGTGAAGGTGCTGCTGGCTCAGGCGCTGTTCGGCAACCCCGATCTGCTGATGATGGACGAGCCCACCAACAACCTGGACATCGACGCCGTCAACTGGCTGGAGGATTTCCTGCTGGACTTTGCCGGCACCGTCATCGTGGTGTCCCATGACCGCCACTTCCTGAACACCGTGTGCACCCACATCGTGGACATCGACTACAACAAGATCAAGATGTACGTAGGCAACTACGACTTCTGGTACGAGTCCTCCCAGCTGGTGCAGCAGCTTGTCAAGAACCAGAACAAGCGTAACGAGGAGAAGATCAAGGAGCTGCAGGACTTCATCTCCCGCTTCTCCGCCAACAAGTCCAAGTCCAAGCAGGCCACCGCCCGCCGCAAGCTGCTGGACAAGCTGACGGTGGAGGAGATGCCCGCCTCCTCCCGCCGCTACCCCTGGGTGGGCTTCACCCCCGACCGCGAGGTGGGCAAGGACATCCTCTTCGTCACCGACGTGTCCAAGACCATCGACGGCGTGAAGGTGCTGGACAAGGTCAGCTTCATCGTGGAGCACGGCGACAAGATCGCCTTCGTGGGCGACAACGAGAACGCCCACACCGCCCTGTTCAAGATCCTCTCCGGCGAGATGGAGCCCGACGAGGGCACCGTCAAGTGGGGGCAGACCGCCACCTTCTCCTACTTCCCCAAGGATAACACCGCATTCTTCGAAGGCTGCGACGACAATCTGGTCCAGTGGCTGCGCCAGTTCTCCCCCGACCCGCAGGAGCAGTTCCTGCGCGGCTTCCTGGGCCGTATGCTCTTTTCCGGTGATGAAGTTTATAAACCCGTCAAGGTGCTCTCCGGCGGCGAAAAAGTCCGCTGCATGCTGTCCCGGATGATGATGTCCGGTGCCAACGTGCTCATGCTGGATCAGCCCACCAACCATTTGGATCTGGAGTCCATCGCCGCCCTGAACAAGGGGTTGGAGGCCGTCAAGTGCAACATCCTCGTGGCCTCCCACGACCACCAGCTGGTGCAAACCGTGTGTACCCGCGTGTTTGACTTCACTGCCGACGGCAAGCTCATCGACCGCAAGATGACCTACGACGAGTATCTGGAAAGCCAAAAGCCTCAGGCATAATATGTCAAAAAAACGACCTGTGTATAAAACACAGGTCGTTTTTGGTTTTGCAGTTACGCTTCTCTTTTCATCTGAACAAAGATGCCCAGCACAATCAGGCACAGCCCCCCGATGGCCCAGGGGCTTGGCACCTCGCCAAGGACCAAAAAGGTCCACACCAGGGACAAAAAGGGCGTAATGTAGGCGAGATTTGATATCTTTGCTGTGTTGCCCAAGTCCAGCGCCATGGCCCAGGTAGTAGTGGCCACCGCCATGACACAAACGCCGTTCCAGCCAAGGCCCGCAAGCTGTTTCCGCCCCATCTGCATTGGTTCGCCCATGACCAAACTGACAACGGCGCACAGCACAAAGGTGCTGGCGCAGGCCACCATAACCGCAACCTGCTTATCATAGCTCCAGCGCTGATTCAGCGCCGTGTAGGCGCCGTAGGACACCGCCGCCCCCAGACACAGCAACACGCCCCATAAGGTCTGCGCCTCAAACTGCAACAGGCCGCCGCCGGCCACCGTGGCCACACCCAAAAAGGAAATGACAAAGGCCAGTATCTTGCGGCCCGTCAGCTTCTCTTTCAGCATAATGCAGGCAAATACCACACTCATAATGGGCCACAGGTAATTGATGATAAAGGCCTGAGATGCCGGCAGGATTGCCGCGCCCCCATAGTAGAACAGGTTGTAAAACAAGGTGCCGGGCAGGCCCAGCAGCACCATGATGAGATAATCCTTCGCGCCATAGGACCGCATAACTGTCAGCTTGCCGGTGGCAAGGTTGTAGACAACCAGCACCACCGCGGCAAAGGCCGCGCTGACGCACAGCACATGATAGCTGCTCATGGTGGCCATCAGTAGCTTGGACACCGTCGCCAATGTAGACCAAAGCAGGATAGATGTGCCTGCCAACACATAATGCTTTTTCATCTCGTCCCTCCTTTTCTCCAAACGATACAACGCAAAGTGTACCACGCCCGCCTCAAAATTGCAACGCAAAAAGCAGCACAGCAATTCAATTTGCTGTGCTGCTTTTTATCCATATCAAGCTTTCTTGCACCGGGCAATGAAATGGTCAAAGAATTTCTGCTCAATTGGGTCCCCCACGTGGAAGTTCTGCTCCGGGTGCCACTGGACGGCAAAGATCTTCTTCTCCCGGTTGTCCACGGCCTCGATGACGCCGTCATCGGCGGTAGCCACCACACGCAGACCCTCACCCAGCTTGTCGATGCCCCAGCCGTGGTGGGAGTTGACCTCCGCCCGCTCCGCTCCGAACACGTCGTACACGAAGGAGTCCTTCTCAATATTGATGTGGTGCATACGCTTTTCGTCCATGCCGGGCAGACCGTGGGACCAGTTCACATTGACCCGCTTGATGGTGCCGCCGAAGTAGATGTTCAGCACCTGAATACCCTGACAGATACCGAAAATCGGCTTGCCCGCGTTGACAAACAGGTCGATGATCAACTTATCGTGGCCGTACTCGTCGAAGCGGATCACTTCGTCGGTAGGCGCGCCGCCGTAGTACTCCGGCAGCACGGTGTTGCCGCTGCCGGGGACGATGAGACCGTCGCAGATTTCGCACACCCGCGCGGCATCGGCGGGATTCAGAATGGCACACAGGGTAATATCGTTCCGTTCCGCCATCTTCCAAAAATCAAAGGGAATGCGGGCCATTTCGGCCCAATGGCCGTCGGCAGGATCATTGTTGTAACGAAGTACGATACCTAAAATCATAGAAAACGCTCCTTTGCCGTGATTTACACCATTCTACTATGAGACCGCTACCGTTTCAATGCGCAGGAACGCCATCTTTCATGTCCCGATTTTGAAGTTCAGTCCTCGTCCAGACAGTACTTTTTGAAAGCCGCCATCCACTTGTCGGCGATGTACTGGTGGAAGGGGGCGCAGGGGTGCACACCGTCGGCCAGCCAGTAGGTCTCGGGTGCCTGCTCGCACAGCTCCAGCAGATCGGCCTGCAGGGGGATCAGGGGCAGGTTGTGCTTGGCGGCGATCTCACGCACCGCCTGAGCGCGGATGGCGGTCTCCTCCTCAAACCACGCGATGCGCTCGGCCGTGGCGGGACCCTCCAGCACGAAGGGCTCCATGAGCATGATCTTCATCTCGGGCAGTTCTTCCTTCAGCTCCTCGATGAGCAGGTCGTACACCTTCAGGAACTTGGAGCCGTCCACACCGTGGGGATGCTCGGGGTCAAACACCTCGTGCCACACGTCGTTGATGCCGATGAGGATGCTCATGTAGTCGGGCTTCAGGCTGATGATGTCCCGTCTGGTGCGGGCGTAGACGTCCACAATGCGGTTGCCGCTGATGCCGCGGTTGATAAACTCGTACTCACCGGGATGCTCCAAACCCATGCGTCCGGCAATAAAGCTGGCGTAGCCGTTGCCCAAATTCAGCAGGGGGTCCTTTTCCGAGGGGCCGCGACCACGGGTACAGTCGGTGATGGAATCACCCATAAACAGGATTCGTTTCATTATATAGTACCTTCTTTCTGAATTATACCTGCCAACCGGACAGGTAGGCTTTCTGTTCCTCGGTCAGCTCGTCAATGGCAAGACCCAAAGCTGCCAGCTTGGTCTGACCGATCTGATAGTCGATCTCCTCGGGGATGTCGTACAGCTTCAGCGCCAACTCCGCCTTGTGCTTGACCAGCCACTCGGCGGCCAGGGCCTGGACGGCAAAGGACATATCCATGATCTCGGCGGGGTGGCCGTTGCCCGCGGCCAGGTTGACCAGCCGGCCGTCGGCGATGACGTTCAGGGTGCGGCCGTTGGGCAGGGTGTAGCCCACGATGTTGGCGCGGCGTTCCTCCCGGCGCACGCAGTTGGCCTCCAGCCACGCCACGTCCACTTCACAGTCGAAGTGCCCGGCATTACAAAGCAGAGCATTGGTCTTCATCGCGGCAAAATGCTCGGGCGTGATGACGTCCTTACAGCCGGTGGCGGTGATGAACAAATCACCCTGCGCGGCGGCCTCGGCCATGGGCATGACCCGGAAGCCGTTCATGGTAGCGTCCAGCGCCTTGAATGGGTCCACCTCGGTGACGATCACGTCGGCGCCCATTCCCTTGGCACGCAGGGCGATGCCGCTGCCGCACCAGCCGTAACCGGCCACCACCACGGTCTTGCCCGCCATGATGAGGTTGGTGGTGTGCATGATGCCGTCCATGACGGACTGGCCGGTGCCGTACTTGTTGTCGTAGTAGTGCTTGGCCTTGGCGTCGTTCACCGCCATCATGGGACAGGGCAGCCGCCCCTCCCGCTCTCTCGCTTTCAGGCGGTGGATACCGGTGGTGGTCTCCTCACAGCCGCCGATGAGGCAGTCGGCGTATTCCTTACACCGACCGTCCAGCAGCTGGATCAGGTCGCCGCCGTCGTCAATGACGATGTGGGGGTGACACTTCAAGGTTTCCACCAACAGATCCTCATACTGCTCGGGGGTCACGCCGTGGATTCCGAAGGTCTCCACCCCCATCTCCGCCACGGCGGCGGCCACGTCGTCCTGGGTGGACAGGGGGTTGCAGCCGGTGAGGTAGACCTCCGCGCCGCCCTTTTTCAGCACCAGACCCAGATTGGCGGTCTTGGCCTCCAGGTGGACGGACACGGCGATGCGCAGGCTGGCGAAGGGCTGCTCTTTCTCGAAGCGGGCCTCGATACCGGACAGGGCGGGCATAAAGGCCCGCACCCATTCAATTTTCTGCCGCCCGGAGGGCGCCAGGGACATATCTTTCACGATGCTCATACGGAAACATTCCTTTCCCACAAGTTCGGGGTTATTGTATCACAATTGCCACGGCAAGAAAAGCATATATTTACAAAGCTTCCCGAAATATGCTACAATGTGGAAAAACCATCGGAGGTGCTGTCCCATGGCACAGACAAAGCGGAAATACAAACCGCTTCCCCTGTCCCTTATGGCCTTGCGCAATTTTTCCCTGTTTGTGGTCGTTTTTGGCCTAATTCTGTCCTTTTTGCTCATCGGCGGCAACGATTTGACCGCATTCTACAACGAAAAGCATTTTGAAAAATATGCCACCGTCACGAGCAGGTTCGAAGAACGGGAGGGCAAATGGGCCGACTGGACGGAACACGTCATTACCCTTGAAAAGGTGTCCAAGCGGTACCAGTACGTGGGCGCCGTGGTGGATTTTTCTCGGTACGAGCCCGAGGACTGCTTCCGAAACGGCGGCGTGATACGGCTTGATTACAGGGCTGTTTCCAATCGCCAGCAGTTGGAGCATATTTTAATTCTGAACCCCTGCCACCCCATCGAGAAGGAAGGCAGCGATCTGATCGTCTACACGGACAATGCTGCCCTAAACGAGGCCTACAACTACCATTCGGCAGAGGAATTTTACGCATTGCAGGAGGAATATGAGCAGACCCACGCCAACATCTTCGCCATCCTGCAAAATGATTTCGACCACATTATGTATAATCTTGTGCAGGGCAGCGGCCTGCGCTGGATCGTTCCCATCGTGCTGATGATCGCCTGCGCCCTGTACGCCTTCTTCGTGCACAAAAAGCGCGAGGACATGACGGACGAGGGTTTGAGTACCATCACCATTCTTTGGGGCGTGAGCCTGCTGGCCACCTCCATCGGCATTATGGGTCTTGCCCTGGTGGGGGGCGACATGGCGGCGGAGGGCGGCATCGGCAGCGTGGTGGTGATCGTCACCTCTATTGCCACGGCTGTGTGCGGGCTGCTGTACGTGTTCTCCATGCTCCTGCCGCTGCTGTTGGACATTGATTTTGCCTACGGGTTTTCTACGTTTTGGATCAAGGTCATCGTTTCCTGCGTGGTGGCCATGCTGGTGTTCGGTCTGGGCGTGATGCTGGAGGCACTGATGGAAACCTATGCCATCTTCCACACCGTGCTTATGATCCTGCTGGTGGTGGCGGCTCTGATGTCGTTCTTCGCCTTTGCGGGTTTCCTGGCCGCCCGGTCGGTGATCTTCAAAACCTACATGGATATTTCCCTTGCCACCTGTGAAATGGCAGAGCGCGTTGGCAGCGTATGGCTCATGCTTGCGCTATCAACACAAGTGGCAAATCTGGATGCCGAGATCGGCCTTGGCAGAAACTATTGGCTGGAAAAGAAGAAGAAAGTCTTGGAAGAGACAATTGATAGCTTGGCAGAAGATTTATGATTTTGCTGTATCACAATTGCCCTGCTGACAACCGAAACTCCTATCCAATAAAAAGGACTGGGTGGCCATTGGCCACCCAGTCCTTTTTATTGGATAGTTTTTGAAATTACTTCAGGTTGAAGAAAGCCTTCATGCCGGGATACTGCGTCCTCGCGGACTTCGTATCGTTCGCGTTCACGCGCACGCGAACGCTCATTCACTCCGTCGCTCGTCCTCTCCCTACCAAAACCGCTGCGCTGGGTTTTGGCGGGGCCCCAATGTCGCCCATATTTTACTGAGGAGGAACTGGGCGAAACGAAACAAACGGGCGGCTGATGCCGCCCGTTTGTAAGGAAGTTTATGCGATTACTTCAGGTTGAAGAAAGCCTTCATGCCGGGGTACTCGGCCACGTCGCCCAGTTCCTCCTCGATGCGCAGCAGCTGGTTGTACTTGGCCACGCGGTCGGAGCGGCTGGGAGCACCGGTCTTGATCTGGCCGGCGTTCAGAGCCACGGAGATGTCAGCGATGGTAGCATCCTCGGTCTCGCCGGAGCGGTGAGAGGTGATGGCGGTGTAACCGGCGCGGTTGGCCATCTGGATGGCGTCGAAGGTCTCGGTCAGGGTGCCGATCTGGTTGACCTTGATCAGAATGGCGTTGGCGACCTTCTTCTCGATACCGGTGGCCAGACGGGACACGTTGGTCACGAACAGGTCGTCGCCCACCAGCTGCACGCGGTCACCAATAGCCTTGGTCAGCATAGCCCAGCCTTCCCAGTCAGTCTCGGCCATGCCGTCCTCCAGGGAGATGATGGGGTAGGTGTCAGCGAAGCGCTTCCACATGTTGACCAGCTGCTGCTGGGTCAGCTTGCGGCCGGACTTGGGCTGGATATAGCACTTCTCGTCCTCGTTCCACCACTCGGAAGAGGCGGCGTCGATGGCGATCTTGAAGTCCTCGCCGGGCTTGTAGCCGGCCTTCTCGATAGCGGCAACGATGACCTTCAGGGCGTCCTCGTCCTTCTTCAGGTTGGGGGCGTAACCACCCTCGTCACCCACGCCGGCGGCGGGAGTGCCGTTCTCCTTCAGCACGCTCTTCAGGGTGTGGAACACCTCGGCGCAGCGGCGCAGAGCCTCACGGAAAGAGGGAGCGGACACGGGCATGATCATGAACTCCTGGATCTCAACGTTGTTGGTGGCGTGAGCGCCGCCGTTCAGGATGTTCATCATGGGCACGGGCAGCTGCTTGGCATTGGTGCCACCGATGTAGTTGTACAGGGACACGCCCAGGCTCTCGGCAGCGGCCTTGGCACAGGCCATGGAGGCGCCCAGAATGGCGTTGGCGCCCAGACGGGTCTTGTTGGGGGTGCCGTCCAAAGCGATCATGGCCTTATCGATGGCCACCTGATCCAGGACGTTCATACCGATCAGGCACTCGGCGATCTCGGTGTTCACGTTCTTCACGGCAGTCTCGCAGCCCTTGCCCAGGTAACGGCTCTTGTCGCCGTCACGCAGCTCGCAAGCCTCGTAAATACCGGTGGAAGCGCCGGAGGGAACGGCGGCACGACCCATGGTGCCGTCTTCCAGATAAACCTCGACCTCGA
Organism: Oscillospiraceae bacterium; assembly: GCA_017397835.1. Lineage (GTDB taxonomy): Bacteria > Bacillota > Clostridia > Oscillospirales > Oscillospiraceae > Lawsonibacter. The sequence continues at coordinate 98,337 of JAFQHV010000011.1, forward strand.
CGGTGGGGTTGCCGCGGCTGTCCAGAATCTCACGACCCAGGACGTCAACGATTTCGATCATCTGCTTCATTGGAATCAATCTCCTTTCAAACTTGGGCGGAACGTCCGCCTTCTTTGGGTTACGAATATATGGTGCGGGGCCGTCCCCGCGGGACTACGGAATTACTTGCAGATCAGGGTCTCGCCGTCCATCTCGGCGGGCTTTTCCAGACCCATGAGATCCAGCATGGTGGGGGCGATGTCGGCCAGGCGGCCGTCACGCAGGTTGACGTTGGCACCCACGATGTGCAGGGGCACCAGGTTGGTGGTGTGGGCGGTGAAGGGGCAGCCGGACTCGTCGCACATGCACTCGGAGTTGCCGTGGTCGGCGGTGATCAGGCTGATACCGCCCATCTTGGAGGTGGCCTCCACAACCTTGGCAACGCAGGCGTCCACGGTTTCCACAGCCTTGACGGCAGCTTCCATCACGCCGGTGTGGCCCACCATATCGCAGTTGGCAAAGTTCAGAATGATGACGTCGTAAGCGCCGCTCTCGATGCGCTTGACGGCCTCATCGGCAACCTCAAAGGCGCTCATCTCAGGCTGCAGATCGTAGGTGGCGACCTTGGGAGAGGCGATCAGGCAGCGGTCCTCGCCGGGGAAGGTCTGCTCCACGCCGCCGTTGAAGAAGAAGGTCACGTGGGCGTACTTCTCAGTCTCGGCGATGCGCAGCTGGGTCAGACCCAGACGGCTGATATACTCACCGAAAATGTTGTCCAGCTTCTGCCGGGGATAGGCCACAGTGACGTTGGGCATGGTGGCATCGTACTCGGTGGTGCAGACGTAGTGCACGGGGATAAAGCCGCTCTTGCGCTCCACGTCAGTGAAGTCCTCGTCCACAAAGCAGCGGGTGATCTCACGGGCGCGGTCGGGACGGTAGTTAAAGAAGATGATGGAGTCCTTCTCCTGCACGCACACGTCCTCGGCGCACACCACAGGCTCCACGAACTCGTCGGTCACGCCGGCATCGTAAGAAGCCTGCACCGCGGCGGCGGCATCGGGAGCGAAGGGGGCGCTGCCAAGCGCGATGGCGTCGTAGGCACGCTGTACGCGGTCCCAGCGCTTGTCGCGGTCCATGGCGTAGAATCGGCCCATGACGGTGCCGATCTTACCCACACCGATCTCGTTCAGCTTGGCCTGCAGCTGCTCCACAAAGCCCTTGCCGGAGGAAGGAGGCACATCGCGGCCGTCCAGGAAGCAGTGGACGTAAACCTTCTCAAGGCCCTGCTCCTTGGCCATGCGCAGCAGAGCAAACAGATGCTCGATGTGGCTGTGCACGCCACCGTCGGACAGAAGGCCCATCAGATGCAGAGCAGAGCCCCACTCGCGGCAGTTGCTCATGGCTTCCACAAAGGCGGGGTTGCGCATCAGATCGCCGTTCTCCACATCACGGGTGATGCGGGGCAGATCCTGGAACACCACGCGGCCGGCACCGATGTTGGTGTGGCCCACCTCGCTGTTGCCCATCTGCCCCTTGGGCAGACCCACGTCCAGCCCGGAAGCGGACAGCTTACAGCCGGAGGAATTGGCAAAAATCTCGTCCAGATTAGGGGTTTTAGCCACTTTAATGGCGTTGCCCTCGGAGCAGCAGGACAGGCCAAAGCCGTCCATAATGATAAGGGTGGTAGGTGTTTTCATACAAGTACCTTTCTTTCAGAGTTGAGAGTGGAGATTTGAGAGTGGAGATTTTGTCATCTTCACTCTTCCCTCTCCGCTCTTCACTCTTGATTTGCAGCAGCAATGATCTGCAGGAAGTCGGGAACCTTCAGTGCGGCGCCGCCGATCAGGCCGCCGTCCTCGTCGTCGCAAGCTTCATATCACTCCTTGCGCTGCACGCAGCACAAGTCGCTCATTCCGCTGCTCCTCCTCTCCCAACCAAATCCACTTCGCTGGGATTTGGTTGGGTCCCTTTTGTCCCGACGTGTCCGGCGGATCACTCCTGGTTAGCAGCAGCGATGATCTGCAGGAAGTCGGGAACCTTCAGTGCGGCGCCGCCGATCAGGCCGCCGTCCACGTCGGGCTGAGCCAGCAGCTCGGCAGCGTTCTTGGCATTCATGGAACCGCCGTACTGAACGGTCACGGCACGGGCCACGCGGGCACCGAACTCGCGGCGGATAATGCCGCGGATGATCTCACAGACCTCGTTGGCCTGCTCGGCAGTAGCGGTCTTGCCGGTGCCGATAGCCCACAGGGGCTCGTAAGCGATGACCACCTTGCGCATCTGGGAGGCATCCAAGCCGGCCAGGGCGCACTTGACCTGATAGTTGATCAGCTCGGCGGTAACACCCAGCTCGCGCTGCTCCAGGCTCTCGCCCACGCAGACGATGGGGTGCAGACCGGCGGCCAAAGCGGCCTTGATCTTCTTGTTGACGGTGAAGTCGGTCTCGCCGTAGTACTCGCGGCGCTCGGAATGGCCGATGATGACGTACTTGACGCCAACTTCCTTCAGCATCTCGGCCGTGACCTCGCCGGTGAAGGCGCCCTTGTCTTCAAAATGGACGTTCTCGGCACCGATGGCCACGCGGGTGTCCTTGAACATACGCACGGCGGCGGGGATGTTCACAAAGGGAACGCACAGCACGACTTCGCACCACTTGTGCTTGCCCAGCTGAGGCTTGATCTCGTCGGCAAAAGCCTTGGTTTCGGTCAGGGTCTTGTTCATCTTCCAGTTGCCGGCGATGATGGTCTTACGATATTTACGATTCATGGGATAGACTTCCTTTCTACGGCCGCAGGGGCCTCTATATGGAACCGGTCAGGGGACCGGGTGGATAAATGTGTTTTTAGAGAACTGAGGAGATGGCGCCGGGCAACTCCTTGCCCGCGTCGTCGCGGGCTTCGAACCGTTCGTCCCGCCTTGTTGAATGCGGGCCTCACGCTCTTCACCGCTCCTCCTTTTCAAACAGCAAACGCTTCGCTGGTTTGCTGTTTGATATCACTTATCAAGAAGACAAGCGACACCAGGCAAATCTTTACCTTCCATAAACTCCAGAGAGGCGCCGCCGCCGGTGGAGATATGGGTCATCTTGTCGGCATAGCCCAACTGCTGCACGGCAGCCGCGCTGTCGCCGCCGCCGATGATGGTGATGGCGTTGGTCTGGGACAGAGCCTTGGCCACGGCCTCGGTGCCGGCGGCGAAGGCAGCGAACTCAAACACGCCCATGGGGCCGTTCCAGATAACGGTGCCGGCGTCGGCCACGGCGCTGCAGTACAGCTCCACAGTCTTGGGACCGATGTCCAGACCCTCCCAGCCGTCGGGAATGTTGCCGGCGTCCACGGTCAGGGTGTTGGCATCGGGGGCAAACTTGTCGCCGCAAACGGTGTCGATGGGCAGCAGGAGCTTAACGCCCTTGTCGGCAGCCTTCTTGATCATCTCCAGCGCGTACTCCTGCCAGTCGGCCTCGAACAGGGAGTTGCCGATCTTGCCGCCCTGAGCGGCGGAGAAGGTGTAGGCCATGCCGCCGCCGATGATGATGGTGTCGGCAATCTCCAGCAGGTTGTTGATGACGCCGATCTTGGAGCTGACCTTGGAGCCGCCCAGGATAGCGACCAGGGGACGCTTGGGAGCGGCCAGAGCGCCGCCGATGAAGTCCAGCTCCTTCTGAATCAGGAAGCCGGAAACGGCGGGCAGGTACTCGGCCACGCCGGCAGTGGAGGCATGAGCGCGGTGAACGGCACCGAAGGCGTCGGACACATAGATCTCAGCCATGTCGGCCATAGCCTTGGCCAGCTTGGGATCGTTCTTGGTCTCGCCCTTCTCAAAGCGGGTGTTCTCCAGCAGCATGATCTGGCCGGGCTGCAGAGCGGCAGCCTTGGCCTGGGCATCGGGGCCGGCCACGTCGGCGGCCAAAGCCACGGGCTGACCCAGCAGCTCGCTCAGGCGGGCGGCAACGGGGGCCAGGGTCAGCTCGGCCAGGGACTTGCGCCACTTGGCCTCGGTCAGGGTGGCGGGATCCTTGCCCTTCTCGGTCTGCTTCTGCACCCACTTGTCAAAGCTGGGCTGGGGCTTGCCCATGTGAGAGCAGGCGATGACGGCAGCGCCCTCGGCCAGCAGGTACTGGATGGTGGGCAGAGCGGCACGGATGCGCTTGTCATCGGTGATGACACCGCTGCCATCCTTGGCCATGGGCACGTTGAAGTCGCAGCGCAGCAGGACCTTTTTGCCCTTGACGTCGATGTCTTTTACGGTCTTTTTGTTGTAATTCATATTGGTTGCTCCTTTCGTCATATAAACGCAGGGTCGGGTTTACAGAGTGAATTGAGCCATCTCGCCGGTGCCGGACAGCTCCGGAAAGTCCAGCTGACGAAGTGCCTCGTAAGTGACGACCGCAACGGAATTTGCCAAATTCAGGCTGCGGGCATCGGGACGCATGGGAATACGGATACAGCGGTCATAGTGAGCCAAGCGCAGCGGCTCGGGCAGGCCGGCCGTTTCCTTGCCGAACACAAGAAAGCATCCGTCCCGAAAGCCGGCCTCGGTATAGGTCCGGGGGGCCTTCGTGGTGGCAAGCCACAAGTCGGGATCGGGGTTGACGGCGAAGAAGTGGTCCAGGTCATCATACACCTGCAGATCCACCATGGGCCAATAGTCAAGGCCCGCCCGCTTCACTGCCTTCTCACTGATGTCGAACCCCAAAGGGCGGATCAGGTGCAGGCGGCTGCGGGTGGCGGCACAGGTGCGGGCGATGTTGCCGCAGTTCTGGGGGATTTCCGGCTCGACCAGAACGATATTCAGCATACCCATCACACCTTTCCGTACAGTTTAGTATTGTATGACAAAATCAGGAAAATTTCAACTGTAAAAAAGTCAAAAAAAGCAGATATTCGTAAAGAAAGTTGATGATTTATACAGAAAACCCGTTTTTTCACATCAGCTTGCGAAAGTGCGGCTCAAAACCGTCTCTGCACAGAGTATGCCCCACACCGTCCAAGCGAAACCGTCCCACGAACAAAAACAGCCTGCAGTTCACCCCTGCAGGCCGTTTTTTTACTTCTTTTTGTAGGTTACGTAACGGAATTTGACTCCGTCCTCCTCCAGCACGTCCCCTTCCTCGGCCACCTGCCAATCGGGCAGTTTGTCCAAATCGGGGAAGTAGCGGTCCGCGGGGTAGGAAGCCAGGATCTTGGTCACGTAGGCGGTGTCGCACCGGTCCAGCAGGGCGCGGTACACGCTCTCGCCGCCGATGACGAAAGCATCCTCCGGAGCGTGCTCCATCAGGCTGCCCACGTCGGCGTAGACCTCCGCCCCCTCCACGGCGTAACCAGGGGTGGCGGACAAAATCAAATTACGGCGGTTCTTCAAGGGCCGCCCGCCGGGAAAGGTGGCCAGTGTCTTGCGGCCCAAAATGACCGGGTGACCGGTAGTCAGGGTGCGAAAGCGCTTCAGGTCGGCGCTGATATAGACCAGCTGATCGCCGCCCCTGCCGATGGCCCAGTTTTCATCTACGGCAACGATAAGGTTCATAGTTCCCTCCGTCACACCGCCACAGGGATTTTCCCTTCCAGGGTGTGGGCCTGATACCCCTCCAGCTTCACGCTGGCGGGGGTGAAATCATAGAAATCGGTGACTGCAGGATCAAGGGTAAACTTGGGTGCATCGAAGGGCGTGCGGGAAATCAGCTCTTCGATCACAGGAACATGGCGGTCGTAAATATGGGCATCGGCAATGACATGGACAAACTCACCCGCCTCCAGCCCGGATACCTGCGCCATCATGTGGGTCAGCACGGCATACTGCATCACATTCCAGCCGTTGGCAGCCAGCATATCCTGTGAGCGCTGGTTCAAAATGGTGTTCAGGGTATTGCCGCTGACGTTGAAGGTCATGGAATAGGCGCAGGGGTACAGACCCATCTCACTCAAATCGTGGTGGTTATAGATGTTGGTCATAATGCGCCGGGAGGTGGGGTTGTTCTTCAGGTCGAACAACACCCGGTCCACCTGGTCCATCTCCCCCTCGGGATAGCGGTGTTTGACCCCCATTTGATAGCCGTAGGCCTTGCCGATGGAGCCGGTCTCGTCGGCCCAGGAATCCCACACATGGCTGTTCAGGTCATGGATGTTGTTGGACTTCTTCTGCCAGATCCACAAAAGTTCGTCCACCGCGGACTTCAAAAACTGTTTGCGCACGGTGATGATGGGGAACTCCTCTTTCAGGTTATAGCGGTTGACCACGCCAAACAGCTTGATGGTGTGGGCGGGAGAGCCATCCTCCCACCGGGGGCGGACGGGACGGTCGGTGTCCCACACACCCCTGGACAGGATGTCCTTGCAGTTTTGGATAAAAACCTGATCGGCGTAGCTCATGGCAGACAGCTCCTTTGTGCAGCATTTTTTCCATTGTAACACAAACCGCCGAAAACGAAAAGGTTTTCGGCGGTTTTTTGTCAATTTTTATTCCCCTTTGTACTTTTTCCGGGTGGCCAGGCCGCCCCGGATGTGCCGCTGGGCCTTGTTCTCGTCCAGCACCTGCTTGACCTGCAGGTACAGCGGGCGGTTAAAGGTTGGCAGGCGGTCCTGAATATCCTTGTGAACGGTGGATTTGCTGATGCCGAACTTCCGGGCCGCACCACGGACCGTGGTGTTATTCTCTATGATGTACTGGGCCAAACCGCAGGCCCGTTCCTCGATATTCCCCTTCACTTGGCAACACGCTCCATTTCTGCGTTACTGCCACAGTTATATGAGAAAATCACGAACAATAGAACGCAAAAAGGGGACGGCGAGAGCCGTCCCCTTTCGATTTGCTTACTCCTGCACGGAAAACTGGTCCTTGCCCACACCGCACAGTTCGCAGGTGAAGTCATCGGGCAGATCTTCCCACTTTACGCCGGTCTCGGCCTCGTCATAGACCCAGCCGCACACATCGCAGACATATTTCATAACAGGTTTCCTCCTTTTCCTTTTGTAAACAGTTTATCCTGTCGGTTTTATTTTAATCAGGGGCGCATGCCCAAACCACCCTCGAGGGTGATGGTTTCTCCGGTCATATACTTGAAATCGGGGTGTGCAAGCTGGACACAGACCCGGCCGATATGCTCCTCGGGGTCGCCGAAGAAGCCCATGGGCGGGGTGTGGACGTTCTTTTCAAAGGCATCGGGGTAGGCCTTTTGGAAGTTCTCCAGCTGGGCCGTCCAGGCCAGGGGGCACACCACGTTGACGTTGATGCCGTCCTTGCTCCACTCGGTGGCGGCCACGCGGGTCAGGCCGCGGATACCCTCCTTGGCGGCGGCGTAGGCGCACTGACCGTAGTTGCCGAACAGGCCGGCGCCGGAGGCGAAGTTGATAACGCTGCCCTTGGCCTTGGCCAGATAGGGGTAGCAGGCCTGCATATAGTAGAACGCCGCGTACAGGCCGGAATAGACGGCCAGATCGAACTGCTCGGTGGTGTGGTCGGCCAGGGTCACGCCGGAGGCGGAGGCCTGTGCGTTGTTGATGAGCACGTCGATGCCGCCGAAGGCGGCCACAGCCTGTTCCACCACGGCTTTGGCGGTGGCGGCGTTGTCGTTGCCGGCGGCGATGTCGCCCTGCACGGGCAGCACCTTCACGCCGTACAGCCGCTCCAGCTCCTCCTTGGCATCCTGCAGCTTCTGCACGTTGCGGCCGGTGATGACGATGTTGGCCCCCTCCTTGGCGTAGGCGGTGGCAATGCCGTAACCGATGGAGCCGGCACGGCCGTCGGACAGGACGGCACGGCCTCCGCCGGTGATAAGCACGGTTTTACCGGTAAAGTATCCCATGTGAATTACCTCCAAAACGTTGATAGGTAAATTATAGCGCATTGCCCGCCCACACGCAAGTGTTTCATTCAGTCCTTTTCTTTATCAAAGGACCGGATCGCTCCGCTGACGGCGTGGATCTCGTAATCGTATTCCCAGCCGTCACACCGAAATTCCACATCCCATACCTTCACACCATCGTCTATGTCGAACTCACTGCGCAGGCCCCATACCTGTTCCGCGGTCAGGCCCGCGTGGTTCAGCGCGATTGCCTCGGCCTGTGCCCGGGTCAGCAGGTCCCCGGTCGGTTCCAACGGCTGCGCCGCGGGTGCGGGTTCAGTCCGGTCAGGCGGAACTTGCGGTGCGGAGGCCGCCGGCGGCAGTATCAAGTCGCCTGCGGGCGGTGTCGGCACACTGCAGCCGCTCAGTATCAGCGCCAAAATCAGCACCGCCGCAACAGCCAGCAGCGTGGGGGTGATTTTCCTAATCTCACAGCGTGTCATAGTGTGCCTCCTTTCCCGAAGAAAAAACGCAGGGAGAGGCAGCCTCTCCCTGCGTTGTATCGTTGCATTCAAAGCAGGGACTTGCCTTGCTTTTCCCGGATCATCAGGCGAAGTAGCGCTTCAGCAGACCTTCCAGACCCTTGCCGTGACGAGCTTCGTCCCGGGCCATCTCATGGACGGTGTCGTGGATGGCGTCCAGACCGTTCTTCTTGGCACAGGCGGCCAGGTCGAACTTACCCTGGGTAGCGCCGTACTCGCAGTCCACGCGCCACTTCAGGTTGTCCTTGGTGGTGGCCTTCATGTTGGGCTCCAGATCCTCGCCCAGCAGCTCCGCAAACTTGGCGGCGTGCTCGGCCTCCTCATAGGCGGCCTTCTCCCAGTACAGACCCACCTCGGGATAGCCCTCGCGGTGGGCGATGCGGGCCATGCACAGGTACATGCCCACCTCGGCGCATTCGCCGTTGAAGTTGGCCATCAGCTGGTCAAAGATGTACTTCTTGTCCGCCTCGGAAATGTCGGGGTTGTTCTTCACAGTCTTGCCGTACACACCGTACTCATGCTCGGCGGCCAGCTTCATCTCGCCCTGAACCTCGTTGAACTTCTCGGCAGGGACCTTGCAGACAGGGCACTGCTCGGGAGCGCTGTCGCCCTCATGGACATAACCGCAAACGGAACAAACGTACTTTTTCATAATTTTTTCCTCCAATTTAATAATTTATTCTGAATTTATTGTGCAGCTTCGTTTTTTATGCATTGGTCGCAGGTGCCGAACACGGTCAAATCGTGGTGGTCTGTGCGGAAACCGTACCGCTTGCACACCTGCTGCTCTACCTGCTCTCCGGCACGGACGTCGGGAATGTCGATCACGGAATGACAGCAGGTACAGATAAAGTGCGTATGGTTCTCGGTGTTGGCATCGAACCGCTCGTGTCCATCCACCACACCCACGCTGCGAATCACTCCCTGTTCTCGGAAAAAGGTCAGGTTGCGATACACCGTGCCCAAGCTCAGATCCGGATGCTCCGGCTTGAGCTGTTGGTACAGCCACTCCGCCGTGGGATGGCTTTTGGTCATCCGCATGGCATCTAAAATGGCCTCGCGCTTTTTGCTGTATCGGGTCGTTCGCTCCATCTCAACCTCCTTTTCCGCAGGTTTTATTCTCTCGCTTAACAGTAATAATTACTGTTTGCAAGATGATAATAACATACAGTCATGCGTTTGTAAAGAGTTTTCGCGCAAAAAACAAAAAATTTTTTTGCATATAAAAATTCGGGCCGACGCACCTGGGTGCATCGGCCCGTTTTGCATCAACGGCCGCAGGGTCAAACGTTTTGCATACCGACATACATGGCCACCGCCATCTGGGCCAGCAGCAGGCCGGGCATACCGTAGCGGAAGCTGTTGTGCTGCGTCTTGTGCCGAAAGCATTTTACGCCCAACAGGATTCCGAGCGTACCGCCCAATGTCGCAAGCAGGAACAGCGTACGTTCCGGAATGCGCGCTTTGCGGTGCCTTGCTCTGCGCTTGTCAACGCCCATGCAGACAAACGCCGTCAGATTGATCAGCACCAACCAAACCAACAATAAGTTAATCAACATCTTTCTTCGCCTCGGTATCCATGCAATTCTCTGTTTCGGTTTCCTCCGTGCCGGCCTCGTCGGCATTCTCTGCCGGCGGAGCCTGAACCGCTTCACTGACCATGTGAATGTTGCGGGCGGGCGGCTCGATTCCGTCAGTCATGCCGCTGTGGCCGCTGGTGGATGCGTAGGGGTTTTCCACCAGAGAGGGGTCGCGGCCCTCGATGATGGCCACCATCTCGCCACCGGTGATGGTTTCCTTGTCCAGCAGGTACTCCACCACCTTGTGCATATCGTCCAGATTGTCCCGAATGACCTGCTCGGCATCGGCATAGCAGGCATCCAGAATGGCCTTGACTTCCTTGTCCATGGCCGCAGCGGTGTCCTGGGCACAGTCCAGCCCGTAGCCGCCGTCCAAATACTGGGTGCGGACCGAGGCCAAAGCCATCATGCCGAACTCCTCGCTCATACCGAACATGGCAACCATCTTGCGGGCCACGTCGGTAGCCTCCTGGATGTCCTGAGAGGCGCCGTTGGTCATGGTGTTCAGCACCACGCTCTCTGCCGCGCGGCCACCCATGGACACGGCGATCTTAGCCATAAGCTCTTCGCGGGTACGCAGGTTGGTCTTGTCCTCCTCGGGCATCAGCAGCGTGTAGCCCAAACTGCCTTCGGTATGGGGAACGATGGTGATCTTCTGCACCGGTTCGGCGTTTTTCTGCTTGTAGGCCACCATAGCGTGACCCACCTCGTGGTAGGCCACCAGTTTGCGCTCAAAGGGGGTAAGCACGGAATTTTTCTTCTCACTGCCGGCGATGACAAATTCAAAGGAGGCCAGCAGGTCCTCCTGCTTGACGAACCGTCTGCCGTGGCGCACGGCACGCAGGGCCGCCTCATTGGCAAGGTTGGCCAGATCCGCACCCACGCAGCCGGCAGTGGCCAGAGCGATCTTCTTCAAATCGACATCCTCCGCCAGCCGGATCTTGCGGGTGTGCACCTGCAGGGTCGCCAAACGGCCCGCCAGGTTAGGCCGGTCGATGGTGATGCGTCGGTCAAAGCGGCCGGGACGCAGCAGGGCGCTGTCCAGCACCTCGGGCCGGTTGGTAGCGGCCAGCACGATGACACCCTTGGTGGGGTCAAAGCCGTCCAGCTCCGCCAAAAGCTGGTTCAGGGTCTGCTCCCGTTCGTCGTTGCCGCCCATACGGTTGTCGCGGGACTTACCGATGGTGTCGATCTCGTCGATGAAGATGATACAGGGGGCCAGCTTGGCAGCTTCCTTAAACAGATCGCGCACACGGGAGGCACCCACACCCACGAACATCTCCACAAAGTCAGAGCCGCTGATGGAGAAGAAGGGCACGACGGCCTCGCCGGCTACCGCCTTGGCCAGCAGGGTCTTGCCGGTGCCCGGAGGGCCAACCAGCAGAGCGCCCTTGGGCAGCTTGGCACCGATCTCGGTATATTTGCCGGGGTTGTGGAGAATGTCGATGATCTCCTGCAGGGACTCCTTGGCCTCGTCCTGTCCGGCCACGTCGGCAAAGGTAACTCCGGTAGACTTTTCCACGTAGACCTTGGCGTTGGCCTTGCCCACGCCGCCCATACCACCCATGCCGCCGCGGCTTCCGATCCCGCGGAACATCAGGGTGAACAGGCCCACCATCAGCAGCAGCATGGGCAGCAGATAGCTGACCAGCAGGCTCATAATGAAGGACGGGGCCTCCACCATTTCAGAGCCATGCTCCACGCCGTAGTAGTCCAGCATGGCATACAGCTGCAGATCCGGAACGGGCGGCGGCGCAGTCACATAGCTGATGGTCATACCCTGTTTGCCCAGGATATCGGTCAGCTTGTTTTCCTCCGGGTCGTCCAGCTCCACCTCGACACCCTCTTTCAGGAAGATGGTGTACTTGCTGCTCTCCAGCTGGACCCGCTCCACGTTGCCCGCCATGACCCACTGTTTGAAGGTGGAATAGTCCACCTCCACCGTGCTGGCGTTTTTGATGCTGGACTGACAGCTGTTGAACAGCACCGTCAGCACCAGCGCCCACAGCACGATGCTGACCAGTCCGACTACACGACCCGGTTTGTTTCCGTTACCTTTTTTCTTGTTCATAGGAAGCATTTCCTCCTGCATATCCAACCCGCAGCCGCGGGCGTTCGTCTTACCAACTTATGACATCATACCATACCGCGCAACCAAAAACAAGGAACTTGGGTGTAAACTTTCTGTGACAGTCCGCTCAAAATACAAACTTTCCTGCTTTGGCACAATTTATTCTTTCCTCTCCGGTCTGCTTGTGTTATAATGGTATAGTTAAAATTTTGCCTTTGTTTGCAGACAGAACGGAGGTTCCCATGAAAGAACGCACCCCCCTGCGCCGTTCCGCCCCTGTCGAGGCGGAAAACGATGGCGTGATCGAAGGCCGCAACGCAGTTGTCGAGGCTCTGCGTGCCGGCGTGACCATCGATAAGATTTTTATTATGAAGGGCGAAACCGATGCCACCTTGGGGCACATCGCCTCCTCTGCCCGGGAAAAGGGCATTGTGGTGGTGGACGCTGACCGGCGCAAGCTGGACGGCATGAGCCGCACGCACTCTCATCAGGGCGTGATCGCTTTGGCCGCCTGTCGGGAATACGCCTCTGTGGAGGATATTCTGCAGTCCGCCCGGGACAAGGGCGAAGCGCCCCTCATCGTAGTGTGCGACGAGCTGTCCGATCCCCACAATCTGGGTGCCGTCATCCGAACCGCCGAGTGCGCCGGCGCCCACGGCGTCATCATCCCAAAACGCCGCTCCGCCGGTCTGACCGCCATCGTGGCCAAAACTTCCGCCGGTGCCGTGGCCCATATGCCTGTGGCCCGGGTACCCAACATCCCCTCCCTGCTCAAACAGTTGAAGCAGGCGGGCGTTTGGGTTTTCGGCACCGCCGCCGATGCAGACACCACCCTCTACAACGCCGATCTGAAGGGGCCCGCTGCCATCGTCATCGGCAGCGAGGGGGACGGCATGGGCCGCCTTGTGGCAGAAAACTGCGATTTCAAAGTCAGTATTCCCATGAAGGGACACATCAACTCACTCAACGCCTCTGCCGCCGCCGCCATCTTCCTCTACGAGGCGGTGCGCCAGCGTTTGAACTGAATGTATCAAAAAAGGAAGTCACACATGAGCGACCATGACGAGAAACAACTGAATAAGCAGGATGCGGAGTTGGCTGAGCTGCGCAGTCTCGTCGGTGATGCCCGGGGTGACGACCTCTCTCTGGACGACATTTTGGCGGAGTACTCCGAACGCAGCCGGCCCAAGGGTGTCATAACCCTGTCCGACGAGGAAGACGAGGAAGAAAACCTGCTGGTTTTCCCCACCTCCAACCGTCCTCCCGACCCGGAGCCGACGGACGACGAGCCGGAAGACCCCGTCCCCGAAGAGGACCCCGTTTCCCACGATGAAGCATGGGACGAGGATGGTGAGGGCGAACCCGAAGAGGACCCCGGCCCCGGGTCGGCTCCCACCCCGCCCACAGATAACGTGCTGGAGTTCCCCAGTCCTCAAAGTCCCCTTTCCAGTCTGCTGCAGACTCTGTCCCGCAAGGCAGACGACTACGCCGAGCAGATGTTCACCGAAGAGGATCTGGCCACCAGCGACGAGGTCCGCCGCATGGAAGAGCTGGTCCCTGGTGTGGACCGCGAAGAGGTGCCGCACGCCCCCCGTCGCCGTCGGCACGCCCCGGTTTCCGGGCCGGATCCCTCACCCCAGGAATTGGCGCGCAAGTATGGAGCCGGACTGAAAAGTTTGCGCACGCGCAGTTTGTGCATACTGGTCCTGCTGCTGCCCGCACTGTACGTAATGCTTTGCGACCTGCTGCCGCTGCCCGCCATCCCCAATCCCTGGCTGCCCGGTCAGCCCCTGTTGACCACCGATATCCGCAACTGGTGCGGCAGCTGTCTTTTGGCCATCGCCATGATCTTGAGTTTCGACGTGCTGCGTTCCGGTTTCCGCCAGCTGCGGCAACTTTGCGTCAATATGGACGCCATTCTGCTGCTGGCCTGCGTATTCTCCCTCATCGACGGGATCACGGCCCCGTTCCTGCTGCCCCGGGAACAGACAGGCTACTTCGCCCTGAATATGCTGGCGCTGTTCTTCGCCCTGCAGGGCGAGCATCACCGCCGCCGCGGTCTGCGTCTGGCCTGCCGCACCGCTGCCGCCTCCGCCGAACCGTACCTCATTACACTGGACGAAGGCAAGTGGAACGGCAGGGACACCTACGCCAAGCACGCGGGTCCTCCGGAAGGCTTCGGCCGTCAGATCCAGGCTCCCGACGGAGCGTGGAAGATGTTCGCTCTGCTGAGTCCGGTCCTTCTGTGCACCTGCTTTGTCCTCCCCGTTGTCTTCTGTCTGACCAATGCACGGCCTCAACAGATCCTGTGGGCACTGGCCGCCGCCTACACCGCCGCCTACAGTCTGTCCGCTCCCCTGCTGTTCAGCCGTCCGTTCCACAAGCTGGCCCGGCGCCTGACCCAGTGCGGCGCGGCCATTGCCGGCTGGCCCGGTGTGGTCGAACAGCGGCGCGGCGACGGCATTCTGCTGGGGGATCAGGACCTGTTCCCCCCCGGCTCCGTATCCCTCAACGGCATGAAAGTGTTCGGTGACTGGTCCGGTGAGCGAGTGACCAGCTATACCGCCACGCTGATTCGTGCCGCCGGAACCGGCTTGGACAAGCTGTTTTGCGACCTGATGCGTACCCAGGGTATCCTGTACCGTCAGGCGGATCACCTGTGCTGCTACGAGGGCGGCGGTCTGTCCGCCAACATTCGCGGCGATCAGGTGCTGGTCGGTTCCGCCTCCTTTATGAAGCTGATGGAGGTGGAGCTGCCTCAGGGTTTGAACGTAAAAAACGCCGTCTTCTGTGCCATCGACGGCCGGCTGGCCGGTATTTTCGCTCTGAACTACACCTTGCCCGACGTAGCGTTTCCCGCCATCGACGCCCTGCTGCAGGAGCGGCTGGCGCCGGTACTTGCCACCCGGGACTTCAATATCATCCCCGCCATGCTGCAGCAGCGGTTCCGTTTGGCGGTCGCGCGAATGGACTTCCCCCCGGTCCAGCGGCGGCGTGAACTGTCCGACCCGGAGCAGGGCCACAACGCCACTTTGACCGCCGTCCTGTGCCGGGAGGGCATCTTCCCCCTGTCCGAGGCCGTGGTGGGTGCCCGCCGTCTGCGCCGCGCGGTGCGGCTCAACGCCGTGCTGGGCTGTTTGGGTTCCGTGTTGGGTACTGCCCTGGCCTGCTACCTGACCGCCATGTCCGCCTTTGCTTCCATCAGTCCCATCAACCTTCTGCTGTTCCTGCTTTTGTGGCTGATCCCCTCCTGGTTCATCACCGGCTGGGTGGATCAATACTGAGCGTCTCAACAAAAACACCCCGTCCTGAGGACGGGGTGTTTTCATATCGTATCACGTATTCGCAGACAGGCTTTCCCGCTCCGTTTTTTCTTTCTTCAGCGCCGTTACGTTGTCACGCCCGTACAGGAAAAAAGAAATGGCGATCATCACAACGGACGCCCCAATAAACAGCGCCGACTGTGCATCAGAGATATTTTCCCAGAAGATGTGAAGCACCATGGTAGCGTACAGCAACACCGTGGCCGCTTTTCCATGCCAGTCCGCGCTGATGACCACGCCCGTGCGGCGGATGACCAGCAGCCCGGTCACGCTCATAAACGTTTCCTTGAGCACCATCAGCACCAGCGGCAGCACCATCAGCGGGAACCGCATCAGCAGGCACACCAGCACAGTGGCCTGAGTCAGCTTGTCCGCGATAGGGTCCAGCACCTTTCCAAGATCGCTTATCATATGAAAATGCCGGGCAATGAACCCGTCCACCACATCGGTCGCGCCGGAAAGGAGCAGCAGTCCGCCCGCCCAACCGTAATTCTTCTCCACACAGTACAGCCACACGATGACGGGGATCATGGCGATACGGATCATGGACAAAACGTTGGGAATGGTCAGTATCTTTTTCTTCGTATCCATTTCGTTCCTTCCTTCAAACCCAAATCGCATCGAACCGTTCAGCGGTTGGTGCGGCGCCAGATGCCCATCTTCTCCGCATCGGCGATAAGCTGCTCACGGAAATCGGGGTGGGCGATACCGATCAGCTGCTCGGCCCGCTCCCACACGGACAGGCCCTTGAGATTGACCATGCCGTACTCGGTGACGATGTACTGCACACAGGTGCGGGGGTCGGTGGCGATGGAGCCGGGAGTCAGGGTGGGCACGATGCGGCTTTTCAGGCTGCCATCCTTGCCGGTGACGGTGGAGGACATACAGATAAAGCTCTTGCCGCCCTTGGACAGGTACGCGCCCAGCACGAAGTCCAGCTGACCGCCGGTACCGGAAATGTGCTTGATACCGGCAGACTCGGCGTTGACCTGCCCAAACAGGTCCATGTCGATGGCGTTGTTGATGGAGATGAAGTTGTCGATCTGGCTGATGATCCGCACGTCGTTGGTATAGTCCACGGGGGCGGCCATGACCTCGGGATTGCGGTCCATATAGTCGTACATACTCTGGCTGCCCGCGGCAAAGGCGTAGACCTGACGGCCCTTGTCAAGGTTCTTGTGCTTGCCGGTGATCTTGCCCGCCTTGGCGATGGCGGCAAAGCCGTCCACGTACATTTCGGTATGGACGGACAGGTCCTTCAAGTCGGACTGGGCGATCATGGAGCCGATGGTGTTGGGCATACCGCCGATGCCAAGCTGCAGGCAGGCACCGTTGGGGATGTGGGGCACCACCAGGTTGGCCACGGCACGGTCCACCTCGGTAGGCTCGCCGCCGGCGGGCAGGGTAGCCACGGGAGGATCGTCCCCCTCCACCACCATATCCACGTCCCGGATGTTGATCTCGCTGCCCGTCAGGCCGTAGACCCAGGGCATATTCCTGTTGACTTCCAAAATAACGATCTTCGCCTTGGCCAGCATATCCGCGATGGCGGAGCAGCCCAAAGCAAAACTGAAATTGCCGTGGCTGTCCATGGGGGTGACCTGAACCATGGCCACGTCCACCGTCACGTTCTCGCGGTAGAACCGGGGCAGCTCGGAGTAGCGCATGGGACTGAAGTAGCCCATGCCGGAGGCGATGATCTTGCGGTCCACACCGGTACAGTGCCAGCTGTTCCAGGTGAAATGTTCCCCGGCATCCTCGCCCTTGCACACCTCGGGCATCCACATGGTCACGCCGCCGCGCAGTTTCACGTCGTACAGCTCGCTGCGGCGGTCGGACAACGCCTTGTCCAGGGCTACGGGGTGGTTGGTGCACCAACCATAGTCCACCCAGTCGCCGGATTTGACCACCTTGACCGCCTGCGCGGCAGTGGTAAGCTTTTGGTTATAGAGTGCCTGATAATCCATAGTCGTTCCTCCCAACTCAATCGTCCTGATTGAGGTAATAGGGTTTCATCAAGCTGGCCTGCTGGGTGGAGTCCTTGGTGCGGCTGCGGCCGCTCACATCGGGCCCACGGCGGTCACTGCGGCGGCGGTCCCGTTCCTGCTTGGGGGTCTGCCTGACGGGTTTATTCTGTTTGGGCTGCTGCTCTGCGCAGCCCGATTTCTTCTCCTCTTTGGGCAGAGCCTGCTTCCGCTCCTGACCGGAGGCAGCCGCGGTCTTTTCCGGTTTCTTTCCCCTGCGGCGATTGTTTTTGTTCCGCTCCCTCTGCTCTTCCCGCTTGGGCCGGGGCGCAGGGGCCATCGTCACGCTGCGCGGCGCCAGCAGGCGGGCGGTGGCGTCCATAATGCGATCTCCGGCCAGGGGGTCGGGCCGCTCAAATTCCACCACCGGCATTTGGTTGCCCGTGTCCATGCGGGTGCCGGGCCGGGTCAGCTTGGGCCGGCTGTCCCGTTCCACCGGAGCCGGCTTCGGTTCCGTTTTTTTCTCAGCCGCTTTTTTCTCAACCGGTTTCTGCTCCACCGGCTGCAGCGTCACCTGCCCGGACTGGGCGGATTTCTTCTTTTTGCGGCGCTTTTTCTTCTTGTGTTCCTCGGTTGGCTGGGGGGCAGTCGGTTCCAAAGCCGCCTTTTCCTGCGCTGCCTTGGCGGCTTCGCGCCGCTCACGGCTGCGCTCCCGGGCGGCCTGACGGGCCTCGGCATCCTCGGCGTTGACGATCTTACCGTGCTTGTCCCGGACCGGCTCAGAGAAGTCCGTCATGGGGAACGGATGGTTTTCCACCACGGGAACCGCCTTTCCGATGAGCTTCTCAATCTCCTTGAGCAGCGGCTTTTCGCTGAAGTCGCACAGGGCGATGGCTACGCCATCCCGCCCGGCACGGCCGGTACGGCCAATGCGGTGGACGTAAGTCTCCGGTACGTCGGGCAGGTTGTAGTTGAACACGTGGCTCAGCCGGTCGATGTCCAGACCACGGGCGGCGATATCGGTGGCTACCAACGCGCGGATGCGGCCCGCTTTGAAGTCGGAAAGGGCCTGCTGCCGTGCGGTCTGGGACTTGTTGCCGTGGATGGCGGCGGCGGTGACACCCGCCTTTTCCAAGTCCCGGGCCACCTTGTTGGCACCGTGCTTGGTGCGGGTGAAGACGAGGGCGTTTTTGGCCTTCTGCTCCTGCATCAGGTGGGCAATCAGTTTTGTTTTGTTGCCCCGGTCCACGAAGTACACACTCTGCTCAATGACCTCCACCGGGGAGGACACGGGGTCCACCGCCACGCGGACAGGGTCGTGGAGCAGGGAGTTGACCAGCTGGGTGATCTCCGGGGGCATGGTAGCGGAGAAAAACAGGGTCTGTTTCTTTTGGGGCAGCCACTTCAAAATCTTCTTCACGTCGTGGATGAAGCCCATGTCCAGCATACGGTCGGCCTCGTCCAGCACGAAAATTTCCAGCTTGGACACGTCCACAAACCCCTGCTGATACAGGTCCTCCAGCCGTCCGGGGGTGGCAACCAGCACGTCCACCCCCCGCTGCAGAGCCTGCACCTGGGGGTTCTGCCCCACGCCGCCAAAGATGACGGCGGTGCGCAGAGGCAGGAATTTGCCGTAAGCGTCAAAGCTCTCACCGATTTGGATGGCCAGTTCCCGGGTGGGGGTCAGAATCAGGGCACGGATGGGGTGGGCATCGTGTTTGCGCTGATTGAGCAATTGTAAAATGGGCGTGGCAAAGGCGCAGGTCTTGCCCGTACCCGTCTGGGCGCAGCCCAGCACGTCCCGCCCGGCCAGGGCGGGCGGGATGGCCTTAGCCTGAATGGGTGACGGGGTTTTGTACCCCTGCTGTTCCAATGCGTTCAAAATGGGGGCGCACAGCCCCAGTTCAGCAAATGTCATGGGTGTCTTCCTTATCCATATCGCGGCGTGCCGCGTAATCATAAAAACTCATAGTATAGTGTACCATATTTTTCAAAAAAAGCAACGAATTTATAGCCGTCCACAAACAAAAAAGGAGCGCAGCCCTGTGGCCTGCGCTCCTTTTGTCGTTTACAGCATCGCGTTGCCCCTGCAATAGGTCTGGGCCACGGAGTAGTCATCCTCCAGCACCACGATATCCGCATCCTTGCCCGCCGCAAGGCTGCCCTTGCGCTTTGCAAGGCCAAGACAGACCGCGGGGTTGATGGTACAGGATGCCAGCGCCCTGTGGAACGGCACCCCCGCCTGCTCCATACGCTGCAGCCCCCGGTTCATGGGCAGGGTGCTGCCGGCGATGGTTTCCGTACCCTTCAGGCGGGCAAGTCCGTCCCGTCCCACCTCGATATCGTGACCGCCCAGCTGATAGTTGCCACCGGGAGGGCAGTACTTCACCCGCAGAGAGTCGGTGACCATGATGGCCTTATCCGCATCCTTGCAGCGGTAGAACAGCCGCGCCGCGGCGAGGTGGCTGTGGCAGCCGTCAGCGATGATCTCGCCGTACAGGTCGCTTTGGGTCAGGGCAAGGCCCACCAGCCCCGGCTTGCGGTGGTGCAGGGGAGTCATGCCGTTATAAACGTGGGTCATGCTTTTGGCGCCTTCGGCCACCGCCTGCAGGCCCTGCTCATAGCTTGCCGCCGAGTGACCGATGCTGACCACCACGCCGTTGTCCCGGCACCAGTGGGTCAGGGCAAAGTCCGTGTCGTGCTCCGGGGCAAGGGTAATATAGCGGATCAGGCCCTTCGCCGCCGCCTGGTACTGCTTGAACTGCTCCACGCTGGGGGCGGCAATGGCCTCCGGCGGCTGGGCGCCCTTGTAGTCCATATCCAGATAGGGCCCCTCAAAGTGGACCCCCAAAATCTCCGCGCCCTCGTACCCCTCATCCACCACCTTGGCCACGTTTTCAAGGGCGGCCGTCAGCACATCGGGCATTTGGGTCACCGTGGTGGGCAGGATGCCGGTGACGCCCTCCTCCGGGATGCGGCGTATCCAGTTTCGCAGACCGTCCGGCTCGGCATCGTTGGTGTCAAATCCGTAGGCACCATGGGTATGCACGTCGATAAACCCGGGCACGACACGCCGGTCGCCCCAGTCCTTGTGCACCTTGTGAACTCCGGGGGGACACAGCTGACGGATCACCCCGTCTTCTATCACCAGCTGGGCCGGAACGAACTGCCCGTCGATCCACACCCGGTTACTCTGTATTACCATAAAAAGCACCGCCTTTCATCCTTTTATTTTATCACCCGCGGCCCGGTTTGTAAATGCCGTTGTGTCGCCCGGGCCACGCCGGCAATGACAGGCACTCATTCCCTTGCAAAACTTTCCGAAGTGTACATCGTTCGCGCTCATTTTGTCCCAAACAGAAACGTCATATTGCTGAAACTGTCCGCTTTTACCCATTTCAGATTGACATACCTTTCTTTTAATTCTATATTATATCATAGTGATTATCCTGTGAAAACACACAGGACCCAACCCCGGCCCGGGAAAAAGAGAACGGAGGTATTCTATGAAACAGTACATGAAGAAGATCGTCTGCCTGGCTCTGGCCGTGCTGATGGTCGCCGGTCTTGCCGCCTGCGGCAAGGACGAAACCCCCATCTCCACCGACCACACCGGCAAGGTGCTGAAAGTCGGCATCCAGCCCCGTCTGCAGGTGGATGACTACGACAACAACGACCTGACCCTGTGGTACGAGGAGCAGCTGGGCATCGACATCCAGTTCGTCAACTTCGCTCTGGGCGCCTCTGACTGGCGCGCGCAGGTCAACGCCATGATCGCCGCCGGCGAGCCTCTGCCCGACATTATGTGGGGCTTCGGCTGGAACGAGCAGGAGCGCTACGACTACGGCCGGGACGGCTACATCATCGACCTGACCGACCTGATGCTGGGCGACACCGCCGCCACCGTCGAGTGGCGCGAGCGTATGGCCGAGCTGTTTGGCGAGGACCGTCTGGAGACCATCATGCGCAACATTGCCTCCCCCGACGGCGCCATCTACGGCTTCCCCACTCAGGCCTACTCCGACGAGTACAACACCAACTCTCAGGCCTTCATCAACAAGGTGTGGCTGGATCGGCTAGGCCTGGAAGTGCCCACCAACTGGGATGAACTGGTGGAAGTGCTGCGCGCTTTCAAGACCCAGGACCCCAACCAGAACGGCAAGATGGACGAGATCCCCGCGGTTGGCTGGGTCTCCCCCACCACCACCACCACCGGCGGCGCCTACTCCGACATCCCCGCCTGGATGCTGAACAACTTCCTGTTCATGTGTGACAAGCGCTGCTGGAACGTGGAGAACGGCCAGCTCTACTCCCCCTACACCACCGAGGAGTACCGCGAGGGTCTGAAGGCCATCAACGCTCTGGTGGATGAGGGCCTGCTGTCCGACTCCACCTGGACCATCTCCTCCTCCAACGAGCTGTGCGCTCTGTGGACCCCCGCCGATGACGTGGCCATCGTCGGCATGGCCGGCGGCCACTTCCCCGCCCGCGTGACTCAGGACAGCCCCGTGGCTCTGGAGTACGTGGCTCTGCCCCCCTTCAACTACGCCCCCATGGTCACTTCCTACAACGTGCCCAACTGCAACTTCTTCATCACCGAGGACTGCGAGGACGTGCAGCTTGCCTTCGACTTCCTGCTGCTGGTCGCTTCTGACGAGGCTTCCTTCCGCGCCACCGTCGGTGTGGAGGGTCAGAACTGGGAGTGGGTGGAGGACGACTCCCCCGCCGGCAAGGGCTACATGGCCACCAACTATCCCACCGCACCTCACCACGTGACCTGGCACACCAACGGCGGCACCATGTCCATGACTTCTTTGGACACCGAGCATCACACCGTCCGTGACCCCGAGCAGGTGTGGACCAACGCCGTCAGCGACATCTTCCGCAATCACGAGATGCAGTACACCGCCATCGCCGAGCAGAACAACCCCGAGGAGATCCTGGACATCATCATCTACTCCCCCGAGGAGTCCGATGAGCTGGGTGCCCGCGGTGCCGAGCTGCTGATCTACATCAAGGAGTCCCGCGCCAAGTTCTGCGTGGGTCAGGCCGGCTTCGATCCCAACAACGATGCCGACTGGGCCAACTACCTGAAGACTTTGGACAACATGGGTATGCAGGATTGGCACCGTCTGTCCCAGCAGGCCTACACCCGCATGATCAGCAAATAATCCCACCTCACTTACAAAACAGGAGCAGTCAAACGACTGCTCCTGTTTTTTGTTGCATTTTCTTTCTAATTGACAACTAAATTGCCCCGTATTATACTTTTTATGTTAGAATTTTCAACCAAAAGTGTCCAATAAAAGAAAACGGAGGTACATCTATGAAACTGCATTGGAAGAAGATCGTCTGTCTGGCTCTGGCCGTGCTGATGGTCGCGGGCCTTGCCGCCTGCGGCGAGACCGAGCAGACCCCCACCGACCACACCGGCAAGGTGCTGACCATCGGCCGTCAGCCCCGCCAGCAGGTGGATGACTATGAGAACAACGCTCTGACCCTGTGGTACGAGGAGCAGCTGGGTATCGACATCCAGTTCGTTGACTTCGCCGCCGGCGCCGCCGACTGGCGTGCCCAGGTCAACGCCATGATCGCCGCCGGCGAGCCTCTGCCCGACATTCTGTTTGGCGTGGGCTGGGGCGAGCAGGAGCGCTACGACTACGGCCGTGACGGCTACATCATCGACCTGACCGACCTGATGCTGGCTGACACCGCCACCGCCACTGCCTGGCGCGAGCGCATGGTCGAGCTGTTCGGCGAGGGCCGCGTGGAGACCGTCATGCGAAACATCGCCTCCCCCGACGGCAAGATCTACGCCTTCCCCACCCAGGCCTACAGCGACACCAACAACACCAACACCAACACCTACATCAACAAGGTTTGGCTGGACAACCTGGGCCTGGAAGTTCCCACCAACTGGGACGAGCTGGTTGAAGTGCTGCGCGCTTTCAAGACTCAGGATCCCAACCGGAACGGCCGCAATGACGAGATCCCTGCCATCGGCATGGTCCCCCCCACCAACACCACTACCGGCGGCAGCGACAATGACATCACTGCCTGGATGCTGAACAACTTCGAGTTCCTCGACGACGCCCGTCAGTGGAACGCCAAGGACGGCCAGCTCTACTCCCCCTACACCACCGACGCCTACCGCGAGGGTCTGAAGGCCATGAACCAGCTTGTGGAGGAGGGTCTGCTGTCCGCCTCCACCTGGACCATGACCTCCGGCACCGAGCTGGGCGCCATTTGGACCCCCGCCACCGACGTGGCCATCGCCGGCGTCATCTCCGGCTCCCTGTCCGCCCGTTCCACTCTGGACAGCCCCGTGTCTCTGGAGTACGTGGCTCTGCCCCCCTTCAACTACGCCCCCATGAAGACCGCTTACAACGTGCCTCCCGCCTACATCTTCATCACCGAGGACTGTGAGGACGTGGAGCTGGCCTTTGACTTCCTGCTGCTGGTCGCTTCTGACGAGGCTTCCATGCGTGCCACCGTCGGTGTGGAAGGCGAGAACTGGGTGTGGGCCGAGGACGACTCCCCCGCCGGCAAGGGCTACATGACCATCAACTACCCCACCGCCCCCCACCACGCCACCTGGCACACCAACGTGGGTACCATGTCTATGGGCAGCATGGAGACCGATCGCCACATTGTCCGTGATCCCGAGGACGTTTGGACCAACACTGTGTCCGACATCTACCGCGATCACGAGCAGAAGTACGAGGCCGCAGCCGATGCCAACAACCCCGAGGAGATCGTGGATAAGATCATCTTCTCCCCCGAGGAGAATGCCGAGCTGGACGTGCGTCCCGCCGAGCTGCTGATCTTCATCAAGGAGGCCCGCGCCAAGTTCGCCGTGGGTCAGACCGGCTTCGACCCCAACAACGACGCCGACTGGGCCAACTACCTGCAGACCTTGGACAACATGGGTATGCAGGATTGGCTGCGCATCTCCCAGACCGCTTACGACCGCATGAACAGCAAATGATCCTCCCGCTCAACCGAAACAGGAGCAGTCAAACGACTGCTCCTGTTTTTTGTTTGGCCCATTTGAACCGAAGGGACCTCCAAGTCCGCCCCCTATTTACTCCCTGCCCATCGCAAATATGGCACCAAGTGTGCAGATATTGTCCTTATAGTTTTCAACTTTGCTTTTTTTGCCCCTTGGCATAATCTTTCTTTTTTGTTGCATCCTGTGATTGACTTTCAAACTTCCATATATTATACTACGATTACGCAAAGTCCCTTGTGGAACCTGTCCAATAAACCGGCTCTGCCGAAAAAGAAAACGGAGGTACATCTATGAAACAGCATCTGAAAAAGATCGTCTGCCTGGCTCTGGCCGTGCTGATGGTCGCCGGTCTTGCCGCCTGCGGCAAGGACGAAACCCCTGTCTCCACCGACCATACCGGCAAGGTCCTGACCATCGGTCGCCAGCCCCGCCAGCAGGTGGATGACTATGAGAACAACGCTCTGACCCTGTGGTACGAGGAGCAGCTGGGTATCGACATCCAGTTTGTAGACTTCGCCTCCGGCGCCGCCGACTGGCGCGCCCAGGTCAACGCCATGATCGCCGCCGGCGAACGTCTGCCCGACATCATGTGGGGCTTCGGCTGGAGCGAGCAGGAGCGTTACGACTACGGCCGTGACGGCTACATCATCGACCTGACCGACCTGATGCTGGGCGACACCGCCGCCACCGTCGAGTGGCGCGAGCGTATGGAAGAGCTGTTCGGCGAGGGCCGCCTGGAGACCGTTATGCGCAACATCGCCTCTCCCGACGGTGCCATCTACGGCTTCCCCACTCAGGCCTACGGCGAAACCTACAACACCAACACCCATACCTTTATCAACAAGGTGTGGCTGGACAATCTGGGTCTGGAAGTTCCCACCAACTGGGACGAGCTGGTTGAAGTGCTGCGCGCCTTCAAGACTCAGGACCCCAACCAGAACGGCAAGAACGACGAGATCCCTGCCATTGGCATGGTTCCCCCCACCAACACCGCCTCCGCCGGTGCCACCAACGACATCACCGCCTGGATGCTGAACAACTTCGAGTTCCTCTGTGACACCCGTCAGTGGAACGCCGTGGACGGCCAGCTGTACTCCCCCTACACCACCGACGCTTACCGTGAGGGTCTGAAGGCCCTGAACCAGCTGGTGGCCGAGGGCCTGCTGTCCGCCTCCACCTGGACCATGACCTCCGGTACCGAGCTGGGCGCCATCTGGACTCCCGCCAGCGGCACTGCCATCGCCGGTGTCATCTCCGGTGCCATTGCCGCCCGCTCCACCATCGATGACGAGACTGCCTACGAGTACGTGGCTCTGCCCCCCTTCAACTACGCCCCCATGGTCACCTCTTTCAACGTGCCTCCCTGCAACATCTTCATTACCGAGGACTGCGAGGACGTGCAGCTGGCCTTTGACTTCCTGCTGCTGGGTGCCACTGACGAGGCTTCCTACCGCGCCACCATCGGCGTGGAGGGCGAGAACTGGGTGTGGGCCGAGGACGACTCCCCCGCCGGCAAGGGCTATATGTGCACCAACTACCCCACCGCCCCCCACCACGCCACCTGGCACACCAACATCGGCACCATGTCCATGGACAGCATGAATACCGTGCACCACACCGTCCGTGACCCCCAGAACGTGTGGTCCAACACGGTGGGTGACATCTTCCTCGATCACGAGCAGAAGTACACCGCCATCGCCAATGAGAACAACCCCGAGGAGATCGTGGATAAGATCATCTACACTCCCGAGGAGTCTGCCGAGCTGGACGTGCGTCCCGCCGAGATCCTGATCTACGTCAAGGAGGCCCGCGCCAAGTTCGCCGTGGGTCAGGCCGGATTCGATCCCAATAACGACGCCAACTGGGCCAACTACCTGCAGACTTTGGACAACATGGGCATGCAGGACTGGAAGGAGATCTCCCAGACCGCTTACTCCCGCATGATGGGCAAGTAATTCCCTTACGTATAAAGCAGGAGCAGTCTTTCGACTGCTCCTGCTTTTTTGTTCCCAAGAAAGATCCCCCTGCCACAGGGCAGGGGGATCTTTCCTTTGTCAGTTTTCCTTATGATAGGCTTCGCAGGAGCACTTCTTCCACTTCAGGCCGCTGCCGCAGGGGCAGGGATCGTTGCGGCCGATTTTGAGCACCTTGCGGGTAGGCTGGCGCTGAACGCTTCCGTCGCCGCCGGCAGACTCCGACGTGACCTTGGCCACACGCTCACGCTTGACCTGTTCATTCTGGCGCAGGCGCACCTGGAACAGGCGGCGCAGGGTCTCCTCCTGAATGGCGGCAATCATCTGCTCGAACATTTCAAAGCCTTCGCGCTTGTACTCCACCACAGGGTCGTTCTGTCCGTAGGCACGCAGACCGATGCCCTGCTTCAGCTCGTCCATGGCATCGATCTGGTCCATCCAGAACTCGTCCACCACGCGCAGCATGATCACCCGCTCCAGCTCACGCATCAAATGCTCGCCGAACTGCTCTTCCCGGGCGGCGTACACTTCGCGTGCCTTGTCGCTGACCAGTTCCACCAATTCATCCACGGTGCAGCCGGCCAGTTCCTCATCGGTCAATTCCAGCTCACCGGGCGCAACGAACATCGTACGGAAAGGCTCCAGCGCGGCACGGAAGCTGTCGGCATCCATGTGGGCCTGCTCGCCCATGTGGCCGCGGATGGCACCGTCCACCGTGTTGTGCAGCATATTGGCAATGCTCTCCTTCAGGTCCTGTCCGTCCAGCACCTGGGCGCGCTGCTCGTAAATGACCTTACGCTGGGTGTTCATTACATCATCGTATTCCAGCACGCTCTTACGGGTCTGGAAGTTGCGGGATTCCACCTGCCGCTGGGCATTCTCAATGGCACCGGACAGGATCTTGGCATCAATGGGGGTGTTCTCATCCACGCCCAGCCGCTCCATCATGCCCATGACCCGCTCGGACCCGAACAGGCGCATGATGTCGTCCTCCAGCGACAGGTAGAAGCGGGTCTGACCCGGGTCACCCTGACGGCCGGCACGGCCGCGCAGCTGGTTGTCGATGCGGCGGGACTCGTGCCGCTCGGTACCCAAAATAAACAGGCCGCCCACCTCACGCACTCGGTCCGCCTCATCTTTGATGGCAGCCTTGTACTTGGCCTCCGCCTCGGTGAACATCTTTCGCGCGTTGAGGATCTCCTCATTATCGGTGTCGGCAAAGCCGGTGGCCTCGGCGATCAGTTCGTCGGAAAGGCCCGCCTTCCGCAGATCGGCCTTGGCCAAAAACTCCGCGTTGCCGCCCAGCATGATGTCGGTACCGCGGCCGGCCATGTTGGTGGCCACGGTGACGGCGCCGAACTTGCCCGCCTGCGCCACGATCTCGGCTTCCTTTTCGTGGTTTTTGGCGTTCAGGACGTTATGCTTGATGCCCCGGCGTCGGAGCATATCGCTCAGCAGCTCGGACTTTTCGATGGAGATGGTGCCCACCAGCACGGGCTGGCCCTGCTTATGGCAGACCTCGATCTGGTCGATGATGGCCCTGTACTTGCCCCGCTCGTTCTTATACACCACGTCGGGGTTGTCCTGACGGGCCAGGGGGCGGTTGGTGGGGATCTCCACGATGTCCAGCTCGTAGATGGTGCCGAACTCTTCCTCCTCGGTCATGGCGGTACCGGTCATGCCGGACAGCTTATCGTACAGGCGGAAGTAATTTTGGAAGGTAATGGTGGCAAGGGTCTTGGACTCGTTGGCCACCTCCACGTGTTCCTTGGCCTCGATAGCCTGATGCAGGCCCTCGTTATAGCGCCGTCCAAACATCAGTCGGCCGGTGAACTCGTCCACGATGATGACCTGACCGTCCTTGACCACGTAATCAATGTCCCGCTTCATCACGCCGTGGGCCTTCAGAGCCTGATTGATGTGGTGGGACAGGGTGGAGTTGTCCGGGTCACCCAGATTTTCCACGTTGAAGGCCTGTTCGGCCTTGGCAATGCCGCGGGCGGTAAGGGTGGCGGTGCGGGCCTTCTCGTCCACCACGTAGTCGGCATCCAGGGCGGGGTCCTCTTCCTGCTTGTTGTCCACTTTGGCAATGCGCACGCACTTGAGCCGGCGGGCAAATTGGTCCACGATGGAGTAGAGCTGGGTGGACTTTTCCCCCTGACCGGAGATGATGAGGGGGGTGCGGGCCTCGTCGATGAGGATGGAGTCCACCTCGTCCACGATGGCAAAGGCGTGCTCCCGCTGGACCAGTTCTTCGGAATACAGCGCCATATTGTCGCGCAGGTAGTCAAAACCAAACTCGTTGTTGGTACCGTAGGTGATGTCGGCGGCGTAGGCATCCTTCTTGGCCTGTCCGGTCACGCCGTGGATGATGAGGCCCACAGTCAGTCCCATGAACCGGAACACCTTACCCATCCACTCGGAGTCACGCTTGGCCAGATAGTCGTTGACGGTGACGATGTGCACGCCCCGGCCGGACAGAGCGTTGAGGTAGGCGGGCAGGGTGGCAACCAGGGTCTTGCCTTCGCCGGTCTTCATCTCGGCGATGCGGCCCTGATGCAGCACGATACCGCCGATGAGCTGCACCCGATAGGGGCGCATACCCAACACACGCCAGGCCGCTTCGCGGCAGGCGGCAAACGCCTCGGGCAGGATATCGTCCAACGTCTCGCCGGCGGCAAGGCGGGCCTTCAGCTCCGGGGTCTTGGCCTGCAGCTGCTCGTCGGTCAGGGCCTTGTACTCCTCCTCCAGCGCCTCGATCCTGCAGACGATGGGTTCAATGGTTTTCAGTTCCCGCTGGGAGCGGGTGCCGAACAGTTTGGTCAGTAAACTCATATCAAAACACCTCTCGGATGTGGGACTCCACAGTAAATCAATTTAGTATACCACACTTCCGCCCGTTGGAAAAGCACATTTTGTAAATAAATATGAAAAGGCGGGTTTTTGACGTGGTATTTTCCATGTTTCGGGTGTTGACAAATACCCTTCGATATGTTACTGTAATGCGGTAAATTGAACAGGACAGACGAAGCGTGCAGGACGAACGGACTGTGCGTGGATGTAACTCTGGAGAAGCTCGCTGCGCGGGGGCCGAAGGGGCAAAGCGGTGCAAACCGCCAATCTCTCAGGCAAAAGGACAGAGATGGCCGGGGTTCTTTGAACCTTTCCGCCAGCTTTGTACCGTGGAGCGTGTGTTCCGCGGTTATTTTTATCGTTTTTCCTGTCAAAAGAGAAAGGAAGATTTGTCAATGGAAAAGTTTTTGGAACTCGTGACGCTTGTCAACGGCAAGCTGAACGCTTTCGCCTGGGGCCCCATCATGCTGGCCCTGCTCATCGGTACCGGTGTGTACCTGACCATCCGCACCCGCTGCCTGCAGGTAACCAAGTTCGGTTACATCATGAAGAACACCATCGGCTCTCTGTTCTCCAAGAAGAACAAGGGCGACGGTAGGAACCTGACCGCCTTCCAGGCCGTGTCCACCGCCATGGCCGGTACCGTGGGTACCGGCAACATCGCCGGTGTCACCGGCGCCCTGTTCGTGGGCGGCCCCGGCGCCGTGTTCTGGATGTGGGTGTCCGCTTTCTTCGGTATGTGCACCAAGTACTGCGAGATCGCCCTGTCCATGAAGTTCCGCAACAAGAAGGACGGCGTGTACCACGGCGGTCCCATGTACGCCATTGAAAAGGGTCTGGGCAAGAACTGGAAGTGGCTGGCTGTCATCTTCGCCATCCTGGGCGGCCTGACCTCCTTCGGTATCGGCAACATCGCCCAGTCCAGCGAGATCGCCGGCGCTATCAGCAGCCTGTCCGGCGGCAAGGTCTCCCTGCTGGCCGCCGGCATCATCCTGGCCGTCGTGGTTGCGTTCGTCGTTCTGGGCGGTGTCAAGCGCGTGGGTCAGGTCACCAGCTATATGGTGCCCTTCATGTCCATCTTCTACATCCTGGCCGGTATCGCTGTCATCGTCCTGCGCATTACCGATGTGCCCGCCGCCTTCGCCACCATCTTCAAGGGCGCTTTCAGCTTTGAGGCTGTGGGCGGTGGTGTGATGGGCTACGCCATCATGGTCGCCATGCGTCAGGGCTTCGCCCGCGGCGTCTTCTCCAATGAGGCCGGTATGGGTTCCGCTCCCATTGCCCACGCCGCCAGCGAGACCGAAGAGCCTGCCGAGCAGGCCATGTGGGGCGTGTTCGAGGTGTTCTTTGACACCATCATCATCTGCTCCATCACCGCTCTGACCGTCATTCTGTCCGGCATGGAGCTGACCTCCGCCGCGCTGGACGGCTTCGCCTCCAAGGGCGCCGCCGCCGTCGCCGCCTTCAACTCCATCCTGCCCGGCACCCTCGGCGGTACCATCATCCAGATCAGCCTGATCTTCTTCGCCCTGTCCACCATCCTGAGCTGGAGCTACTACGGTGAGCGCTGCTGGGGTTACCTGACCAACAACAACAAGGTCTTTGATTACGTCTATAAGATCATCTTCGTGCTGGTCTGCGTGGTGGGTGCCACCGGTTCCGGCACCCTGATGTGGGACATCGCCGACACCCTGAACGGTCTGATGGCTCTGCCCAACCTGGTGTCCCTGCTGCTGCTGTCCGGTATCATCACCAAGATCACCAAGGACTACTTCTTCTCCGGCAACAAGCTGGCCAAGTAAATTATCGTTTTTGCCGCCCGGATGCTTGTCATCCGGGCGGTTTTATGTTTTAATATATAGGATAACAACCAACCGGAGGTGTACCGATGATGCAGCTGAAAAAGAACGATATTCACCAACTGGAAATCACCGGTTATACCGCCGACGGTATGGGCGTTGCCCGGCTGGAGGGCCGGGTGATCTTCGTCCCCCGTACCATCCGGGGGGAGCGCTGGAACGTCCAACTGCTGAAGGTAAATAAGAACGTGGCCTGGGGCCGGGGTGTGGAGCTGCTTACCCCCTCCCCCGCCCGCATTGAGCCAGACTGTCCCCACTTCGGTCCCTGCGGCGGCTGTCAGTTCCGCCACATGGACTACGCCGAGGAGCTGGAGGCCAAGCGCCAGCAGGTAGAGGATGCCCTGCGCCGCATCGGAGGCGCGGACGTGACCGTGGATACCATTCACGGTGCCAACGGTACCTGCCGCTACCGCAACAAGGTGCAGTTCCCCGTGGCAGGTGCGGCCGACAACGTAAGGCTGGGCCTGTTCCGCAGCCGCAGCCATCAGGTACTGGATGTGACCGACTGCCTGCTGCAGAGTGAGGGGGCAAATCACCTTGGCCGCGCACTGAAAGGGTGGATGGAGCAGAACGCCGTCGCCCCCTACGACGAGACCACCGGCCGGGGGTTTGTGCGCCACCTGTTCGTGCGCTCCAACCGGGCGGGTCAGCATTTGGCCTGCGTGGTGGTCAACAGCAAAACCCTGCCCAACGAGGGGGGGCTTGTATCCGCCCTGCGCTCTGCCGAACCCGGCCTTGTGGGTGTGGTGCTGAACGTCAACCGGGAGGACACCAACGTGGTGCTGGGCGACCGCTATCGCACCCTTTGGGGTGAGGACCGGTTGGAGCAGACCCTATGCGGCAAACAGTTCCGCCTGTCCGTCCCCTCCTTCTTCCAAATCAACCCCGACCAGACCGAGGTGCTGTACGGCCGGGCGGTGGAGTTTGCCGGGCTGACCGGCAGTGAAACCGTGCTGGACCTGTACTGCGGCATCGGCACCATCAGTTTGGCCCTGGCTGACCACGCCGGAAAGGTCATCGGCGCGGAGATCGTTCCCGAGGCCATCGAGGACGCCAAAGAAAATGCCGCACGCAACGGCGTGACCAATGCTGAATTCTTCTGCGGCGATGCAGGTGAAATCGCCAAAAAACTGGCAAATGACGGGGTTCATCCCGACGTTATCTGTGTGGACCCACCCCGCAAGGGCCTTGCCCCCGGGGTGACGGATATTCTGGCGGACATGGTGCCGGAGCGCATCGTGTACGTTTCCTGCGACCCGGCCACTCTGGCCCGGGATGTAAAACTGCTGGCCCAGCGTGGCTATCGCCTTGTGAAGGCCGAGGCGGTGGACTTGTTCCCCAGAACCCACCACGTGGAAAGCGTGGCTCTGCTGTACCGCAACGCTCTGCTGCACACATAACCAAGGAGGATTTCTTTATGATAAACGGAAAAATCGACCTGAGAAGCGACACCGTGACCGTACCCACCGACGAAATGCGCCAGGCTATGTTCCGGGCCGTTGTTGGTGACGACGTTTACGGCGACGATGCCACCGTCAACGAGCTGGAGTGGCTGGCCGCCCAGCGTTTCGGCAAAGAGGCCGCCCTGTTTATGCCTACCGGCACCATGAGCAATCAGACCGCGGTCTTCACCTGGGTAAAAAACCGGGGCGACGAGGTCATTCTGCCCGATAACTGCCATGTGGTGGTGCATGAAGCGGGCGCGGCGGCCATCCTTGCCGGCGCGCAGCTGCGGACGGTGCAGAATGTGGCCGGGGAAATGCCCTTGGACATCGTGGAGCATTACATCCGCAAAGATCCCACGGACATCCACCAGCCCTCCACCGCCCTCATTACATACGAAAATGCCGACTCCGACGGACAGGTGCGCAGCGTGGAGTACATGAAGTCCGTGTGGGAACTGGCGAAGAAGTACAATCTGCCCGTCCACATTGACGGCGCCCGCATTTTCAATGCGGCGGCGTATCTGGGCGTGGATGTAACGCAGATGGCGCAATATGCCGATTCCATTTCCGTGTGTCTTTCCAAGGGTCTGTGCGCCCCTGTTGGCTCCGTGCTGGTCGGCCCCAAGGCCTTTATCGACCTTGCCCGAAGAAAGCGCAAGATCCTCGGCGGCGGTATGCGTCAGGCCGGCATCCTGGCCGCGGCCGGTATCATCGCCCTGAACAACATGACCGACCGTTTGCAGCAGGACCATGATAACGCGGCCTATATGGCCCGGCGGCTGGGCGAGGTCAGGGGTCTGGAGGTGTACCGGGAGCGCCAGCAGATCAACATGGTCTTTTTCAAGCTGAAAGACTATCCTATGGATTCCGCGGCTCTGGTCAAGTATATGGCGGAGCATAATGTCATCATCAATGGCGAGGACAACGGCATGATGCGTTTTGTTTCCCACGCCTATGTATCCAGAGAAGAAATCGACACGGTCATCGACCTGATGAAGCAGGCACAGTAACGCACTTAATGAAAGGTGGTTTTTCTATGACGCAATGGCAGGGTAAAAAGTGGTATTGCTACGGCACTTCCATGACTGATAATACAACCCTACTTAACGGCCGGCACTGCGGCCACTACTCCAAGCATTTGGCCCGATTTGCCGGTTTGGAAGAACACAATTTCGGCAAGGCCGGAAGCGGCATTATCCCCAAGTGTCATGACGCGGACAACGTCAAGTCACGCTGTATGCGCCTGTCCGACGGCAAGGCAGAGGCCGACCTCATCACCATCGATGTCATCCCCAACGACAACGTCAAGGGCGAACTGGGCGAGGTGACGGATTGGAGCGACGATACCTTCTGCGGCAACCTCAATCAGATCATCGCCTATCTCCTTGCCAACACCAAAGCGACCGTCGTCATTCTGCTGGCCTCCCGCAGCCGCTACAACAACGACGACCACTCCATGCAGTACACCCCCAACAGCGAGAAGGTCAAAAACTGGATGGCCTGGGAGGATGCGGTGGTCACCATCTGCCGGATGCACGGCATCCAGTGCTGGAACGGCGCCAGTGAGGCCGGTCTCGGGTACTATCGCGTTTCCGGGGACAACACCTTTATTCAGGACAACATCCACCTGACCGACAAGGGCGGCGAGGTGCTTGCAAACTATTTTTGGGGAAAACTTCAGAATATCTATCCCATGGATTGACCGTTACGCAAGCGAAAAGGAGCTCAACTATGAATTACGCCATCGTTGAAGGTGCCATCGCCCTCCCCGACGTCATGGCTCTGCTGAAGCAGACTTACTGGGCGAACAAGCGCACGCCGGAGCAGGTGCAGCGCTCTATGGACAATTCCCGGTGCTATGGCATATACTTGGACGGCGAACAAAAACTCGTGGGGTTTGCCCGAGTCATTTCCGACTTCGCCACCACCTATTACCTGTGCGACGTGGTCATTGACAGGGACCATCAGCACAATGGCCTTGGCGTTGCGCTGGTTTCCCACATCGAAAACCGGCCGGAATATCAGGGTCTGCGCGGTATGCTGATCACCCGGGACGCCCATACTCTGTATGAGAAGTTCGGCTATCAGACCCTGAACGGCCGCGCCATGGTCAAAGGACTGAACTGTTAGCTTTCACGTGATCCCAAATTCCAAAGACAGAAAGAGGTAGCAAATAATGGACATCATCGTACAATTCCTGCTTTTGGCCCTCGGCTTCGTCATGCTGGTCAAGGGCGCCGACTGGTTCGTGGAGGGTTCCTCCGGCATTGCCGACCGCTTCGGCATCCCCCAGTTGGTCATCGGTCTGACCATCGTGGCCATGGGCACCAGCGCGCCGGAGGCCGCCGTCAGCATCACCGCCGCCCTGAAGGGCACCGCCGACATCGCCATCGGCAACGTGGTGGGCAGCAATATTATGAATGTCCTGATCATTTTGGGTCTGGCCGCCGCCATCACCCCCATCGCCGTGGCCAAGTCCACGGTGCGGTACGAGATCCCCTTCATGCTGGTCATCAC
This sequence comes from Oscillospiraceae bacterium, assembly GCA_017397835.1. Taxonomy (GTDB): domain Bacteria; phylum Bacillota; class Clostridia; order Oscillospirales; family Oscillospiraceae; genus Lawsonibacter. The sequence goes on from JAFQHV010000011.1 coordinate 133,233, forward strand.
CCTGCTGCTGATGGGCATGGGTTATATGGGCGGCACCGTCAACCTGTGGGAGGGCATCGTGCTGTGGGTGCTCTTCATTGCCTACCTGCTGTATATGCTGTGGCTGGCCAAGACCGGTCAGGCGGAGTCGGAAAAAATCGAAGTCAAGGGCTCCGTATGGAAGATGCTACTCATGGTGGTCGTCGGTCTTGCCCTTATCGTACTCGGCAGCGACGTCACCGTGGACGCCGCCACCAAACTGGCCAAGGCTTTCGGCGTCAGTGACCGCTTCATCGGCCTGACCATCGTGGCCCTGGGCACCTCCCTGCCCGAGCTGTTCACCTCCGTTTCCGCCGCCCGCAAGGGCAAGGCGGATATCGCCATCGGCAACATCGTGGGCAGCAATATCTTCAACATCCTGTTCGTCATCGGCTCCTCCGCCCTCATCATCCCCGTCACCTTCGTTTCCGGTTTCCTGGTCGACGGTCTGGTTGCCGTGGCAGCCGGCGTGCTGCTGTGGCTGTTCTGCTTCCGCAAGCGGAAGCTGGCCCGCGCCGGCGGCATCACCATGCTGGCAGCTTACGCGGCCTATTTCGTCTATCTGCTCTGCGCGTGATCCGTACAGGGGGTACGGCCCGGATGGGCCGTACCCCTTTTTTATCCTCTTTTCAGCATTTTTCTCTTGTTATCTTGGTCGAATTATGGTATCCTTTCTAACAGTGTGTGCGCATTCGCGCATCAACCCCCTAAAGAAATGGCAGGTATCCGACTATGAGCAATAACAGAAGCAGTTTCTCCGGCCGCATCGGCTTCGTGCTGGCCGCGGCGGGCAGCGCGGTGGGCCTTGGCAACCTGTGGCGCTTCCCCTATCTGGCCGCGTCCCACGGCGGCGGCATTTTCATTCTGTGCTATATTATCCTCGCTCTGACCTTCGGCTTCGCCCTGATGACCACCGAGATCGCCATCGGCCGCAAGACCGGTCTGAGCTGCATCGGCGCCTATCAGGCTTTGAGCCGCAAGTTCACGTTTCTGGGCTACGTGGCGTGGCTGGTGCCCATCATCATCCTGCCCTACTACTCCGTCATCGGCGGCTGGGTATGCAAGTACATCAGCGTTTACCTCACCGGACAGGCTCAGGCTGCTGCCGCTGACGGCGGCGCTTTCTTCGGCACGTTTATCTCTTCCCCCGGCGAGCCTCTCGGCTGGTTCTGCCTGTTCCTTGCTCTGACCTCGGTGGCCGTGCTGCTGGGCGTGGAAAAGGGTGTGGAAAAGGTCAGCAAGTGGATGATGCCCATCCTCATCGTGCTGATCATCGGCATCTGTGCCTATGCCTTGACCATGGACGGCGCGCTGGAGGGTTTGAAGTACTATCTGGTCCCCGACTTTTCCAAGTTCTCCCTGTCCACCATCACCGCCGCCATGGGACAGCTGTTCTACTCCATGAGCCTCGCCATGGGCATCATGGTCACCTACGGCTCCTACACCCGCAAGGATATCAGCCTGGTCAAGTCCGTCAATCAGATCGAGCTGTTTGATACCGGCGTGGCCATGCTGGCCGGACTGGTGATCATCCCCACCGTTTTCGCGTTCCAGGGCGAGGCGGGTCTGTCCGCCGCCGGTCCCGGTTTGATGTTCCAATCTCTGCCCATGATCTTCGCCGAAATGCCCGGCGGCCAGTTTGTGGGACTCGCTTTCTTCGTTTTGGTGCTGCTGGCCGCCCTGACCAGTTCCATCTCCCTGATGGAAACCATCGTGTCCATGTTCATGGATAAGCTGAAACTGGGCCGCAGGGCCGCCGGTGTGCTGGTGCTGGCTGTCAGCCTCGTCATGGGTATTCCCTCCTCTTTGGGCAACGGTGTGTGGAGTCACATCACCTTGCTGGGCCGCGACTTCCTGTCCTTCTTTGACTTTGTCAGCAACAACATCATCATGCCCGTGGTGGCCCTGCTGACCTGTATCCTGATCGGCTGGGTCATTGGCACCAAGACCGTCACCGACGAGGTCACCCGCAACGGCGAGGCGTTCGGCCGCAAGCGTCTGTACGAGATCATGATCAAGTATTTCGCCCCCGTCTTCCTGATCGTCATCCTGTTGGAAGGCATCGGCGTTCTTAAGGTATAAGCCATACAAACCCGCAGGCCGCACACCGGTCTGCGGGTTTCACGCACAAAGAAAGGCGGTGCCCTATGGCCGCAAAGTATCGTGAAGTGGATATGCTGGGCGGCTCCCTGCCCCGGAACCTGATGCGTTTTGTCCTGCCGCTGATGCTGGCGGGTATGCTGCAGCAGGCATTCAACACCGCCGACGTCATCGTGGTCGGCAAGTTCGTGGGTGACATCGCTTTGGCCGCCGTCAGCTCCAACGGAGCTCTGATCGGCCTGCTGGTCAACGTGTTCGTCTGCCTGTCCATCGGCCTGAACGCCGACGTGGCCAACGCCATTGGACGGGGTGACCGCCGGCGGGTGGAGGAGTCCCTCCACACCGGTCTGCTGCTGGGTCTGCTGGGCGGTGTGGCACTGGCCGCGTTCGGTTGGTTTGCCGCGCCCGTGCTGCTGCGGTGGACCGGCACGCCAGACTCCGTATTTGATCAGGCGGTACTGTACCTGCGGGTCTATTTGCTGGGCGCCCCGGCCGCGCTCGTGTACAACTTCGGCGCCGCCGCTCTGCGCGGCAGCGGCGACACTCGCCGGCCTTTGAACTTTTTGACCATTTCCGGCGTGGCCAATGTAGCTCTGAATCTGTTTTTTGTCACTGTCCTGCACTGGGGCGTGGCCGGTGTCGCTGCCGCCACCTCCATCTCGCAGCTGGTGTCCGCTGCCCTGGTGCTGCGCTGTCTGGCGCAAGAAACCGACCTGCTGCACTTTGACCCCCGGCGGCTCCGTATCGTCCCGGCCAGTTTGGGCCGCATCTGCGCCGTCGGTGTCCCCGCCGCCTGTCAGGGCGTTGTGGTTTCCCTGTCCAACACCATCATCCAGTCCTCGGTCAACTCGCTGGGCGAGGTGTTCATGGCCGCCTCCGGAGCCGCGTCCAACATTGAGAACTTCGTCTGGATCGCCATGAATACGTTCCATCAGGCCGCCATCACCTTCGTCAGCGCCGCCCGGGGCGCCGGCCAACTGCGCCGAACGGATAAGATCGTGCGCTGGAACATCCTGCTGGTCTGCGCCTTCGGTCTGTCCATCGGCGCTCTGGCCACCCTGTTCGGCCCGTGGCTGCTCTCCATGTTTACCGACACCCCGGAAGCCTTGTCTCAGGGTCACGTCCGCCTTGCCATCGTGTGCCTGCCCTACTTCATCTACGGCATGACCGACGTGCTCACCGGCGCTCTGCGCGGTCTGGGCAGCTCCATCGCGCCTATGCTGGTGACCATTCTGGGTATGTGCGGCCTGCGCTTCGTGTGGTGCACCGCCATTTTCCCTCTGCACCGCACCGGCCCCATGCTGATGATCTGCTATCCCATTACCTGGGTCATTGCGCTGACAGCCCTTCTGATTTGCTATTCCATCGTCCGCCGCCGTGTATATCGGCGCGAAGGCGTGCTGTAAGCAAAAAACACCCTGTGCATTCTTGCACAGGGTGTTTTTTCGCTTAGTTTTTCAGCATCATCACGCTGAACTTTCCGGCCTTTTTCTGCAGCAGGAGCGTCGACGTTCCCTCCCGGAACTCCGCAAGCGGACGGCGCTGCTTCAGATCCGTATAGCAGAAGTCATATTCATTTATGACCGTGCAATCTTCTTTCGCCCGGAACACGGTATTCCGGTCAAACTCAAACTTCACCAGTGCCTTCAGCTGTTTCACCTCAGGCCGTTCCAGCCGGTCCAGCATATTGTACAGCAGCTGCTGGGGGCGATAACGGGCCCAGTGACTTGCAACCTCTATCCCATTCGTAAACGCTTCCGGGTTGGCATCAAAGAAAGCACGCACCAGTGCCGCCGTATCGCCGCCGAAGGCCTTCCGAATATACGGGCGTGACAGAGAAAAGGTCTTTAAGGTATGGATAAAATAGCGCAGGTATTGGTACCGCTCCCCCAATTCGTTTTCAACGTGGTAATAATAAGGAAACAGCGCCTTGTGCCCGGAAATCGCATCCAGCTCATTCTCATAACCGTAAATACTCCGATTCAGAACATCCAGCGCCGGGTTCAGCTTCAGCTGTTGGAAGAATTGCTGTGTCATCACGGTCGTGGGGTTGAATCGGCAGAAATTCATGCTTGCATCATAGATCCCGGCATCTAAAAGGTCCAGGGCCAGCTCCAGCGTATCAACCAGTTCCTGCTCCGTTTCATCGGGGAACCCGTGTATGAAAAAGGCGATGGTTTCGATCCCCTGTTCCACCAAAAAACGAACATTTTCCCTGACCATATCCAGCTTCAGGTTTTTATTGATCAATTTCTGCATCCGCTGGGAGCCGGTTTCGATGCCCATCTCAATGCGGGTCAAACCCGCCCGTTTCATTTTAAGGATCAGATCCCGGTCAATGCGGTCTACACGCGTAGCACATTTCCAGGTTATGTCCAGTCCCTCGTCGATGATACGATCGCAGATTTCTTCGACCAGCTCCATGTTGACGGTAAATGCATCGTGGCTGAACCAAAAGCTTCTGATGCCGAATTTTTGATAGAAGAAACGAATGTCCTCCATGATGCGTTCGGAGGATTTCATCCGGTACGTCCGCCGCCAAAACGTACTGGAGCAGCAGAACGTACACCGGTAAGGGCACCCTCTGCCCGCATCAATGGGCATGAAAAAGGTCGGGGAGGACCAGCTTCTCTCCTTGGCCGGATAATGCTTTCGATAAAGTCTGTCATCCCAGTGGGGCAGCGCGTTCAAATCGCACAGGGGGTGTTCCAGTTCGTTGTGCACGACCACTCCACCGTCACGATAATACAGTCCCGGAATTTGATCCAGTCCGGCACCGCCGTTTCTCAGCAGCGCCGTGAAAAACGGCACCACCGTCATCTCCCCCTCGCCGGTGCAGATCGCATCGACAAACGGCATGGCCTGCATGGTTTCCCGGGCCGTGGCCGAGGGCTGCGGTCCGCCCAGGATTACGTGTATGTCTTTTCGCACCGCCTTAAGCTGCCGGGCAATGCGCAGCACAATATGGTATTCGGGCCACAGGGAGTAAAAGCAAACCGCCTTGGGCGCCGTCTGCACGATGCTTTGCACTGCGTTTTGCACAAACGTAACGTAATCGCCCTTGAACCCCTCTATTTGGCAAAAGCGGAGTATGTCCACGTCAAAGCCGGCTTGCAGCAGCATCGTTCCCAGCAGCAGCTGGCCATTGACTTCACTTCGCAGTTCCATACTTTCCTGTGCGTTTACGAACAAGATATCCATACGATACCCCCCATTCTGTCACAAAAAGTGTACCACAATGTCCAATTCCTTGCAACCCCCGCATATCAAGCAGAAAAAACGTCCCTGCACGAAATTCGTGCAGGGACGTTTATCCGTCGGAAAACCGATCATTTTTCCAGGGCCGCGATTCCGTCCACGCGGCGCTGATGGCGGCCGCCCTCAAACTCGGTGGTCAGGAACACGTCCACCAGCCGCTCGGCCATGTTGGGGCCGGTCATGCCCGCGCCCATAGCCAACATATTGGCGTTATTGTGGCGGCGGGTCATTTCGGCAGACAGAGGCTCGGAACACAGAGCGCAGCGGATGCCGCGGATTTTATTGGCGCTGATGGAGATCCCGATGCCGCTGGTGCAAATAACGATGCCGCGTTCGCACTCGCCGCTGGCAACGGCCCGGGCGGCAGCGCCGCCGAACTCGGGGTAGTCGCAGCTGTCCAAGCTGTGGCAGCCGCAGTCCACGATCTCGTGGCCCTTGTCGGTCAGGTACTTTTTGATGTGCTCCTTCAGCAGGTAGCCGCCGTGGTCACAACCCATAGAAATCTTCATAGTAAAATCCTCCTTAAAATTAAAGCGGTATGAATTCCGGCTTGCGCCGGCGATATACGGTGTAATAGCGGAAGCCCAGTTCCTTCAAAAACCGTGCCGCCCCTTCAATGCCCTTGCCGATGTCTTCCGGCACATGGGAATCCGACCCAAGGGTGACGATCTCGCCCCCCAGGCGGCGATACATCTGCAAAATGGGACGATACACCTCCAGCACCTTGCCCCGGTTGGTGTTGACCTCCATGCCGGCACCACGTTGGATGAGATTTTTCAAAATAACCTCAATTCGGTCATAGTAGCGCTCCAGGGTAATGTGGTTGCCGTCCCGGGCGTTCATGTAGCGCAGGGTGTAGGGAATATGAGCCAGTATGTCGATAAAGTCCAGCTGCGAAATAGCCAGCAACTCATCAAAATAATCGTCCAGAGCCTTGTGGCAGGTCTCCTCATCAGCGTAGTGCCACAGGATAAAGTCCTGCCGGTCGTAGCGCCGGCTCATATTATGGGCCGAACCCACCACCATGTCAAGGGACACCTGACCCAGCAAATTGCGAACCCGCGGTTCAAATTGATGAGCCACATTGATCTCGCCACCTATACACAGCTCCACATCCTTGGGGCCATGCTCCTGCCAGTAGCGGTGTTGGGCCAAGAGTGGCGACCAGTCCCAGTCATCCCACAGCACTCCGTCCCGGCTGATCAAATCCAGATGGTCGGTGGTACAGACCATGGACAGCCCCATCCGGGCCGCCTGTTCCAGAACCTGTCCCAAATCGGCGTCGCTATCCTGAGAGCAGCATGTGTGGTTGTGGCAATCGGCTAAAAACATACGCTCCCCCCTTTTCTTTGACCTTGGATATTGTATGCCCTTTTGTTTCGTTTTGCAAGATGAAATATCCGCCGTTTTGCTTTTTTAGCGCATTTCTTTTCGGTACGCTCCGGGGGTTTTCCCGGTAACAGCCTTGAACTGGCGGATAAAGTGGTACTGGTCGTTGTACCCCAGCTTCTCCGCCACCTCCGGCAGAGCCGGCTGCTCATCGGCCAAAAGCAGAGACTGAGCATAACGGATCTTGGCCGCAATGGCGTCCTGCAGGGGCGAGGTGGCAAACTGCGCCTTATACAAGGCGTGAAAGCGGGATGGACTGAGGGAGGCAAGCTGCGCCATTTCCGCAACGGTCCACCTTGTTTCCGGCCGGGACAAAACGGTTTCCCGGACAGCGCGCATTTTCTCCCGAATTGGGCGTGAAACCGGAATTTCCGGGTGATCCGCATACAGCGCCCGGTGGAAGCGAATGACAAACTCCGACAGATAGCCATCCATCAGCTCCTGCTTGTAGGGGTTATCGGAATAGAATTCCCGCTCCAGCTTTTGAAACAGCTCCGAAATAAAGGACGTGTCCCGCGGATATAGCAGAGTGTTCTCCGGGATGTGATGTTGTTCCAGCAGCCGGGCAAATTCCGGCCCCGGGTGCATCCAGTTGTTGATGAGCGCTTGGGGCGAGTGGTACCACTGGGGTTCGCTGACTGCGTAAAAAATACAGGCCCCGGGCTGCGTCTCCACATATTCCCCGCCCACCAGGATCCGCACCGGCACAAAGAAGTGCACAAAGGTACAACAAGGCAGCCCCTGCGGACGCGACAGGGTAAACCCCGCCTTCTCCGGCCAGTCGTGTCGAACACTGTCCAAAAACATCTTTCATCACCCCCGCACCATTATAGCAGGCCAGTAGGATATGTCAATTATTTAATGGAAATGACCATTTCTTTTTTGCCGTTCAACCGCTACGATTAGGTCGAATAACCTAAAATGAGGTGTGTTTTATGAATATTCCGAGAAGTGAACACCCCCGCCCCGGATTTGTCCGTTCTCATTGGCTCAGTTTGAATGGTCAATGGCAGTTTGAGATCGACAACGGCCGCAGCGGCGAAGCGCGAGGTCTTTACAAAGAGGGGGTCCCTCTCAACCGCAGTATTTTGGTCCCGTTTTGCCCGGAAAGTTCCCTGTCCGGTGTGGAGCACAAGGACTTTCTGTACGGTGTGTGGTACAAGCGCACGGTAGAGCTGAAGGAACTGCCCGGCCGGGTCCGCCTGCACTTCGGCGCGGTGGACTACCGATGCAAGGTCTTTGTCAACGGCAAGTCCGTGGGAGAACACAAGGGCGGCTACACCTCCTTCTTCTTCGACATCACCGCCGCCCTTCGGGCCGGTGAAAATGAGATCACCGTCTACGCCGAGGATGATACCCGTGACCCTCTCATTCCCTCCGGCAAGCAGTCTATGCGCTACAACTCCTGGGGCTGCTACTACACCCGTACCACCGGCATTTGGCAAACGGTTTGGCTGGAATTCCTGCCGGAGGCCCATATCGACTCTGTGAAATACTACCCCAACGTTGCCGACGCCAGTATCACTATGGAGGTCTCCCTCTCCGGCTGTGCCGACTTTGCCTGTCGAGTGTCCTTTGCCGGCCGGGATATGGGCAACTACACCGCCAAACGGGCCAGCGGCCTGCTGCACTTCACCGTCCCGCTGTCCGAGCGGCACCTGTGGGACGTGGGCCGGGGCAACCTGTACGATGTGGCCCTCACCTTCGGTAAGGACCGGGTAGACAGCTACTTCGGCCTGCGACAGGTACGCATTGACGGCTGCAAGGTCCTGCTGAATGACCGTCCCGTCTTCCAGCGGCTGGTTTTGAATCAGGGGTATTACCCCAACGGCATCTATACCGCCCCCACCGATGCGGACCTTGCCCGGGACATTGATCTTGCCATGGCAGCCGGTTTCAACGGTGCCCGACTGCACGAAAAAGTCTTTGAAGAACGCTTTTTGTACCACGCCGACCGGCTGGGCTATCTGGTCTGGGGCGAGTATCCCGATTGGGGTCTGGACCACAGCGACCCCAGCCACATCTACGCCATGCTCCCGGAGTGGATGGAGGCGGTCAACCGCGACTTCAACCACCCCTCCATCGTGGGTTGGTGCCCTCACAACGAAACCTGGGACGTGGATGGCCGCAAGCAAATCGACGCCGCCATCGCCATGGTCTACGACGTAACCAAGGCCTTGGATCCCACCCGTCCCTGCATTGATGCCAGCGGCAATTTCCACGTCAAAACCGACATTTACGATGTCCACGACTATGAGCAGGATCCCGCCTTGCTCAAGCAGCGCTACGATACGCTGATGACCGACGGCACACTGTACGAAGTGTTCGACCCGCCCCAGAGTCTTGAAGGGCGCTACGAATTCCGTCAGCATTACCCCGGCAATATCCCCGTCTTTGTCAGTGAGTACGGCGGCGCCTACTGGGCAGTCACAAACGGCAACGCCGCCGGTGCCTGGGGTTATGGCGAAAACGTCCGCGACACCGAGGAGTTCCTCACCCGCCTGCGCGGCCTCACCGACGCGCTGCTGGACAACGACCGAATGTTCGGCTTCTGCTACACCCAGCTCACCGATGTAGAGCAGGAGCAAAACGGTCTGTACACCTTCGACCGCCGGCCCAAATTCGACCCCGCAGCCATCCGCTCCATCCTTTCCCGCAAAGCAGCTATCGAGGAAAGCTGATAAAAAAGGACTTGGTACAAAGGTACCAAGTCCTTTTCGATTCGGATTATTTCCGGGTGGGCACGTGCCAAATGTCTTTGGCATAGTCCCGGATGGAGCGGTCCGCGGCAAAGATGCCGGACCGGGCAATGTTGGTCAGGGCCATCTTGTTCCACAGGGTGCGGTCCTTATAGGTGATACCGGCCCGCTGCTGAGCCTGACGGTAGCTTTCAAAGTCGGCCAGCAACATATACTCGTCACCGCCGAACAGCAGCCGGTTGGTCAGGCTGTCGTAGGCCACGCCGTCGTCAAAGCCACAGGCGATACGGTCGATGACCTCCTTCAGCGCGGGGTTGTGGTTGTAATACTCATGGGGCTGATAGCCCATGCGCTTCTTCTCCGCCACCTCGTCGGCAGTCAGGCCAAACAGGAAGATATTGTCGTCCCCCACCTGCTGGTGCATCTCCACGTTGGCGCCGTCCAGCGTACCGATGGTCAGGGCACCGTTCATCATGAACTTCATGTTGCCGGTGCCGCTGGCCTCCTTGCCGGCGGTGGAGATCTGCTCGGACAGTTCGCTGGCGGGCATCAGCCGCTCGGCTAGAGAAACGCGGTAGTTCTCCAGGAACACCACCTGCAGCCGGTCCTTGCATACAGGGTCAGCGTTGATAGTAGCGGCAAGGGAGTTGATCAGGTGGATGATCTCCTTGGCCACGTAATAGCCGGGGGCCGCCTTGGCACCAAACAGGAACACCCGGGGGGTCATGTTGAAGTTGGGGTTGTTCTTCAGCTGCTGGTAGAGATATACAATGTGCAGCACATTCAGCAGCTGTCGCTTGTACTCATGCAGTCGCTTGACCTGTACATCGAACATGGCATCGGTGTTCAAAATAATGCCGGTCTGGCTGGCCACATAGCCGGCAAAACGGCGCTTATTCTCCTGCTTGATGGCATCCAGCTCGGCCAGCACCGCCTTGTCATCGCGGTACTTCTCCAGCCCCAGCAGGGTGTCGGGTTTAAGCAGATAGTCCTTACCGCCGGTGCAGCTGCAAATGAGCTTGTCAAGCCGGGGATTGATCTCGGACAGCCAGCGGCGATGGTCAATGCCGTTGGTCACATTCTTGAATTTGTCAGGCTCCAGCGCGCAGGCGTCCCGGAATACCTCGCGGCGCAGAATGTCGGAGTGGAGGGCGGACACGCCGTTGACCGCCTGACAGGCGCAGATGCACAGATTGGCCATGCGCACCTGATTGTCCCAGATAATGGCCATGTGCGCCACCTTGCCGGGGTCGTTGGGGAATTTTTGTTCCAGCTCATGCTGATAGCGGCCGGCGATCTCCACCAAAATCATCCAAATACGGGGCAGCAGAGTCTCGATCAGCTGCTGGGGCCAGCGCTCCAGTGCCTCGGCCAGCACAGTGTGGTTGGTGTAGCACACGCAGTTGGTCACGATGTGCCAGGACTCTTCCCAGCCGTAGCCCTCCTCGTCAATGAGAATGCGCATCAGCTCGGGAATGACCAGCGTGGGGTGGGTATCGTTGATCTGGATGACGTGCTTTTGATGGAAGTTGCGCAGGGTACCGTACTGAGCCTTGTGCGCCCGGCAGATGGACTGCACCGTGGCAGACACAAAGAAATACTGCTGCTTCAGGCGCAGGGACTTGCCCTCGTAGTGGTCATCGGCGGGATACAGCACCTTGGCGATCACTTCGGCCATGGCCTTTTTCTCCACCGCCTTGAGGTACTCGCCGGAGGAGTAATACTTCATGTCCACGGGAATGGGACTCTTGGCATCCCACAGGCGCAGGGTGTTGGTGTGATCGGTGCCGTAGCCGGCAATGATCATGTCCCGGGGAACTGCCAGCACCTCGGTGCCGCCGGTGTGGGTGACGGTGGCGTGGTCGTTTTCCCACTGCACATCCACATGGCCGCCAAAGCGGACCGTCTGCACCTCGTCCATCTTGTTGATCAGCCACGCCTCACCGGGTTCCAGCCAGTTGTCGGGCAGTTCCACCTGCTGGCCGTCGATGATCTTCTGCTTGAAGATACCCAGCTCATAGCAGATAGAATAGCCGGTGGCGGGGATCTCCAGCGTGGTCATAGAGTCCAGATAGCAGGCGGCAAGGCGGCCCAGACCGCCGTTACCAAGACCAGCATCCGGCTCCAGTTCAAAAATATCGGCAGCCGCAAAGCCCATATCGTCCAGCGCGCCGGTCAACGCCTCCATCACGCCAAGGTTGTATGCATTCTTCATCAGGGACCGGCCCATCAGGAATTCCAAAGACAGGTAGTGTACCTGCCGCTGTCCCTCCTTGCGGACCTTACGGATGGTCTCGCCCTGATGGGTGTTCATAATGTCGCGCAGAACCAGCGCACAGCACTTGAACACCTGCGTGGGAGATGCCGTCTCCACGCTGCGGCCAAAATGGCGGCTCAGCTTGCCGACGATCAGCTCCTTGAGCTGTTTTTTCGTGTAATTAGCCATAAGAAAACAACCTCCCGTTGGATTCTCTTTCCCCTGCCCCAGCAGGAAAATAATTTGATATATTATATCAATTTCTTTATTCTGCGTCAACGAATGGCTTTTATTCATTCCACCAAAAATACCATGTCCCGGGGCATATTTTTCTCAAAAACCATAGGTTGTGCGGTAATGGGGTGTAAAAAAGTTAACCGAAAGGCATGCAGTGCCGTCCTGCCAATCAACTCTGGGGATTCCCTTCCGTACAAAAAGTCTCCCACCAAAGGATGCCCAATGTGCGCCATATGCACCCGGATCTGGTGGGTGCGTCCGGTCTCCAGCACCAGTCGAACCAGACTGCGCTCTCCGGCAGTACGCAGCACTTCGTAATGGGTCCGTGCAGGCTTTCCGTCGGGCCGTACCTGCTGCGCCATCAGCGATCCGGACACAGGCCCCATCGGTGCATCAATGGTTCCCGCCCCCGGCTGCGGCGTCCCCTCGCACACCGCCAAATAGGTGCGCACAAAGTCCGGCGTGTGCAGCTGCAGCTTCAGCCGCTCCTGCCCATGGGCGTGTTTGGCACATACCAGCAGACCGGAAGTTCCCCGATCCAGCCGATGGACCGGATGGAAATCCGCCTGCTGGCCGGTCTGAACAAAGTGGTGTACCAAAAAGTTACCCAGTGTATCGGCATAGTGTCCCGGCCCGGGATGGACTGACACCCCGGCCGCTTTGTTGACCACTACGATGTCCTCATCCTCGTACACAATGTCCACATCCCCCGGCGTTGGTACAACACCGCTGCGGCGCTCCGGATCAGAAAGGCGCACAGACAGCACCTGTCCCGTCTTCGGCAGAAAACGGGTATTCACCCGCTGCCCATCCACCAAAATACCATCATCCAGCCACTTGATTCGCTTAATTACGGTGCTGGACAGATGCAGACGGCTGCGCAGCAGAGTATCTACTCGCACACCTTGGCAATCCTGTGTTACCGTAAATTCGATTCTCCGTTCCCGCTCCATGCCGCCGCACCTCCTTCTCGAATTTCATATCCCAAGAATAGCACGCACAGCCACTGCTTGCAATTGCATTTTTCCCGTTTTTTGGGTATAATCCCACTATACTCTGTACGAAGGAAGTGTCGTCCCATGGCCGACCAACTCGGTATTTACATTCATATTCCATTCTGCCGCAGCAAGTGCGACTACTGCGACTTCTATTCTCTGTCCGGTCACGAGGCGGATATGAACCTCTACCAAAAGGCGCTTTTAGCTCATATCAAAGAAACCGCCCCCCTGGCCCGCCATATGGAAGTCGATACCATCTATTTTGGCGGCGGTACCCCCAGCTATTACGGCGCCCCCCGGCTCCGCACCCTGCTGACCGCTCTGCGCAAGCAGTTCCGCGTCCGCAAGGATGCCGAAATCACCGTGGAGGCCAATCCCGACAGCGTGGACCTGCGTTCCCTCAAGTGTCTGCACCGCGCCGGGTTCAACCGCATTTCCCTCGGGGTCCAGTCCGCCTGTGACGCCCATTTGCGCGACCTGCACCGACCCCACGATTTCCAGCAGGCCCGGGATGCGGTGGACGCCGCCCGCAAGGCGGGATTCGACAACCTGAGCGTGGACCTCATCTACGGTCTGCCCGGTCAGGACATGGCCGACTGGCAGGACACACTGGAACAAACGCTCGCGCTTAACCCCAACCACCTGTCCTGCTACGGCCTGAAAGTAGAGGATGGAACCCCCCTGTCCCTGCGCGTAGCCGATGGACTCTCCCTTCCCGATGACGATTTACAAGCAGATATGTACCTGTACGCCGTGGATCAACTAAACCGATCCGGTTTTCACCAGTACGAAATCTCCAATTTCGCCCAACGGGGTATGGAATCCCGCCACAATCTGCGTTATTGGCTCACACAGCCTTACATCGGGTTCGGTCCCGGGGCCCATTCCGACTTTGGCGGCCGCCGTTACAGCTTTATCCGGGACCTAAACGGCTATATCAGCGGCGTACTGACCGGCAAAAATATCATCGACTCCTCCGACCTCATTCCCGACCGGGAGCGCGGAGGCGAATATCTGATGCTCCGCCTGCGCACCACCCACGGCATCGAGGAGTGGGAGTACCGCCGCACCTATTTTATGAACTTCGCGCCCTTGGAGGAATTGCTTCTCTCCTACCAGCGTCTCGGTTTCTCCACGCAGGAAAACGGTCGCTGGCACTTCACTCCCAAGGGGTTCCTCCTGTCCAACCAACTCATCGGTCTGCTCATGGAAAAGCAGGAGCAGTCCAGTTTGGAAACCCTTCTGCCCCGCCTGCGGCGTGACCCCCTTTCCAACCATCACGAATAATAAGATCCCCAGCCTGCTTGGCTGGGGATCTTATTATTCTACCATTTTTTCAAGGTCATCCCATCTCAGGTCCTGTTCCTGCGCGCCACCCCAGGTCAGCATTCTGTCCTCCATCTGCGTCCAGGTTTGATACCAAAACACGTACTGTATCAACAGCTGTGCCGGCAAAATTTCTTCCAGTGCTGCGCGTACGCGTTCAAATTCCGCCGGGATCCCCGGTACGTCGGGAAAGCTTACCTCTACCGTGTTGACCTTTCCCGTCTCTCTCACCCGTGCGTTTAACCCACACCCCAACAGCGTCCTGTTAAGCGCCTGACAAGTAAAGCTGTCCCCGCTGATACGAAACAGCGCCATCAATGTCTGTGCCGCCTGTTCCGGCGGTTCGGTCGTTACCTTGCCCGGAAACAAACGTGCCAACTGTTCCAACCCTTCTCGCCTTGCGGTTGTCAGGCACATTTCCCGCTGCACACGCTCCAGCTCCGTCTCCAGCCGATCCATCGCGGCTCCCACGCACTCCAGCTCCGCTGCCAGATAGGAGTGATCCAATTTATACACACCCATGGGCCGAAGCAGCATCTTCATGTTCTGTGCATGACTCATGCCATCTCCTCCACAGTCAGCGTTCCCAAAACAGGCAGCTGGCCACGTGCCGCCGCCACGTCTTCCCCGGGTTTTGTCAGCTCGTAGTTTTCGATACCGTCAATCCCATAAATCAAATTGCCCAGCTTGGCCCGCAGTACACCCTGTCCCAACAGGTATCCGGAAAAATAGTCCCGCACCGCCCGCTTTACCCGTTCTGCAGCCACGTCAAAATCCTGCGCCGCGATGCGAACCGTAACGTCCACCGGCACCGTTTCCGGCCCCACCACCGCAACATCCACTGCGATCTCGCGGCACTGCTCCGTCTGTTTAGCAACCGCTTCCAGCAGTTCCTGCTCTGGCACCCCCGCGTGCGTCGCTACCACCACGTCCACCGTGCCGATTCCACGCTTTCTGGGTATGGCCACCGCAGCCGCGACCTGATCAAATCCCAATGCCACCTGCTCGTAGTAGGCGCAATTGGCACCATTGGGCAACCGCGCGAAACTGTCCAGGATCCGTTTCCGCAGCGCTTCGTCGCTCTCCGCATCCACGCCCTGTGTCATAGCCACAGGATTGCTGCATCCTGTGATCCCCACGGGAGTCACCGCCAGCATAGTCACACTTCCCGCATTCACATTCCCCGCCGCACCTGCCTGCACCGCCTGAACGGGCACGTCCACATAAGGCTCCCCTGCCGGCAATACAGCCTCCTGCAGCGTCGTAAACCGCACGTACCCCGGTGTCATGCACACCGTTCCGGCCGGGACCGTCCGTTCACATTCGCCTGTACCATCGCCGTAAAACCGCACCACACCTTTGGCGTATTCCGCCTGCTTGCGTTCCAATGCCCGCAGCTGTGCGTGATGATCCAGATATTCCCCGGCGGCCGTTTGGGGAAAACACTGCCTGTTCACCCAATCCGCTTGCACGTACAGGGCATAGATCTGCGCTGCAGCGGCATACAGCCGCGCGGATATGTCGCTGTTTTCGGCGATCTCCATTCCCGTGCGGGCCGTAAAATCCGTCTGCATTTCCATGTAGATCTCGTCAATCGTTTTCATCTGTCACCCCTCCAAGTCGGGCCGTAACCGTTCCGCTCCCGCCCTGCCACTCCAGGCAAACATCCACCCGTGCCTGCCCGGCCGTTTCGGTGTACGTCACCTCTGTGATCGTAACGTCCTCGCCTTCCAGTGCCTGCGCCACATATTGGGCGCACAAGCTCTGCCGCGCACCGGCTTTCTCCCGGCACAGCGTGTACAGCTTGCTGCCCAATTCCGGCAAAAACGGAAAGCTTCCCCGCCGGACCATCAGCTTGAATAATGCCCTCTGCAGTACCGCCTGTTCTCCCCGCACCTGCGCAAAGCCACCGGCTCCGTTTGGAACCAGGTCACCATCCTTCATAGCCCATTCCACCATTTACTTCCCCTCCCGCTGGTTCAGCGCCCGGGACACTGCCGTGTCGATCAGGCTCTCCAGCGCCGTTCCATTGACTACCAGAGTCCCCTGCAAATGCACCCGGCCTTCTGCATCGAGTTTAACGGAACATCCGTTTCCGTACAGCTCCACTTCTCCGGGTTTCAGGTCACAGTCGCCCGCTTCCTTCTGTGCCAGGATATACGTCGCCTCCGCATCCGCGCCGCTTTTGATAACGATGACCTGCTGTCCGGTCCGGGGTTTCCACCGGTAACCGCCGGGTGCAGCCACGGGCAGCCAACGCTGGTGTCCGTCCATGTACACCCCCGCCTGCTCCCCCTGTGCTGTCACCACCGCCGTACGCGCATCATGCCCCTGCTTCCCGGCGCATCTGCCCTGTTGTGAAATCCACATTTTGCTCACCTCACAGCGTAACGTCCGGCGGCAGCAGTTCCAGGCAGGTCCTGTACCCGGACTCATCCATACTTACCACAGACCGTGCCACTCTCCACCGACCGTCAATCCCCTGTCCTTTCCCCTCGATCTCAACCAGTTCCCCCGGCCACGCAGCAAAGGGCACCGGAAGCTCCACCTCCAGCTCCACCTGCCGCTGCCGGGAGCACTCCAGTTGATACTGCCCCTGATACCGCATCGCTTGGTAGTCACTTTTTTCCGGCATGGTGAATACTCTCCGGCTTTGTCCTCCACCATCTTTGAAGGTCTGATTGACCACTTTTTCCACCTTCGCCGAACCGCCTCGGTCCCGCACCCAAACTTCGCTGAGTACACCGTATCTGCGGTGTCGGAGCGTGATCGCACTCACCGCCGTCCTGCGATCGATTTTCCGTGTGGCCGTTTCGTTCCATCCGGTCAAAACCAGTTTCCCCTCCCGGTCAAACCTCGGGGTCACCCCGCCGTAAAACCGTGCAAACTGGTACAGCACCGACCACTCGCTGCTTCCTGTGGAAACGGAAAACCCCCGTACCGCCGGCAGTGCCGGCTGCTGCGCCACTTCGATGCCGTAGGGGAACACGTGCTCGCGCAAAATGTCCTCTTGCGTTGCCACAGCGTATTCCACGCTCTGCGCTTCGTTGTCCAGCAGCAGCGCCGCAAGGCCTCGTCCACTGATTTCCAGTCGACTGCCCGCCGGGGAACTGGTGACAACGCACTCATCCACCACTCCCACGAATACGGTCTGTCCCCCTTGACAAGCCTCGAACCGCACCGCATCGGCCAAAACCGACTCCTGCCCTGCGTTCCACAAACAAACAACACGAAAACTGTCACAGGGGGTCGCGCAGCCGTAGTCCATCTCCCATTCCAGCATGGCCGGCAGCGCCCAACGCTGCCCCCGCGCTGTCAGCAGCCAAGCGTTCATTTGACCACCACTTCCTGCCCAACCCGAATAAGGTTGGGATTTTTGATGTCAGGGTTCCGCTCCAACAACTGCGCCACCGTCACGTCATAACGGCGTGCGATCGCCCACAGCGTATCCCCCTTCACCACCTTGTGAACGATCCCACCGACCGGTTCCGTCCCGTTCGGTCGTTCCGTCAACTCCAGCTTCAGTTGTCCGTCGTAGGCATTCAAATCTTCCCAAAAAGTAAAGCTGTAGCTCACGTAGTCCGGTCTCGGTTCCTGTTTCAGGGAAAGTTCCACGAAATAAGCGTTTGCCGCCTGCCACAGCGGATGGACCAGCGGTCCCGCCCCTTCCGTGTAGAACACGTTGGCCAGCGCGCCAAACTGGGCGTAGGCATCCGGCCCCACGAATTCCCCCTCTCCCCGCATGACCCGCCGTGTCCTGCCCAGATCCTGCAGATGATACAAGCCAAAGGGCACCTTCTCAACAGCCACCTGCCGCTCGTAATCAATGGTGTACACTCTCGGATTATGCGGCCAAATATAATCCTTATATCGCATCGGGTTCAATTTCATATCTGACACCTCTCCCCCGTCATCTCATCAAAACAGCCCCAACGGTCCATCATACCGGCGTGCATCCCGCTCAAAGGCCGCATCCAGCCGACGCATCAGCCCGCGCTGCGCTTCCGGCTGCCGCGCGTTCTTTTCCCGAACCGCCGTTCTCCTCTCTGCCTCCACCTCATTCGCCGACCTGTGCTTCCGCGGCATCATCACGTGCTCATTCTTACCTCTCGCCACCGCTCGCCCCAGGTCCGACAACGCTTTCTCCAAATCGCTCTTTCTCCCTTGCCCCATCGCCGTCGCAGGCCGTCTTTCCCGTTCCTGCATCCGTTGTCTTCCGCTCCGGGCGAACTCCGACAATGCAGAGTCCGGTGTCACGCTTCGCTGTCGCCGCCCCTGTCTCCTCGGGTCGCCCCGCGCCGCCATGCCCGCCAAAAAAGGTTCCCATTCCATCTGAGTCTGTTTTTCTCCCCGCCGGCCATTTCCCTCCGCCGCAGGTGTTCCCTCTTCCGCCGCAGCCTTCTCCTCTCCGCTTTCCGCAGCGGCAGCATATCTCCCCTTTGTCTGCGGCCAAAGGAATTCTTCCATCTCTTCTTCCGCCGCCTGCTCCAGCAGCTGTTCCAAATAATCGATCATTCCCGCATTCCTCGTCTCATTCGCTCAAAGCGATCCAAGTCAAATCCCCGGTTGACCGCCATCTCCCACGATGCTGCCGGTGCACCGCAAACGGTGCACCGGTTTTCCATCGCTTTGCTTCGACAGGCGGGACACAGCTGTTCCAGTTCTTCCTCCTCGTCCAGCATCAAATTCAACGCACACCACAGGAAATCCCGATCCTTCATTTCAAGAGCCCGTTTTTCCGTCGGCAAGGCCGAAAAGCTTCGCAGCACGCGCCAGTACAGCCTCTCTCCTCGCGCGTGCTCCAGGCTTTTTTTAACGTGTCCACCTGCTCGTCATCGATTTTGGGTCCGGGATTGACCTCTCGGTTAAACTCCGACCACAATCCGGCCAACCGCTGGATTTCTTCCACCGTCAACTGCTCAAGCACCTGCTCACCATCCCGAAACGCCGGCGCATCGCCGCACAGAACCGCCTTCGCCAGCAAACACGCATTGGCGCACAGTGCCATCTCCCGTTCCTCACTGACCAGATGACGCGCCTCAGCCCTGGCTTGCAGCACTTCAAAGGCGCTGAGCAAGCGCAGCTTCCGTCCCTGTTCCAGTTCCAGCTGCTCCGGGCCGTCCAAAAGTCCCCAATTCATCTTCAGGTCTCCAGTTCGATTCGTTTGGATGCCACTACGCTGACCTTCTCCAGCACCATGTCACCCACACCGGCTTCTTCGCTGATGCTTTTCCACTGACAGTCGGAATAAATGATCCGTCTGTCCGGTTTCGAGATCACCAGCGAAAATCCCTCCAGCTTATAGAAGTTGATGCCGTCACGAATAGCCTCATCGGTGGCATACAACCGAGTCAGTTCCAATTCGTGCTTCACGGGGCCGGCCACCGTAGCCACCGGCTGCTTTTCGCCAAACGCCTCGATAGAACTGCTGGATTTGGTCGCCTTAGCGCTGTAGCTCTGAACCACAGCTACCTTGACGCCATCCACCTCCAGATAGATGTCACTGCTGGTAGGAAATCCAGTTACCGTCATATTCTCCCTCCTCAAACCGTAATGTGGGCACTAAGCCAAATTTGGTTAATGCCGTGGGTCACCGTAAAAGAGAAGTCTACCAGACATCGGGTGGGTTCCTCGCTATCCTGCACCACACTCACGCCTTCATAGGCCGCAATGATCTCCCGTTCCAGCTTGTTCTCCAGTTCCAGCACCACCTGAGATCGAATGGCCTCCCGGCTCTGTGCCGTGTTCTTCGCACGGCGGAATCGGCTCTTAAGCGCGTTCCGAATGGCAGGAATCACGTCATCCACCACCAAAACAGCCGACAGATCCCTCCACGTGCTGTCGGTGGCACCGGCCATAGTCGTTCGGGTGGTCACACCGCGCACCACGCTCACCACACCGGCCACACTCTCCGCCACGGTCACGCCGCCGCGAATCAACACGTCCAGTTCCTCGTCGCTGTAAGCGGCAGCCAAACCGTGTAATCCCATCAGCTGTGCCCCACCCAGAGGGACCGCCGGGTCGGAAAGGCCGGCAACCGCACCGGCCATAGCCGCAGCCAGTTCCAGTGCAGACAACTCCTTGTCTTCCCCGTCTACACAGCCGGGGGCCGCCAGCACCACCCGTTCACAGTTCAGTCCGGCCGCCCGCGTCACCAGCGCATCCACGCCTTCACTTCTGTCCCCCGCCACCACAGCGATCCGCTCCCGCTGTGCCGTGCTGGCTGCGTTCACACTGTCTCGCAGCGCCTGCTGCACCGCAAGATCGGTGCTGTCGCAGACCACCACCGCCAAATCCTCGGCGGCCGCCATGGCCGCAAATGCCCCGGCATAGTTTTCCTCCTCCACAGGGAACACCGTCACCTGTGCCGCGCCGTTTTGCAGCAGCAGCCGCACCAACGCCGTTGCATTTTCCGCCTGTTCCTGTCCAAAGGCCGCTACCGCCTGCTCATAGCGGGTGATCTTCCACAGCTTCCGGGCAGGATCCGCCATCTTCACCGCCAGACCCACGCATTTTCTGCCTGCCGAGCCATTCAGCATGGCAGTGGCCTCGTAGCTGGTATATACCCCCGGTCGTTCATGGACCGTAATGCTCATACGTTTCTATCCCCTCTCAAGGTAAAATCAAGAATATCCGCCGATTCATCACCTGATGCCCACAGCCAGCCATTACAGTCCGCCGTGCAGCTCAGTCGAAACAGCCCTTCCTTTTGGTCAAATTTGACCTCTTCCCCGGTCAGCTTCCGCACTGTCAGTCCATCGGGACGGTTGTTGTGCAGTGCGTTCACCATGCGCTCAAACAGTTTCCTGCATGCTCCGGCCCCCACCTGGGCAGGCGCCACGATATCCAGCCCAAACGCCAGTTTTGCCTTTCGGCCATACCATTCCACGACCTGCCCCGTTTGCTCATCCAGCCGCTGTCCCAAATAATTCTGCAGGCCAACCGGCTCACAGTCCAGCTTCGTCAGGGACACCAGTACGGTCGGCTCCTGCAGCCGTTCTCTGCCCCTGTCGGGCCAGCTTGCCGCCGCAGGGATCTCGCTGTCCCGCAGGAACCGTGCCATTCTCTCCTGAACCTGATCCAGTTCCATTACAGCCCCTCCCGTTCTCCGCGTTCAAACACCGCCCACCAGTGGGTCAGCTGCCCCCCGGCATATACGGGCTGGGCCTGCTTCATCCGGTAACACACCCCATCCGCCTCCAGCCGGCATCTGCCGCTGTCCAGGTTCACCTGTGCCGGGCCAATGTAGGTGAATTTATCCTGCACCACCCACCCCAGCGGGGTAGGGACAGCCTTCGCCGTCCCCTTCTCCCGCACAGGTTGGAAACACGCCTTCACGGCAATGCCCTTGGGATACCGGGCCGTATAGAGTGTCACGTCCCGACCGAACCGTTCCAGTTCTCTGCCGATTTTCTCCTGCATCATCAGCCATCCACTCCACAAAACATAAACGCTTCATCCCGCAGCCATCCGGCCATGATCCGTTCTGCCTGTCTGCGCAGTGCCTTGGCCCGCTCACCGGAATCGCCGCTCTGTATGCTCACGTCACCGGCAGTAAACCGCTCCGCCTGTCCCACGGATCGGCTCACCTCCAATCCCGCCAAAGCCATCCACGCTCCCGCCAATACAAAGCATTGCCCACATTCCTCCGGTTTCACGCCGGCCCGCAGCCGCTCCTTCAGCTGCCGAAACGCCGCCTCACACAGTCCGTCCAGTACACCGTACTCCTGCTCCTCCACCCGACCCAACGACCGGGCGAGTTCCGCCATCTGCCGGACCATTACACTTTCAGCACCTTGGCCGCATCGCCAAACAGCTTGGCAAAGCCGCTGATGCTGGTGATCGCCGCACGCTCCAGCTGACGGTCAATGAGCTTATCGTACTCGATCATCACGTCGCTGCCCTGCACCATCTCCAGCGCATAGTTTCGATCCAGACCGATGATGGTGTTGGCAGGCAGGGCGCTGGTCCGCAGCAAAGTGGCGCCCAGAGGAGTCGCCAGCTTGCCGGTACCCTGGAAGTTCAGGCCGGTAGCGGGATTTTGGAACTCAGGCAGCTTGAGCATCTTGACCATCATGTCGTTGCTCACCAGCAGCGTGTTCATCTCATAGGGGTCAAACTTGGCCCAGAAATCCACCAGATCCTCATAGGTCAGCACGCCCTCACCGGCCGCCTGATACACCTGGGCGGGGTTGTGGTTGCCGTCGCCGTTCATCAGCACGTCGATCGCATCCTCCAGATGCATACGGTTAATGTGGGCACCGATCTGGCGCAGGGTTACGGAAAACAGGTCCAGCTTCTGGTGACGGATGGCCTCGTAGGAAGCCACCAGCATACGGCCGCGCTTGTGCAGCTGCACCAGATTATCCTGCACCTTAACGGTAGTGCTGGGAATGGCGGCACCCTCTTCCACGCGGCGCAGCTTCTTGGCATCGCCTCCGGTCTCGGCGGTGATGGAGCGATAGTCCATGCCGTCAAATTTGGTCACCGCAGCGGTAATAGCGGGCAGCATATTCTGCTCCTCCATACCCTGACGCACGCTGCGGGCAATGTACTCGGGGAACAGCACGGCGGAATCGGCACTGCGAAAGAACTTCTCCACCACGTCGCTGCCCGCGCCCTTCACCTTGATATCAAAACGCTTGAGCTGGCGCTGGAACGCATCCAGGCCCTCCATAGCCGTGCCCTTGTACTGCTGGTCGGGGTCCATGCTCTCCAGCACCTGCGTAAAGGTGCGGCCCGCCTCGTGATACATGCCCTTCTCCAGCTTCAGATTGTCAAACTGATAAGCCATCTTACCTTCCTCCCTTTCTTACAGGCAGATAACGGCCTTGCCGCCCTGCTCCACCTGAACCACCAGTGCCTCCACACCGGTCTCAGCAGCCTGTACGCCGCCCTTGCCGTCGGCAGCCAGCTTCACGCGGCCCAGACCGACCTCACCGGTCATGCTGACCTGCATAAAGCCGCCCACCTGCACGGCCACGGCGCCCTTGCGCACCTGACCGGCCGTGCCGCAGAACGCGTCCCCCTGATCGCAGGGACCCACTGTGCCGTTGGCAGTCACCTTGACCACCTGGCCGTCCTCCACGCCCTCATCGGCGTAAAAGGTAGCCATCACGCTGCCAATGTCGTCAAACGAAATCTTGCTCATCCTACTTCCTCCTGTGTTGTATTTATCCAAAAGCGACCGTTCGCCCGGATACAAGTTAAATCAGAAACGCGCCGTCACCCGACTGCCGTTCCTCCTGCCCGCCGTGGTTCAGCTGTGTCACCAGCGGGAAGCGCTTGGCAGCCTTCTCCGCATAGACGCGCCGCAATTCCAGCAGCTCCTCCTCACCCAGTTGTTCCGTAATGCGTTCCATGACCTCATGGGCCACTCCCTCGCCGGTCAGCCCGTTCAGCCGCACCACCTCGCTTCGCAGCGCAGACAGATACCGTCTGCCCAGCTCCGCCTGTTTTTCCAGCAGCTCCACCTCATGGGCCCAGCCCTCCTGCCCGGCCAGCTCCTTCATGGCGTGGTATCCCTTGTGCTTGAGCACACCGGCTTTTGGCTGAGCCGGCACCGCCACGAACGACCACTCGAAGGCATCCGCCGCCCCCCGCAAACTGGTGTAGCACAACTTACTGTCGTAGCTTTCGCCTTTTTTGTGGGCGCAGCTGCCCGCCTGCTTTCCGCATATGGAGCACACCGCCTGCTCCACCGCGCAGCCAACGCTGACCTCACGCAGAATACCGCCCTCCAGCTGGGCGATCAG
The DNA here is from genome assembly GCA_017397835.1 of Oscillospiraceae bacterium. Classification (GTDB taxonomy): domain Bacteria; phylum Bacillota; class Clostridia; order Oscillospirales; family Oscillospiraceae; genus Lawsonibacter. Next base: position 157,270 of record JAFQHV010000011.1, read on the forward strand.
TTCCTCGTTGCCCGGGGTGCGAAGTATGTAGGCGTATCCTTTCACATAGCAGCCGGCATCGCCCGCCGCCGTCATCACGCCGGGCTCCTCCACCACCTCGGCGCGATACAGCCGGGCGGTCTGCCCCGCCGCCGTCCACTGGTGGTCAAAAATCCCCGTCTTGCCCACGAACAGCTTGGCCAGTTCCTCCAATGTGCCCCGTTCAAATCGTTCTCCGTCTCGGTCGATCTCGTTGTCACACAGCCGCACCGCAAAGGTGTAGACCTCCCGCTCCGTCAGCTGCTTCCGACTGAACTGATTGATCAGTTCCATCTCCTCACCACCGGGCTGCGCACCAACGGCACAGCCGGCCTGCTTTTTGATGTTCATTCCTGCTCGGTCTCTCCCTTCAAATTTTCAGCCTGTCGGCGGTACAGTTCTGCCCGTGCCTGCTCCACCTCATCCTGCAGCTTGATCTGGCTCCAATTGACCTTCACGCTGCCGCCAAACCCATTCAGCCGCAGCCAGATTTCACAGATCCGTTCCACCACGGGGTCCAGACTTCTGCGAATGGCCCCGATCTCACTGGTCATCAGATCCGCCTGCTGGCTGCTCATGCGCTCGGTGCTGGACCAGGACAAACCCAGCATAAAGGGCGGAATACCCGTCCGTGCGATCAGCTGCTCCAAGATCTGCCGTACCGGCACCTCGCTGTCCAGTACCTGATTGTCCGCTCCGATCACCCGAATATCCACATCGCCCATGGCCACAAAGTCCCGCACACTGCCCTGACTGCCCGCCTGCATGGCCCGGCTCCATTCTTGCGCCACCTGCTGGCATCGTTCCCGGGCGTACAGCTCGTCCCCTTCGCCGTTCTTGCACACCACGGCAAAGCGCACGTTGCCCACCCGCTCCCAGTTCAGTCCGATGGCCTGGTAGATCTTCATCAAAATCTCGGTCATAAAGGGCATGGACCGCAGCAGGGACACCCCGTAGGGATTGCCCACCTCCGGCTGAAAGGGCGTAAACAGGAGCAGATCCTGACAGGGGAACGGCTCCGGCTCTCCCGTGCCCGCGCTGCACAGTTCAAATTCCAACGGCGACTGCCCCTGCCGAATGACCACCGCCGCCGGGTCGCACCACAAAAGGGCCGCCACATCCCGACCCTGTCGATCCGGTACGATCTCACCCACCGCCCGGCCACAGGTCAGCATGCTGTCCAAATAGCCGTCCAAAAAGGCCTGCAGTCCCCGCTGTCCCCGTCCCGCGGGAACCGTCTTCAAAAACCGCTCCAGCCCTTCCTGCGCCCGGCCGTCCTCCGCCTCCACTTCCACCCCGCCGCACAGACGGATCAGCTTCAGGATGGCCGCGTCCACGATAGGTACCGCCTCCCGGATCGCCCGATACAGCCTGCTGTCCGCCTCCTGCAGCGGCACGTACCGCTCCAACGCTCCAAAGGGGTGATGAGGATTGTTCCGCACCTGCACTGCCGCCCCCTGAACCTGAGGGCCTTTCTTTTGAAATAGTTTCATCCGCTCGCTCCTTTTCACATTCTGCTGCGCCGGCTCACACTCCCGGCAAATACAGGCGGCTGCGCCCCCTGCCCTTCCACAATGGTCGCTGCAAAATATCGAATGTCATCCATGGCGTGATCGTCCTGCTTGCGCACCCGGTCTCCCGTCCCATCCTCTTCCCAGCGATACAGACCAAACTCCCGTATCGCGTCGGTACAGTTCCGGCAAATCACCAGTTTTCCGCAGCGCAGCAGTTCTGCTGTGATCCGCACACCGCTCAGCACGTCATTTTTGGCTTTGATCACCTTCCACCCCGCTCGCCGCAGCACCTCAAGAAAGCTGGCCGCCGACGGGTCCACCACCACCCGCCAGATCTCTCGGTCTTGGGCCAATGCCGCCAGCTTCTGCGCATACTCTCCGTCGGTCATCTGCCGCCCGGCCAGCTTGGAATCGTAGTAATACTCCTTCACCCGATACCACACCCCTTCCCGCAGCCCCCAAAGGCCAAAGGACGCGGGATTGATCGTACCGTAGTCGCAGGAGATGCACCATCGCTCCATCTCCCCCTCCGGCGGCTCCGGGCAGTTCTCCTCCTTGAAAAAGTCATACACCAGTCCTTCCGCCGCTACCCATTCGCCCAGCACGAATCTGCGGTAAAAGGTTCCCTTGAACATCTGCTCGTACCGCTTGCGCACCTTGTCGGACAGGGAGGGGTTGTCCTTCATCGTAAAATGCAGATACAGGGCATTGCGTTCCTGTGCTTTGCAGATCCACTCCTTGTAAAACCAGTGCTGCGGTCCTTCGGGATTGCAGGAAAACCACAGCTTCGCCCCCTCCACCGAGCAGCGGGCACAGGCCTGCTCCACAAAGGAGCGGGGCATCAGCACCACCTCGTCCAGCAGCACCCCCGCCAGCGTCAACCCCTGTATCAAATCGGCACTTCGCTCGTCCATGCCGCCAAACAGGTAAAACACGTTTTCTCTGCCCTCTTTGGTCACCGTCAGCTGACTGCGGCTGATCCGATGCTCACACACGAACCCCATCTCCCGCAGGACAGGCAGCAGTTCCCGCAGCAAGTTGCGCCGCACCGCGCCCACCGTCTTGCCGCACAGAGCGAACGCCTTGCCGTCAAACCGCTCCATGGCCCAGCAAAAGAAGGACAATCCCAAACAGGCCGTCTTGCCGCTTCGCACCGCGCCGTCACAAATGACGGCATCCCACTTTTTTCGGCTCCGCCACCAGCACATCACCCGCCTCTGCTTTGGGGACAGCCGGGCAAACCGTCCACCGGTGCTTTCTTCACAATTCACACCCGTCGTGCCCTTTCCCATAAATTCACCTCACACAAGTGGTAGAATTCCTGCAAAAGTTGTACGTTCGCGTCCCCATAACCAAAAAGTTTTTCAAAAATTTTTCCACGCTCCATTTCGCATACTCTATCCATCCCCTCCACATCCTTGTTGCAGAATAAAATGTTTGGAGGAATTCCCATGAAACGCATCCTGTCCGCGATCCTCGTCTTTGCATTGCTTGTCATCCCGGTAAGCGCGGCCCCAAAAATCGATGCTCCGGCCGCCCTGCTCATGGAAAAGGACTCCGGTAAGGTTCTGCACGAAACCAACTCCCACGATCGTCGTCCCCCCGCCAGCGTCACCAAGGTCATGACCCTTCTGCTCATCATGGAAGCACTTTCCTCCGGTCAGCTCACGCCCGACACTCCGATATCCGTTTCCGCCACTGCCGCAGGCATGGGTGGTTCCCAGGTGTATCTTGCCGAGGGCGAGCAGATGTCCGTCCACGAGATGCTGAAATCCATCGCCGTTTCCTCTGCCAACGATGCCTGCGTTGCCATGGCGGAACACCTTGCCGGCAGTGAGGAACACTTTGTAGAGCAAATGAACGCCCGCGCCGCCCAGCTTGGCATGACCGACACCCATTTCGTCAACTGTACCGGCCTTCCCGCAGATGACCACTACTCCAGCGCCCACGACATCGCCCTCATGTCCCGTCGGCTCATTCTGGACCACCCGGATATCCGCACCTACACCACCATTTGGATGGACTCCATCCGGGACGGCGCGTTCGGCCTTTCCAATACCAACCGTCTGATTCGCTTCTATCCGGGCGCCACCGGACTGAAAACCGGCTTTACCGATACCGCGCTCTACTGCCTGTCCGCCACCGCCGAGCGTGACGGCATGGAACTCATCGCCGTGGTCCTGGGTGCTCCCACCTCCGAAGCGCGCTTTGAAACCGCCAAATCGCTGCTGGACTACGGCTTTGCCAACTTCGCCCTCACCGACGTCTATCCGGATGCCCCGCTTCCTCCCATTCCCGTGCTGTTGGGCCAGTCCGACTACGTCCAACCCCAGCTGGAGCGCAGCTGCCGCCTGCTCCTGCCCCGCAGCAGCACCGGCAACGTCACCACAGAGCTAACTTTGGCCCAGGACGTCCAGGCCCCCGTAGAACTCGGCCAGCGCTTGGGCACCATGCAGGTGCTGGTCGATGGCGTACTGCAGGAAACCATCCCCATCGTCGCTTCCTCCGCCGTAGAGCGCCACTCCTTTCCCAACCTGTTCCTGCAGCTCCTTCGCCATCTCTTCATGGCCTCCCACTAACCCCCGGTCGGCCCCATCCCCCTTCCGCCGAGCACAACTGTGGCCCGGGCAACCATTTGTTCCCGGGTCACAGTTCAATCCTGTTTCATCCCCGCAAACTGCTTCGCATTATTGCCATTTGCACCTTCCTCCCCCTTGACTGCGCCTTTACATTGTTGTATAATTTATATAAATTAGTAATATTTTACCTCGGCACAAATTGTGTGTTATAACCACATTTTGTTATCTGCCCCGGAATTCAGGTGATTTTATGACAAAAAAGCGCGCGTTTCCCTTTGATTTGACCACTTTTTTCCACGGTCACAGTACCACCGCCTGGCGTTATCTCGGCGCCCACCCCGCTGACGGCGGTTTCCTCTTCCGTGTCTGGGCCCCCAACGCCCACCGCGTCAGCGTTTTCGGCCCCTTCAACGGCTGGGACCCCAATGCCGCCCCCCTTACCCGGGCCGACAACGGCATCTGGGAGGGGTTCGTACCCAACCTCACCTGCGGTGAGCAGTACCAGTACGCCGTGTGGGACTCCCCCGATCACTACGTTGGCAAGGCTGACCCCTACGCCCTGCAGTCCAAACACACCGCCAGCGTGACCTGCGACCTGAGCGGCTACACGTGGGGCGACAAAAAATGGTTCACCTACCGCCGCACGCACCCCTGTTACAACGGTCCCTTGAATATTTACGAAGTGCATCTCGGCTCCTGGCGCCGTACCGGCGAGGGAAACTGGCTGTCCTACCGGGACGTGGCCGACCTGCTGGTTCCCTATGTAAAAGAGATGGGCTACACCCACGTGGAATTCATGCCCATCACCGAACACCCTCTGGATATGTCCTGGGGCTACCAATGTACCGGCTACTTCTCTCCCACCGCCCGCTTCGGTTCCCCTCACGATTTGATGTATCTCGTGGACCGGCTCCATCAGGCCGGCGTAGGTGTCATTCTGGACTGGGTCCCCGCCCACTTCCCCCGGGATGCCTTCGGTCTGTACCACTTCGACGGCACTCCCACTTATGAATATGCCGACCCCCGCAAGGGCGAACAGCCCGAGTGGGGCACCAACTGCTTCGACTGGGGCCGGAACGAGGTGCGTTCCTTCCTCTTCTCCTCCGCCCTGTTTTGGCTGGAGCAGTATCACTTCGACGGTCTGCGGGTGGATGCCGTGTCCTCCATGCTCTATCTAGACTACGGCCGCGGCCCGGAAAACCGAACCACCAACGGCTACGGCGGCCACGAAAATCTCGAAGCCATCAGCTTCTTCCAGGACCTCAACACGCTGGTCTTCTCCGCCCATCCGGACGTGCTGATGATCGCGGAGGAATCCACTGCCTGGCCCAAGGTGACCGCTCCGGTCAGCGACGGCGGACTCGGCTTCAACTTCAAGTGGAACATGGGTTGGATGAACGATGCCTGCCACTACCTGAAGATGGACCCCATCTACCGTCAGTACCACCACAGCGACCTGACCTTCTCCCTGATGTACGCCTTCTCGGAGAACTATATCCTGCCCATCTCCCATGACGAGGTGGTGCATATGAAAGGCTCCCTCATCGGCAAAATGCCCGGGGACGACCCCATGAAGTTCGCCGGTGTCCGCACCTTCTACACCTATATGCTCACCCACCCGGGCAAAAAGCTGATGATCATGGGCAGCGAACTGGGTCAATTTAACGAGTGGCACTACGAATACTCCTTGGACTGGCACCTGCTGGACTACGAACCCCATCAGAAGATCCATGAATTCTTCAAATCTGCCAACCAGCTCTATCTGGAACAGCCCGCCCTGTGGCAGCGGGACCGGGACTGGGGCGGCTTTGAGTGGCTGGATGCGGATGATACCAACGGCAATACCGTTTCCTTCCTCCGCCGGGACAAGGCCGGCAAGTCCTTGGTGATTGTCTGCAACTTCTCCCCTGTCCCCCGGCCGGGCTACCGCGTGGGTCTTCCCTGTGCCGGCACCTACCAATCGGTGTTCGATACCAATTGGTCCCGGTTCGGCGGCAGTGACCCGGGCGAGGGTTTCTCCCTCCCCTCCCAGCCGATCCCCTGGCAAAATCAGGCTCAATCCCTGCAGTTTGACCTGCCCGCCATGTCCTGCGTGATCTTCCGTTGTACCCGCAAAGCTCCCGCGAAAAAGAAAGCTTGAGGTGACCGAAATGAAAAAAGAATGTGTCGCTATGCTGTTGGCCGGCGGTCAGGGCAGTCGTCTGTACGCACTGACCAGCCACGTGGCCAAGCCTGCCGTCCCTTTCGGCGGCAAGTACCGCATCATTGACTTCCCCCTGTCCAACTGTATCAACTCAGGCATTGATACCGTGGGCGTCCTCACCCAGTACCGCCCTCTGGAGCTCAACAGCTACATCGGCTCCGGCCAGCCCTGGGACCTTGACCGTTCCGACGGCGGCGTACATATCCTCCCCCCCTATATGCGCGAGGGGGATCAGGGCACCTGGTACAAGGGCACCGCCAACGCCATCTATCAAAACATCGGTTTCCTCGATATGTACGACCCGGAGTACGTGGTCATCCTCTCCGGCGACCATATCTACAAAATGGACTACTCCAAGATGGTGGCCCACCATAAAAAAGTTGGTGCCGCCTGCACCATCTCCGTGCTGGAAGTCACCATGGAAGAGGCCACCCGCTTCGGCATCATGAACGTGGATGCCGAGGACCGCATCTTCGAGTTCGAGGAAAAGCCCGCTCACCCCAAGAGCAATTTGGCCTCCATGGGCATCTACGTCTTCACCTGGTCCAAGCTGCGCCGGTATTTGATCGAGGACGAGGCCGACCCCAACTCCGCCAACGACTTCGGCAAAAACATCATTCCCAATATGCTCGCCGCCGGCGAGATCATGTCCGCCTACCGTTTCCGTGGCTACTGGAAAGACGTAGGTACCATCGACTCCCTGTGGGATGCCAACATGGATATGCTTGCCCCCCGCACCAGTATCGACCTGTACGACCCCACCTTCCCCATCTACGCCCGCACTCCCATCCGTCCCCCCCACTTCACCGGCCCCAACGCGGTAATTTCCCATAGCTTGGTCACCGGCGGCAGCGAGGTGTACGGTACGGTCGAAAATTCCGTCCTCTTCCATTCCGTCACCGTGGAGGAAGGCGCCAGTGTCCGCTACTCCATCCTCATGCCCGGTGCCACCGTCAAGGCGGGGGCCACCGTGGAATACGCCATCATCGCGGAAAACGCCGTCATTGAATCCGGGGCCACCGTCGGCACCCCGCCGGATGCCACCGACAACTGGGGCGTAGCCGTGGTCGCCTCCGGCATTACTATCGGAGAAAAGGCCACCGTTTCCGCCAATGCCATGATTCGCGACGACGTGAAAGGAGGCGAGCGCGCATGACCAACCTGCACGGCATTATCTTTGCCTACCACTCCAATGACTCTTTGGGCGAACTGGCCAAGCCCCGCAACACCTGCTCCCTGCCCTACGGCGGCCGCTACCGCCTTATCGACTTCATGCTTTCCAATATGGTCAATGCCGGCATCAGCGACATCGGCCTCATCGTCCACGAAAACTACCAGTCTCTGCTGGACCACGTGGGTTCCGGCAAGGACTGGGACCTGAGCCGCAAGCACGGCGGCCTGCGCATCCTGCCCCCCTTCAGTACCGCCGAAAGTGCCCACCGCACCTATTCCGGCACTCTGGACGCCCTGACCGGCGTGTCCACTTACCTCAGCGACATCAGGCAGGAGCACGTGGTCCTGGCATGGGGCGATATGGCCCTCAACATCCCCCTTGCCAAAGTGTACCAACAGCACGTGGAGCGGGGCAGCGACGTCACCATGGTCTGCTCCGACCGTCATTACGGCATCCCCACCGCCACCCAGTACTTGACTGCCACCAACGACGGCCGGGTGCTGGACGTGCTCACCTACCCCTCCACCGTGCCCGAGGCAGCAGAGTTCCTCAGCATCTGCATTCTGTCCAAGGCGCTCCTGCTGGAGCTGATCGAGGACTGCGCCACCCATGACGTGCACACCTTCACCCGCGGTGCCCTCTTGCCCCGTCTGGGTGAGCTGAACATCCATACCTATACCCATACCGGCTACGTGGCCCGTTTCGACAGCGTCCGTGACTACTTCGACCGCTCCATGGACCTGCTGGACCTCAACGTCCGCCGCCAGTTGTTCCTACCCGATGCCCCCATCCGCACCAAGGACCGCTCCGATCCCTCCACCTACTACAGCCCCGACTCCAAGGTGACCAACTCCCTTATCGCCGACGGCTGTGTCATTGAGGGCAAGGTGGAAAACTCCATTCTATTCCGCGGTGTGACCGTGGAAAAGGGTGCTCACGTGCGTAACTGCGTCCTCATGCAGGGTACCGTAGTCAAATCCGGTGCCGACCTTGCCTACGCCATCGCCGACAAAAATGTAACGGTGGAAACCGGCCACTGCCTGTTGGGCAATGCCGCCTTCCCCATCGCCATCGGCAAAGACTCCACCGTATAAAGCCTTCCCCTGGGGGAAGGTGACCGAGCGTAGCGAGGTCGGATGAGGGGAACGCCATCACCACTCAACCACCTCCCGCGCTCCCCCAATCCCACAAAAGCGAGGTACCACTATGAACATTCTCTTCGCCGCATCCGAGGTTGCCCCCTTCATCAAAACCGGCGGTCTGGCCGACGTTGCCGGCTCCCTGCCCCCCGCCCTTGCCAAAGCGGGCCACGACGTCCGCGTCATCCTGCCCCTGTACGAGGGCATCGGTGACAACTGGCGCAGTCAGCTGACGTTCCTCAAGCACTTCACCGTCACTTTGGCCTGGCGCAGCGCCTACTGCGGCGTGTTCGAGCTGGTCCGCGACGGCGTCACCTACTGGTTCGTGGATAACGAGAGCTACTTCAAGCGCGGCTCTCTCTACGGCCACTACGACGACTGCGAGCGGTTCGCCTTCTTCTCCCGCGCCGTACTGGAGACCGCCGGTCAGCTCAACTGGCCTGTGGACATTATCCACTGCAACGACTGGCAGACCGCCCTCATCCCCGTCTACCTGCTGGAGGAGCGCTACCGCATCCCCCAGCTGTCCCACGCCAAAACCGTCTTCACCATCCACAACATCGAGTATCAGGGCCACTTCGGCAAACAGGTCATGGACGACGTGCTGGGACTGGACTGGAGCTACTACAATGACGGCATGCTGGCCTGTTTCGAAGACATCAACCTCATGCGCGGTGCCATCATCGCCTCCGACTACGTCACCACCGTCTCTCCCACCTACGCCGAACAGCTCCTCGACCCCTACTACGCCCACGGTATGGAGGGGATCATCGGTGAAAACCGGCACAAGCTGCAGGGCATCCTCAACGGCATCGATACCGATCTCTATGACCCCGCCGTCATGCCCGGCCTGGCCCAAAACTTCACCCCCCGCGCTCCCGTCACCGGCAAGCGGGCCTGTAAGCTTGCGTTGCAAAATACCGTTGGTCTGAGCCCCGACCCCAAGGTGCCCGTCATCGCCTGCGTGTCCCGCCTCGTGGGTCATAAGGGCTTCCATTTGGTCACCGAAGTGCTGGACCAAATCATGTCCCTGAACGTGCAAATGGTGGTACTGGGCACCGGCGAGGAGGCGTATGAGCAGGCCTTCCGGGATGCTCAAGCCCGTTATCCCGGCCGCTTCTCCGCCCAGATCATGTATTCCGCCGCCCTGTCCAACGCCATCTATGCCGGCGCGGATCTGTTCCTCATGCCCTCCGTGTCCGAGCCCTGCGGTCTGTCCCAGATGATCGCCATGCGCTTTGGCACCGTCCCCGTGGTGCGGGAAACCGGCGGTCTGCGTGACAGTGTCCCCCCCTACAACAAGTACACCGGGGAGGGCCGCGGATTCTCCTTCGCCAACGTGGACAGCGGCGACCTGCTCCACGTCCTGTCCCAGGCCGTGGAACTCTACCACACCGATACCAAGGCGTGGCGCAAGCTCCAAAAGGCCGGCATGACCGCCGACTTCACCTGGAACAACTCCGCCAAGCTCTATTTGGACATCTATCAGCACGTTCTTGGCTGACCCTCGAACAATAAAAACCCCTCGTGGCCGCATAGCAGGCCACGAGGGGTTCTTTTCTGTATTCGTTTCGGCTTACAGCGTCACGCCGCTTTTGAAGATGGAGATTTCCCGATAGCCGTTCCGCTCGTTGGCGGTTTGTTCTCCCTCGGCAACGGCAATCATATAGTCCACCATCTCGTCGGACAGATCCGCCCCGGTCAGGGTGGGGCTGGCATCGAAGTCGATCCAGTTTTTCTTGTGGGCAGCAAGGGTCTCGTTGGTAGCGATCTTCACCGTGGGCACGCAGGAACCCACCGGCGTGCCCCGCCCGGTAGTAAACAGGATCATGTGTGCCCCGGCCGCCATCAGGTTGGTGATGGCCACAATGTCGTTGCCGGGACCATTGAGCAGGGACAGACCGTTCTTGCGCACCACGTCGCCGTAGTCCAGCACATCCACCACCTTGGAGAGCCCACCCTTTTGCACACAGCCCAGAGACTTCTCCTCCAAAGTGGTGATCCCGCCGGCCTTGTTGCCGGGGGAGGGGTTTTCATAGATGACCTGACCGTGTCGGGTAAAGTAGTCCTTGAAATCGTTGATCAGATGCACGATCTTATCAAAAATCTCCTCATTTTCCGCCCGCTCCATCAGCAGATGTTCCGCGCCGAACATCTCGGGCACCTCGCTGAGAATGCAGCTGGCACCCATGGCGATCAGCTTGTCAGAGGCACGGCCCACCAGCGGGTTGGCGGTAATACCGGAATAGCCGTCGCTGCCGCCGCACTTCAGCCCCACGGTCAGCTTGGACACCGGGACCGGCTGCCGCTTGAAGGTGTCGGCATAGGCCTGCAGTTCCCGAACGAGCTTCACACCCTCGGCCACCTCGTCCTCGCACTCCTGACAGATCAGGAAACGCACCCTTTCCTCGTCCCACGTGCCGAGAACCTTCTGCATCTCCGCCACGTTGTTGTTCTCACAGCCAAGGCCCAGCACCAGCACACCGGCGGCGTTGGGGTGATTGATCATGCCCCGCAGGATCTTTTGGGTCACAGCCTGATCATCCCCCAACTGGGAGCAGCCGAAGGGATGCGGGAAGCACAGCGCGCCGGTTTGGGCGGCGATCTGCTCGGCCACCTTGTTCACGCAGCCCACGGTGTTCACGATCCACACGTCGTTTCGGATGCCCACATCGCCGTTTTTGCGCACATAGCCCATAAAGGACCTTCCGGTATCCCCGGCAGGAATGTCGTAAAAGCGGGGATTGTACGAATAGGTCAGGTTATCCTTCAGGTTCGTCTTTACGTTGTGGGTGTGGACGTGCTCTCCCTTTTTGATATCGCAGGTGGCGTGTCCGATGGGACAGCCGTACTTGACGATGTCCTCCCCCGCCCGGATGTCCCGGTCGGCATACTTGTGGCCGTCGGACAGGTTCACATCCACGTTGTCAAGCTTGTTTATTTTCATGGTATCCCACCCTTTACAGATACTTCTTCACATCAGCGGTCAGGAAGCTCAAATCCTCGTCCCAAAGGATCTTATTTCCCAAAATTTCTTCCACCGATGCGCGTTTCATAAAGTCCGTCACGTCCTTGTCATCGTCGGGCTCACCGTGCTTATAGAACTCGATCAGCCGGGCAAAGGAAAACAACAGCTTCTCCGGCATCTTACCCCGGCGCCTGATGTACTCCAGCAGTGAAGGCAGCACCCGCACCTTGAACTTGCTCACGGAATTCAAGGCGATGGACGAGCAGAAATGCCGGATGTATGGATTGGCAAACCGCTCAAATACGCTGTCAGCATAGGACAGCAGTTCCTGCTCCGGCAGATCCAGGGTGGGGATGATCTCGTCGTAAACGCAGGCTTTAACGAAGCCGCTCATGGTTTCGTCCGCCATGCAGTCACCCACGGTCTCCACCCCCCGCAGCAGGGCGTAGGGGATCATGACGGTGTGGGCACCGTTGAGGATGCGCACCTTGCGGGTACGGTACATGGTCATGTCGTCGGTGACGATCACGTTCAGTCCGGTCTTGTCAAAGGGAATCTCCAGCACCTTGTCCGCCGGTCCCTCAATGACCCACAGGTGGAAATACTCCGAGGTATTCAGCAGATCGTCCTCATAGCCAAGACCCAGATCCTCCCCCTTGGGGAATCCGGTGTTGATTCGGTCCACCAAAGTATTGCAGAACACATTCTCGTTCTCTACAAACGCTTCAAACTCCTCACCGAGCCCCCACTCGCGAGCATAGCGCAGCACCAGCTGTTTCAGGGTACTGCCGTTTTTGTCGATCAGTTCACAGGGCAGGAACACAAAGCCGGGCAGTTTCAACTCGAAGCGTCGCTTCAGCAGGGCGGTCACCTTGGCCGGGAAGGACTTCGGAGGGCGGTCCCCGGCCTCGTCCCCCTCGGCGTAGCTGATGCCGGACTCCGTGGTGTTGGAGATAACAAACCGGAAGTCGGGATTCTCCGCCAGAGCCAGATAGGCATCGTAGTCCTCATAGGGATTGACGCAGCGGGAGATCACGTCGATCTGCTTGACGTCCACCCCCTCCACGCCGCGAATAACGTGGGTGTACATACAATCCTGCTGCTCCAGCATACGGCACATACCCTTCTCAATGGGCTGTACCACCACAACGCTGCCGCTCCAGTCGGTCTGCTCATTTACAATTTGCAGCATCCAGTCGCAAAAGCCTCTCAAAAAGCCGCCCTCACCAAACTGAATGATCCGTTCCGTTCTTACGGTCTTCTCTTTTCCCGCAAACATTTCTCTTCTCCTCCCTGTTTTGAACCTCTTCCCCATCATATTACAGCAAATTAAACACACCTTCCTTTGAAAATATGCTGTCTTTTCCATATTTTCTTGAATTATTTGTCATTTGTGATATCATAGGAAAAGAACGCTATCTGTAAGGAGACGATGTGTATGGCAGTCAAGCGGGATATGAGCGACTCCGGCATCACCACCGAAGTCTCCCGGCCTTTCTCTAACCCCATTCCCCTGGCCGCCGGACGATTTTACTACGACCGCGCCCAGCGCAGCAGCACGACCTCCATGACCAACGGCCACTACCACAATATGTACGAGATCTACTTTCTCGCCGCCGGCCGGTGCCGCTACTTCATCGAAAACAAGCTCTTCGAGGTGGAGGCCGGCGACCTCGTCCTCATCCCTCACGGCACCATCCACAAAACCATCTATCAAAATACAGCGACCGACCGCCACCTGCTCAACTTCTCCGCCTCCTATATCCCACCCTCCCTCCTGAGCGAGATCCGCCTCCTTTTCGAGCAGACCATCTATCGCCCCTCCAATGCGCTCCTTCCCGACATCACGGCCATCTTTGGCAAAATCGCCGCCGAACACGGAAAGGCCGACGCCTACTCCAAGCTGCTGCTTTGCAGCTATATGACCGAGCTGTTCTCCCTGCTGCTCCGCAACCCCTCCGGCAACCGGGCCGGCTCCAAGGCCGACACCCCCATTGAAGCGGCAACTCGCTACATCTCCGCCAACTATCCCTCCCCCCTGACTTTAGAGCAGGTGGCCGCCCAGTCCAACCTGTCCCCAAGTTATTTCTCCCGCCTGTTCAAAAGCACCACCGGCTTCGGCTTCAAAGAGTACCTGACTCTGCTGCGTTTGAAGCAGGCCCAGTCCCTCCTGTCGGACACGAATATGTCCATTTGCGAAATCGCCTACGAATGCGGGTTCAATGACAGCAACTACTTCTCTTCCGTTTTCCGTGGCTTCCATAATGTTTCTCCTTTGAACTATCGCAAGCAAAAACGCACCGAACCATAAACAAACTGCGCCCCGCAGCCGAATCGGCTGCGGGGCGCAGTTTCATATCAGATTATGCCCGATGGACCGTTTCCTCTTTCCCGCTTTGGATGGAGCGCTCAATGGCACACATCACAAAAATAGGGGCGATCAGGTCGTCGTAGGAGTCGTGCTGTTCTCCACCGCAGATCAGACCGTAAAGCTCGGCAAACTCCTTCTCGAAGCAGCCGGCAAAGCCGTACTTTTCAAACACACCGTAGTTCTCGCAGCTGATTCCGGCGTAGAAATTGTCGTTCTGCTCCACAAACTGCAGGTTGACGTCATAACTGTCGTAGCGGACGATGCAGTTGATGGCCTTTCCGTTGACGAAAGCCTGCACGCTGTTGGGATAGTAGCCGAAGATCTCCCCCATCACCTGCACCAGATGCTGGGCATAGTAGGGGAAGCCGCCATACTCGTTATCGGTGTTGATGGGGGCGCGCAGCAGACCGCCGTACACCTCACCCCACGTTTTTTCCGCAACGGCCTTCTTCAGGTCCTGCACCGGCCGGGGGAACCGGCACAGGGAGCCACCGCAGGCCTTTGTGTTATGAGCCTTCAGGTTGGCCTTCAGGGCAAGGGCATCCTCCTCGCTGTTGACCACGGGCTTATCCAGCAGAACCGGCACCCCGGCGGCGATATAGGGCTTTGCCATGGCATACCGCTTGCCGCCGTGACGGGCCACGATGGCCACGCCGTCCACCTTGCCCACCAGCTCGTCAGCGGTTTTCATAACGGGCACGCCGTACTTCTTGCCCAGCGCTTCGGCGACGCCCTCCTCATCGCTGTAGAGGCCAATCACCTGCACGTCGCTGTAGTCCTTGGAAATGATGTCCAGAAAGCCGATAGCGTGGGAGTTCTCGCAGCCCAGAATCGCAATCTTATACATAGCTGTGTCCTCCCTTAAAACTTGACGGGCAGGGGATTCTGGGCGTGCGCCGTCTCAATGATGCTGATAATCTGCGCCGCCCATTCAGGCTTGACCGCCAACTCCGCCCCTTCAGTGATGTGCTTGTACACGGACTCGTAGTACATCTCCGTCGCCACCACGAGGCGCTTCTCGTAGACGCCCTCCTCCTCGTGGGTAATCAGCTGCTCAGAGCAGTAGGTGGGCATACCGTTGGCATCCTTCAGGGTGCCCAGCACCAGAGGCCGCTCGGGATTCTCTCCATCCACGATATACTTCAGCTTCCAGTCGCTGAAGCTGGACTGGAAGGTGCCCTTGGAGCCCAGCACTTTGAAGCTGGCGCTGGGGAAGGCATCGTTGGAGTTGACCTCCACATCCACCACGGGCTTGCCGGGGGCGGTAATCAGAATCTTGGCGTAGGCATCGGAGTCACCGCTGGACATAACCTGACTCTGATTCAGACGGGAGAACACCACCTGAATGTCGGGGTCACCGTCCAGGAAACCAACCGCCAGACCAATGGGGTGAGGGCCGGTGTTGTAGATGTTGCCGCCCATCTTGACCTGGGTGCTCTGCCAGTCCCAACGGCGGGAAAAGCCGCTGTAGGTAATGTCAATCTGCTGCACCTCGCCCAACTTGCCGCTGTCGATAACTTCCTTGGTCTTGAGGTAATACTCGGACAGAAACGCCTGCTGGAACACGCCCAGCTTCACGCCCTTTTCCTTGGCCTTCTTGATGATGGCATCGCACTCGTACCGGGTACGGGCAAAGGGCTTCTCCGTCACCAGATTGAACCCGGCCTCCAGCAAACCCATAGCTACTTCGTAGTGCTCGTTGGACACACTGGCGTTGACCACCAAATCAATGTCCGTGCGACCATAAAGCTCCTCGGGATGGGCGAACACCTCACAGCCGGGAAACTCCTCTAGGGCACGGGCCCGGAACTGCTCGTCCCGATCCACCACGGCCACCACGTTGTACATGCTCTGACCAGCTTCCTTCAAGAAGTAAGCGCCGTGGATGCCGCGGCCGCTCCGACCCTGACCGATAATGGCTACGTTCAGTTTTTTCATGGTTGCAACCTCCAAATCATGTGGTTTATGCCTTCATCATAACCCCTATTTTTTGATAGTGAATAAGAAAAAACAGGTTCTTGTATTGCATTTCGTGTGTTTTTGCGATATAATGACCGTACTTCAACCGAAGGGTGGTGTTTTCAATGAAAAAATCACAGCTCACGCGGCATCTATTCTACCGGGACAACACCATATACTGCGCCCACGCAACGATTATCTCCCCCATGGAAAACATCCGCCCCAGCTTCCACGTCCACGACGTGTGCGAGCTCATCCTTGTAAAGAGCGGCAGTGTCTCCGCCATCATCGGCGACCAGATTTACAAGCTGGGCAAAAACAGTCTTATGATTTTCCGCGCCAATATCCCACACCGCATGATGTTCGACGGCAATGGCGATTACGAACGGTACGACATCCTTTTTGATGAAACCGTTTTGGCCAACCGTGTCTTTGACCGTATCCCCAAAAACCTGTGCTACATCGACTGCAACGGAAACAGCTCCATTCTAAACCTGTTTGAAAAGCTGGACTTTTTCTGCACCCATTTCAACGGGGACGATTTGGGCCTGCTCCTGAAAAACACCATTGAGGAGTTGCTGTTCCACATCTCCCTCTCGCCCCCCGATGATTACGACGGCGAACTGCTGTCCTTCCACCCCATTTTGAAAGAGGCCATCCGGTACGTCAACCACCATTACTGCGAGCAAATCACCATCGACGATATGGCTCGGCACCTATGTGTCAACAAAAGTCATCTGCACCACCTGTTCACGGAACTTTTGCAGATTACCCCCAAAAAATATATCAACATCCGCCGCCTGGCCAAAGCGCAAAAGCTGATCCGCCTGGGCGAAAAACCAAGTTCCATCTTCACCTCCTGTGGTTTCTGCGACTATGCCACCTTTTTCCGCAACTACACCTCCTACTTCGGCTATACCCCCTCCCAGGAAAACGAGATCATCGCCAACCGAACCATCGACCTGTAACCTCGGACCGCCCGGCTTCCCCACCTCCGGGCGGTCGTTTTATATGCTTTCTTATATGGAACCATGTAAAAAAATAAATGGATTTTTCGCCGAATTTCCTTGCAATCCCATACGCACTGTGATATGCTCCAAGCAAGAAAACCCTAAATATCGCTGTATTTTCCCGTTTTTCCGCACTTTATGGATGATTTGATATTTTTTATGGATTTTTTGATATGTTCAGAAATTGAGGAGGAGATTTTATGGACCCGAAAACCCACTATACCCCCACAGAAAACGGCTATGCCATCAACGGCAGCTGTGAGCTGTTCAACCGCACCCTGTACGGCTCCCACAAGAACGACGAGCAGACCGCCCGCTTCTTCACCTTCGCCGGCGACGTCCCCCAGTTCATGGGTACCGTCACCGACTGGGCGGTGAACCCCGTCACCTATCAGGAGAAGTGCGGTGTGCTGGTCAGCGGCCTGTCCATCACCCCCGGCCGCCGTGCCGGCTTCTACTACACCGATGACATTGACCAGACCTCCCGCTGGTTCCACAACTCCGAGGACGTGCTGGCCGAGTTCAAAAACGGCTGGATGGAGTACGAGCTGAGCCAGATCTCCTCCTGGTTCCCCGACGTCAGCGTGAAGATAGAGGCCTACCCCCTTCTGCCCGAGGACGGCTATCTGGTCCATTACCGCATCACCACCAACCAGCGGTGCTTCTTCGCCGCCGGCTTTGGCGGCATCACCGAGATGCAGGGCCGCTTCGAGATGAAGGGCGAGCCCCGCCGTTACTTCACCGCCGACAACGCCAAGGGCAACAAGGTAGAGGTCGGCACCAACCGCGCCCACCTTACCCACACCGACGGCAAGCATATGTGGGTGGCCACCAGCTTCCCCGCCCAGTTCGCCGTCGGCTCCGCCAGGGCCATGGCCGACATCTACCCCAGCACCTTCCTGGGCAATGACCCGGAGAACGAGGACGATCAGGTGATCAAGATCTCCGCCCCCATCGAGCCGGCTCAGACCCTGGACGGCTATATCATCGCCATCCGCAACGAGGACGAGTCCGTGCTGGACCGCTGGCTGGCCATGGACGACCCCGTGGCCTACATCAAGTCCCAGATCTACGCCAAGTTTGCCTGCATCGACGTGGACACCCCCGACCACCCCCTGGACCTGACCGTCATCCCCAACGTCATCGCCCTGGACGCCTCCTGGCACAAGGATGCCTTTAACCACGGTGCCTTCGCCTACCACAATCCCTATCTGGGCTGGCGCAACTGGTACGCCCCCACCGCCATGCACTGGAACGAGCGGGTGGAGAAAACCATCGATATGTGGACCGGCTACATCACCCACGGCGACCCCAAGGACGAGAAGGTCACCCACGATGCCGGTCCCATTCCCGAGGGTCAGCTGGGCTACGCCGGTTCCCGCTCCACCATCGAAAACGCCGTGGGCCGTCTGCCCGCCTACTTCGGTCCCAAGGGCGAACCCCTGTACGGCCCCTACAATATGCAGGAATGTGCCCTTGACATGATGCTCTACTACATCGAGTGGTCGGGCAACTTCGACTTCGCCGCCAGGCACTTCGACGATATGTGCGCCATGGTGGACTTCGAGACCCGTGTCTTCGACCCCGACGACGATGGTCTGTATCAGAGTATGCTGAACACCTGGATCTCCGACGGCCACAACTACAACGGTGCCGGCTGCACTCAGGCCACCGCCTACAACTACCGTGCCAACCTGGTCCTGTCCCAAATCGCTGAGAAAGTCGGCCGGGACGGCAAGCGCTTCGCCCGGCGGGCCGAGAAGATCAAAAAGGCCATGGAGGAAAAGCTGTGGCTGCCCCACGAGGGCGTCTACGCCGAGAGCCTGG
This sequence comes from Oscillospiraceae bacterium, assembly GCA_017397835.1. GTDB lineage: Bacteria > Bacillota > Clostridia > Oscillospirales > Oscillospiraceae > Lawsonibacter. The sequence continues at coordinate 176,032 of JAFQHV010000011.1, forward strand.
ATACCATCGGCAACCGCCTAATCCACCCCGCTGTGGAGCTGCCCACCGTCTACCACCCCATCGACTCCTTCATGGTGGACCACCGCAAAGCGTACCGCACCCTGCGCTACACCGAGCAGCACCTGAAAAGCATCTCCACCCCCGGCCGCGGCGGCCGCCTGTCCTACTCCTCCAACTGGCTGCCCAAGCAGTACTCCAACTGCGGCCTGTTCCCCTCCGAGAACCTGCATTTGGCTCTGGCCTACTTCCAGGTGGGCCTGAAGGAACAGGGCAAGAAGCTGCTGGACGGCGTGACCGACTGCTTCTTCACCGGCCGCAACCCCGGCATGGCGCCCCATATCCAGTCCAACCGCTGTACCTCCGACTTCGGCGACTCCGACTTCACCGATACCTCCAGTATGTACCTGCGCACGGTGGTGGAGGGCCTGTTCGGTATCCGCATCAACGCCGTGGAGGGCTGTGTGCACATCCAGCCCGGCCTGCCCGAGGAGTGGGAGCATGCCAGCCTGACCCTGCAGGACATCGGCTTCCACTACCATCGCCGCGGTAACGAGGAGTTCTTCAACATCCACTGCGACCGCGCCGAAACCAAGCGCTTCCGCATCCCCATGCGCTCGGCCAACGTGGAGCTGGTGCTGCTGGACGGCCGGGTCGTCCCCTACGAGATCGAGGCCGGTGTCAACAACAGCTTTCTCATCGTCAAGACCGACAAGGTGGGCAAGTTCCGCCTGCAGGTCATCCACGGCAAGCAGCCCATCCCCACCGTGTCCGTTGCCAACACCGTGCTGGTCGGCAGCAAGCTGACCGCTCAGGTCAGGGGCGGCACGCTGGCCGAGGTCTGCGACGTGTCCGAAACCTTGGAAGACATCACCACCGTGGGCAGCAAGGTCTACGCCACCGCCAAAAACGTTCCCGGCGACCACACCCTGTTCCTGCGTGTCACCGCCGGCCAGTACAACGCCTGGCTGGCCGCCGACTACGATATCGAGGCCATGGCCGTGGCCGAGACCCCGCTGGAGGAAAAACCCTTCACCCCCGTGGACATCGCCCGGTTCTTCAACTGCAGCACCACCGACCTGCATAAGCAGTGCTACACCACCCCCCTGCCCAAGGGCTTTGCCATGCGCCTGTACAAGAACGGCCGTGCCGCCCATAACTGGAGCCAGTGGGGCCACCGCGGTCTGCACGTGGACGACACCGGTATGCGCAGCGCCGGCGGCACCGTCGTGTCCCGCTCCGGTATCCCCTTCGCCACCCCGGCCGAAGGCAACAATTTGGCCTGCGTGTCCATCTACGACGTGTTCCCCACCTCCACCGCCTTCCCCCTGACCGGCAAGGCGCAGGAGCTGGCCGTCATGTTCATCGCCAGCACCTACTGGATGCACACCGGCGTGGAGAACGTCCGCCTCACCGTCACCTATACCGACGGCACCACCGAGGCCACCCCTCTGGTCTACCCCGTCAGCATCGACGACTGGATGACCTCCGCCCTGACCACCGAGGCGGAGAACCTCTACATCAGCAACTTCAACCACGCCACCGTCAAGCGCATCCGTGTCGACCCCGACAAGGAGCTGGCCTCCCTCACCGTGGAAGCCGTGGCCAACGAAGTCATCTTCGGTGTCGTGGGCATCAGCGTCAGCCGCTGACCCTGCTCGCATATACAAAAACACGCCCCACAGCCGAATGACTGTGGGGCGTGTTCGTTTTTCTTATCGCAGCCAGAAGAATCGCTCGGAAGCAATGTGGCGCAGGTCAAAAAAGTCCAGTTCCACCTCGTCCGTCGGGGTGGTGTCCAAATAGACGCGCAGATCCTCAAAGAACTGCATAAAAATGCTGTGGTTGCGCAGCTGATGAGAGGCCATGTAGTACTCCTTGGTGTCCTTCAGCCGGGACATCAGGGCAATACGGGTATCCCTGCGGCTTTCTGCCATGGCCTTGATTTGTTCGTAGTCGCCCTCCCGGGCCAGCTCCATCATGCGCAGCATGGCAAGGTAATCATCCACCAGCACCATGTAGTTGTCCGCCTCGTAGGCGTAGCGGCGTGCCATATCCCGGTCACAGGCGGGGTCGGCGGCGATGGCCTCCCAGATGGCCTTTGCCTCCTTCGCCATGCCGGAAATGCCGTACATGGCGCGGATGTGGTCCTCCTTCCGGGCGCACACCTTCTGCAACGCCTCGCCGGGGAAGTTGCGGGGATAGGGCTTGTTGTCCTCCACGTAGGAGTAAAAATAGTAGCTCAGCCGGTCCCGGAGCATAAAGTAGTTGGCAAGGCAGGAAGAATCCCCCTCAGGCTGGTCGATGCGCTCCTCGGTGATGTAGTCAAACAGTTGGAAGGCGCGGCGGGCCTGCTCAAATTGGGCGGGGAATCGCTGCATCAGGTAGCGGTCGGTAACGTCCTGAATGGAACCGGCGCTCTCATACCCCCAGATGTACTCGGACATCAGGTAGTTGTTGCGGTCGTGGCACTTATCGTAGGAGGCGTAGGCGTGCAGGCCCTCGGCCTTCTCCTCGGTGGCCATCTTGGCCAGCAGGGCGGTGTTGCGCACGGAGTTGCACTGCACGCACCAGGCGTAGTAGCCGTTCCAGGGGCACACGGTGCGGCGCAGGCCGGTCTCTGGCTGGGTGGACTGGAACATCAGCTTCTGCTGCAGGTCGGCGTAGGTCCACCAGCGGCACACCACCTTGTCCATCAGGTCGTTTTCCTTCAGGGCTTTCAGCAGGGGCTCGGTCAGCACGCCCACACCGAAGGGACCGTGGTCGATAAGCATATCGCAGGCAAAGGTGATGCTCTTCATCCCCTTTTCCTTCAGGTGCTTGAAAATGGCGATGGCGTGCTTGATGAACATCTCACCGGGGTTCATATCCCGGCATTTGGGGCACTTGCACCAGGGGTCCCGGCGGCGGAAAATGTCCACGGCGTTCTGGGCGATTTCGGGCCACACCTCGTCCAGCGTTACGTCAAAGCAGTCCACGCCGTAGGGGGCCAGATACTTGTCGATAATCTGGTCGTACATATCGAACAGCATCTCGTAGGTGCGGGGGTTGGAGGTGCAGAAGCCGGTCAGGCTGGGCTCGCCGTCCAAACCCTTGGGGGACACCTCGGGATAGGTGTTGGGAATGAGGGTATTGTGGCCGTAGGAGTTGAAGCCGGGGTACACCTTCATACCCCGGGCGTGGCCGTAGGCCACCACCTCACCGAAGAAGTCCTTTTCAAACATAGGAGGCAGCTTTTGGGTGCAGACCCACTGGCGGGTATCCGGATCCAAGTACTTGATTTGGAAGGGGGTCTCCAGCTCAGGATAGCCGTCCAGCGGCACGTAGAGATACTCGCTAACCCGGCCGTCGTACTGCACCACCCAGCAGCCGTACACCGCCACCTGCAGGTGGTTGAACTTCTTGCCGGACAGGTCGTCGATCAGGTCGAACCAATCCTGCTTTTCCATCATATCGGAGCCGTAGCGGCACTCGATCTTCTGTCCGCGCCAGGCCATATCGGGCCAGTCCGTGATCTCACAGCAGGGAATCTCATCCCCCAGCAGCTGGGCAAAGGACACGGCGGCGTAGTACACGCCGTTGCTGCCAAAGCCGGTCAGAGTAACGGCGTTCTCCTCCACCACGATTTGATAGGCCTCGTTGGCCGCGGCCACGTCTGCCGGGGCGGTCCCCAGCGCCAGGGTGATAACCGTGTCGGCGTCGGCCCGCACCGCAATGCCGCAGGCAGCCAGCTTCTTTTCCAGTCGCTCCACCGCCGCCGCGGCGGTGGGAACGTCTGCCTGCACCGCAATGCGGCAGGCGGTCAGGTTCAAAGTACCCGTTTTCAGCTCCACCTGCTTGGGCAGAGGAGAAATCTTGTTTTTCAGTTGTTTTTCGGTCATAACGCTGCCTCCCGTTAAATGTCGTTGCCGCGGAACAGAACCCGCTTCAGACCCATCTTGTAATCCACGAAAATCAGGTCGGCCCGCTTGCCCACGGCGATCTCGCCCCGGTCGGTCATACCCAGCGCCCGGGCGGGGTTATAGCTTGCAAAGCGGAACACGTCCACGATGGATGCGCCGGTATGTACCATCATATTGCGGCAGGCCACGATCAGGGTCAGCTTGGACCCGGCAATGTCCCCCCACTTGTCGAAGTTGATGTCGTGAACGTCTTCATATCCGGGGGGATTGGGCTGATCGGCGTAGGTGCGGTCGGAAATGAGGATGATGCGATCATCCCCCTTGATTTGCCGCACCAGTCGGAGCATATAGGGGTCCACGTGGATGCCCCGGCTGTCGCAGATGAGCTCGGCGTAAATCTCCCGGTTGTAGTTCACCGCCTCGTCCACGCACACACCCCGGCACTCAGGGTAACGGACGATGGTGCCGGTGGCGTTGGTGTGGTGGGTGCCGATGCACAGACCGTAGGGCATCAGGGCCTCGATTTGCCACGGCTCCGCCTCGGAGTGGGTCACGGCAAAGCGCACGTCAGATTTTTTCGCCTTGGCCGCCTTGATGAAGGCAAGAATATTCTCCTGCTCCGGGCCCACGCCCCACACCCGGGCGATGTCGCCGCAGGCCTCGAGAATGGGCTCATAGTCCTCGGCCACGACGGGCTTGTTGTTCCAGGGGTTGGCCGCCCGGTTGGAGCCGTACTTGGGGTTAATGTAGGGGCCCTCCATGTACGCGCCGTCCACGTTGGGGGCCTGACCGCTTTCCATAGCCTGGCGGACGGTTTGGCCCATCTGCAGATGCTGCTCCTTGGTCATTCGGGCGTAGGAGGTGGGCAGCACCGTGGTGGTTCCGCGCTCCAGATGATAGCGGGCGGCAGGGATCGGCTCCTGCCAGAACTGATGCTCCCCACCCGTGTGAGTGTGAATGTCCACTAGACCGGGGCCAACGTACAGCCCCTGGGCATCAATGACCTCGCACCCCTCGGGGATGGGGGTATTGCGCATCTCACCAAAGTCGGCAATGATGCCGCCCTCTATAAACAAAACACCATCGGGAATCAAATGGTCCTTCAGCACCAATTCCGCGTTGATAATTGCTTTCATTTCGGCTCCTCCTGCCCTTGGCTGCTTTTCGTGTGTTTCAATCTATATTCCTGAGGTGTCATAGCAAACTCCCGCCGGAAGGCCTCCCGAAAGGCGGAGTCGTGGGCGTACCCCACCTCTTCGGCGATGGTGCCCACCGTCTTGTCCGTGTGGCGCAGCAGCCACTTGGCCTGGTCCATCCGGTTGCGCAGCAGCTTCTCCCGAAAGCCCATGCCGTAGGTAGCCTTTAGAATTCGGTTCAGCTGCCGCCGGGAAAGATGCAGCTTGGATGCCAGGTCGTCGGCACTGGGGTCCTGCCCCATTTGGCACTCAAAGTAGTTGTCGATGATGGAAATGGGGCGCAAAGTCCCCTCCACCGCAGGCACGTCCTCCCGCATGTCCAGCAGCCGCAGCAGCAGAATACCCAGTTCCGCCAGCCTCAGCCGCATCAGCTCCCGGCAGAAGGGCGGCCGCTGGCGGCTCTCGTCCAAAATGCCCCGGCACAGTTCCAACATTCCCGGTGTCATTTCAAACACGTTCCGCTGTGCCACCGCCTTCACCAACGCACGGCGCATGGTCCCTTCCGGCACGATCAGATTCATCACCAGCCGCCGGCAGCCGTTATCCCCGGAAACCACCCGGTGGTACTGGCCCGGCGCAATGACCGCCGCCTGCCCCGCACACAGGGCAGCTCCGTTCCCATCCACGTCGATCTTGCAATTGCCCTCCAGCAGGATATGCACCTCGAACTTCGGATGGTTGTGTACCTGACCGATCAGATCGCCGGCAATTTCATAGGCCGTTTCATCCACCGTCAGCTGCAGACTCTCCCCCGCCAGGCGCAGGGAATACTCCAGTGAATGGGACCGCCACGCTTCCTGCCACGTCATACACACCCCTCCTCTGCTTTTTTCATTATAAACAACCCCCTACTAAATTTCCAGTTTCCCATCGGTCTGTTTTCGTTGTCGAATGTCCCAAAATCGTACCCTAATATAAAATCAACAAAACTCCCTGCCCGATTGTCAGGCAGGGAGTTTTTGTTTTGCAATGAATTTAGTTCGCGCGCAGGAAGTTGGTCAGGATCTGCGCCGTTTGGGCGCGGGTAGCCTTCTCGGTGGCGTTGGTGAAGGGCACGTTGTTGAGAATACCCTTCTCCACCGCCCATTTCAGGGCATCTGCCGCCCAATCGCTGTGGTTGCCCACCTTGCTGAGGTCGCCGTTGCCGTTGGGCGAACCGGAGTAGTTGCGCAGGATGACGGCGATCTGCTCCACGGTCACGGGATCCTCGGGCTTGAACACACCGCCGCCGTAACCGCTGACCACGCCCTTATTGCTGCCCCAGGTCACGGCGTTGTTGTACCACTGGGAGGCCGGCACATCGGAGAAACTGTGCTTGGCCCCATTCAAGTCGGGCTGGCCCTCCTTGTTGTACAGCACCTGCACCACCATGGCGCGGTTCAGCGTGTCGTTGGGGCCAAACTTGTCGGCGCTGTAGCCGGACATGATGCCGTTGGCGGTGGCGTAGGCGACCGCGTCGTAGAACCAGTCGCCGACCTTCACGTCGGCAAAGGTGAGCTCGTCCTTAGGTTCATCCTTGGGCAGCTCCACAGCCACGGAAGCGCCGGTGCGGTTCAGGGGCTGGGTCAGCTCGGTGGCGTAGAAGTCGTCCACGTACAGGCTGTCGCCGTTCTCACGAGTGGTCTCAATCTGGTTGAACTCCACGGCGCAAATCTCACGGATGACATCCTTATCGGTGCGAGCCTGATAGTTGGTACCGGAAATCTGAACCTTGGTGTCCTGGTCATGCTTGAGCTTGATATCGCTGACCTTGACACCGTTGATGTACAGCGCACCGGTGTCGGCACCGATGTCAAAGCTGACGGCGATGTCGTTCCAGGTACCCGGTTCCACCTTGCCCACGGCAACCTTGCCGCTATCATAGCCCAGGCTGACGGTACCGTCGGGACTAAAGACCACGGAGGCCATGCTGTGGCGCAGGTAGACGAAGTTGAAGGCAGCCTTCACCTCGAAGGCGAACTCGCTCTTGTTGCCCTTGGGCACCATAATCTTAGCTCCGATGGTACCGGCCTTCAGAGCAGGCACCTGACGCACGGCATGAGTGGGGCCAGTGCTGTTGGCGTCCACCACCTTCATAGAGTGCACGCCGGAGGCGGAAGCTTCCTTCGTCAGTTCGATGGTACCGGGCAGGTCACGCAACCAACCCATGTACTTCAGGGAGGCATCCTCAAAGTCCTCGTAGCCGCCCTTGGTCTTGTAAATCATCTCGTCGAACTCTTCCACCAGGAAGCCAACGGTGCTGTCACGGCGGTAGTCCTTGTGCTTGTAGGTGTGGTCGTACCAGGTGACAAAGGCCTCCTTGCCGTCGGCAGAGATGCCCAGACCGGGCTGGGTCATGCGGCCCTGCACGTCCTGCACGCTGTCAAAGGCAGTGGAGAAGGTCAGATCCAAGTAGCGGTCAAAGGTCTGATAGTTATCGCTGGACACACCCAGATACATGGGGACACGGCGGTAGTAGGTCATACCCATGGAGTTACGGGAAGAGTGCAGAATCAAGCGATCCTCGCCGTACTTGGCCAACACGGGAGAGGTGTTGGAGGAGATGATCTTGGAGTAATCGGCCTTCCAGGTCTTGCCGTAGTCATAGGAGCGGCCCTCCCACAGGTAGAAGTTGCCATCCTGCTGGGCGCGGATGACGATGTACAGGCTGCCATCATCCAGCTGGGCAAAGCCGGTCTCGGACAGACCGTTCTCGGGGGTAGTGCTCACCGCGCCGTTCAGGTTGATGGGACCCTCCTTGGAGATGTCCATATACATCAGGGTATCGCTGGCGATCCAGCTCTTGCCGCCGTCCTTGGAGTAGGTGGCAGTAACGCAGTTTCTGTCATCCGCAGTGTCGGAGATGGCGTGGACGATGACGTAGTCCACGTTGGGCCCGTCGCCGTCGGCATCCCGCAGCTTCAGACCGTCGCAGTACAGAATGGCACGGGTCTTGCCTTGGCCACGGCTATTCTGCAGAACGTAGTCGTTATCCTTGACCTTGGGCATAACGGGATCGGTGATAAAGCGCACCTCGGACCAAGTGTAGCCGTAGTCATCGGTGTAGGTCAGGTGCAGGCGGTAGTCATTCACGGTGTCATCCACGCGGCCGCTGTAGCCGATGATGTACAATCGCTGCAGTTCCTCGTCCCACAGGTAGCCGCCGAAACCGGAGCCGCGGTAACCGGCGCCCATGGGGGCACTGTCACGGCTCTCGTTATAGGCCAGCACAGGGCGGGTGGAGAAGGTGCGGCCACCGTCGGTGGAGCGGTACACGGCGTTGTCGGCATCGGTACCGGCGCGGCGGCCAACTACGATGACATCACCGTTGGGGAAGGTGAAGGGACGGCCGTGGGAGTCTATGGCATCGTAAGAGCCAAAGGCCTCATAGGTCTGGCGACCAATGTCAATCAGGGACACATTGCCGTAGGTCACTTCAAACACGGTCTCGGGGTCGGAGAAGTCCTTTGCGCTGCTACAACCCCACTGAGCCGCGACGGTAGCAGGGACAGAGGGCACACGGACATAGAAGCCGTCCTTGCCGTTGTACCAGTGGGCCAGCACGGTGTTGCCCACAGTGAAGCGGAAGTCGCTGCCGTCGGCCTTATACTGACCGGCCTTGGCACCCAGCTGGGCAATGGAGATGTATACGGGCACATCCTCACCGGCGGGAGTGGTGACGGACACGTCCGCTTTGTGGGCGAAGGTGCCTGCGGCACCGGGCAGGTACTGCTCGTTGCTGACGGTAATCATAGACTGAATGGTGTTGTAGAAGCTGGGCTTCTCACCGGTCATGTCCAGATCGTCGTGATAGGTATGTACCTTCACGAAGCGGGCCTTCTCGTTGATGTTGTAGATGGTGTAGTCCTTGCCAATCTGGTTCATCAGCCAGCCGGTGACCTTGGTATAGGTCTTGCCGTCGTTACTGACAAACACACCCAAGTGACGCTGACCCACGCGGGAGTACTCGTCCATATCGTGCAGGACGATGCGATTGAAGGCCTTCACGCTGCCCTGATCCACCACAAGGCTGTTGTGGGTGGTATCAAAGTACTCATAGCTGTCCACGGTGAAGTCGGTCGCCTCGCCGGTGGCGGGAACCTCGTCACCGAACATCAGGGCCACATTACCGTTGATAGCCTGACCCTTGGTGGCAAAGGTAAAGGTCTTGGACAGACTGGCTTTGCCGAAGGTAGCGGTGGCGATCAGATCAAAGGACAGGGGCTTGGAGCTACGGGTGATGGCACCGGTGTCGGTGTTCACATTGGGGGCAACCGTATCGGTGGCATTGTCCACAGCGCGCCAGGTGATGGGAACCACAACGCCGCTGGCAGGGAACGTCACCTGCTTGAGCAGGCTCAGCTTGGTCACGTCCACAGGGTCGCTGCCGGCCAGCACACCCTCTTCGGTGATGGTACCCAGGGCGCTGGTGACAATGGATTCATCATCCTGCTGACCGGCCTGGGTCCACAGGGTGCTGAAGATATCCACGTCGATACCCAGATACTCGCCGGCCTTGTTGGGACCCACATAGCTGTAGGTCAGGTCGCAGCGCAACTGGGGGAAGGGAATGGAGTCCACAACGGTAAAGCTGGTGCGGTTCAGGGGCGTAAACACCTTAATCAACTCGCCGTCCACATACAGAGATGGCACGTTGTTGGCATCCACCGAGATGGTGAAGGTAAAGCGGTCACCCAGCTTCTTGCCGATTTCCACCGTGGCAGTAGAGTCCATGTACAGCAGGTCCATCAGGATGTTGCCGTTGCCGTCATCACGCAGAGCATAGCGGGCCTGCAGCTTCTCCTGACGCACCTCCCAGCACAAACCGCGCCAAGCAAAGGAGCCGGTGATGGTGGGCAGGGCACGGACCTCCAGATCCACGGTGAAGTCATAGGCGTTCCCGTTCAGGGTAGGCAGCGCGTAGTGCTCATAGCTGACGGTGGTGTCCTTCTGGCTGGGATCCACGTACAGGTGCTGATAACCGTCGGCCTGTTTCCAGGTCGCCTCGGCCGGGGTGTAGCGGAAGGTATAATCCTTGGTGGTCAGGTCGGTAGCGGTATCGCCGATGACCACGCTGGTACCAACCAGCTTCAGGTTGCCGTACAGCTTGCTGGTGCCGCCGTCGTTGGTCAGCTTCAGCTCATAGGCAGTTTCGGCATTCAGACCGGTCAGGCCCACCTCGCTCAGGGGGATGGCCCACTCCAAAGTCTGACCGCTGAGGTACAGCTTACCGGCAGAGGCACTCTCCGCCTGCAGGTCGGCAGTCATGGTCTTGCCGCCCACGGTCAGTTCCAGCTTGTCGGCACGGGCGGTGGTGAAGATCTGACCGCCCAAATACAGGGTCTTGGCATCCCACTGGAAGCCGAACTCCGCACCGGCCGCAGCCTCATCGCCGGCAGCCTTGTAGGGGGTGTACCACTGCAGATCCTTGATGCTGCCGTCCATCTTCAGACCGGCGGCATCCAGATAGGCCACGGCATCGTTCTTTCCGTCACCGGACTCGGGGGCGTACACCGTCTGGGTCAGAACCACACCGCCGCCCAGAACCAGCATAAAGGAACGGGTCTTGTCGCCGGAGGTCACGCTGACCGGAACCTTTTGTCCGGCAGGCGCGCCCTGCTGCAGCAGGTTCAGGGGAATGGCAATTTCATACTGATCCTTGCCGTTGGTCTTGATTTCGCTGCCCATGGTAAAGCCAAGGGCAAAGGTGGGCTTCTTGCCCAGCTTGGCCGTGGCCTTTTGGGCGCCAAAGTTGAATACGATCTCTTTTTCCTTGCTGTCCAAAGCGATGTACAGGTTTTCCTCATCGCACAGGGCACCGAAACGGGTGTCGCCCACTTTGCCGCCCATGGTCCAGAAGGACTCGTTGGGACTGCCGTCCACGGTCAGCATCCCCTTGGCCACCTGAGCACACTCCATCCGGGCAGGGGGCGCCGCCTGGGTGATGTACATATCATGCAGCAGCACGTCGTTCTTACGGGTAGCCGTCAGGTCCCGTCGGCCGGTGCTGGTCCAGATGTACAGACTGGCGTCGGAGTTCTTGGTAACACCGCCGCGGCTGGTGGTGGCAAACTGGGCCACGCTCTTGCCGTTAACATAGACTTCCGCCTTGAACTCATCGTCAATTACGATGCGGATGTTCACATCCTTGGCGGGCAGGTCCAGGCCGGTGTCGAACTTCTTGGCGGCGGGGTGGTTATCCTCGTACTGGGCAACGTAGATGTTGCCGGCGGCATCGGCAACGAAACCGTGTCCGAAGATATAGCTCATGCAGTTGTACACAGAAAAACCGCCGATACCCCAGTAGGCCTGCATATCCGCGGCAGGCACAATCAGGTCGTTGAAGTCCACGTTCATGACCATCTCATGACCCTTGGCGATGTCCAGGCCCGGAGCAAAACGCTCGGTCACCCAGCCCACACGGCTGGTATCGCTGGTGCCCTTTTCGGTCATGGTATTGGTCTTGTAGTGCAGGGAGCCGTTCTCCTCCACCACGTAGCCCTCGTCGTTGACCTTGTTCAGCATGCTGAAGTAGGACTTATCCTTGGTGTTGGTGAAGTCGTCCACCATCAGCATGGCCTTGTGGGCAAAGTTCAGCTTACCATTAAAGCTATCGCTGCCGATCTTGGCCTCAAAGGTCAGGATCTGGCCGGGATCGTAGGCTACGCCCACGGTTTCCAGCTTGATCTGCACCTCGGCCGTGCCGGCGGCGGCATCCACCGCCGCGGTGCCGGCGTTGGCACCATTGGCCAGCACCGTGCCGGCGGTCAGGTCCGCCTTGACCGCCACACCGTTCAATGTAAACTCGACAGCCGTTTGCGCGGTCTGCATACCCACAAACAGGTTGTCCTCGTCACACAGCAACATAACGGGGGTGCTGCCGATTTTGTCCTTCAGCAGCCACTTCTCCTCGTCCAGTTTTCCATCCGTCGTCATTTCGACGTAGGTGTAGTAGGCCTCCAGCGTGCCGGTGGTCTCCGCCGCCGCTGCGGACACAGCTGTGCCGGGCAGCATGGACACCAGCATCACCAGAGCCAGCAGGAACGATGTTGCTTTCTTCATGTTGCTTCCTCCTCTGTCTTTCCTTTGGTTTTGCGGGCAGGGTAACGTATGTCGCACCCTGTCGCCTTCGCCTTATAAAAAGTGTAGCATTCCGCGCTTGTGTCCGTCAACTTACAGATAGGTGCAAAAATTTTTTTCTGCACCAAAACGCAAAGAAAACCGGCCCTCGGCGCTGCCGCCACAAACTTTACTACACTATAATTCTACCTTATCCGCTCGCCCCATGTACATGGATATTTTGCTGAAAAATATGGACATTTTGCTATCCCTGTCCCCGCTTACGGGTCAGTGGGATGGGGAACAGGCCCTCGAATCGGTGTCCTCCACTGCGAACATAGCAAAAACACTTGCCATCCCATTATTAGTGTAGTATATTTTGATTGTGTTTTCAATGCTATCCGTGTTCATACCACACAGCGTAATGACCTTTAACAGCCTATTTTACAAGGAGGTTTTTGGATGTTTTGGTTCCTGGAGCCCAATATCATCTGTGCCACTACCAATTTGGCCGGTCTGCACATTCAAACCATATTCAGCGCCGGCATCATGCGCCACCTTCCACCATCGCGGCCTTCCACTCCTCATACGCATCTGAATCACGAGCTTTTTTTCCTTGATCGGGGGCAATGCACCGCCCGCTGCGGCGAACAGGACTACGTCTGTAACCGTTCCGATATCCTGTTGGTGGGCGACGGTCTCCGGCACAATATATCACAGCTGTCACCGGATGCAGTTTTGTACTCGTTCCATTTCTCGTTTTTCCCCGACAGCAAGCAGGATGCTCCACTGCACTCCCGCCTGTTGGACAGGCTCTCCGCCCCGATCCTTCTGCGGGGGCAGGAAACGCTGCTGTCCACCCTGACTCTGATCCGGCAGGAGTTTGCTCTCCACCGGCCCATGTACGACTCCACCATCGACGCCCTGCTCCAGGTGTTTTACGCGCAGCTGCTGCGCTGTCTTTTGGACCCTCCCGCCTCCGCCCTGCCGCAGCCATTCACCATCGACCCGCCCAAGGAGCTGGAACATCGTCTGTGCGACAGTGTGCCGCAGATATTCTACACGGCGATTTTGGACAGCTTCTTCAACAGTCTCCCGATACAAAGCGCCACGCTCTCTCTGCTTGCCCTGTGTCTGCACCTCGGCACCGTCCAGACCCGCCGCGTGGTCAAGGCCTATTACGGCGTTTCCTTTCAGGAAAAGCTGATCCAAACCAAGCTGGAAAAGAGCAAGCTCCTTATGGACACCACCGACCTGCCCCTGAAGGCCATCGCGGAGCAGGCCGGATACAGTTCCTATCGCGCATTTTTCAATGCGTTCACCGCCCGCACCGGGCAGACGCCGTCTGAATACCGCCACTCCCGTACCAAAAAATAAAGCATTTCTCAACAGAGCAAAACCCCGCGGTTCTTTCGAACCGCGGGGTTTTGATTTGCGTTTGCAGTGTGTGATCTTGTGCCTTACAGACCGGGCACCCAACCCCACTCCACGATCTCCACTTCCTCTTCACCCATGGTGATGATCTTGCGGACGATGGCCATAAAGCGGCCCAGCGGGGTCTTACTCACAGTGTCCTCTTCCAGCGTGCGGCTGACCACAGGCAGCTCGTTGACGAAAAAGTCATCTGCGTACATACAGTCGCCCACGTTGCTGGTTGCGGCCATTTGGTTGAACTGCACCGCGGTAACGCCGTGCATGGCGCCGCCGCTGGCCTGAACGTCGGGCAGGTCGAACTCACTGCCGGCCAGCTTACCGTTGACGTACAGGGCACCCTTGCCGGTACTCACGTCGAAGGTCAGGGCGTAGTCGTTCCAGCTGCCGGCCACTACAGTGGTCAGGATGTGCTGGTTCTTGTCGGCATCCACATAGCCCACCGAGCCGCTGGGGGTAACGAAGATGGCGGCGACAGCGAACTTCATGTGATCGTAGTTGTAGGCCGCCTTCAGCTCCATCACAAAGGGAGCTTCATTGGTGGCGGGAACCATGATCTTGGCACCCACGGTACCGGACTTCAAAGAGGGGATCTGGCGCAGCGCATGGGCCACACCACCGGCGCTTTCGTCCAGCACCTTCATGGAGTACTTGCCGGACACGGCCTGCTCACGGGTCAGCGCAATGCTGCCGTGGGCATCCACCAGCCAGCCCTGATACTTCAGAGAGGAGTCCTCAAAGTCGTCCCATGCACCCTTATTGCCATAGACCATCTGGTCAAATTCCTCGATGGCGATACCCATGGTGCCGCCCTTCTCCAGGAACTTACCGGCATCCACCTTCCAGGCGTTCTCGTTCGCGTGCCAGGTCTGATCGTAGTAGCTGACAAAGGCGGAGGTTCCGTCGGCCGAGATGCCCATACCCGTCTGGGTCTTGCGGCCCTCCGAAGCCTTGATGGTATCAAAGGCGGTGGCAAAGGTCAGGTCGATGATCTTGTCAAAGCTCTCGTATTCGTCGGTGGACAGACCCAGATGCAGGGGGGTACGGCGATAGGAGGTCTGACCCAAACCGGTACAGGCGGACCACATCTGCAGGCGGTCCTCACCGTACTCGATCAGCATAGGAGCGGTGTTGGAAGAAATAACGTCGGAGTAATCGGCAGTCCAGGTCTTGCCGTAGTCTTCGGAAATACCCTCGTACAGGTAGTAGTTGCCTTCCTGCTGGGCACGGATGACCACGCGCAGGCGGCCGTCATCCAGCTGGGCAAAGCCGGCCTCGGTGGTGCCGTCCTCGGTGTTGCGGGACAGATCCACACTGGGGATGGAGATCAGCGTATCGCTGCAGTACCACGTCTCGCCGCCGTCATCGGAGTACACGGCAGTCGTCGCGTTGCGCAGATACTTGGACTTCTGATTTTCCTCAAGCACCTCGGTCACCGTTCCGGCAGAGAATACCGTGTCGCTGTGCATGATGACGTAACGGTCAAACTCGTTGCCGTTGGCGTCCTTGGCCTTGACCACCAGACCGTCACAGTAGGTGATGGCGCGCTTGGCCACCTCGGTGCCGGTCACACGCACCTTGGAATTCTCCAGCCAGGACACCGCAGATTCTGTGGTGCCCGTCTTGTAGATATCGTCCGAACCGGGCAGGCTCAGGAACTTCGGCTCGGACCAGGTACGGCCGTAGTCGTCGGAGTGCAGCACCATAATGCGGTAGTCGGAGGTGTTGTTTCCCTTACCGCTGTAGGCCAGCAGGAACAGACGACCCTTGTAATTGTCGTTGGGGTTCTCGTCGTGCTCCCCATCCCACAGGTAGCCGCCAAAGCCGGAGCTGCGGCCCTTGGTGGCACCGGCCGTACTGGTGGAATAGGCCACCGAACCCACGTAGTCGCCGTCATTAAAGGCCAAATTGTCGAACTGGAAGGTATGGCCGCCATCGGTGGAGCGGAAAATAGCCATGTTGGAGGCCGCCTTCATGGTGCGGGCCACCACGATGATCTCGCCGTTGGGGAAAGTGAAGGGACGGCCGTGGCTCAGCATGGCCTTCTCCAGGTTGCCGCCGCTGGCCTCGTAGGTCTCGCGGCTGAGGTTGATCAGGGACACGTTGCCGTAGGTGACCTCAAACACCGCCTCGCCGTCGGAGTAATCCTCCGCCATACCGCAGCCCCAGTGGGCGGTGACGGTGGTGCTGCCGCCGGCGGGAATAGAGGGCACGCGGACATAGAAGCCATCGCTGCCGTTGTACCAGTGGGCCAGGGTGGTGTCGCCAATGGTAAAGCGGAAGTCGGCGCAGCCGTTCTTATACTGACCGGCAGCGGCGCCCAAAGTCGTCAGGCTGACGAAAACGGGGGCGTCCTTCTTCTCCTCCGCCGTGTTGTTGCTTGCCTCAAAGGTGGCGCTGTGCGCGAACTTGCCGTAGGCGCCGGGCAGGTTGCCCTCGTTGGACACCTTGATCATATCGGCCACCTTGTTATAGAAGGTGGGGCCCTCCACCAGATCCAGATCGTCGTGGTAGCAGTGGACCTTCACATACCGGGCAGTTTCCTCCAGGTTGTACAGGGTGTAGGTCCTGCCGGACTGATGCAGCATCCAGCCGGTGACCTTGGTCCAGTTCTGGCCGTCGTCACTGACAAACACGCCCAAATGGCGCTGGCTGACACGGGAGTACTCGTCGCTGTCACGCAGCACGATGCGGTTGAACTGTTTGCTGCTGCCCTGATCCAGCACAACACTGTTATGGGTGTTGTCCAGATAGGCATACACATCGCCGTCCCATGCAGTTGCCGCACCGGTGGCCGGATTGTCATCATTGACGATCAGTGCCACGTTGCTTGCACCGGTCTGGGTGCCCTTGGTCTGGAAGGCAAACGTTTTGCTGGCTCTGGCGCCTTCGTAGCTGACGGTAGCCTTCAGATTAAAGGCCTGCATACCGGTCTGACGGGTCACCGTGCCATTGTCCACGTCCACCCCGTAGGCGGTGCGCCCGGTCAGGGTATCGATGGCGGACCATGCCACGGAAACCGGCTCGCCGACGATATCCACTTCCATGGCGGTGGGCAGATTCATGGCGGTCACATCGCCCGGGTCGCCGCTGCCGATGATGCTCTCCTGAGTGATCTGCTCCAAAGCAGCCTGCAGGATCGCGTCGTTGTCGGAATAAGGCGTCTTGGTCAGGCGCAGGTCGTGGATGACCGCATCCACCACGCTCACACTGCCGTCCGCGTTCAGGCCGCGGTCGCTGTTGTAGACACCGATCATGAAGTGGGGCACAGGCAGGCCAACCGCAAGGGCAGTCAGGTCTCTGCGGTCGGTGGGGTCAAACGAGTGGACCAGATTCCCATTCACATACAGGCTGATGCTCTGCTTCTTATCCATGGAGAACCGGAACTCAACGGGTTCACCGGTACCCACATCCACACCGGTGTCGCAGTGCTGGGTACCCAACTCACCGCGTTCATCCAGCCAGATGTTTCCGTTTTCATCCTTGCGAAGGGCAAAGACCGCACGCATAACGTCGCCCACGATCTCAAAGGTCAGACCACGCATACCATAGGTTTCCACAACATTGGGCAGGTCGTTGATGGTCGCGGTCATGGTCAGTTCAATGGCTCCGCGGGAATAGTCCACCGGGATGTTTTCCTCTCGGTAGAACGTGCCGGTAGCATATATGCTTCCGTCGGCCTTCAGGTCATTCAGGCCTTCCGCCGTCACAGTATAGCCGTCTTCAGAGCGCTCCCAGCGAATGTGGCCGTCGCCGCCGCCCATCTGGTAATCCGTACCATAGTAAGTGCGGCCGGTGTCACCCATCAGCACCTGCTCGCCGGAGAAGTGCAGGGTGCCCGCCAGCGTGGAGAGCTCCTCCTGATGATTGTTGGTCAGAATGATCTCATACGACACGCTCTCGTTCAAAACGCCGTTGGGCAGTCCGAACCGGCTCAGGGGAATGGCCCACTCAAAGCCGGAATTGCTTGCTGCGTACTGGCCGGAAAGCGGCGCCTGATAGGGGCGCAGGTTGGCAACTACCTGCTGACCCGCGATTCTGACCACCGCGACTTCCGCTCTGGTGTCGCCGCCCACATACAGGTTGCCGTTACCCCAGGCGAAGCCGACCAGGCCGCCGGGTGCCTTTCCGGTACCGGAAACGGCGTAGGGGGTGTACCACTCCGCCTCGTTCAGCACGCCGTCCAGCTTGATTCCGTTGGGGTTGAGATAGGCGGTCATATCCACGCTGCTGTCGGCGGTCTTGGGATGCTCGTTCAGCGTGGGGGCGGGAACCTCCTGCATCAACATCAGGTTGTACAGCGTCACATCGTTCACCCGGTCGGTAGCCGTGTCGCGGTGCAGCGTGCTGTTATAGAAGCGGTAATAGCCGCGGCCACCGGTCTTGGGGCAGAGCCAGTTGGGCGCGGGCAGCGTTTCCGCACAGGGTACGCCGTTGATATAGATGGTCGTCACACCGGTGTCATCAGAAGCCAGGCGCACATTGACATTGGTGGCGCCCACATCGATCCCGGTGTCCACGCGGGTGACATCCCCATAGCTGTTCATACGCTGGGTCACATAGATATTGCCCTCCGCATCGGCGTGGAACCCGTAGCGGCGGCAGGGGTCGGCACGCACTTCAACGCCGAAGCCGGCCGCGTACCAGTTGAACGGACTGCTTTCATTGACGACTTTGTCATCCCAGGTGCCCGGAAAGCGCCCCTCATCGATCGTGGGCACCACAGGCACAACCAGATCGTTAAAGT
The DNA here is from genome assembly GCA_017397835.1 of Oscillospiraceae bacterium. GTDB lineage: Bacteria > Bacillota > Clostridia > Oscillospirales > Oscillospiraceae > Lawsonibacter. The sequence continues at coordinate 194,343 of JAFQHV010000011.1, forward strand.
CGGCGGTAAACTCAAAGGTCACGCTCTCGGTGATCGCCATGGCAGAGGCATCGACTATCCTGTGCTTCAGCGTCTGCTCACCGCCGGCGGAGTAGGTGCCGGTTTTCAGCGTAATGGCGCTGCCGCCGGCGCTCTGCACAGCATAAACTTCATTGGCGCTGCTGCCCAAACCGGACGCAGCACCCTCAAACCCGTCATAGGCCACCAGGGCGCGGCTGGCCAGCACGACGGCACCATCAAACTGGTCCCAGCTGTAGGTGAAGCCCACCTTCTGTCCCGGGGCGTAATCCAGACCCAGCACGGACTTCAGGGGGATCTTGATCTCGAATCTGCCGCCGGTTTTGGCCACGACACCCGCCCACTGACCGTTGCTGAGGGTCACATTGCCGGTGGTGGGATCGGCGGTCAGCGCCACGCCGTTGATGACGAAGTCGGGGTCGGGGTCCGAGTTGTTCAAAGCGATGTACAGATACTCCTCATCGCTCAGCAGGGCGACCCGGGCACCGTTGTCAAACGGCCAGTTGGCCTCATTGTGCGTGCCGTCGAGATAGGGGGCATTGAAGGTATAGTACGCCTGCAGCTCGTCGGCCACAGGAGCCTGAGTCAGCCGCATATCATTCAAAACCACATCGTTAACGCGGCTGTCATCCACACGGTTCTTCGTGCCGGTGTACAGGACGAAGTGGTTGTTGGTGATGGTTTCACCGCTGTCAGTAAAACGACCGATGTAGCGGCCATCCACGATCACAGCGGAGTTCATGTCGTCATCCACCACAATGCGGACGTTTACATACTTGTCGCCCAGATCGGCACCGGTATCAAAGCATACCGGCGCATCCAAATCGTACTGGGTAACATAGATGTTGCCTGCCGCATCGGCAAAAAAGCTGTACCGGCAGCGGCTGGCGGCACGCACGTCCACAATAAAGCCGGAGAGAGTCTGGGCACTCAAAGCGGTATTTGCAACCACCAGATCGTTGAAGGTGGCTTCAAATTTCACCTCAAAGCCGCGTTCGGGGTCAAAGGCGGTGGTGGCAAGGTCCTTGGATGCAAAGCCCTTGATCACGCCCTCCTCCGTCAACGTTCCGGTCTTGAGCTGGGCGGAGCTGGAACCCTGTACGGTATACTGTTCGTCCGCACTGGTGCCGTTAAGGCCCTTGGTAATACCGGTGTTGATGTTGTTGAACGATTCGTTCACAAGCACCGTGCTGTAGTAGTTGTTCTGCTTGGGCGCCGCAATTTCCTCCGCCGCCGACACGGTCATCGCCGTACCGGGCAGCAAAGAGACGACCATTACCAGCGCAAGCAGGAACGAGGTTGCCTTCTTCATAGTTGTTTCCTCCTGTCATTGTCCGTTGCAAACATGGGACAGTTCTCCTTTAAGAATCTTTCTCCCAAAAGCAAGACTAAATCAGTTTCATTATACCAATCACCTTATGCAAGGTCAATAGAAAACTGGTGTTTTTCGCCAATTTTTATTTCCCACATCCCCCATATTTTCGTTCGTTCCGCTCGTTCGTACCCCTCCGCGGCATTTCTCGTTTTTCTTTGTAAATGCGGCTTGTTTTTCTGCCCGGGACACTATATAATATACTGGACGGAAAGTAGGATCGCGGTCACCGCTTCGTCTGACCGCCACATCAAAGAGAAAAGAAGGTATGCAACATGAAAAACCTGCGTGAGCTTTACGACCTGACCGGCAAGGTGGCCATTGTCACTGGCGGCCGCGGCCTGTACGGCGCCTCCATCTCCACCGGCCTGTGCGAAATGGGCGCCACCGTAGTCATCGCCTCCCGCAACGTGGAAAAGTGCGAGGAACTGGCCTCCGAGCTGCGCGCTCAGGGCTACAGCGCCTGCGGCATGGCTCTGGACCTGAGCAGCGACGAGTCAATCAAGGCGTTGGCCAAGAACGTGGCTGAAAAATACGGCAAGATCGACATCCTGGTCAACAACGCCGTGGATCGCCGCAATCTGACCGGCATGTCCGTGGCCACCCGCGAGAAGCTGACCGCCTCCGCCGAAACCAACCTGAACGGTCAGCTGCTGCTGAGCCAGGCGGTGCTGGAGTATATGCTCCCCGCCCATAGCGGCAGCATCATCAACATCAGCTCCATGCGCGGTCTGGACTGCCCCCACTTCCCCTTCTACCCCGAGGGATTTGGCGAGCAGGCCGTCAACTACACCACCGAAAAGTGGGCCATGATCGGCATGACCAAGTATATGGCCGGCCGCTACGGCAAGGACGGCATCCGCGTCAACGCCGTGGCCCCCGGCGGCTTCACCACCATGGGCAAGAACCCCACCCCCGCTCAGGCCCAGTTCTTGAAGAACTATGAGGAGCACTGCCCTCTGGGCCGCTTTGCCAACGATGACGACATCAAGGGCCCCGTGGCCTTCCTGGCCAGCGATGCCGCCGCCTACATCACCGGCGCCACCCTCGTCATGGACGGCGGCTGGACCATCTGGTAAATTAGGAGGAGTTTAACATGATTTCCTGTACCGAATTTATCCCCGCTTACAGCGAGCTGTTCCACTATTTGGACGAGACCTTCGGCCGTGACGAGATCGACCGCTATTGGGCCACCCTCTTCAAGCCTGACGGCAAGGGCGGCACCCTGATCAACGCCCTGCTGGCCGAGGGCATCCACGGCTGCTGGACCCACTGGACCCACAGCCTGAACGAGGAGGCCGCCGACTTCGTCATGTACCTGAACGAAAAGCGCGGTTTCTTCTACAACGAGATGTTCTGGTGCCCCTCCAAGGGCAAGCTGCTCAAGCTGCAGGACGAGATCGGCCTGAAGCCCTACCCCGACTACTGCCTGCACTGCGACGGCTACCGCCTGGCGGTGGAGAAGGCCGGTCTGAAGTACATCTACAACTTCATCGGCACCGATAAGGCCGCCTGCTCCATGCTCATCTACGATCCCAACGTGTTTGACGGTCGTGTCATTTTGGATGAGGACACGCTGGTCATGCGCCGCAACGCCGCGGACAACGAGTACTTCCACCCCAGCTTCCACTTCAGCTTGAGCCGCTGCATCCACTACATCGGCGACAATTACGGCATCGACCACGTCCGTGCCGCCATGACCCGCTACACCAAGAACGCCCTGTGCAAGACCATCGAAGCCATCAAGACGCAGGGTCTGGCCGCCATTCGGGACAAGATCGTGGAGAGCTACGAGCTGGACAAGGCTCCCGATGCCGTGACCTGCCAGCTGACCGGCAACACCCTGGACGTCACCGTCCACTACTGTCCCGCCATCAAGTGGCTGGTGGACAACGGCAAGTGGCTGTCTCCCTGGTTCCGCTACACCACCGAGTGCGTCATGGAGGTCCTGGCCGCCGAGGCCGGCGCCAAGTTCGAAATGGGCGCCTACGACGAGCAGACCGGCGCCTGCACCTACCGCTTTACCAAGTAAATCGTACAAGCAAAGCACCGCCCCGGGCCGAATGGCCCGGGGCGGTGCTGCATTTTCACTTCAAATCCAAAGCCGCCTTGACCTTGGCGATGATGTCCTGCCCGATGAGGTAGGCCGCATCCTGGGTCTGGGCGCCGATGTGGGGAGAAACAATAAAGTTTTCGCATTCAAACAAAGGGGAATCAAAGCTCGCACCGCGGGTCAGGCCGCCGTTGGCCAATTCCTCCTCCATCACGTCGGTGGCATAGCCGCCCAGTTGTCCGGTGGTCAGCGCTTGGTACATATCCGCCTCGTTGACGATGCCGCCCCGGGACATATTCAGCACGATCGCCCCGCTCTTCATCGTTCGGATGGAGTCGGCACAGATCAAATCCCGGGTCTCCGGCAGCAAAGGCAGGTGGATGGCCACGAAGTCGGATACCCGCAGCACCTCTTCCTTGCTCATTCCCTCGGCGAAGTTTTCTTTGAATTCTCTGTCGGCCACGAAAGGGTCGTAGGCCACGACGTTCATCTCAAACGCATCGGCCAGCTTTGCCACGCGGCGGCCCACCCGGCCAAAGCCGAGGATGCCAAGGGTCTTTCCCCGCAGTTCCCGGCCATAGAACTTATATTTGTTCCATTGATGCTCGTCCTTGACCTCCCGGTTGGCCTGCATGGTCCCCCGGGAAATATCCAGCATCTTGGCAATGGTCAGTTCCGCCACGGCGTTGTCGCTCCAGCCCGGGGCATTGAATACCTGCACACCTTTTTCTTTGGCGTACTCCAAATCCACGTGGTTCAGACCCACGGCGCACACGCCGATAACCTTCAGCTTTTTGGCGGCATCCAGAATCGTCCTGTCGATGGCGGGGTCCACCCGCATCAGCAGCAGGTCGTACTCTCCGATGATCTCAGCCAGCCGCTGCTGCGTGGGCAGCAGTTCGGTATCCACCTGCATATATTGTTCCAACTCATCTCGGATGGTGTGATGCACCACGTCAATGACCAGGCATTTCATGGATAACAATTCCTTCCTTTGTTTACTTGCTGGCCCAGTTACCCGTGGCCTCAGCGGTAAGGTAGGCATTGATAAAGCCGTCCAGATCGCCGTCCATCACGCCGTTGATGTTGCTGGTTTCAAAGGCGGTACGGGTGTCCTTTACCATCTGGTAAGGCATAAACACGTAGGAACGGATCTGGCTGCCCCACTCGATCTTCAGTTGCACGCCCTTCAGGTCGGAGATCTTCTCCGCCTTCTCCTGCATCTGCAGCTCCACCAGCTTGGCACGCAGCATCTTCATACAGTTGTCCTTGTTCTGGAACTGGGACCGTTCCTGCTGGCTGGCCACCACCACGCCGGTAGGCTTGTGGATCAGGCGCACGGCGGAGGAGGTCTTGTTCACGTGCTGGCCGCCGGCACCGCTGGCGCGGTAGACCTGCATCTCAATGTCCTCGGGCCGGATCTCGACCTCCACATCCTCCGGCAGGTCGGGCATAACTTCCACAGAGGCGAAGGAGGTCTGTCGCCGGGCGTTGGCATCAAAGGGGGACACCCGGACCAGACGGTGCACGCCATGCTCGCCCCGCAGGTAGCCGTAGGCATTCTCGCCCTCGATCATAATGGTGGCAGACTTCAATCCGGCATCGTCCGCCTCCTGATAGTCCATGATGGTGTAGGTGAAGCCGTGGCGCTCGGTCCAGCGGGTGTACATGCGGTACAACATCTGGGCCCAGTCCTGAGCCTCGGTCCCGCCGGCGCCGGGATGGACAGTCAGGATAACGTTGCAGCTATCGTACTCGCCGGTCAGCAGGGTCTGCAGACGGGCAGACTCCATGTTGGCCTCCAGCTGGGCAAACCCTTCCTCCAGTTCGGGGACAAGAGACTCGTCCTCAAACTCGTTGCCCATCTCGCACAGAGCCATCAGGTCATCCCACTGACTTTTGCGCCGGCGCTGTCCGTCCACCTTGTCCTGCAGGTTCTTGATACGCTGCTGCACCTTCTGGGCCTTGGCAAGGTTGTCCCAAAAACCGTCGGCGGCGGACTCCGCCTCCAGCATATCCAACTCCCGCTCCGCGCTCTCCAGGTCCAAAGCCGAAGCCAAAGACTCCAGCGCAGGCAGCAGGTTGTTCAGCTTCACCTTATATTCATCAAATTGGAGCATAAATATACCTCTCTCCTGTTCCATATTCTCTCAGCATAGTATTATATACAAGTTTTGCCCCAAAGTAAAGCAAAAACCCACCGCAGCCGCATTTTTTGCTGCTGTGGTGGGTTCGGCACGGGTCAGCGGTCGCTGGTCTGCCACTCCCGCTCATCCCGGAAAATCAAATCATCCACATCCCGCTCGCGGGGTGGGTTGCGCTTGGTGTCCTCCTGGGCACCGATGGGTTGGCACATGGGTCCTTCCTCCTGTCAAATAAACACTCCTCACCAGTATATGCAGCCGTTCCCCTCTCCATGCCCATTCTGCAAAAAAGATAATATTGTCCTAAAACTTGAGAATATTCTCCTTGTCTTTCCCCACCCCTTGTGCTATAAAATCCTTGTAAGCAGCCATCCAGAGTTCAAAGGAGTTGGATCCACCATGAAGACCTTCAGGGCAAACAACCCCAATATTATCTATATTGGCAGCTGGACCGATCAGGACATCGCCAAAATCGCAAAATTCAATTACTGCAAATTTTTTATCATGTTCAAGGGTACTGCCCTTAAGATCAATGCCGAGGGCGACCTGTTGTGCAGCGTGGACGGCGGCGCCGACTGTGCCGAAACCGAGTTTTCTCTAGCCGGCGGTGTCCACACCCTGATGGTCACCGTCAACGCCGGTACAAGGCTGGACTCCATCGAAGCCGATGCTGTTCTGAACGTCAACGAAGAGCTGCAGCACGCCTTCAATGACGAACTGCTCTCCATCGTGCAGGGCCGCGAAGGTACCGACCCCGCCACCTGGCAGCCCGTGACCCCCGCCGCCCGCCGCCCGGAAACTGATGTGAAGCTGGGCGGTCTGTTCGGTCAGCTGTTTGAACAGAACGTGGCCCGCATCAAGCGCTGTGCCGCCGACCCGGACACCCTGGACCTGCCCGAGGGGGCCAAGCGTGATCTGGGCTGGGTGGACTGGCTGCCCGCCTCCCTGAAAGACGGCCGCATCATGGGTGGTGCCGCCAAGGCTCTGCGTTGGGGTGAAGATGCCGACCTGCGCACCATCGTGGATAACGCCATCGACCGCATCGAATCCACCATGCGCCCCGACGGTTGGTATAACTACTACCCCGAGTCGGAGTATGCCGTCAACTACTACCCCAACGCAGAAAACTCGGTGGATGTCATCCTCAGCAGCGAGAAAAAAAGCTTTGACCGCATCTTCTGGTCCTACGGCATGGTGGCCGCAGGCAAGGCCGGCAACGAAAAGGCCTACGGCCTGCTGCGCCGTATGTACGACTGGCTGGAGGCTTCCCCCTACGCCAACCAACTGCTGCTGGCCCACAACAGCACCAACTCCCTCACCGGCAACCTGGTGCTGGCCGAGTCCGTGGCAGGCAAAGTCGAAGATATGCTGTTCAGCCAAACCTGTCTGGATAAAAAGACCGTGCTGGACGGAATGGCCGCCCGCAATCCTGTCATCTTCAGCAACTATCCCGCCGACCGCCCCCACTGCTACTGCATCATGGACATTTTGGCCGCTTTGAGTGAGTACCGCCTGACCGGCCAGCAGCGTTATCTGGATGCGGCCCTGGGCGGCTGGGACGTCTATAACCGCTACTACAAGCATCTGGGTGCCGTCACCGCCATCTGCGAGCAGGGCGGCCCCTACTACCCCGGCTCCTACCAGATGGACATCGGCCACACCGGCGAGACCTGCGGTACCATGTTCTGGTTATGGCTGAATCTGGAACTGCTGGAGCTGTTCCCCGACGAGGAGAAATACGCCGCCCAAATTGAGGAGGGTCTGCTCAACGTGCTGCCCTCCGCCTTCATGGCAGAGCGCGGTGTGCGCTATCACAACGTACTGCAGGGCCGCAAGGATGATCCCCCCGTCCCTGTGGGCGATGCCACCGGCTCCTGCTGCGAGATGACCACCACCCTCACCTTGGGCGACTGCCCCCAGTACACCTTCCTGTCCAATAAGGACGGTCTGTGGCTGCATCAGCTTATGTCCTATGATGCCAGGTGCGGCGACTGGGCTTTCTCCGTGGACAGCGATATCCCGCACAAGCATCAGCTGACCTTCACCGTCCGTTCCGCCCCCGCCCGGGAGCAGTTTGTCAAGCTGCGTGTCCCCGGTTGGGCGAAGGATGCCGAAATCCGCGTCAATGGCGAGGCTGCTTCCGCTGTCGCGGGTACGTTTGCGCAACTCAAGCGTGTCTGGCAGACCGGCGACACCGTCACCCTCACCTTCTCCCCCGCCCTGACCGTCCTGCCCTATACCGGCGTGGAGCAGGCGGAAAACGGCAAGGGCCGCTTCTGCGTGACCTACGGCCCCTACCTCATGGCTTTGACCGGCATTGGCGAGACCAAGCTGCCCACCGTCACCGCAGCGGTTGATGCCCTGTGTGCAGAGCAGACAGAAGCCTCCGTCGCAATCAAGGTCAACGACGGCATGGCGTTCGTCCCCTACTTCGAGGTAGCCGGAGATACCGCTTTCAACTGCTACCCCATTTTCGAATGATTCCGGTTCGTGCATCCCTCCCCGGGCAGCGGTTTACGCCGCTGCCCGGTTTTTGCGGGAATCCGTCGAACACTTTCTTCTCTTTAGGGGTTGACACAGGCGTTTGTGTATGTTATTATGGTTAGGCTCTTTAGAGCAGGAGCAACCGGAGCCACCCTTGCCGGAGTGGCGGAATTGGCAGACGCCAGGGACTTAAAATCCCTTGCTGGAAACAGCGTGCCGGTTCGATCCCGGTCTCCGGCACCATATCGCGGAGTAGAGCAGTTGGCAGCTCGTCGGGCTCATAACCCGGAGGTCGCAGGTTCAAGTCCTGCCTCCGCAACCATTAGGAAAGCCTCGCTATCTCAGGGTAGCGAGGCTTCTTTTTGCTCATTTTCCTGTTTTTTCGGTACTTATTTGTAGTGATTCATAGTTGCGCCTATTCACGCCTATTTGTGCCTGTTCTGTCGCTATATCGTCGCTATGGCAACCCTTGCTCGTCGCTTCCGTCGATACGTCGTCGCCACGTCGTCGCTCTGGTCGGCGGTACACTCCAAACATTACAACACAAAGACTCCCTGCCCAACAACCGGGCAGGGAGCCTTTGCTATAAGGAACACAGAAAGAGTTTGTGTGTTCCTCTTTTTTAGAAATCAGCAACATACCAATTGCGGCCATCTTTAACCAAATACAACGTATCGCTATCCGAACCCTCTTTCTTGTTCAGAAGGCCCGATCCTTTGTGTGTAACTTCGATTTCCGCCTTCATCATTTTACGGCCTTCATATTCATCGCTTATGGCCTCACATTCATAGACATCTATAACGTGCACTTTGTATTTCCATCGTTTACCGTATATATCTTTATATCCTTCGATTGCATCATCGAAGTTTTCCTGCATGGAATGAATGGCAACCTTTTTTGTTTCATAAGGCAAGCTTTCTTTGAGTTCATCACTCATCAAGGAATATGCTTCTTTCGCATCTGCTTCCATTAAGCTTTTCATAAATTTGCTTGCCGTTTTTTCTGCGCTTCTTCCTCCAAACAGCAATGTACATATAATGATAAGCGCCCCTACGGTAGCAATCGGTTTAATCAGTTTGTTCATAACAGTCTCCTTTACAGCTTTGTTCCGCAGCTTGAGCAAAACTTTGATATGCCATCCACTTTGGTGCCACAGGCAGAACAAAATTTTGCTCCCCCAACATTTTGCGCATCTTCAGATTGCTGATGCGCTTTGTTCCTTCCAAACCCAAAGCTAGATAAAAAACCAGCAGCTTTTTTGGCCTTGATGGATTCTTTTGCTTCAAGCACATCAGGATGTGCTACCTTCCCCCCTAAAGACAAATAATCGTACACATCTTTTTTGCCATGATTAAGCAGCGAAGCTATCATTCCACTTTCTTGCGCTGCAGCATATTTTGCTGCGGATTCAACATCAGCAGGATTCAGATGCGCAAATGCTACTATAAATCTGTCCCGCACATATTGTATCCTCGCTGTTTCCCTTACAATCTTTTTGTTTTCCTCAATTTGCGAGACATTGGAGATACGCGTATTTATAAACATCTCAGTAAACCGTTCAAAATCCTCCGCTTCCCAGATTTCGCAAATCCGGTCTTCCACACGAGATAGAAACGGCTTTTTTATATTTTCAGACGCAGCATAGCACTTTACTTGTTCCCGAATACTCTCACACTCCCCTTCGCTCTTTTTTCCCAAATCGCAAAGCAGAGATTCTAGTTGTTCTTTATCAATTTCATCGATTCTGTTGTCTACGCGGGTTAGAAAGGCCCCCTTTGTCTCCACAGGTGCATCATAGTCGTCTATTTCTTTACGCACAGCCTTGCATTCTTCTTTGTTCTTCTGTCCCAAGTTGCAAAGCAACGCCTCAAAGTGTTCCCTATTTATTTGATCGACTCTGTTGTCTATGCGAGCCCAAAACGCTTTCTTTGTGCTCACCGGTGCATCATAAGCATCTATTTTTTTGCGCACAACTTCGCACTCTTCTTTGTTCTTTTGGCCTAAATCACCAAGCAATGCTTCTAAGTTATCCCTATCTATTTGGAGAATTCTTTCGTCTAACAAACGGCGATGTTTCTCCTTTATTTCGGATGCACAGGTCATCCCTGCGATTTCCGCCAAACATTCTTTGCATCGTTCTTTGGTTGTTGTATTTTCATCTCCATACAGTTTTTTTATTTCCATATCAGCCTTTTCAGCTTGGGCTCGGAGCTCTCGACTCGCATATAAAACTCCGTCATACGTTCTCGCTTCAATATCAAACTCCCGAAGTTTTAGTTCAAGCGTCGTTTTCGCTGCGCAGTGTTTTACTTGGTATTTTTCCATGGCCTCTGCAAGTGTATCGATCAGCTGTTTGGCCTGTTCCTCGGATACCACATTTTTAGAGTCAAAGCGAGTATTGAGATCTTTTTCAATCATATCAGACAAATCAATGCTCAAATATTTGGCAATAGCCGCAATCTCATATTTGGCTTGTGGTAGTTTATAAAATATATACTCATAGTACGATTTGCATCGGGGATCAAGTTCAATCAATGATTTAGCCAATCTCTCTCGCTCTGATGCCGGAATATTTGACTCAAGCAAATTTTTATATATGGCTTCTGCCTGCGACACCTCTTTTTCATAAATAAATTCAATAGGTGCTAATTTATTAGCATCCAAATATTCATTCACAAAATCACAAAGAGCCATTATGTCATTTCGTAGTGCACGGCTAAAATATCCCGATTCGAATTTAGCTTTCATTTTAGGAACAATATCTCTATCGGTTGTATCCTCCGAAACATTGTCAACAAGAAACTCCTCAAATCTATAGCGCAATCGAGATATTCCGTCATAGTCTCTAGTTATCTCTTCCCATATTTTTTCATCTGTTAATGTGTATTCTCCAAATTTAGTCAAGTATTTTCTCGTTTCATACACATAAGTCTTAGCCTGCCCATCTAACATGCTGTCAGAGTATTTATTCATTGCTTTTTCCGCATATGAACTACTGAAAAAAGTAAGCGCAAACGAGTCCTCGTAATCCTTTTGGAAGGCCTTTTCAGCACGATTTGCCATCTCTTTGTAATCCGCAAGGATTTTCATGTAATTTTTTCGGCCCTCTGATATTTCAATTTTTTGGCCCAAAAGTTCAAATTCCATGGTTACTATCCCCTCTCTCATTAATTTTTGAAAATTCTCAATGCCCCACAAACGACTCCACCAATTGCCAAAATTTTGATGAGTCCAGGCAGTGCATCCCAAATCACAACCGCTACAGCAATTGCAATCAAGCACAAAAGAATAGTGTTGATCATTCTTCGCGTAAAACGTTCCATGTATTACCCTCCTTTCCCCAGCAAGTTTCCCAATAGTGCAATCCCAATAATTAGCGCTAAACCTATTAATGCAATCTTCAGCACCGGCCCCAACAGTTCAAGAACAAAAAAGGCCATCCCATATCCTATACCAAATGAAATCGCAGCTATAACGAGCAACGATGACACACTAAAGAAGATTAAGCGTCCGTCGTTTAGGATAATCATAAACACAACAAAACCAAAAATAATTGCCAATGATAATTCCACACATCACTCCTCCAAACTATCTTTTATAAGTCTCCTTACTGTTTTCTCTGAATATCCGTACTTGATTGCCAACATCCTAATGTTAGTTCCGTCATATTCCTGCACGATGTTCCTTTGGATCCTGGCCGGGTTAAAGAAGCGTACAGGAAAGCTGATTTGCTGTCCTTTAAACATACGGTAGATTTCCATCGCCGTATCCATACCCAGCTTTTCGCTGACCTCTTTATAAACAGCATTCAGCAACTCAGGATCGTTTTCAGCCATCCGTATCACCTCTTTCGACAATTTTAGCGGATGGAAATGCTCAAGTAAAATCCCATTGTCCTTGTGTTTGTCCCTCTGTTCTATATAGCTCATGTGGTGGCTCCAATCAGAACAGCCGCATGAACAGCGCATGACCAATATCTGCCTCGGTGTAGTGCTCCGGCTCCCAAAACCGCTTTTGATAGCTTTCTCTCTTGTCTTTGGGCAGAGAAGTAAGATTGCCGTGACCATCCTCCCCCACTACATAGAAAACTCCGGTAATAATGTCTTTGCCGATTTTGCGGTTCCCCTCAAGGCCAATGAGTTTGCCTTCTTCGTTGCAGACGAGACATACTCCGTCCTCAATGCCGATGATTTCAATGAGGCCTTGGTAGTCAGCACCGATGCTAACAGCTTTCTGCAGAGCGTCAAGGTCATTCGCAATGGTTGTGATGGTCGGGTGCTTGTGCGGCTCAACCATCAAGACAGTAATTTCTTTCTCTTTCACAGTTCTTTCCTCCAAACATAAAGATACCCAGTAGCGGCTCATAGCCACTACCGGGTTCAAATTTATAATATATAAGCATCTAGGCTCAAAACACGCCTCAGCTAATTCTGTGGCATTATTCCGATTGGCGTGAAGTATCGTTCCTTTTCTTGCTATTGTTCCGAGTTTGTGGTATACTACATCCACGAAGGAGTGATTCCTATGTTTATGACAGTTAAAGACACCGCAGCCAAGTGGGGCATTTCAGATCGACGGGTACGGATTTTGTGTAGTGAAGGTAAAATCCCCGGAGCTTTTCAGCAGGGTCACAGCTGGAAGATTCCGGAGAATGCCGTGAAGCCTGCCGATGGTCGCTACAAGACATCTTCCTCCCTGCTGGAACTAATCGACAAAAAAAAGAAAGAGTTGGACTCTCGGCGTCCGCTGACCGAGGGTGAGGTCGCTCGTCTGAACGAAGACTTCGCCATCGAATATACCTACAACTCCAATGCTATCGAGGGCAATACTCTAACTCTGCGTGAGACTGATATGGTTCTACGCGGTTTGACCATCGACCAGAAACCCCTAAAGGAGCATATGGAAGTCGTTGGACACAAAGAGGCCTTTGACTTTGTGCGTGAGCTGGTGCAGAAAAACGAGTCTCTGTCCGAGCGCGTCATTCAGCAAATCCATTTCCTTGTCTTGGCCGACAAGCGAGAGGATCGAGGTGTTTACCGCCGTGTACCTGTCCGTATCATGGGTGCTCAGCACGAGCCGGTGCAGCCGTATATGATTCAGCCCAGCATGGAGCAGCTGATGATCCGCTATGCTGAAAGTGCTGAGCATATTGTCACTAAGCTGGCGCGATTCCATATTGAGTTTGAGGGTATCCATCCCTTTATTGATGGTAACGGTAGAACCGGTCGTCTCCTTGTTAATCTAGAACTGATGAAGGCCGGTTATCCCCCCATCGACATCAAATTCACCGACCGCAAAGCTTATTACGAGGCCTTTGACGCTTACTATGTGAAGGGTAGCATTGCTCCGATGGAGAAACTGTTCGCAGGATATATAAACACTAGACTGGACCAGTACTTGAGTATGTTGTTAGGGTGAGTTCAGTTGACCTGAAACACATCGCTGTTCTATCTGCTTACAAGCATCGCTAGCACAAGCCTTAATTACCATACAAAAATCCCGCATCATGCCTGGTACCCATGATGCGGGATTTTTCATATATTATCCTCTTGGAGGAAACGGATCATTGCCGTAAGAGTTTTTTTCTCTGATTCGACCATCAGTTCCGTGAATCACACACTCAGCACCTTGGTTAATGGCTATCTTGCGTGCAATCGCTGCCGCCTCCGCCTGCGTTTCCGTGCACCTAGTCGCTCTGGAATTACCTGCGCCGATAACCTGCCAACCACCATCCGGACGTGGTGTTACATGCTGGTTCTTACCCATATTCTCACCTCCATTCCGGTTCAAGGCTGACGTTTCCCGTATGCCCACACTTCGGACAACGAGCGCTTCCGCCACGGACAACAATCACTGTCCCACAACCGCAGGAAGGGCACTTCCCCTGCAGTTCCTCTCCAACATGGTGGTCTAGGACCTTTTCCGGGTGCCTTTTCAAGTCTTTTTCAACCCCCTTTTTAATGTCTTTTTCCAGTTCCTTCATGAACTTCTTGACATCAAAACTGTTCCTGCCCATATCGCCACCCCCTTACTCACGAGGCAGGTCAAGGAGATTGTCATAAGTATGGTCATTGGGCGCCGACCTCACATACTTTTCCCCTTTAGGGCTGATAGCTGGAACAACCGCAGGGTAAGGTGAAATATTTACCTTAATCGTCCCCGGATTCTTCTTGAGGTGGTCGTAAAGAACCGCCTTTTTGAAAAAGCCCGGATTAGTGCACCCCTCAATATAGATTGAGTCGATTTCCAAAAGGTTCTGCGAGGTGTAGTGTCCTTGCTGCATTTTGATTTTCGTTGCGTACATCATGGTGTACCACTCCTTTTAACTGTTTTCATATAATATATATAAACAGCCATAAGAAAAACTCGGCCCCACGGGATCCACTTTTGGTAAAAATCCCATGTTGAACCGAGCTCAAATCCATGATATAATGCTGACATCTCCTTATGCACAGCAATATCGTGGCTTTGAGCTTCGTGTTCTGTGACGGCACAAGGGACAGCGCAACGGGTACCAGCCGTTGCGCTGTTTTCTTATGTCTGGAACTTTAGTTTACTATACCAGTCCACGCCCGTTCTGTCAAGTGCAAAGCACAAGATATTGTACATCTTTTTCGCTTCACACAACATCTTGCGTCACACGCCCTCCTCGATCTGTTCTAATAAATCAAGTAAAGTAGGTTCCCCTTTGCGTTCCTCTTGCTTCCGCAACTCAACAATCGCCTCTAGTCTGGCACCCATCTTTCTATTAATCAGAAGCGCCGTCTCTAGCTTGTCCAGCTTCCCGTTGTCGGCTGTGGCTAGCAACAGTTTCATGGAGAACATATACCTGTCCAAGGCTTCTTTGAAGTCAATCGACTCAAAAGCCCTGTGAAAATCGTCTTCCTTTACACGCTTTCCAGCCGTCTTCTCCAAAACCTCACGTGCTGTGATACCGCTTTGCACAACAATTTGGCGTGCGGTTTCATCGAGATCCTTGTCATAAAAGTACTCGGGGCCTATGCCGTAGTAGAGGGATAGCTTTTCTTGGTTGCTGCTAGATGCAACAGAGTTCCCGCTTTCCCAGTTAGCTACGGTGACACGATTTACATTGACCGCAGTCGCAACCTGCTCTTGAGTTGCTCCATACAAATCCCGTATTAACTTTAGGTTATTTACCATAATGCTCACCATAACCTTTCCTCCGTATCATACCAGACAGGACACAAAAAAACAACACCCTACAAAACTTTGTAATATTTTTGTAATATTTGTAGTGTCTCCGTGCTTGTTGCGCCAAAGCTCTCCTCTAAAAAACAGCACTCTTCCGTAGCAACTTTTGCCTTCTCTGTTTTGGTCTCCGCCCGTCGCTATATGGTCGCTTTTTGTTGCTTTCAAAACCCGCAAACGCCTACGCCAGTAAGGACAGAGTCAATGTCACCTCATAGCTCATAACCCGGAGGTCGCAGGTTCAAGTCCTGCCTCCGCAACCATTAGGAAAGCCTCGCTATCTCAGGATAGCGAGGCTTCTTTTTGCTCATTTTGCTGTTTTTCCGGTACTTATTTGTATTGATTCATAGTTGCGCCTATTCACGCCTATTTGTGCCTGTTCTGTCGCTATATCGTCGCTATGGCAACCCTTGCTCGTCGCTTCCGTCGATACGTCGTCGCCACGTCGTCGCTTTGGTCGGCAATCCAAACCCTTGTCTTTTACATGATGCTTGTATAGCATTTCATCGCTCATTTCATCAATCATTCCGTGTTAGCAAATGAGCGATGATTTCTACCGCGCAAATAACAAAATAACCGTAGGGCAAGTCGTATCGACTTGCCCTACGGTTTTCTGTTTGATTGCGTATTGCAACACTTATGTCCAAATATGGATTGCCCTGTGCAATGAGAGAATCACTCGACTGGATCGCAGCGAACCACAAAGCGGCCATAACCGCCGGGAGTACAAGTAAAAATCGTCATCGCATGCGCCGAAGCGGTCAGTTCGTCCAATTGTGTGGGCTTTAAGACTTCGGTGACAGAAACTGCATAAGCATGTGCAGTGCCGCCAGCATCTAGAAACTCCATCCGGTCACCGGGTGAAACCTGGCGCAGAGGCGCAAAGTGTTTTTTATAATTATGCCCCATCAGGATCAGATCCTGCCCCTCTATGCTGCCGGAGTAGCGGCAGGGGGACAATTTCAGAAGGTCATAGCTCCAACTGTCCAGCACAGGCAGTTCCAAACCAACACCGGGAACACGGATGATGCCCACAAGGTCATAGCCCTGCAGCGAGGTCTGAAGCATCTGACCGGTAGACTGCTCCTGTACTGCCGTGTCGTATAGGTTCTGCTCCTGATTTTGCTCAATTTCCTCGGTTAGGGCTGCCAGTAGCTGCTGTGCGTTTTCACCCGCGATCTCGGCCTCCTGCTCATACTGAGAGAAAAAATAGGCTGAGGTGAGGATCATTGACAGGCCCAAAAGGACCAATGCGACGGCACGGATCTGTTTCATGACTTTTTCCTCCCCAAGTACAGATCCGCAAGGCCCAAAATCACCAGCAGCACACCCGCAGCCAACAGCAGCCAAAGGGGCCACAGCTGCACACCGGTCTGAGGTATGGTAGGCTGGGAGGGCTCTACGGGAACGGAAGGTTCATAAGGTGGCGGAGCTGGGGGCTGGGGAGGAGCGGGCGGATCGGAGGGTGTTTGGCTTCGGTAGGCGTTGATTACGGTGAACCCCTGTGATGCGCTGCCTTCGTAAGCGGTAGAATAACCATCTACCGACATCTGCCAGATGCTGTAGGCAAGATCAGCAGGAACATCGGCAAATGCGCCTTGCCAACCGTCAGCGGCGGTCAAATAGAGGGTGGAAACAATGTTGCCGGAGGAGATCAGGTAGACCGTGACCTGCTCCGGGCGGGCCTGCGGATGGTTTTTATCACCATGCCACACAACAACGACAGGAATATCAATGGTTTCGGGAACAGGCTCCACCGGGCCGGGGGGATCGGGATTGATTGGTTGGTCGGGGTGCTCGGGTTTGGTGTCGCTGCGGTTGGTAATGGTAATACCGGTGGCGGCATTGCCGCGATAATCAGGGGTGTAGCCGGGAACAGGAACCTCCCGAACCGTATAACTCGCCAGCGGATCCAACTCGTAGAAGGTATAACTCCATCTGTTGGCTGAAGAGAGGGCAGCCGTCTTCACCACCGTTCCCGCCCGAATCAGCTGAACAGTAATTTTATCGGGACGCGTACCGGCAGCATCGTTGTTATCGTCCCAGTTCTTGTACACGCTGACATGGCCTTTTCCCGGTGTGGGCGGTTTGGGCGGTGTGGGCGGTGTAGGCGGGTCGGGCGGTGTAGGCGGGTCGGGCGGTGTGGGTGGGTCGGGCGGTGTGGGCGGGTCGGGGATCGTGCCGCCGCCACCGCCTCCGTCATCGCCTCCGGTGTACTTGTTCAGGATAATGCAGGCGTCTCCCCGCAGGTCGTAAGAGGTGGTGTACTGCGAAATTGGGTCGATCTTCGCCGAGTATTCTCCACCCGTGGGCAGCTGATAGAACTGATGCTGCCAGCTATTGTCGGCACTGAGTGTTACTTTTCGAAATGGAATATTGTCCCGCAGCAGGGTTACCTCCACGCTGTTGGGGCGTTTGCCTGCCGCATTCATATTGTCTTCCCACAGCATGACCACGAGGAAGGGTTTGGTATCCGTTTCGGAGGTTTTAGGGCTGGAGGTCACATAATAGACCGGCTGCCCATCCACGGTCATAGGAAGGACGAGCAGATAGGGTTGGAAGGCCACTTTTTGTCCGCCTTCATCCAGTACCAGATAGATGCCTTGCTCCAAATCGCTGAATTCCGCATTGCCATTGGCGTTGGTAGTGTGTTTGGCGGTATAATCCACTTCCTGGGCAAAGACATACTGATAGACGATGTTGGCATGATCGGCACCGCTGTCGGCAAGCAGTTGGTCCGCACTCAGAGAAAGGTCGGCAAAGGGCTCGGTCAGCGTGGTAGTTCCATTCTTTGTGACAGCGACCTGATACAGATCCACATTGATGCCGGAGATCAGCTCGTCCGCATCGTTGCGTATCGTGACCCGCAGGGAGCAGGAGGCGGCTGCCTGTATCACTGTGATTCCAATCAGCATACAGACCATCAACAGGCACAGAAGCACTCTATTCGATTTTTGCATAAGGTTTTTCATAGCGTCTCTCCTGAAATCAATTGCCGGCCTTTTTTTGCCGTTTATGCAACAAAACTCTGCGCAGTCCAAGGAACAGACCGGTGAGTGCGCCAAGGCCAACAAGGGTCAGCGGGATCACATACACCAGACTGACGGGGCGCAATTCGTTGGTAAGATACAACTGCCCGGAAGTTGCACCAGCGCTGTTTTGCATACGAGCACCCCGCACCAGCAGGCGGTGGGAGTTGATACCGTACGGCGTGCAGGTGACGAGGGTCACATAGTCCTCCCCGGCCACCACCCGTAGGCGAGAAGTGTCGTTGGGCAGTACAACGGCGATATCGTCCACACGGTACTCCAATTCTTCGCCCAGAACATGGAGATAAAACTTGTCGCCGGTCTCCAGCCGGTCGATATGGGTCAGCAGTTCTGCCGATGGCAGACCACGGTGGCCGGAAATGACCGCGTGAGTGCTTGGACCACCTACAGGCAGACTGGTCCATTCCAGATGGCCCACCGCCACCTGCAGTACCGATTCGTCCGTGCCGTGGTAGATGGGCAGTTTGCAGTTGATGCAGGGGATGTCCACATAGCCCATAATGCCCGTGCCGGCCACATTCAAAAGCTCGGAATACTCCGCTTGCCAGGTTTCGTCCATGTCAACGGTTCCGGCCCGGGACAACAGGGAATCATTATAGCTTCTGGCCGCTGCCAGCATCTGCTCGGCCTGTGTCCGGTCACTGTTGTCGATTGCCTGAACGTAGTCGGCGATGGCATTGGATTGGACCCGTGCGTTCCAAAAGTTGCTGACCGCAGGATAGAGCAGCAAGGACAACCCTGCAAGAAAAATCAGTATGAGAGGGAGATTTCCCCCTGTTTTCTTGCCTTTCATGCAGAACTCTCCTTACTGCCCCGGGGAGCAATGCTCCCCGGGGCCACAGGTTTGGTGAAAGCTTACTTGGTCTCGCGCTTTTTGGCGATGATAACGGCAGCGGCACCCAGCATCAGAACGATACCGGCCACGTAGAAGATGGTGGTACCGATACCACCGGTCTCGGGCAGGACCGCACCCTTGGTGTTGGTCACGGTCAGGTTGATGGCGCCGGTGTCCACATCGGTGGAAGAGGAACTGACGCCGGATACACTGGTGATGGTCAGCGCATTCAGCGTTCCGGTATCCTGGCTCAGGGAGCCGGAATACTGCACGATGATATCGGAGGTCAGCAGGTTATACTGGGCAGGCGCCACCTTTTCACGGATGTGATAGGTGCCGGAGGCCAGACCCTTTACAGACAGAAGGCCGTTTTCGTTCGTGGTAAAGCGGGTTGCGCTGTCCTCGCTGGCGGTGGTCCCGTTTACCACGCCGTTGGCGTCGGCGGTAAACCAGGTATACGTACTATCGCCGTTCTTATAGCCGAGAATGAACTGCGCACCCCGCAGTTTGGTTGCGGAGTCAGCGGCATCCACCTTGGTCAGATTAACCTGATAGGAGTACACGATGGCCTTGGCCTCGTTGGTAACACCAACGCTTCCGGGGGTACCGGTGCCGGTATAATCCTCGTTGGGGTTGTTGGAGAAATACAGCTTTGCCTTATTCTCATTACCACCGCTGCCCAGAACCAGATTGCTGTTTACTTTCGTCTCGATCTCCACAACAATTTTGTCGCTGATAACCGTGGGAGAGTTGGTGGCTGCCCGAATCGCCGCATGAATATCCTGAATGGTCACGTTCACGGCACCCGCGGTATCCACAGAATAGCTGCCGGGATCCATGGCATAAGAGGTGGTACCGCTCAGAACGGATACGGTTGCGCTTTCAAAGGTAAGACCGGCGGGCAGCACATCTTCGAAGCGGAAATAGCACTTTTCGTAATCGTGCACATAAGTATGCAGAGAAGCAGTCAGCCTGAAGTACACCGTATCGCCCACCGTTGCGCTGACGGCCTCTTTGTAAGTGCCGGCAGCACCCAGCTTTACTTCCTTGGACAGGGTGGGGACACCGGCCTTGGGGCTGAGCTCAACGTTGTTGACAATACGCAGCATATGTTTGCTGTAGGCGTGCTCGGAGCCGTTCATCTCACTGTCTGCGGTGGTCTCCACAATCAGGTAATATCCCGCTTCCAGGTCGGAAATCACAAACTGCTTGGTCGCGCTTTTATACTCGCCTTCTTCGCCGTTGCTTTCATTCAGATACTGGGCAACGTTTTCGGCAAAGGCGGCCACCGTAGTGTCGCTCAAGGTGCCGGCAATGCCGGAAGCATCCGACTTGCTGTAGAGCGTCTGCAACGCGGCCTGTCCCTCTACAGTAACACCGTTGCCCCACACAAGGTTGGACAGCACGCTGCCATCCAAAGTGCCGGTAAAAATTTGATATGCCGTATATTTGTGGGTATCGTGGTCGCTGTTGATTTTAATGGTGTAGCCGGCCGCCGAGGCAGGCAGAAGCAAGGTCGCAGCCAGCATCATAACAGCCAGCAGGCAGACAAACAGTTTCTTCATGGTTTTCATGGTTTTCTCTCCTTTGTCCTTGTTTGTACGGTCGATTTCAGATTGTATAACCTACATTTCAGTATTAATCGTTGGATCGCAACCGCCTCCTTTTTCTGTGATAAGGAAGCGTCCAAAGCCAAGCCGCGCCGAGCATCAGCAGCAGGCCAAGGCCGTGGTATATCCCCGGTCCACTGCCTCCGGTAGAGGGCAGGGGCCGCTTGGGAACATTCATAACCTGAATCGTATAGGCCGTGGCACCGGCCTGTGCGTAGGTATGGCCATCCACCACAATGGTGCCGTCCTCCCGAATGGTCAGGAATACGGGGTCAAGCAACTGCTCGTACCCGCCGGGAGGCGAGGTTTCCATCAGTCGGTAATACCCATACAGCAGGTTGTCGAAGGTCAGGGTACCGTCCGACCCCGTGGTAGCGGTACGGGTCACAAAGGTGGGGTCGGCCACATATCCGCCGCTTGCGTCCGAAACAAGATGCTGCAGGGTGAACGTAGCTCCGGGCAGCCGCAGAGTGCCGGATAGATTGGTTTTTGTCAGACGCAGCAGGGTGCGCCGGGTATCATTCTGGATGGTGAAGGCGGTGTTGGTTACCTTTCCGCTGCCGTCCCTGGTATAGGTCGGGTCGGAGTAGCTTACCAGCCAGTTGGCGAAGGTGAAGTCCGGCTTGCAGTTTTCTGTACCGATCCTGGTTTCACGCACGGACCAGGTAATGGAGGTGCCGTTGGCATAGGCAGGCAGGCCGCTCCATGTGGCCCGGTAGCCGTTGGCCGCCGTCAGCTGCACCGTGGGCTCCACGCCGGGGATCAGGGAGGAGACCAGATGACCGTTGGCCAGCAGCTGCACCGTCACGTCAGCCCAGTCTGCTTCGGGACACAGCCATTGCTTGGTAACAGTGACGGAGGTGTTCTCTGTGGTGTTCTCCACGATCAGCAGGCCATCATGGTAGGATGCCAGAGGCGAGGTGCTCAAAATTCCGATCTGGTCTGTTAGCTGGCCCGTGTCCAAATCGGGCAGATAGCCGATAATGATGTTTTCGATGGGAGTATAGCCGGAAGGCGGCTGCAGCTCCTGCACCACCACGTTGCCGGCGTCGTAGCTGAAACCGGAAATGACCAGTTCGTAATAGCCGGTAGTAGAGCCGGATAGCTCCGTTATACTGCCCTGTGTGTCATAGATGTATTGGTTCTTTGCACTATCATAAGTAAAGGTCAGGGGCAGTTCGTTCTGCAGCAGCTGGAACGTGGCTCCCGCCAGCGGATTTCCGGTGCGGGCATCTTCCTTTTTGATGATGATGGAGTCGCTGGTGTGGTACACATTGGTGAACTCCACGCGCATGATCTGGTCGGTACCTGCATCCAGTGCATAGGTTTGACCGACAATGTCCACCGTAGTGCCCGGACCGTTTTTATTCTGCTGATTAAACGCATCCACGACGCTGTATTCGGAATAGCCGTGATAATTGATTCCGCCCGGGTTATTCACCTCGTTATAGGTGTGTTCGGTGAGCGTCCATGGTTCGCCATAGTCCAGACCGTTTACTTCCCAGGTATAGGTATCGGTAGCCGGATCATAGCCGGCGGCGCTGTTCAGCGTCAGAGTGTGCTGCTTGGTTCCGGCCCCATTGGCCGCGGTGATGGAGAAGTCCTGCTTGGCCAACGCAACACCGTCCATGTTGCCCGCAAAGGACTTTTTCACATAGACGATGCCCTGTTTTTTCACCAAACGACCGTCGATGTGCCAGGCATCGCTCTGGGCCTTGAACACATACCAGCGGATGGCATAGGCCTCCGCATGCAGATTTTCCGGATCCACCGGCTCGCCATCCACCTCAAGCTGGCGGTTTTGAGCATGGGTGATCAGCTTTTGGAATATCTCCTCGTCGTCCGGGAAACTTTGCAGCCAAATACCCGGCTGCTCACCGTACAGGGCACGGATTCGCTGGTCAGCACCAAAGGAGTTATCCGCGGTAGTGTCGGCGATATAGTATTTATCGTTCAGCTCGTTTACGGACAAGCTTGTCGTATCTGTACCGCCCACGTGAGTAGCAAACAGTTCGGGGGTGTAGTCGGTGACCGAACCGCCCACCACGCCGCCGCCCTGGGTGTCGATGGGTTTAGAGTCATATCGGACAAAGAAGCTGACCGTTTGCAGGGGCGAGGTCTCCCACACGGCGGTGAGATTGAGCCGGTTCCCGCTGGCGAAGGATTGCAGCTCGTCCCAGTTCAGGGTGGAGTTGGGGCTGAGGATGGTGTCGGAAGTGCCCACCCGCCAGCCGGAAAAGCGAATGATGCGGGTGTT
Source organism: Oscillospiraceae bacterium (assembly GCA_017397835.1). Taxonomy (GTDB): domain Bacteria; phylum Bacillota; class Clostridia; order Oscillospirales; family Oscillospiraceae; genus Lawsonibacter. Next base: position 217,375 of record JAFQHV010000011.1, read on the forward strand.
GCCGTCGGACAGCTTGCCCGGCACCTCGTGCTGAGAGACATTGCGGATAAGTGCAGAACCGTTTTCATCCACCGTATCGGTCAATGTGGTCTCAACGGTGCCGTAGATCGTAGGTCTAGTGGACACGGTTACACCGCTTACTGTGGGGAACGCGATGTTATAAACGATACGCAAGGTGCCGTTGTCCTCCCTGGCGGTAAAGGTCTTGGGTCCGTTGATGGTCACGGTTTGACCGCCGGTATATTGGGCACTTCCGTCGCTCCACACGTAGTCGCCCGAAAGGGTGACGGAGCTGCCGCTGAGAACGTATTGCGTGTCGGAGGAGCCGTCCGGGTACTCAAAGGTCACGGTGTAGAATTGCAGCGGATTTCCGGAGTCGTCCATCAGGAACACGTACTTGGCACTGCGTGCGGAAGTGGCGGTGAAATAGTTGCTGTTTCCGTTGCGGAAGGTCATCGTGGTCCGGGAGATGGTAATGTCGTTCCATATACTTGGATTTTGAGAGTCGGCCCACTGCAAATTCAGTTCGCTCCAGCTATAGTCAGTCCCCAGATTGTCGTTAATCAGATCCACCGCATCGCCGGTATCCAGCCGGACGGTTTGCCGCCAACTTGAGCCGGAGGTGGTAAAGGTCAGCTTGCCGAAACAGACCCCCTGCTCATTGTCCAGCCAAATACAGAAGTTGGCACTGTAGTTGTCGGTGCTGGCACTTTCCCCCACAGCCAGGGTGGATATCCCACTGTCCGATCCTGCTGCAAGCAAAGTAGTCGTGTCCGTTGGAAGAGTCAGATCGCTGGGGCCTGCAGCGAGGGTGGATGCCTTGTACAGATTCTCGTTCAGCACCAGTCCGGGCTCTACGTTGTTTTCAGCAATCGCCTCGTTCAGAGCGGATACATTCAGCTGAGAAGGCTCTTCTTCCGGTTCAGGCGGTTCGGCCTGCGTAGTGGTGTTATTCAACAAAACTACCTGCACGTCATGAACATTATCGTTCTGTTGTGAAAGAGGGGTGATCGTTCCGCTGAGTTGGGCAGCGGTATCCACCGTATCGGAAATAACGGTCTCCAGATTGTTGCCGGAACTGGCATCCACCTGAGCAAGCAGGCTGTTGATGTCATTGTCCCGAAGCAGGACGAGATAACAGTTTTCCGTGTGGGTGTGCTGGGGCTGAAGGCAGGTCAGCCGACTGCCGGTATAGCAGGCCGAATTGTGAGTGTGCTCCTGCATTCCGCAGCGGGCGGACTGCTCCAGTGCCACCGCGCTGACCATGTTGCTGCGCAGGGATAACAGGGAGAGCAACAGGAAAACAACAACTCCGGCGGCGATCCATATTCGATTGTTCGGACGCAAGCCGATTGTTTTCACATGCTTCATCTTCTTTGCTTCGTCAACGTGTATTGTGCTCTATCGATAGAACACAAGTCAGGGGCCCCTGACTTGATAGTCTGGTTACGTGGGCTGGGTCAAAGAACCTTTCCCAGTATGCGGTCGGCGGGGACAGTCCCGATTTCGGAAAGGCGGCTGTCCATGGAAATAGAACGGTTGTCCCCCATGACAAAATAATGTCCGTAGGGAACGTGATATGGGAAGGAGATGTTGTACTGACCGATGGAGGGGGTCTGTACATACGGCTCGGAAAGAACCGTGCCGTCAATGGTGACGGTCCCGCTCTCCTCCAGCGAGATGCTGTAACCGCCCTCGCAGATCACCCGGCGTACCAGCACCTTGTTGTTGTAATAGAATGCGATAATATCGCCCGACTGTACCTTGTCCGTTTTCAGCAGTACAAGCAGCTGGCGGTCGGAAAGAGATGGCTCCATTCCGTCCCCATAATACCGGACGACCATAAACACATGGGTGAACAGGTTGACCAGCAGCAAAACCACGACCAACAGCACCGCAGCCAGCCGCAGGACAATTTTCCCGTAGGGAGGGCTGGGCAAAACGCGCTTCCCCTTTGTTGAAATAAGCGTTTTCATATTGCCCTCACCTCCCCCAAAATATGGTATACATAAAAACGCGAAATCCCATTTTACGGTAGCACTTTTTCCCTTTGTTGTCAAGCATTTCATGCCATTAGAGCTATTGCAGCAGTCAACAGAATTCCGCAAGGAAAAATCCGCGTGGTTTTCTTGATTACAGCAGCGCACAATATGATGCAGCCGTGGACATCGTGGTGCATCGCATATCCCCCTCCGCTCCGCCAAAGGGCGCCTCGACGCCCTCGTGTTCGAAGTCGGTCGTTGCGGCACCGTTTTGACCCATTTTTTGACCCAGAATAGAAAATTCCCCTGTGGAAGCAACGGAGAAGAGAGGGTCAAAGACCATTCCGCACCGGGGGATAAAGGCCTGGAAAGGGCTATAAACCTCCCTATGGAACCTCCGGCCGCAGCTCATAACCCGGAGGTTGCAGGTTCAAGTCCTGCCTCCGCAACCACAAGGAAAGCCTCGCTATCTCAGGATAGCGAGGCTTCTTTTTGCTCATTTTAGTGTTTTTTCGGTACTTATTCCTGTTTATTGATAGTTGCGCCTATTTATACCTGTTTATGCCTGTTCTGTCGCTATATCGTCGCTACGGCAACCTTTGCGACGACACCGTCGTCGATGCGGTCGACGGGAACAGCAAGCATGGACTTTAACCGGGCATATCTTGTTTCGCCAGCTCCTCCAGCGCTCTTCGGAACCCGTTCACACAGATGGCATCCACACCGAGTTTGGGGCGGCCTTTCAGCCGATACTCCAAATCAGCGCTCTCACCGGCCTCATACCCGCCTTCGGCAATCACTTTGTCACTGGGAATGTAGGCAATGGCATCATTGTAACCAAAGCACAAAATCTGCTTATCGGGAAACGCTTCACGCAACACAGTCTGCAAACTGACCACCGGCTCGCCACCCACGGAAAAGAGGTAGAAATCCGGATTCAGCCGCACCACACCGCAGTTCAGGGTAATGGTGTCGGGCAGGCTGTCATAGTTTTCCGCCACGTAGTCGGCACAGGACCACATCAGGCGGAAGCTGTTTTCAGCGGTTTGGCCTGCGTTCTCCGTGGGGACAAATCCCTCGCCGGGGTGGCCCGATCGCCCGCTGCACTTTGCCCGTTCCATTTCATAAAACTCCCTGCCGTTAGGCTCCAGCGGCAGCTCCACCGTAAAGGCTTTGCCGCCCAGCATAAGGGGTACCGCCTGCCAACCGCCGCAGGTCAACCGTACCTGTACGGCATCGGCCATAAAACCGGCCACCTCATCCAGTTGTTCATAGGACAGCGGAATAAACTTATCCTCCACCGCGCCCTTTTTCAGCTTGGTGTCGGCACCGAAACCCTGGAAAAACAAGGCGGTGCAGCCGGGATACCGCTGCTCCAGCAGGGTACACAGCCGTCCGGGATATTCCGCCGATACAGCGTTCAGCTCTGCCAAATTGGAGGGGTGGCAGGCAAAGCTGGTCAGCAAAGCACGCAGATCGCCCCCCTTATCCCGCAGACGCAGCAAATAGAGGTTTGGGTCCCGATCCCCCTCCGGGTTGGGGGCAAATTTGGTCTTTCCGTTCCCTTGAGGCAGCCGGCGGGACATATTCCAATCTCCCTCCACGGCGGCAAACTCCACAGTTCCCTCACAGGTGTCCAAAAACGCCCGGTCCATGCAGGCACAGCACCGTTCCAGCAAAAACGCCTCGTAGCTGTCGGTGTGGTAGTGCCGGTCATAGCCTCTGACCGCCGGGGCGAAATGGGTGTGCGAGTAGTTGACGTGCAGATTGCCCGGCTTCACGGCGTACTTCTCCTGCGCGTAGGCCCGCAGCCGTTCCGTCAGGGTATCATCGTGGAACAACAGGTCAAACCCCATCAGCACCACCCGCTCCCCTTGTCCGTCCTCCAGCATCAGGGTGCGGACATAGAGGTCATCGTGAACGCACTCAAAGGGCACACCAAATACCGGGCCAAACCCAATGAGGGTGGTCCGCTCACTCGGAGTAATGCACTCCTTTGCTGCGCCAAAGGTCACAATTCCGGTCGATTCCCTCATTCCAAACACCTCACCGGTCCATTCAGCTCCGCTCACAGCCAAAGCGGTAAATATCTTCGATGATGCCCACGGCGCGGCTGCCCTCGGCCGCGGTCAGCAGCAGCTTCTGCTCGCCGTGGATGGCGCCGATGAAGTTGCCAAGCTGCCAGGTGTACGGCTCCCATGCAGGGACCGTGTTACCGCCCGCCGTGCTGGCGGCAGCCGCATCATCGCTATCGATTCGTATTTCCCCATCCACGATCAGCTTGTGGATGCGCCCCTCCACCAGCACCATGGCGCCCCGGGTGCCGTTGATCTCTATGCGGCGCTCAAATCCGGGATTGGCGCAGGTGGACGCCTCAATGGTACCCATAGCACCATTTTCAAATTCCAGCACCGCCACCGAGGCATCTTCCACCTCAATGTCGTGGAAACGGGTGCAATTCTTGGCATAGACCACCTTGCCGTCACCCACCATATACAGCAGCAGATCCACCCCGTGAATACCCTGATTCATCAGGGCACCGCCTCCGTCCAAAGCCCGGGTGCCACGCCAGTTGCTGCCGGCAAAGTAGGCCGGGTCGCGCCAGTACTTCATGGACAGGTCGCAGAACACCAGCTTGCCCAGCATCCCGTCTTCCACAATTTTTTTGGCTTTCTGTACATCAGGGAAAAAGCGCAGCTGGCAAATGGTAGTCAGCACACGGCCGCTTTTTTCCGCCTCCCGCTGAATTTCAGCCGCCTCAGCCCGGGTGAACGCCATGGGCTTTTCCAGCACCACGTGCTTCTTGGCACGCAAGGCCTGAAGGGCATTCTCCTTGTGAAATCCGCTGGGGGTGCAGATACATACGGCATCCACACGCTCATCAGCCAGCATACTCTCGAAATCAGGGTAGCAGTGGATGGCGTACGTTTGAGCGAACTTCTCGGCTCCGGGCAGGTCCACGGAGGTCACGCCCACCAGTTCGGCGGTATCCATTCTCTGAATGGCCTCGGCGTGGGCGTTGGAGATGACCCCGCTGCCCAAAATGCCAAAGCGAATGATATTGTCAGACATTGTTATCCGTCCAATCTGTCATTAAGATCGCGAGCCCGGCTTTGGGACGGGGTCTCGCCGTAGTGCTGCTTATAGCAGCGGGAAAAATAGTTTTGATTCTCAAATCCGCAGCTGACGGCAATCTCCGCAATTCCCCGGTTCGTTCCGGTCAGCAGGGCGTTGGCCACCCGCAGGCGGAAATGGCGCAGGTACTCCATAGCGCTTTTCCCCGTAACCAGTTTGAAGCTGCGGCAAAAGTAGTGCTTGCTCACCCCGCACAACGCAGCAAGCTGCTCCACGGTCAGGGGCTCGGCATAAGAAGCTTTGATACACCGCATAGCCGGGTCAATGACCGGGTACCGTCGCAAAACACCCTTTTCCGGCAGGGGGCGCCCCTCCTGTGCAAGGCCCCGCCGCAGCAGCAGGGCGAACAGTTGGGCAAGCAACCCTTTGATCATCACATCTCGGGCGGGTTGGTCCTGCTGCGCCTCCCAAGCGGCCTGCATCAGCAACCCATACATTTCCTTGTCACCGGAGAAGTGGTGTTCAAAGGCCTGTTCCCGGGTCAAAAGCAATTCCTGCAGTTCGAGGCCCGGTATACCGGCAAAATAGTTCAACGGCAGCATAAACAAGTGGTACTTGCCCCGCTCCGCCCCGGTGTCCACCGTGGCGTGAAACTCGTAGGGATTGATGACCACCACATCCCCGGCCTTAACGCATACCGTTTGGGACTCCACGAGCAGAGTAGCCGAGCCCTCGTAAAAACACTTGATCTCGATTTCTTCATGCAAGGCAGTCCGGTTGGATATGGTTTCCTGCCGGTCGATATAGGCCACCTTTTCGGTGTCGATGAGATAAGGTTTCACCTGGGGCATAGAACTCACTTCTTTTCTGCCGGGGTGCCCGGCGTTTATTGGTTTTCGAACCCGTACCAGCGACCGGCCTGTGTACCGTCCAGCCCACTCCCGCCCGCCGGCTGCCGCATCAGCTGGTCACGGTTTTCGATCACATTGCGGAACACCTGCACGTACCGGTCGATCAGTTCCTTGTCAAACTTCTTGATCCAGGGCATGGACACGCAGAATTTCTGCTCTATGTCATCTAACACACCATCCAGCTCCCGCACGTCACGCTCGGCGTTCTCCAGACGGGAGGGGCCGCCGCAGTGATTGAAATCAAAGGTTTTGAAGTAGTTATGACGGTGCAGGGAGTAGTTCACGCCGTCATAACAACTGCCGCCCCAACCCATTTCCTCGCTGACCGCCTTGGCAAAGGCCTTGACGGGCAGACCGTCCAGCTCCTCGGGGTAGTAGCGGGCAATGGGAGCGTAGAAGCCGGCCATATTGGAGCCGGTGGTCTCGTCCACCCGCAGCGGTTTCAGACCGGGCAGCTGCTCCAGCCGGTCATAAAAATAGTTCATGGCTTTGCGAATTTCGGCACAGCGCTCATCATAATACTTCAGCTGTACCCGCCCCATAGCGGCGCACAGTTGGTTCACGCGGCCCTTTACACCGCCCAGAGCGATGTGGAAGTAGGGCTCCAGCTCCTCACTCTTAATGTACTTGCCATTGTTGCGGTCGTAGTGGCCGTAGGCCATGACCCGCTCATAGATCTTGGTGTCGTTGGTCACCACCATGCCCATCTCGCCGGCGGCAAAGGACTTGGTACTCATCAGGGACATAGCGGCCACATCGCCGAAGGTGCCCAATTTCCTGCCCTTATACAGGCCGCCCTGAGCGTGGGACACGTCCTCAATGACCTTCAGCCCGTACTTTTTGGCAATGGCCATGATGGGGTCCATGTCACAGGGGTAGCCCAAATAGTGGACCACCACAATGGCTTTTGTTTTGGCAGAAATCAGCCGCTCCAAATCCTTGGGGTCCATGCTGATGTTCTCGTCCACGTTGCAGAACACGGCGGTGGCGCCGAACATGGTGGCCGGTACCACGCTGGCCCAGTAAGTCTTGGTGGTGCAGATGATCTCATCGCCCTTGCCAAGGCCGATGCCAAACATGGCGGCCGCCAGTGCCATAGTGCCGTTACAGTAGGCCACGGCGTGCTTCGTTCCGTTCCACGCGGCAAACTCCCGCTCAAACTTCTCGGTAATATCGGTGCCGGAGAAATTGTTGGTGCGGATAACCTCCAGCGCCGCCGCCTCGTCCTCCTCGGTGATGATGGGCCACCGTTTGGCCTCGTTCAGCCGTTCCCGGTCCGCCTCGGTAAATACAGGCTCCCCACCCTGAATTGCCAGTTTTTTCATACAAAAATCCTCCTGTCGCCAACGGCGCAAGCTTTGGTTTTCTGTATTTATTATAGACCCGACACCTCAAAACACAATGTTCCCCATTGCCTCAAGTTAGCACTGTATTGACTTTTTGTCAATCATCCTCCCCAGCTCCGGGTACATCTCGTTCCATGTTCACATAACAAGGCCCCACGACACCATTTTTCTATCCTCAAAGGGAGGGAACGCCCCTGCGGGTCAGGGCCGGGAGAAACAGGTTTGCGACGGTACCCCCACAAGTTTATTGCATCAAAAACTCCCTGCCCGATCGTTGGGCAGGGAGTTTTTGTCTTTGCAATGAATTCAGTTGCCGCGCAGGTAGTTGGTCAGCATCTGGGCTGTTTGGGCGCGGGTGGCCTGTTCGGTGGCGTTGGTGAAGGGTACATTCGCAAGAATGCCCTTTTCCACCGCCCACTTCAGGGCATCGGCGGCCCAGTCACTGTGCTGGCCCACCTTGGACAGATTGCCACTTCCGTTGGGCGAACCGGAGTAGTTGCGGAGAATGACCGCCACCTGCTCGATGGTCACGGCATCTTCCGGCTTGAACACACCGCCGCCGTAGCCGCTGACTACCCCGCGGTTGGAACCCCAAGTCACGGCGTTGTTGCACCACTGGCTGGCAGGCACGTCGGAGAAGCTGTGGGTCTGGCCGTTCAGGTCGGGCTGACCCTCCTTGTTGTAGAGGACCTGCACCACCATGGCCCGGTTCAGGGTGTCGTTGGGGCCGAACTTGTCGGAGCTGTAGCCGCTCATAATGCCGTTGGCGGTGGCGTAGGCCACGGCCTCGTAGAACCAGTCGCCGCTCTTCACGTCGGCAAAGGTCAGCTCGTTCTTGGGTTCATCCTTGGGGGGCTCCACCACAGCCGCACCGCTGCGATTCAGGGGAGTAGTCAGTTCGATGGCGTAGAAGTCATCCACGTACAGGCAGTCGCCGGTGGCCTTGGTGGCTTCCACCTGACCGAACTGAACGGCGCAGATTTCCTGAATCACGTCCTCATGCTTCACGGGCAGCTGCTGATTGTTCTTGTCCAGAGGATAGATGGTCTGGTCGAGCTTGAGCTTGATGTCGCTGATCGCCTTGCCGTTGACATACAGCTTGCCCTGATTGGCAGCGATGTCAAAGCTGATGGCGATGTCGTTCCAAACACCGACCTCTACCTTGCCCACAGCCACCTTGCCGTCCTCGTAGCACAGGCTGAGGGTGCCGTCGGGAGCGATGGCCAGCGTGGTCAGAGCCAGCACCAGATAGTCAAAGCCGTAGGCAGAGCGCAGTTCAAAGGTAAAGGCATCCTTGTTGCCCTCCGGCACCATGATTTTGGCACCCACGGTACCGGCCTTCATAGAAGGCACCTGCCGCACCGCGTTGGCGGTGGCCACACCGGTGACATCCTCCACCTTCATGGCCTGCAGGCCGGTGGCAACCACATCCCGGGTCAGCTCCACCTTACCGTTCTTGTTCACCAGCCAGCCCATGTACTTCAGAGAGCTGTCCTCAAAGTCCTCATAGCCGCCCTTGTTGCCGTAGATCATCTGGTCAAAGTCCTCGATGGCGATGCCTACGGTGGTCTTTCCCATGTAATCGACGTCATTGTAGATCTGATCGTACCAGCAGCCAAACAGTTCCTTTCCGTCGGGGGAAACGCCAACGCCGATTTGAGTCACACGGCTGTCCTTGTCGTTGATGCTGTCGAAGGAGGTACCGAAGGTCACGTCCAACACATTGTCATAGGTTTCGTAGTTATCGCTGGACAGGCCCATGTACAGGGGCGAACGGAGGTAGGTCGTCGTGCCCTCGCCGGTACGGGTACCGTAGGCAATCAGGCGGTCGTTGCCGTACTTGTACAGCGTAGGGGACGTGTTGGAGGCAGGCACCTTGGAGTAGTCCGCCGTCCAGGTCTTGCCGCCGTCGGTGGAGCGGCCCTCATAGAAGTAGATATTGCCATACTGCTGGGCGCGCATGATGAGGTACAGGCTGCCGTCATCCAGCTGGGCAAAGCCGGTTTCGGAGAAGCCCTGCTCGGGCAGCATGGTCAAAGTACCGTTGTAGTCGGCAATGCCCGTGCCGGGCAGATCCATATACAGAGGCTTGTCGCTGGCGGCCCAGCTCTTGCCGCCGTCGGCGGAGTAGGTAGCGGAGACCACACTGCGGTCATTCTTCAGGTCGGACAGGTAGTGGATGATGACGTAGTCCACATTGGGACCGTCGCCGTCCGCCTCCTTCAGCTTCAGGCCGTCGCAGACGGTGATCGCACGTTGGAGGCCATCACCGTAGCCCTTGGTCATCACATAGTCGTTGTCCTTGACCTTCTCCAGAGCGGGATCGGTGATGTGCCGGGGCTCGGACCAGGTGTAGCCATAGTCATCGGAGTAGGTCAGCAGCAGGCGGTAGTCGTTGCTGTCATAGACGCTGCCGGTGTAGCCGACGATGTACAGACGGCCCTTATCGCCCACGCTCTCGTCCCAAATGAAGCCGCCGAAGCCGGAGGCACGCATAATACCGCTCTTGATTTCCGTGGTGTCGTCATAGGCAAGGACGGGCTTGGTGGTAAAGGTGTGGCCGCCGTCGGTGGAGCGGTACACCGCGATGTCGGCATCCAGGGTCTTGCGGCGACCCACGGCGATGACATCCCCGTTGGGGAAGACGAAGGGTCGGCCGTGAGAGGTCATTGCATCGGCGGTGCCGAAATTCTCCGCCGTTTCCTTGGAGATGTTGATCAGCGCCACGTTGCCGTAGGCCACCTCGAACACCGCCTCGGGGTCGGAAAAGTCCTTTGCAGAGGCGCAGCCCCAGTGGGCGGTGACCGTCGCAGGAGCGGAGGGCACCCGGACATAGAAGCCGTCCACGCCGTTATACCAGTGTGCCAAGGTCTTACCGTCTGCAGTGAAACGGAAGTCGCTGGCGTCGGCCTTGTACTGACCGGCCTTGGCACCCAGCGAGGCGATGGACACGAACACGGGGACGTCCTTGCCGCTGTCGGTCACCTTGACCTCCGCCTTGTGAGCGAAGGCGCCGCCGGCGAGGGGCAGGCTCTGCTCGTTGCTCACCGTCATCATGGACTGGATGGCGTTGTAGAAGGTGGGGTCACCCAAGCCGCTCATGTCCATGGTATCGTGATAGGTGTGCACCTTCACATACCGGGCGGTCTCATTCAGGTTGTAGAGGGTGTACTCCTTGCCGTCCTGATGGAGCAGCCAGCCGGTGACCTTGGTCCACTCCTTGCCGTCCTCGCTGACAAATACACCCAAATGACGCTGACCCAAACGGGAGTACTCGTCCAAATCGTACAGCTTGATGGTGTTAAAGGCCTTGGAACCGCCCTGGTCATAGACCAGGCTGTTGTGGTTGGTGTCAAACCACTCAAAGCTGTCGGTGGAGAAGTCGCCGGCGCTGCCGGTCAGGGGGTTGGCATCGTCCACGATCAGCGCCACCTTACCGGCGGCATTGCTGCCCTTGGTGGTCAGGGTAATGGTATTGCTCAGCGTAACGCCGCCGTAGCTGGCGGTGGCGATCAGGTCAAAGGCAACCGCCTTGCTGCTGCGGGTGATGACACCGGTGTTAGTATTAACATTGGCCGCAGACTGACCGGTGGTCTTGTCCAGCACCTTCCAGGTCACGGGGACGGTGATGCCGCTGGCGGCGAAGCTCACCTGCTTGGGCAGGGTCAATCGCAGAGCATCCTCCACGGTGCCCTCGGCCAGCACGCCCTCCGCCGTCAGGGAATCCAGAGCGGTGTTGACGGTGGCCTGCGCGTCCACAAAGTAGTTCTGGGTCCACAGAGTACTGAAAATATCTACGTTGATGCCCAAATACTTCCCCTCGTCATTGGGCAAGGCATCGCGATTGAGCGCGTCAACGCGCAGCTGAGGGAAGGGGAAATCGTCCACCACGGTAAAGGTGGTGCGGTCCAGCTTTTGGAAGGTGTGGACCCACTGGCCGTCGATGTACATACTGGGCACATCGTTCTTGTCCATGGAAATGGTAAAGGTGAACCGGTCGCCCAGCTTCTTGCCCGTGGGGACAGACTCAACAACGGAGTAGTACAGCATATCGCAGACAATGCTGCCGTCGCCGCCATCGCGCAGTCCAAAGCGGCCCTGCAGGTCGGCCTGACGGATCTCCCAGCACAGGCTGCGCCAGGCCAGATAGCCGTTTAGGATGGGCAGTCCGTGGGGCTGCAGATCCACCGTGAACTCATAGGCGTGTCCCATCATGGTGGGGAATGCGACATGGCCGTAGTTGTCGATGGCATCTCCCAGCGCCGGGTCGGTGCGCAGCTGCTGATAGCCGTCCGCCTGAGTCCAGCTGGTCATCTTGGGGTTATAGTCGCGGATGGTATAGTCCTTGGTGGTGAAGTCGGTGGCGGTGTCGCCGATAATCACGCTGGTACCGATCAGTTCCAGTGCGCCATACAGCCGGGTGGTACCGTCGGCGTTGGTCACCTTGATCTCATAATCGCTCTTACTGCCCATACCGGACAGGCCGATCTCACTCTGGGGAATGGCCCACTCCACACTCTGGCCGCTGACGTACACCTGACCGACGGAGGCGGTGCCCGCCTGCAGGTCGGCAGCCAGGGTCTTGCCGCCCACGGTCAGTTCCAGCTTGTCGGCACGGATCGCGGTAAAGATCTGTCCACCCACGTACAGGTTCTTGGCATCCCACTGGAAGCCAAATTCCGCGCCGGGGCCCTTGGAGCCGGCCGCCTTGTAGGGAGTGTACCACTGCAGGTCACGGATGTCGCCGTCCAGCTTCAGCCCGGCCACGTCCAGGTAGGCTACGGCATCGTTCTTGCCGTCACCGGAAACGGGAGCGTAGATCGTTTGGGTCAGCACCGTGCCGCCGCCCAGCGTCAGCGTAAATCTGCGGGTAGTTTCGCCGGCGGCAACGCTCATGTCCAGCTTCTGCCCGGCGGGTGCGGTCTGGTGCAGCAGGTTCAGAGGGACGGAAATCTCATACTGTCCCTTTCCATTTCCCTTGATGGTGCTGCCCATGGTGTAGCCCAGTTCAAACTTGGGCTGCTTGCCCAGCTTGGCCGTGGCCGTGAGCGCTCCAAAGGTAAAGTCCACGCTGCCCGCCCGGGAATCCAGGGCAAGGTACAGGTTCTCCTCATCCACCAGCGCGCCAAAGCGGGTATCCTCCACACTGCCGTCCAGGGTCCAAAAGGACTCGTTGGCCGCGCCGTCCACCTTCAGCAGGCCGTTAGCCACGGCGGAGGCCTTCAGTTCGGGAGCGGGAGCGGCCTGCAGCAGGCAGAAGTCGTGCAGCAGCACGTCATTCTTCCGGGTGGCGGTCAGGTCGCGATTGCTGGTAGCGCTCCAAAGATACAATGCATTTTTGGCGCCGGAGCCGCTGGTGGTGGGGAAGGCACCCACCTTCTTGCCGTTGACGTGAACCTCCACCTCAAAATCATCGTTGGCCGCCAGGCGGATGTTGGCGTTCTTGGCAGGCAGGTCCAGTCCGGTGTCAATCTTTTTGACAAGGGCGTGGGACTTCTCATACTGGGACACATAGATGTTGCCCGCCGCATCGGCGTGGAAGCCGATGGAGATGATGGCGTTGGTAGCATAGTACACACTAAAGCCGGTCATGCCCCAGTAGGCCGCCTTATCCTCCGCCACCACGATCAGGTCGTTGAAGTCCACGTTCATGACCATGTCATAACCCTTGGTGAAGTCCACCTCGGAGGCAACCTTGTTGGGCACGTAGGTAATGCGGCCGTCGGCACCCTTGTCGGTCATGGTGTCCCCGGTCTTGAAACGCAGGGAGCCGTTCTCCTCCACCACGTAGGCCTCAGCCGAGGTCTTGCCCAGTTCGGCGGCGTAGGTCTTGCTTGCGGTGTTGGTATAGTCGTCGGAAATCAGCAGAGCCTTGTGGGCGAAATTCAGCTTGCCGTTGAAGCTGTCACCGCCCATCTTGGCCACGAAATCATAGGTCTGGCCGGGGTCATAGACCATGCCAAGTGCGGCCAGGCTGATCTGCGCCTCGACCGTCCCGGCAGCGGTATTCACCGCCACGGAGCCGGCGGAGACACCGTCGGCCACCACGGAACCGGCGGCCATATCAATGGCAACCGTCACACCGTTCAGGGTGACTTCGGCACCGGTGGCCACGGTCTGCAAACCAAGATACAGATTTTCCGCATCACACAGCAGGGCCGCCGGGGTGCTGCCAATTTTCTCAGTCAGCATCCACTTACCGTCGTCCAGCTTGCCATCCACTGCAATGGCGGTGTAGGTATAGTAGGCATTCAGTGTGCCGGTGCTCTCCGCCGCTGCCACAGACAGACTCGCGGCGGGCAGCATACCCACCAGCATCACCAAAGTCAGCAGAAACGATGTCGCTTTCTTCATGTCGCTTCCTCCTCGTTTTGTTCAAAATCCACACATTTCAATCCTTACCGATATATTCATTATGCACACCCACCATTGGAAAGTAAATATTCCGTTCTGCTATTTAGATACGCAAATGTGATATTTCTTTTTGTATTTTATTGACAATTCCCTATGCGGACTTTATACTGTGGTTATGATTACATTTCAGAGATTTCACAACTTATTTGCGGCGGAAGCCTATACCCACGAAAATTGGATGTATACGGAGTGTTTGGGGTATTCACGGCTATATTACATCGTCGACGGGGAAGGCTATTATGAGGAGGATGGCCGGGTAACGAGATTTAAGAAAAACCATCTTTATCTCACCCCTGTCAAACGGACGTATTCACTCTATGACAATCCCCAAAACAAGCTGCTGCATACCTTTTCCCACTTTTACACCACCCCGGCCGTCACCCGACTGATGGAAGTGGAGGTGGTCCCGGGCACCATTTTGGCCGACGCGGTGGGGCTGTATCGCAAGTACATTTCCGCCGACGCCACCACTCTGGCCCGGGCCATCCATTTCGTGCTGTCCTGCCTGGACCAGCCCCCCACGACCCAAACCGTGGCGGAACGGGCCCGGGCCTATTTGGACGGGCTGGACGATTTCTCCTTCGATATGGCCACCCTCGCCCACACCCTCGGCTACAGCCGGGAGCACATCACCCGCAGCTTTCTGGATTCCTATCAGGTCACCCCAAAGCAGTATTTCAACCAGCTTCGCATGAATGCCGCCCTGCACCAGCTTTTACAGGGCAAGAAGGTCGCCGAGGTGGCGGAGAGCCTGCACTTCTCCTCCCCTTACGCATTCAGCAACGCCTACAAGCTGCATTTCGGCAAGCCGCCGAAGAAGCATTCGAGTTTGCTCGCCCTGAAAGGCAGCGCCCTGAAATGACCCCTTCCAAACGTCAACCCCCATGCTGACCTGCCGGGGCGGTACGAACGGCCTCAACGGACCACAGACCAACCTTCATAATAAACATAATAAAAACTCCCTGCCCGGCAACCGGGCAGGGAGTTTTTCGTATTTCGGCTTACAGCAAACTTCGTGCTCTCTGCGTTCCTGCTTGCTGATTTTATCCTCAGCGGCGCAGGTTCTCGATGATGGTGGTCACACCCAGACCGCCGCCGCAGCAGGAGGTGAACAGACCGTACTTGCCGCCGTTGCGCTCCAGCTCGCGCATGGCAAACTGGCACACACGGCCGCCGGAGGCGCCGTTGGGGTGGCCAAAGGAAATGGCGCCGCCGTTGGGGTTCCACTTGCTCTGGTCGATGGTGCAGCCGGTGGCCTGCTCCAGACCGCGGATCACGCCCAGGTTTTGGGCGGCGAAGGCCTCGTTGCACTCCCACACGTCGATGTCGGCAATGGTCAGGCCGGCCTTTTTCAGGGCGTCCAGACTGGCGTTGACGGGGCCCAGACCCATGACCTTGGGGTCCAGGGCGGCGTTGCCCGCCATGACGAAGCGGGCGTAGGGGGTGTAGCCCAGCTCGGCAGCCTTTTCCTCGCTCATCAGCAGCACCATGGCCGCGCCGTCGTTGCGGCCGGAGGCGTTGCCCGCGGTGGTGACACCGCCGGGCTGCACGCTGCGCAGAGCGGACAGGCCCTCCATGGTGGTGTTGGGACGCAGGAATTCGTCGCTGGCGTAGACAATTTCCGGGGTCTTGCGGGTGGCGGGAATGACCACGGGGACGATCTCATCCTTAAAGTAGCCCTTCTCGGTGGCGGCGGCAGCACGCATCTGGCTGCGGTAGGCAAATTCGTCGCACTCCTGACGGGTGATGTTATACATCCGGGCCACGTTCTCGGCGGTGGTGATCATGTCGCAGTCGTCCTCCGCCACGGGAGCCAACTGCTGGGTGATGGGCATGGGGGGAATGAGCTTGTACGGCTCCACGCACATGGAGAACTTGCTGTACAGCTGGCTGTAGGACTCGCTGCCGCCGGCGATCATAATGTCGGCCGTGCCGATCATAATGGCGGCGGCGGCGTGGTTGATGGAGTCAATGGCGGAGCCGCACTGCCGCTCCACGTAGCTGGTCCACACGTCGTAGCCCAGCTTGGACTTGAGCACGCTCATACGGGCCGGGGCCAGGGTGGCATGGTCGTGCAGGGCGCTGCCCATATAGACGCCGTCCACCTTACCGCCCCGCTCCAAAAACTGGGTCTTGTCCAGCAGGCCGTCGATGGCCTTGGCCGCCAGATCGGACAGGCTGAACTGGCGCAGGCTGCCGCCCATCTTACCAAATCCGGTGCGGACACCGTCTACAATGACTACATTACGCATATACATCTCTCCATATTTCAAATATTTTGGTTTGTGCTGTTTGGGGTTCATGCGGAAAGAGTATCACTTTGCAATGCAATTGTCAATACAAAGCTTATTAATTCGTAGTTATTATGGAAATAAACAAATATTTATCAAAACGGCGCGGGAGAAGTTGAGAAAGACGGCTCCGCCAATTAAATTTACAAATATTTATGTTTGTGCGTTGACATTTTTCATGGGCCTGCTTATAATTGGGGATACAAAACCCAAAGGAGTGATTTTATGAACAAGCCCCTTGCCGGCATCAAGGTGGTGGAACTGTCCACCTTTGTGGCCGGCCCGGTTTCGGCACGTCTTCTGTCCGATCTGGGTGCTGAGGTTATCAAGATCGAGCGGCCCGAGGGCGACACCTGGCGTCTGACCGGTGTCAGCTACATACCCGACCGCTTCTGCGAGGATGAAAACCCCATTTTTGATATCTACAACGCAGGCAAAAAGCATATTGCCCTGAACCTGAAAGACCCGGCGGGTATGGAAGTGCTTCACCGCCTGCTGGCCGAGGCCGACGTGTTCATCACCAACACCCGGCCCAAGGCGCTCAAGCGGCTGGGTCTTTCCTACGAGGATATCAAGGACAAGTACCCCTCTCTGATCTACGCCATCCTGCTGGGCTACGGTGAAAACGGTCCCGAGGCAGACAAGCCTGCCTTTGATACCAGTGCGTTCTGGGCAAAAAGTGGCTTTTTGCGCGACTTGGCTCTGAAGCAAGAGAATTACACCCCTGTACAGCCTCCCTACAGCATGGGCGATACCATTACCGGCTATATGCTGTTGGCTCAGATTTGCGCCGCCCTGTACCGCAAGAAGGAGACCGGCCTTGGCGACTACGTCCGTGCCGGCCTGTACCACACCGCCATCTTCACTATGGGCACCATGGCCATTTATACCCAGCCGCCCTTCGGCTATACCGGCTACCCCACCGACCGTGAAAGCCGTGCCGACCCCAGCGGCGAGTATCAGTGCGGTGACGGCGAGTGGGTGTTCCTGTCCGGTTACAGTGCCGCCATGCTGTCCCGACTTTACACCCTGTTGGGGCGCGAGGACATTTTGGAAGACCCCCGCTTCGACACCCCGGAGCATCGCCTTGCCAACGCCTACGCCTATATCGGCGAACTGCAGAAGGCGTTCAAGACCCAGCCGGCCGCCCATTGGCTGGCCCGTGCTGAGGAGATGGATTTGCCCATGATCCGCATGGGTCACTTCTCTGACATCGCCACCGACGAGCAGGCGTGGGCCAACGGTTATCTGGAGCATGTGGAGTTCCGCAGCGGCAACGTGGATGTGATGCCCCGCAGTCCCATCGAGATGGACTCCGTGGGCGAGTTGGTTACCGTCCCCGCGCCCAGCGCCGGTGCAGACAGCGCGGAAATTTTGAAAAAATTGGGCTATACGGATGCGCAGCTGGAGCAGATGCAGGCCTCCGGCGCCGTGCGCATCGACTAAGAAAGGAGCTAACAAAATGGAAATCAAAAAGCTTTGTGTGGCCGGCGGCGGCCGGATGGGGCGTCAGATCGCCATGTGCGCGGCCATCTACGGCGTGGACGCCACGGTGTACGACGTGATCGAGCCCGTTCTGACCGACGTGGAGCAGTGGGCGGACGAGTACTTGGCCGGCCGTGTGGCAAAGGCCCGCATGACCCAGGAACAGACGGACGCTGTCCGCGCCCGGTTCCGCACCGAAAAGGACCTGGGCGAAGCGGTCCGTGACGTGGATTGTGTTGTTGAGTGTATTCTGGAAGAGGAGGCGCTGAAGCGTGACTTCTTCAAGCAGTTGGATGCGGTCGTGGGCGAAAACGTGATTTTGGCTACCAACTCCAGCTTTATGGTGTCCTCGCTCTTTGCCGACTGTGTGAAGAACCCCGCCCGGCTGTGCAATATGCATTTCTACAACCCCGCCCTTGTCATGAAGTTCGTGGAGGTGGTGCAGGGTCCCCACACCAGCACCGAAACCGCTCAGGCGGTCTACGACCTGTGCCTGAAGATGGAGAAAAAACCCATCTGGCAGAAGAAGGAGATCCCCGGCTTTGCGGGCAACTACCTCATCGCCGGCCTGTACGAGCGGGCGAGATACCTGGTGGAGCACGGCTACTGCACCTGTGAAGAGGTTGACATTGCCATGGAGTACGGTTTCAGCCACAAGATGGGCCCATTCCGCCTGAACGACCTGACCGGCGTAGACCTGACCTTCACTATGATGAAGGAGAAATACGAGCAAACCGGTATCAAGGACGATATGTATGACATTTATGAGAAAATGGTGCAGGAAGGCCGACTGGGCATCAAGACCGGCCGCGGCTTCTACGACTACGAATAACGGAGGAAACACAAGATGAAGAACCTGGAAGGTAAGTTTTGTATTGTGACTGGTGCCGGTAAGGGCATCGGAAAGGCAATTGCCAAGCGTTTTTTGGATGAGCAGGCCGCCGGCGTGGCCATTTTGGAGTGGAATCTGGAACTGGCGGAGGCGACCGCCAAGGAGCTGGACCCCACCGGTGAGAAGGTCATCGCCGTTCAATGCAACGTGGCCGACTCCCAGCAGGTGAAAGAGGCTATTGACCAAACCGTTGCCGCCTTCGGCCGCATCGACGTGCTGGTCAACAACGCCGGCATCACCCGGGACCGCATCTTCCACAAGATGACCGACGACGAGTGGCACGCGGTCATCGACGTCAACCTCAACGGCGTGTACAACACCTGCAAATACGTGGTGCCCATGATGCGCAATCAGGAAAGCGGTTCCATCATCAACCTCTCCTCCACCTCCCTGATGGGCAACCCCGGTCAGGCCAACTACGCCGCCACCAAGGCCGCCCTGCAGGGCTTCACCCGCACCGTGGCCAAGGAGCTGGCCCGCAAGAACGTGCGTATGAACTGCGTGGCCCCGGCCTACGTGGACACGGAGATGATGCGTGCCATCGGCGAGGAACTACTGACTCAAGCGCTCAGCAACACCCCCGCCCAGCGCATGTGTGCCCCGGAGGAGATCGCCTCCGTGGTGGCCTTCCTGGCCACCGAGGATGCCAGCTGGGTGACCGGTCAGACCATTTATGCCAGCGGCGGCTGTGTGTGCAGTTGATTGCTTATTGCAAAAAAAGACTTCAAGCCATTTGGCTTGAAGTCTTTTTTTACTCTTTGCTCTCGGATAAATCCAACTGCTGAATCATTTCCGGTGTGATGGTCTTGCGCGCCAGAACGCTGTACATAAAAGCGTCGGTGTGGGTGGGGGCGTCCGTGACCCCGGGGCCGGACAGAACGTTGGCCGGGTAGGCGCGGCGGCATTGACCGGGGGTGATGCCCACATACTTCAGGAATACCCGGTTGAAGTTGCTGGCCGAGGTGAATCCGCACATCTCTGCCACCTGAGCCAGACTATGCTCACTGTAGACCAGCAATTCGGCGGCACGGCGGATGCGGATGGTGTTCAGGCAGTCCAAGATGGTCAGGTGCGTGTCCTTCTTAAACGCTACGCACAGATAGCTTTTGTTGTAGTCCAGCGCCGCGGAAAGCTGGTCCAAAGACAGATCCTCGGCGTAATGTTCCTCCAGATACTGGACGACCCGCTGGGTCAATTCCGTGCAGGAAGAGGTGTCTACATAACGGAATTGCTGTTTTTGCGCGCGCTCGGTTTCGTCCAAGGCGTAGAGAAGAGCGGAAAGGTACGCGGCGGCGGATTCATCAGCAAGACTGCCCAGTGCGGAATACTCGTTCAGGATCTGCTCAAACAGCAAGCCGACCAAGGGACTGTCCGATACCTGGACGCCCTTGTTGACCAGCTGGGTGTTCAAAGCGGAGTGGGGCAGAGAGAATTTGATTTCCAGAAAATCGATGGGGGAGTCGCTGTCGTTGAAATACGCGTGCTCCTGACCGCTTGGAACCAGCAGGCAGTGCCCCGGATGCAGCAGGTGAACTGCGTCGCCTGTGACCATACGGCAGCCGCCTGCCGCAATGTAAAACATATGGAAGTACGGGTGGATATGCTTTTTTACTTCCAGGCCGGGCAATGCGTCGGCGCGGGAAACCCAAAGAATTTGTGGCCGCTCCATAGGACACCTCCTTTGCGAATGCTTTATTTTATTATTATATCCCAGACTGCCGGGACAGGTCAATGGCATTTCTAACGCTTTCACATCTGAAAGATATTTTCCGCCCCAGCGTAAAAGAATATTGCCTTTGCGCACGCAGGGTGATATGATACATTACACAGAAACAGCGAAAAGAGGGATATTATGAACGACATCATCCGAAATCTTCTCAAGGACGTGGAGATCCCCAAATTCGTCAAGGTAAAGCAGACCTTCGATTCCACCCACATCCCCGCCGAACGCATCCGGGAAACGGTATTTGATATTCTGTCCCGCCCGGACCTTGCCGCCCGCATCCGTCCCGGTATGCGTATCTGCCTGACCTGCGGTAGCCGCGGTATCGACAACATCGTGGAGATCGTCGCCTCCGTGGCCGAATTCTGCAAGCAGCGGGGCGCCCTGCCCTTCGCCATCCCCGCCATGGGCAGCCACGGCGGCGCCACCGCCGAGGGCCAGCTGGAGGTTTTGCACTCCTTCGGCATCACCGAGCAGAGCATCGGCTGTCCCATCATCTCCTCCATGGAAACCAAGCTCATCGGCCAGACCGAGGAGGGCCACCCCGTCCAGATCGACCGCAACGCGGCGGAGGCGGACGGCATTATCGTCATCAACCGCATCAAGCCCCACACCTCGTTCCGCGGCACTTACGAAAGCGGTCTGATGAAGATGATGGCCATCGGTTTAGGCAAGCAGAAGGGTGCCGAGGTGTGCCACGCCGCCGGCTTCCCCAAAATGCACCACATGGTCCCCTTGTTCGGCAAGGCCATTTTGAAGTACGCCCCCGTCCTGTGCGGTGTGGGCATCATCGAAAACGCCTTTGATCACACCGCCCATCTGGAGGCGCTGCTGGCCGAGGAGTTCGAGGAAAAGGAACCCGCCCTGCTGAAAAAAGCCTTCTCTCTGATGCCCGGCATCGGATTCGAGTCCTGCGACGTGCTGGTGGTGGACGAAATCGGCAAGAACATCAGCGGCTGCGGCATGGATCCCAACATCTCCGGTGTCTTTGCCACCCCCGGCATGACCGGCGGCATTCAGGCTCAGCGCCGCTGCATCCTCGGCCTGACCGAGGAGACCCACGGCAACGGCTACGGCATGGGCGCTGCCGACGCCATCAGTGAGCGGTTCTACCGTGAGCTGGATCTGGACAAAGTATACCCCAACACCATCACCTCCACCTCTCTCGGTTTTTCCAAGGTACCGGTGATCATGGACAGCGACCTGAACACCATCCGCCTGTGCATTCGCACCTGCAACGAAAAGCACCCCGAGGGCGTGCGCATCGTCCGCATCCGCAATACCCTGTCTCTGAGCGAGTTCGAGATTTCCAAGGCCATGATTCCCGAAGCGCAAGCGAAGGACACCTTCGAGATCCTCACCGAGCCCTACGAGCTGCCCTTCAACGAAGAGGGCAACCTCTGGTGATCCCCAAAACGAACCAAACCCCCACAGCCAAACGGCTGTGGGGGTTTTTATTTACCAACCGGCTTTTACCGTTTCAATGGCACGGATACCGGCCACGGAAAGCTCTTCGGTAACCACAGGGCTGTTCAGCAGGCCCTTTTCCATGCATTCGGCGATATGCTCTACCTCGTAAACCAGTTCATGTTCACAGGGGAACTCCAGTGTTTGGGTCTCTCCGTCGATGTGGAAAATTGCTTTTCTCGCTTTCCAGTAGCTGGGCAGCTCCACAAAGCCGTTTTCGCCAAAAATGCGGCAGGTGTTGTCCAGCACCGCCCGGGTACTGTTTTTGGCGGAGAACAGCACCCCCTGCTCCGTCCGGCCGGTCAGAACGTACTGCCACTCCACGCCGTTGTCCATCTTGCTTGCTGTGCCGCGGATGTCCGTGATCTCACCGAACAGCCAGCTGACAAGCTGCACGGCGTAAATACCGCTGCTTAAAAGGGGGCCGCCGCCGGCCTCCCTGTCAAACATCCATCCGTTGTAGGTGGCCTTGAAGCTGTGACTGAGGTCCACCATGGTGATCTGACCCAATTCGGCAAGCCGCTGGCGCACCGCCAGCACCGCAGGCAGGAACAGCATTTTCTGGGCCTCCATGAAAAACAGTCCCTGCTCCCGGGCCAGCGCATACAGCTCTTTGGTCTGCACCTCAGAGGTGGTGCAGGGCTTTTCACAAATCACATGCTTGCCCGCCAGCAGCGCAGCCTTTGCCCAGGGGTAGTGCTGGGCATTCACGTTGGAAATATAGACGATATTCACGTCCTCATCCCGCAGCAGCTCCCCGTGGGAACCGTAGGCCGTTGGAATGTCCCACTGAGCCGCTTTTTCCCGTGCTTTCTCCACTGTTCGGGAGGACAGAGCCACAATTTGTCCCTTTCCGCAGGCGCGCACGGCCGCGATAAACCGCGGTGCGATGGACGATGTACTTAAAATACCATAGTGAAGGTCCATATCACATTCTCCTTACCGATTTGCATAACAAACGTTTTCCGGGCCACCCTATTATAACACGGCAAAACGCCATAATCCATCGTTGACAGAAAATATAAATCTCTGTTATAGTTTAGGTACCAATATAAACACAGAAGAGGTGTTATTTATGGCAAAAACAGTGAAAGATATCCTTGCAATGATAAAGAAGCACGACATTAAGATGGTGGACTTCAAGATGGTGGACATCAACGGTCAGTACCGCCACGTCACCATCCCCGCCGAAAACTTCTCCGAAGACACCATGAAAAGCGGCATCGGCTTCGATGCCTCCAACTACGGCTACGCCGTGGTGGAAAAGAGCGACATGGTCTTTATCCCCGACCCCGACACCGCCGTCATCGACCCGTTCTGCGACATCCCCACCCTGTCCATGACCGGCAACGCCATGATCATCGACACGCCGGAAAACCGCCCCCTGGCCCAGTACCCCCGCAACATCATCAAGGCCGCCGTCCAGTACATGAAGGACAGCGGCATTGCCGACGAGATGAAAATTCTGCCCGAGTTCGAATTTTATCTGTTCGATGACGTGACCTGGAGCGTGGACGGCCGCTATATCGGCGCCACCGTGGATGCCAGCCAGTCCTACTGGAACAGCGCCACCGAGGGTCACGGCGTGGTGGTCCCCAAGCAGAAGAACTACCACATTGCCAAGCCCTTCGACACCTCTTACGAGTGCCGCAGCGAGATGTGCCTGCTGATGAAAGAGGCCGGCATCGACATCAACTACCACCACCCCGAAGTGGCCGCCTCCGGCCAGTACGAGATCGAGCCCCAGCTGGGCGAGGTGGTCCACATGGCCGATGCCACCATGATGATCAAGTATATCATCCACAACGTGGCCCTGAAGTACGGCAAGAGCGCCACCTTCATGCCCAAACCCATTTACGGCGAGGCCGGCAGCGGTATGCACGTGCACATGATTCTGTTCAAGGATGGCCAGCCCGTCTTCTCCGACGACAACGGCTACTCCCACCTGAGCGAAACTGCCCACTACTTTATGGGCGGTCTGCTCAAGCACATCGGCTCTCTGTGCGCCATCACCAACCCCAGCACCAACTCCTTCAAGCGTCTGGTTCCCGGCTTCGAGGCTCCCGTCACCGTGGGTTACGCCACCTCCAACCGCAGCGCAGTCATCCGTATCCCCGCCTATGCCAAGAGTCCCGACAAGCGCCGCTTCGAGCTGCGCAACCCCGACGCCACCTGCAACCCCTATTTCTGCTACGCCGCCATCCTCATGGCCGGTCTGGACGGCATCAAGAACAAGATCGACCCCCACGCCAACGGCTGGGGCCCTTACGACATGAACCTGTACCACCTGCCCGAGGAGGAGAAAGCCAAGCTGCAGGGTCTGCCCACCTCGCTGAACGAGGCCCTGGACTGCCTGGAAAAGGACTACGCCTACCTGACCGAGGGCGGCGTCTTCCCCGAGGAGTTGCTGCGCAACTTCATCAAGGGCAAGCGTGCCGAGTGCGCCGAGATGGCCAAGATTCCCCACCCCGCCGAGTTCGACAAGTACTACAACCTGTAAGCCACCACCAAAAGCCTGCGTTCGGTTTCGAACGCAGGCTTTTTCTTTGTCCCCCGCTGTGGTATAATAGGCACAAACCGTTCTCAGGAGGTATTCCATGAAAGCATTGATCACCGGCGCAAGCTCCGGCCTTGGTCGGGATATGGCCATTTCTCTGTCCAAACGGGGCTATGACATCATCGCCGTGGCAAGACGGCAAGATCGTTTGGAAGCCCTAAAAGCAGAATTGGAAACCAATGTGGAAATCCTCTGCCTCGATGTTACCCGTGCCGAGGGTGTGGAGAAAATTGCCGCCCGGCTGGACGAGGTGGATGTGTTTATCAACAACGCCGGTTTTGGTGTGTTCGGCGATCTGTGTTCCTCCGATCTGGATGCGGAACTTGCCATGCTCGACACCAACGTGAAGGCCGTCCACATCCTGACCAAGCTGGCGGCGCAGAAGTTCAAGGCCCGCAATCACGGCCACATTCTGAACGTGGCCTCCATCGCCGCCTTCTTCCCCGGCCCCCTGTTCTCCGCCTATTACGGCTCCAAGGCCTACGTCTTCCGCCTGACCCAGGCCCTTTGGGAGGAGCTGCGGCGGGCAAAATCCGCCGTGAAAGTCAGCGTCCTGTGCCCCGGCCCGGTGAGAACCGAGTTCGAACAGGTGGCCAAGGTCAGCTTCGGTCGGGGCGACGAGCCGGGCCGCGACCTCATCATCGCCGACAGCCGCAAGGTGGCGGAGTACGCCATCCGTCAAATGCTCCGGGGCAAACTCATCATCGTCCCCGGTACGCTGATGAAAATCGCCGTCTTCTTCCGCCGGATTTTGTCGGAGAAGATGCTGTCCCGCGTGCTCTACCTGCTGCAGAGCAAAAAGTTTGTCCGGCACTAAAAAAAGCCTCGCAATCCGACGGATTGCGAGGCTTTTTCACTTCTTTCCCCCCGCGCTTCGGTAGACCCGGGGACTTACCCCCATCTCCACCCGGAACACCCGGTTGAAGTTGCGGATGGAGCCAAACCCCAGCTCCGCCGCGATTTGCGCCATGGACAGGTCGGTTTCCAACAGCATGGCCGAGGCATCGTACACCCGTAAGGCACCCAAATACTTGGGCAGCGTGGTGTTCAGCGTTTCCGCAAATATGTGGGACACATAGTTCTCGTGATACCCCACCGCCCGGGCCACCTCTCCGCGGGTCAGGGGGCGGCGATAATTCTCTCCCAAAAACTCCAGCAGTATGCGCACCGCCTCGTCCTTGCCCTCCTCCGCCCGGCACAGGGACAGCAGGGGCAGGAGCTTGCCGAAAATCACCTGCATATAGGCCTGCATCACCTCGGGCAGAGCGGTTTCCTTGTCCCGGAACGCCTGCTCCACCAACGTGCGCAGGCCGGTGTGCTCCCACGTTCCCGCTTCCATACGCCCCCGCTCCAACCGCTGTTTGGCAAAGGCGTATCCAAAGGGGGCAAGGCAGGGTTTGGCCGGCAAAATCAGCAGATAGTACCGGGTGTCCCGGCTTTGCTCGTAGCTGTGCACCTCGTTGGGAAAGGACACGAACACGTCCCCGGCGGAAAGCTCCACCCGCTCTTTTCCGCGCCAGGCCACGCTGCTGCCCACCAGCAGAAAGACGATCTCCACCGCGTTGTGGATGTGGGCGGGGTAGTCCAGTGCCCCCTCGTGATAGTCAAAATAAAATCCACTGCGCTGCTGATAAAACAGTTTCATGCGCTTCACCTTACATTCTGTCCTGTTTTTGCTGGTTTCTTTCTTGTATGGTAGCACATTGTGTCTTATAATACAAGACAAAGGAGTGTTGCATTATGATTCGCTTTTTCCGTTTTCGCTATCAGCCTGTCAGCCCCTTGGGCAAGGGTGGCCGCCGCATCACCGGCTGTGCCGCCCACCGCAGTCTGAGCAAAACCATCGCCGCCGAAGGCACCGTCCTGCTGAAAAACGACGGCACCCTGCCCCTGTCCGCCGGCACGAAGCTCTGCCCCTTCGGCCCCGGCTTTTCCGACTTCCTGTTCGGCGGCGGCGGTTCCGCGTGGATGGAGACCCCGGATAAGATTTCTTTCTCCGACGGTCTGCGCCAATACCACGCTGACGGGCAGCTGAACGTCTTTACCCCCCTGCTGGACTTCTACAACGCCCACACCCAAAACCTGGGCGATATGTGCAACCCCGCCACCTACAGCCTGAAAGAGGTGGTCCGCCTGCCCATCCTGCCCGAGGAGCTGTATCAGCAGGCGAAACAGTTTGGCGGCACCGCCCTGTTCTGCCTGAGCCGCTTCTCCGGCGAGAGCAACCTCAACGACCGGGACGGTCACGAGGGCGGCTTCCTGCTGACCGCCGACGAGCAGGCCCTGTTCGACCGCCTGTGCGCGGATTTCGAGCGGGTCGTGGTGGTGCTCAACTGCTGTGGCCCCGTGGCCGCCGGCCAGTTCCGGGACAACCCTAAGGTGGCCGCCGTCCTCTACCCCATGTACAGCGGCGGCACCGCCGGCGAGGTACTGTGCGAGCTGTTGTTGGGCAAGCGCCACCCCTCCGGCCACCTGCAGGACTCCTTCGCCGAAACCATCGAGGACTACCCCTGCACCGCCAACTTCGAGCAGTACGCCGACCACGTGGACTACGAGGAGGATATCTTCGTGGGCTACCGCTATTTCGAAACCTTTTCCCCGGAAAAGGTGGTCTATCCCTTCGGTTTTGGCCTGAGTTACACCCAATTTGACGTGGTGTACGGCAAAGCCGCCCGTTCCGGCGACACCGTCCGCCTTTCCGCCACCGTCACCAACACCGGCAATTTCCCCGGCAAGGAAGTGGTGCAGGCCTACCTCTCCGCCCCCCAGGGCAAACTGGGCAAGGCCGCCAAGGTACTGACCGCCTTCGCCAAGACCCGGGAACTGCTTCCCGGTCAAAGCTGCCGGGTGAACCTCTCCTTCAACCTGCGGGACTTCGGCTCCTTCGACGATGCCGGCAAGGTGTGTAAGAGCGCTTTTGTGCTGGAAAAGGGTCAGTATATCGTCCATATGGGCACCAATTCCCGGGATTGCACCCCCGTTTTGGCCTTCCTGCTGGACGAGGACGTTGTTTGCCGCCAGTGCCACAGCTACATGGCCCCCACCCAGCTCAAGCGCCGACTCACCGCCGACGGCAGCTACGAGTCCCTGCCCACGGCCGAGCCCCACGACCAACCCGCCCCCACCTACTCCACCACCCAGCCGCCCGAAACCATCACCCTGGAACAGGCGCTGGAGGAGGATAAAATCGACGCCCTGCTGGCCTCCATGTCCAACGCCGATTTGGGCGACCTACTCCACGGCCACCCCATCCTGAACGCCTCGGACACCAGCGGCATCGGCGCCACCAACCTGCACCGCGCCCCCGACCCCAAAATTCCCGTGGTGCCCACCGCCGACGGCGGTGCCGGCTACCGCATCAACTACGGACTGGAAATGACCACCACCTTCTTCGCCTGCTCCACCACCCTGGCCCAGACCTGGAACCTGAAGCTGGCCGAGAAGATGGGCACCGCCTGTGCCCTGGAGCTGAAGGAAAACAACGCCGGCATCTTCCTGGCCCCCGGCATGAACATCCACCGCGGCCCCCTGTGCGGACGCAACTTCGAGTACTACTCTGAGGATCCCCTGTCCGCAGGTCTGTTCGCCGCCGCTTACGTCCGGGGCATCCAGTCCCAGCGCATCGCCGCCACCATCAAGCACTTCTGCTGCAACAACAAGGAGGTCAACCGCAAGTGCTCCGACTCCCGGGTGTCCGAGCGTGCGCTGCGTGAAATCTACCTGCGCTGCTTCGAGATCGCCATCGAGCACGGCGACCCCTGGGCGCTGATGACCGCCTACAACCTGGTCAACGGCCAGCAGAGCAGCACCAACTGGGACGCCATGGAGGGCATCCTGCGCCGGGATTGGGGCTACGAGGGCCTGATCATGACCGATTGGAACGCTTACTCCGCCATCGAGAACGAGATGGCCGCCGGCAGCAACGTGAAGATGCCCTTCCCCGTCACCGAGGACACCGCCTCGTTTGACTTCGACAAGGCCGTGGCCGACGGTATCGTCAAGCGCGAAACTCTGCTTTTCCACGCCAAAAAGGTGCTGGAATTCCTCGGCCATTTGGAGTGACCCACCCCGCCGCCTGTATCCCGTCCGGGATCCGGGCGGTTTTTTCTGTGAAATCGATTCAAAAATACGGAATCTCCATATTTTGATATGTAAAGTCCATGGACTGTGCCTATGATAATGCGATAAAATGAAGTAGATATCCATATAAAGGAGGTCCCCTTCTTGCCCACCGATACCAACACCATTTTCCGCTGCGCGGACTGGATCTTCGCCGCAAACACCTCGCTTGACGTGGTCAACACCTACTTTGATTATCAGGCGGAGTTCTCCGTGGACCGTGCCGCCGACCTGACCCTGCATCTGTGCGCCAGCACCCTGTACGCCGTCTACGTCAACGACAAATTCGTGGACTGCGGCCAGTACGCCGGGTACGAGAACTATCAGGTTTACGACAGTCTGGATATTTCCGACTTTGTCCACCCCGGTGAGAACACGCTGAAAATCGTCCATTACGTCACGGGCAAGGACTTTCTCACCGTCCGCAAGCAGACCCCCGGTATCATCTTCGCCCTTTGGCAGGGGGACACCTGCCTGTTGAACAGCACCCCCGACGTGCCGTCCCGCAAGAACACCCACTACAAAGACGGGGAGATGGAACTGGTCAACGACGTGCTGGGTTTTGTATTCAAGTACGATGCCTGCGCCGAGGAACTCCCCTACGCCAAGAGCGTTTTGGCCGGAAAGGAAAAGCTCCTGTTCCCCCGTCCCATCAAAAAGTGCATGGTGGACGAGCACACCTCCGGCATCCGAAAAACGCAGGGTGTCTTCATCGCCGACCGCAGCCGCGTGCCCGTCGCCAAGACCATGCTGAAGGACTACCTGTCCGACCGCCTTGAGCGGGAGCTGCTCTTCTCCACCGACGCGGGCACCGCCTGGCAGGTGAAGGAGGACGAGGTAGCCGACGGTGTCTACTTCGTCTTTGACATGGAGCAGGAGTCCGCCGGTTACCTGAATCTGGACTTTGATGTGCCCGAGGAATGTGACGTGTACATCGGCTGGGGCGAACATTTGGAGGACCTGCGTGTCCGTTCCCACATCAGCAGCCGCAACTTCGCCGTCACCTACCACGCCAAACCCGGCCGCAACCGCTTCTTCGATCCTTTCCTGCGCATGGGTCTGCGCTATCTGCAGGTACATATCCACAGCCGCAGCGGCGTGCTCCGCGAGGCGGGCATCCGTTTTGCCGACTACCCCATAAACATCAAGCCCAATCCCATCCGGGACGGCCTGCACCGTAAGATCTACGACGTGGCCGTGCGCACCCTGCACATGTGTTTTCACGAGCACCACGAGGACTGCCCCTGGCGGGAACAGTCCCTGTACACCTTCGACAGCCGGGTGCAGATGCTGGCCGGCTACTACGCCTTTGACAACGAATTTGAAATCGTGCGCGAATCCCTGCGTCTGCTGGGTATGAGCCTGCGCGAGGATGGCCATTTGGAGCTGGGTGCCCCCGGCAAATTCCCCATCACCATCCCCTCCTTCACCTCCATTTACATCCGTCAGCTGATGGAGTACATGGAGTATTCCGGGGATAAGGACTTCATCCGTGAGATGTTCCCCGTGGCCAAGACGGTCACCGAGATGCTGGAGCGGCAGATGGACGAAACCGGCCTGCTGCCCAGCTTCGTGGGCAAGCAGTACTGGAACTTCTACTCCTGGAACCCCGGCCTTGGCGGTTTGGAGAAGTTCTTGGAGACAGCCCCCTACGAGTGCGCCATGAACGCATTTGCCTCCGACAGCTTCCGCTGCTTTGCCCGTCTGTGCGACGTGGTGCAGCCGGAACTGGCCGCCCACTACGACGACCTGCACGCCAGACTGAACGAGAACCTGCACAAGGCCTTCTTCGACCCCCAGCGCAACGTGTACATGGCCCGCACCGACGGTGCCAATCCGACGCTGTACACCTTCCTGCAGGTGCTGCCCCTGTACGTAGGCGCCACCCCCGGACATCTGCGCGCCACCGTTATTGAGAACATGCTCAAGCCGGAGATGGTCCCCTGTATGCTCAGCGCTCGCACCTACGAGTACGACGTGCTGCTGCAGGAGGACGACAAGTACCGCCAGTTCGTCCGCCGGGACGTGGAGGAGACTTGGGGCGGCATGCTCTTCGCCGGTGCCACTTCTTTCTGGGAGGTCGCCGGGATCAAGACCACGGAAATGTTCAGCTTTAGCCGGGACGGCTCCCTGTGCCACGGCTGGTCCGGCATGCCCATCTATCTGTACGGCAAATACGATCTTTTGAACGAATAAAGGAGTGTATCAGTGTGCGTTTCACAGAAATTCTGAACCGGAAAACCAAGGACAACCAGGGCACCCGTTCCCCCTTCATCGCCTTTTTGGGTGACAGCGTGACCCAGGGCGTGTTTGAGGTCTACGAGAAGAACAACCAGATGAAGTGCGTCTTTGACAGTATGTACGGCTACCCCGAGAAGCTCCGGGAACTGCTGGCCATGCTGTGGCCCAACGCCCCCGTGTCCATCTTCAACGCCGGCGTGGACGGCAGCGGCGCCCCCAAGGGATGGGAGCGGTTCCAGCGGGACGTGCTGCCCCTGAAGCCCGACCTGCTCATCGTGTGCTTCGGTCTGAACGACGTGCACTACCTCAACGAGGGTCTTGCCAAATATAAAGAGGCTCTGCACAATATCTTCTCCGCAGCCAAGCAGGCGGATATTGAGGTCATTTTTATGACCCCAAACATGATGAACACCCACTCCGAGTACGTGGGCGAAGGGCCCATTTTGGCCCCCCACGGCCCCATGTTTGCCGAGCGGCAGCTCAACGGCGAGTTCGACGCCTACATCGATGCCGCCCGCCAGGTGTGCAGGGAGGAAAACGTCATCCTGTGCGACTGCTACGCCATCTGGAAAAATATGTACGAAAAGGGCGTGGACACCTCCGCCCTGCTGTGCAACGGTCTGAACCATCCCACGCGCAAAATGCACGAGCTGTTCGCCTGGCAGCTGGTGCACACCATACTCAACAACTGATTCAAGGAGGAACCTTCAATGAAAATGGTAAAAGACAAGCAGCTTCTCATGGCCGCCGATTTCGCCGGCTACCCCCTGAAGGAGGCCATCAAGGAGTACCTGGAGAAAAAGGGCTGGACCATCACCGACATCGGCGTCAAGGCCGACTCCGACCCCAACGATACCGAGCTGATGTTCCACCGCATCGGTCTGCGGGTGGGCGCCATGATCGCCGAGCAGGAGTTTGAGCGCGCCATGATCTTCTGCGGCACCGGCATGGGCATCCACATCGCCGCCAGCAAGTGCCCCGGTGTCCACGCCGGCGTGGTGGAGTCCGTCCCCGCCGCCTTCCGCGCCATCTCCGGCAACGGCGTGAACGTGCTGGCCATGGGTGCCTTCTACGTCACCCCCGAGCTGGGCAAGCAGTGCGCCGATGCCTACCTGTACAACGACTTCGGCAGCGGCTGGGAGTGGTGGCCCGACTTCGACCGCTTCCATCAGATCGCCATCGACGAGCTCAACGCCTTTGACTACGAGGCGTACAAGGCCAACGGCTTCAAGCTGAACCATCTGGACGACTGCGGCTGCCAGCTGTACGACCGTCCCGAGGGTCTGTCCCCCATCCCCATGACCCGCCAGCGCTGAACAAACCAACACGTCCCCGCAGCCTTCGGACTGCGGGGTCTTTTTATGGAACAAGTACGGCTGATTTCGCCAAAAAGCACCCTTTCTTTGGATAAACGACCAAATTTCGCAAACTCCGTTTTTCATAAATGCAAAGTATTGATTTCGTGAGCAAAAACTGTTACAATACCTAAGATGGGTATAGAATGTTAACATCATCCGTTGTTAACACGATGCACCGCCGCTCCGGCGTATGCAACTGCGCTCCGGGCGGCATCCTAATACGTGAAACATTAAATTTTTTATAGGAAAGAGGTAATCACTATGAATCTGGATCTGACCAAGTATGGCATTACCGGCGCCACCGAGATCGTCCACAACCCCAGCTTTGAGGAGCTCTTTGTCGCCGAGACCGATCCCGCCCTGACCGGCTTTGAAAAGGGTCAGGTGACCGAGCTGGGCGCCGTCAACGTGATGACCGGCATCTACACCGGCCGTTCCCCCAAGGATAAGTTCATCGTCATGGACGACACCTCCAAGAACACCGTGTGGTGGACCAGTGACGAGTTCAAGAACGACAACAAGCCCGCCTCCATCGAGGCCTGGGACGAGTGCAAGCGTCTGGCCATCGAGCAGCTGTCCAACAAGAAGCTGTACGTCATGGACGTGTTCTGCGGCACCAACAAGGACAGCCGCATGGCCATCCGTTTCATCATGGAAGTGGCCTGGCAGGCTCACTTCGTCAAGAATATGTTCATCGCCCCCACCGCCGAGGAGCTCGAGAACTTCGAGCCTGATTTCGTCTCCTACAACGCCGCCAAGGCCAAGGTGACCAACTACAAGGAGCTGGGCCTGAACTCCGAGACTGCCGCTATCTTCAACCTGACTTCCAAGGAGCAGGTCATCCTGAACACCTGGTACGGCGGCGAGATGAAGAAGGGCATGTTCTCCATGATGAACTACTACCTGCCCCTGAACGGCATGGCCTCCA
>JAFQHV010000012.1 GCA_017397835.1 Oscillospiraceae bacterium
CGACGAGATCGACATTGAGGACCTGATCGAGGAGGAGCAGTGCGTCTTTACCCTGACTCAGGCAGGTTATATCAAGCGTACCCCCGTCAGCGAATACGCCGCCCAAGGTAAGGGCGGTCAGGGCCGCAAGGGCATGACCACCCGGGACGAGGACTGCGTGGTGGACGTGTTCACTGCCTCCAGCCATGACTTCCTGTTCTTCTTCACCGATACCGGCAAGGTCTACCGCAAGAAGGGCTATCAGATCCCCGAAAGCGGTAAGGCCGCCAAGGGCACCAACATCATCAACATCCTGCAGGTGGAGCCGGGCGAGCGGGTGCAGACCATGATCCACACCCGCACTCTGGACGATGAGGCGGAGCTGTTCCTGGTCATGGTCACCCGCAACGGCACCGTCAAGCGCCTGCCCGTGTCCGCCCTGAAGAACATCCGCCAGAGCGGTATCCGCGCCCTGACTTTGGACGAGGGCGACGAGCTCATCGCCGTGCGGGAGACCGACGGCAATCAGAAGATCCTGATCGCCACCCACGACGGCATGGCCTGCTGCTTCGACGAGAACGACGTGCGCGCCATGGGCCGCACCGCCGTCGGCGTCCGCGGCATCAAGCTGCGTCCCGGCGACTACGTGGTGGGCGCCGCCCGTGCCATTCCCGGCAAGGACGTGCTGACCATCACCGAGCGGGGCTACGGTAAGCGCACCCCCGTGGAGGAGTACCGCATCACCAACCGCGGCGGTATCGGCATCAAAAACTACATGGTCACCGAGAAAACCGGCAAGATCGTGGGGGTCAAAGTGGTGGACGGCAGCGAGGACCTGCTGCTGGTCACCCAGGCGGGCATCCTGATCCGCACCCCCGTGGAGAATATCAAGGTCACCAACAACCGCGCCACCCAGGGCATCATCGTCATGCGCTTCCGCGAGGAGGGCGATAAGGTCATCTCCATGGCCCTGACCGAGCATGAGGCGCAGGAAGAGATCGCCGAAATCCCTGCCGAGGAGCAGACCTGATTCCCACAGAAAGGAGGCCGAGGCAATGAAGCAACCAGAGAAAAAAGGTTCTCCTTTGGCATTCCTCGTGATTATCCTGTTTTTCGTGGCCCCTCCGCTGGGTTTCCTTGCGGCCATCGTTCTGGCGGCTTACAATCAAAGCAAAAAGAACGCTGCGGCCCAAGGCAGGCCGACTCCGGCGGCAAAACCCCGGCCGGTCCGCACCAAGACAGGCCCCGTGCAGGAAAAGGGCCGCCCGAATGTTACCCACGTCCATACACCGCAAGCTTATTCCTATGATGGCTGTGCGAAGGAAAAGCGCCTGGAGCAGCTGGAAACGCTGAAAAACGCGGGCCTTTTGGAGGACGTGGAGTACCAACAGCGCCGACAGGCCATCCTGGGAAGACCCTGAAAAAGCCTTCCCCTGGGGGATGGTGCCCCAGTGCGCACACTGGGGCGGATGAGGGGAGTGTCACAGACATGGAAAAACAAATGTTGATGCGAACCCGCGCCCAGGAACTGCGGAAAAAAGCTACAAAAGAGGAAAATCACCTTTGGTATGACTTTTTGAAAGACCATCCTTTGCAGTTTCGCAGGCAAAAACCGTTTGGCCGATACATTGTGGACTTTTATTGTGACCGGGCCAAGCTCGTTATTGAGCTGGACGGGTCACAGCACTTTGAAGAGAACGGACTGCAATATGATGCGGCCCGGACCGAGTATCTGCAGCAGGTGGAGAAACTGCGTGTCATCCGATTTACCAATCTGGATATCAAATCAAATTTTGAAGGTGTGTGCGCTGCAATTAACCGGGAGGTGGAATTAAATGTCCCCTCATCCGTCACGGCTGCGCCGTGCCACCTTCCCCCAGGGGAAGGCTTAAAAACGCAGAATGAATAAAAAACGACACCGTTACACAGGTAACGGTGTCGTTTTTTGTCATTCTTTGAACTCAAACAGCTTGTACAGGGGGACATCCAGCGCCCGGGCGATGTTGATGAGGGTATCCAGACTGCAGGAACAGGCGGCGGTTTCGATACGTTGAATATAATTTCGACTCATTCCATCCTCGCCGCAGGCATCTGCCAGCTCCTGCTGTGTCAGTCGGCGCTCTTTCCGATAGTGGAGAATGTTCAGTCCAATTTGAATCCATTCCTTGTGATGGCGAATGTCCATGAAAATCACCTCAAGGTAATTGTACACAGCGCCGCCCCTGCATTATACGGACATATTATTTGTAAATACAATCAAATTCGATGGATTTAGGCAAGAAAAGTGATATAATGATAAGGGAGAGGTGGTATTATGAACTTATTAGAGGGGATTTTGGCGGGTATTGGTGCCTTTGTACTGCTTTGGTTCGCTGCTCCGTGGGTGGCCTATTTATTAGTCGGTTGTCTTTCCCGCTTTCATGACCAACGGGTCATGCTTGGGGCATTTGACTTTTGGGCGGATATCCTGTATCCTTGGAACTGGAATTGGAAGCAGCGTAAGCGCAGGAAGAGGGATGACATGAAAACGGTTACCATCTATACCGACGGGGCCTGCTCCGGCAACCCCGGACCCGGGGGCTGGGGTGCCATTTTGATGTATGGCGCTCATAAGAAAGAGCTGTCCGGCGGCGAGGCGCAGACCACCAACAACCGCATGGAGCTTACCGGGGTCATCACCGCCCTGTCCGCCCTGACCGAGCCCTGCATCGTGGAGCTGTATTCCGACAGCAAGTACGTCATCGACGCCCTGGAAAAGGGCTGGGCCAAGGGATGGCAGGCCAAGGGCTGGATCAAGGCGGACAAGAAGCCCGCCCTGAACCCCGACCTGTGGGAGCAGCTTTTGTCCCTGTGCGACCGCCACAAAGTCAACCTCCATTGGGTAAAGGGACACGCCAGCAACGAGTACAACAACCGCTGCGACGAACTGGCCGTGGCGGAGAGCCTGAAATTCAAGGAGGCGTAATTATGACCTGCCCCTATTGTGGAAAACCCATGGATGAGGGCGTCATCCAAAGCCGGGACGGCCTTTACTGGACGGCCCAGGCCCGCCCCGTGGCGGCCCTGCCCCTGGGCGGCAGGGAGCGCATTGACCTGACCTGCGGGCAGACCGGCGGCCTGTTCAGCGGGCACAAGGCTGCTGCGTTCCGCTGCAGGGAATGCAAGAAAATTGTGCTGCAGTACCGGGATTAAATAGACGAAAGCACCGCCCAAACTTTTGGGCGGTGTTACATTTCGTGGCTTGCTGCGGTTGTCAAACCCAAGATGTGGTATCGGCTGAAAAAAGGCAAAAAATTCCCACAAAAACGGCATTTTTTGCTTTACACGAGGGAAAAACTGTGGTATAGTAACCGAGCATGAGTTCTCATGCGCAAATTCGCCCGTCTGCTTCGTTTCGGGATAACGGCTCACCCAACAGGGTGGGGCTTCACCCGCCCGCTACGCAGCACAAGGGGCAAAATAAATGAAAGGTGGAAACAACCATGATCCGTAAGGACGAAAAGACGGCCGTTATCGAGGCCAACCGCACCCATGCTACCGACACCGGTTCTCCCGAGGTCCAGGTGGCCATCCTGACCGCTCGCATTAACGAGCTGACCGAGCACCTGCGCGTGCACAAGCAGGACAACCACAGCCGCCGCGGCCTGTACAAGATGATCGGTAAGCGCCGCAAGCTGCTGGACTACCTGATGGCCAAGGATATCGAGCGTTACCGCGCTCTGATCGCCAAGCTGGGCATCCGTAAGTAATGTAAGAATAGGGTGGTGTGGACGTTCCATACCACCCTTTTCTCGCATATTGAACCAAACGATTTGCCGGAGCGCACAGCGCTTTTTTAGCAGTTGAATAAGCGTCCGAGCCGTCGCGAACAGCGAGGAATGCGGGGGTTTATCCAAGTGCTAAAGGGCGTGCTCCGGCCGACAAAAGAAAAGGAGTGTAATTATGGCTACTATCATTACCCACAAGCAGTTCCCCAAGAACAAGAAGTGGACCATGGATCTGTGCGGCCGTCCCCTGACCATCGAGGTGGGCAAGATGGCCGAGCTGGCTTCCGCTTCCGCCATGGTCACCTACGGCGAGACCTCCGTTATGGTGGCTGTCACCGTGGCCCCCCGTCCCCGCGACGGCATCGACTTCTTCCCCCTGTCCGTTGACTTTGAGGAGAAGCTGTACGCCGTGGGCCGCATCCCCGGTTCCTTCATGCGCCGCGAGGGTCGTCCCTCCCTGCCCGCCGTGCTGGCCAGCCGCCTGATCGACCGCCCCATGCGCCCCCTGTTCCCCGCCGACTTCCGCAACGACGTGTGCATCCACTGCACCGTCATGAGCGTGGACTACGACTGCTCCCCCGAGGTGACCGCCATGATCGGCGCCTCCGCCTGCGTGAGCATGTCCGAGGCTCCCTTCGCCGGCCCCATCGGCTGTCTGGAGGTGGGCTACTGCGACGGTCAGATCGTGCTCAACCCCAATCAGGAGCAGCGCAAGACCAGCCGCATGGACGTCACCGTTGCCGCCACTCAGGAGAAGGTGGTCATGATCGAGGCCGGTGCCGACGAGATCCCCGACGAGATCATGTACGCCGGTATCGTCAAGGCCCATGAGGAGATCCGCAAGCAGATCGAGTTCATCAACGGTATCGTGGCCGAGGTGGGCAAGCCCAAGATGGAGTACGAGCACGCCGCCTTCAATCAGGAGCTGTTCGACGACATCGTGGCCAACTTCATGGACGAGGCCAAGGCCGCCATGGACACCGACGACAAGAATGTGCGCGAGCAGCGCTGGAACGCCATGATCGACAAGTGGCACGAGAAGTATCTGGAGCAGTACCCCGACATGGACCAGTACCTGGAGGAGTTCACCTACAAGTTCCAGAAGAAGATCGTCAAGGCTTGGCTGCTGGAGGGTCACCGCGTGGACGGCCGCGCCAAGAACGAGATCCGTCCCCTGGCTGCCGAGGTTGGCCTGCTGCCCCGCGTCCACGGCTCCGGCATGTTCACCCGCGGCCAGACTCAGGTCCTGTCCATCGCCACTCTGAACACCCTGGCTGCCAGCCAGAAGCTGGACACCATCTGGGAAGAGGACGACAAGCGTTACCTGCATCACTACAACTTCCCCCCCTACTCCGTGGGCGAGGCCAAGCCTCCCCGCAGCACCAACCGCCGCGAGTTCGGCCACGGTGCTCTGGCTGAGCGCGCCCTGATCCCCGTGCTGCCCAGCGTGGAGGAGTTCCCCTACGCCATCCGCGTGGTGTCCGAGGTCCTGTCCTCCAACGGCTCCACCTCTCAGGGCTCCATCTGTGGCTCCACCCTGGCTCTGATGGATGCCGGTGTGCCCATCAAGGCTCCTGTTGCCGGTATCTCCTGCGGCCTGATCCAGGACGACGAGGGCGGCTTCACCACCTTCATCGACATCCAGGGCGTGGAGGACTTCCACGGTGAGATGGACTTTAAGGTTGCCGGTACCAAGGCCGGTATCACCGCCATCCAGATGGACCTGAAGAACGACGGTCTGTCCCACGAGATCATCAAGGAGGCTCTGGACATCACCCGCGATGCCCGCTACGCCATCCTGGACGAGATCATGCTGCCCTGCATCGCCGCTCCCCGTCCCGAGGTCAGCAAGTACGCCCCCAAGATGATCACCATCAAGATCGACCCCGACAAGATCCGCGAGGTCATCGGCAAGGGCGGCAGCGTCATCCAGAAGATCGTTGCCGAGTCCGGCGCCACCGTGGACATCGAGGACGACGGCACCATCCACATCGCCTCCCCCAATGCCGAGGCCTGCGACGCCGCCAAGAAGATGATCGAGACCATCGTCTTTGTTCCCGAGGTGGGCGAGCTGTACTACGGCAAGGTGGTTCGCATCCTGCAGTTCGGCGCTTTCGTGGAGCTGGCTCCCGGCAAGGACGGCATGGTGCATATCTCCAAGCTGGCTGAGCATCGCGTGGAGAAGGTGGAGGATGTAGTCAACATCGGCGACATGATCTGGGTCAAGGTCACCGAGATCGACGACAAGGGCCGCGTCAACCTGTCCTACAAGGACGCCATCCGCGAGATCAAGGCCAAGAAAGAGGCCGGCGAGGAGATCAAGTAAGGCTTCTGTCATAGAAAAAAGCAACCCGGGCGGACACATTCGTGTCCGCCCGGGTTTTTATTGCTTTATTGGGAGGATTACAGGGTCGCCAGCAAATCCAGCAGACCCTTGACAATGACAGCACCCGCGCCGGGGTCTGCCACGCTGCTGTTGCGGCAGGGGGTGGCCTCATAGCCGCCGTGGGCGTAGGCCTCCGGTGTGCAGACATAACCCACCAGACCGTTGGTGTAGGCGGCCACATAGGTCTGGTCGATGCTGCTGCCCAGCTTGATCTCCATGCCCAGTTTTACAAACAGCTCTGCCGGGACGGTGGCCCATGCCGTTTGACCGATTTTCAACACTTGCAGCGGGGTTCGAATCTCCGGCTGGCGCAGCTGGTCTTCCTTCAACGCTACCAGTTCGGCAGCAAATACCTTGAGGTCCATGCTGGACACGGGATGCCATGTGGGCTCGATGACCACATCCTCCCCGGCCAGCACCCGCTTGGCCCGGGCGACCTGCTCGTCGGTCAGCACGCGCTTGGGAATACTTACATCGCCGGCCCGGGCATCCAGGGCAACGTCGCCGGAATAGGGGGCGGCCAGTGCCACTTCATAACTGCGTTCAGCCAAACGCCGGCCAACAGACTCCATGGTGGTGCGCTTTTTGTCGAAGGGGTTGCTGTGGCTGATATCGCCGGCAGCGCCCTGCAGGAACACGGTGATACAGTCGGGGTTTTCCAGCTTTTTCAGCTCCCGGCGCAGCACGCCGGGGAAATTGGCGGTGGCAATACACTGCCCGCCGTAAAACAGCGGGTGGCAGGCGAAATTCACCACATAGCCCATGGCATCGCCGCCCATATTGCGCACGCAGATCACGCCCACCTGGGGATCAATGGGTCCCTCGGCACAGAGAACCTCCGTTTTATCCACCTGCGGATGAGCAAAGGCGGAGCCGTCGCGCAGGATATAGCGACGGTTCCAGGTGATGTCATTTTCATAGGTAAAGCCGCTGCCCAGCACCGCCGGCTCCAGCCGGGCGCATGTATCTTTGGCACACTGCACCAGCAGCTTTTTCATGGCAGCCACAAATTCAAGATCCTTGGGGGTGCCGCAGAACTCCATGGTGGAGGGGCCGCAGTGGTTGTGTGTGATACCCACCAAAACGCGGTCATAGGTGGTACCCACCGCATCTGCGATCAGGCAGCGGATTTCGTCCGCATCCTCAACCTCCAGAAAAATTACATCCATGCTGACAAGGACCAGCAGGGCCTCCTCGTTTTTCAGCATGGCCATGGTCGCCTGAATGGGGTCCATTTTCAGCCGGGCGGGGCGCTCCGGCGGGATCCAACCGGCCAGCAAGGTGCCGATGGGGCAGGGCAGCTCCACCTCGCCAAAGGCTGCAAACAGTTTCGACATGATCGTTTCCTCCCTTTCTTACACGGTTTGAATCAGATAGTACATCTGGGCAAATTCCTTGCCGATCTCAAAAACCAGCTCGCCGTCCTCGTAGCGGCTGGGGATCTTGCCGGTGATGAAGCCGTCCTCGTCAATGGACACCACACGCAGGTTGTGGTGAGGACTTTTGATGCGGATCTCGGCCTCGATGGCCTCGATCAGCACCGGGCCGGTACCGTGGTTGGTGACCTTCCGGTGACCGTTGGGCAGCTCCTCGTCGGTGTAGCCGGTATTTTTGCACCGACCCACGGCGGTAAGCAGAATGTTTTCGGATTGGCAGATAGGGGCATCCGTCAGGGTGGACAGGGCGATGACGGCAAAATCCGTTTCCGCCTTGATGGTTACATCAGTCAGCTGCAATTCATGTCCGCCAATAAAACCGTAGGCCGCCTTGGTGTTGGGGCTGTCCACGGTGCCGATGGAGTGTTCCAGATCCCGAACCAGCTCCCCGGTGTCGGAGACCAAGCGCTTGGGCCGCTCGTAATTCTCGTCGGTGACGATGGTCAGGTCGCCGGCATCGGACAGCTCCATCCGGGAGCCGGCGGGCATATCGTAGGGAATCTCGTAGTCGGCAAAGGGCGCCATGCCCTCCAACCGGACGGAAACTTTATGTTGATAGATGTCCCCGGCCATGTGTCCGGAGATGTCCTTGGGGTAGACGATGGATTCCGGCTGGGTGTGGTGGGGGAATTTGATGGACACCCACTGTCTGGCCTCCTGAATATCGTGTCGGCGCATCATCAGCGCGGCGTGGTAAAAAAGACCGAACTTGGCCGGGTCGTTGTAGGTGTCAAAAGTGCCGCGGTAGTAGCTGCCGCCGATGACGATGTCCCGACCAAGGCGGCCGGTGGTCATCTCATCCTCCCGGCAGCCGTAGCGGTAGGTGTGGACGGTCATACCGGAAGTACCCTGAAAGCAGGCCATGGCGGACAGGAAAATGGGCGCCTCCGCCCGGTAGTGGTTGGGCCAGGGGGCATCCCACTCGGAGATAAAATGGGCGTTCTTGCCCAGACGGGTGATGGCAATGCTCTCGGCCATGGTATTAAACGAGCCGCTGAGATTTTTGCTCATGAAGTCCCGCTGGTCGCCGGCCCACCAGTACAGATGATTGTCGCTGTAGTCGGCCCCGTGCAGGGAGGTCAGGTGATCCAGACAGAACATGGGCGCATCCCGGATGATGGGGACTTTTACCCCGTCGGCTCGCAGCGCAGCAGTCATTTCCTCGTAATACTCCCGTTCCAGCTTCACATAGAACGCGCGCAGGGAGCGGTTGGTTTTGGAGTCCAGATCCACCGGTTCCGGACCGACTTCGATACCCTGTTCGGCTGCCCATTCCCGGTATCGGGCCTCCAGCTCCGTGCAGTAGGGCTCCACGCCGTTGATGGGCCACTTGTCCTGAGTGGGCAGCTGGAACATGGTCAGCTCGCTGGCCAGCTTGAACACGATGACCGCCGGGTCATCGCACCAGCGCAGACCGGTGTAAGGGTTCACATGGGTCATGAGATCATGGTTGAATTTCTTTTCCAGTTCAATCATGATCCGGTCAAACAGGCAGAAGGGACGGGCAGACCGCTGATCCACCAGATGGGCATTGCGCACCCCATCGCCGGAGCGGAAAATTCGGTGATTGATGCCGTCCACATAGACGTAAATGCCCTCTTTTTTCAGGCAGGCCTGTAGATAGTCCAGCCGGTCAAGACTGCGGGGGTCGAAGGACAGGGTGTTGTTTTCGTGAACGCCCCGGGTGAAATTAAACAAATTCGGACAGGAGGAGTCCGCGTCCATCTGATGCAGCCGCACCACGTTGATGCCGAACTTGGCAAGCCGCCGGGCAACGGTCTCGGCGTGTTCGTGGGAGCAGAAGTTCATGCCGCTGTTAAAGAGAGTTCCGAAGAAACGGGCTATCGTCCCGTCTTCGAATACCATTTTATCCCCCTGAATGGTCAAAAAGCCGTGCTTACCCGCCGGTTTTTCCTGTTCGAACAGGAACGAAATGTCCAGGGGAGCATCATCCCAATGCAGAGAGAAGGGAATATACCGGGACATTGCAATGCCTCCTTACCTAAAGAATACGATGTTTGAGGGTTGTGTCAAGCCTGCAAAGCAACTATAGCAAAAAAAGAAGGGCATCTTCCTTGACTTTTCGGTCATAGATTAGTACAATTCGGACATGAAGAATGTAAAGTTTTCCGGAATGCTCCGATACGGTGATTTGGGTTTTTCCCTGCACCGGGTGTCTCCGGCGCGGGATTATCGCCCTCACACCCATGATTTTCACGAGCTGGAACTTATCCTTTCGGGCAGCGCCATCAACTCCATAAACGGACAGAGCTTCTCCGTCGGTCCCGGTGATGTTTTTATCGTTGGGAAAGGAGCAACACACGAAATATCACAGATTGATGGATTGGAGCTCTACAATTTAGGCTTTGACGGCCGTGCCATGCGTAACATGGGCAGTGACCTGCTGAAGCTGCCGGGGTTTCATGCTCTTTTTCTCATGGAACAGCCGGAGGACCCCACCGTCCGGCGGCTGACGCTGGAGCCGGCGGAGCTGAAAAAAGCGCAGCGGATTTTGGATGGGATGTATGAGGAATACAATCAGGCGCTGCCCGGATTTCAGACGGTTTTGCTCAGCGGGTTGACGCAGCTGATCGTGTTGCTGTCGCGGGACTACAGCCGCTCCATCCCGGAAAAAGGGACCTGGCAGATGGCCTCCGCCCTTGCAAAGATGGAGCGGGAGTACCCGGACCCCCTTTCCATTTCCGGACTGGCGGAGTCGGTTCATATGTCGGAGCGGCACTTTCGCAGGCAGTTTGAGAAGCTCTACCGGCAAACACCGAAGGAGTATCTGCAAAACATCCGGCTGCATGCGGCCACAGAGCTTCTGCTGCAGACAGAACTTCCGGTTACGGAGATCGCTCTGGATTGCGGGTTTTCCGATTGCAACCACTTCAGCCGGGTGTTCCGGCAAAAATTCGGTATCTCTCCCACGGGATACCGAAAGCGTGTCCATTCTCTGTAAAGAACACCCCATGCCGCTTGGCATGGGGTGTTCTTTTTTATTAATCCTCGCTATCCAATTTAAGAACCGCCATAAATGCTTCCGTAGGCAACTGTACCGAGCCGAGGGAGCGCATCTTCTTCTTGCCTTCCTTCTGCTTTTCCAGCAGCTTTTTCTTACGGGTGATGTCGCCGCC
>JAFQHV010000013.1 GCA_017397835.1 Oscillospiraceae bacterium
AGCTAACGCTGATATTTTACGTGGCGACTCGGAAGGGACTTGAACCCTCGACCTCCGGCGTGACAGGCCGGCGTTCTAACCAACTGAACTACCGAGCCAGATGGTAAAGGATAAAATGGTGGGAACAACAGGGCTCGAACCTGTGACATCATGCTTGTAAGGCATGCGCTCTACCAGCTGAGCTATGCTCCCCTGTTGTGCCGCTAACTCGAACGGCAGGTGCTATTATAATTGAAACGAACGGCTATGTCAACAGGAAAATTATCTTTTTTTGAAAAAGTTTTTTACAGGAAAAAAACGGAGGTGCGGCGGGTGAATTTCTTGACAATCAATGTGATAAAATGGTATAACATAGACGGAATATAACAGATGGGGAGTGACCTGTATGGAACATAAAATCAAGCGGATCGGCGTATTGACCAGCGGCGGCGACGCCCCGGGCATGAACGCGGTGGTTCGCGCGGTGGTCCGCACCGCCATGAGCCGGGGGGTGGAGTGCATCGGCATCCGCCGCGGCTACAACGGCCTGATCAAGGGCGACTTCATTCGCATGGATGCGGGTACGGTCAGCCACATCATCGAAAAGGGCGGCACGGTGCTGTATACCGCCCGCAGTGAGGAATTCAAAACCGAAGAGGGGCAGAAGAAGGCGGTGGACACCTGCCGTCTGTTGGGTCTGGACGGTGTGATCGCCATCGGCGGCGACGGCACGTTCCGCGGCGCGCTGGCCCTGTCCCGCCATGGGATTCCCGTGGTTGGCATTCCCGCCACCATCGACAACGACATCGGCTGCTCTCAGTACACCATCGGCTTTGATACCGCCTGCAATACGGCAGTATATGCCATCGATATGCTCCGTGACACCATGCAGTCCCACGAGCGCTGCTCCGTGGTGGAGGTTATGGGCCGTCAGGCTGGTTACCTTGCGCTGTACGTGGGCATCGCCACCGGCGCCACCGCCGTGCTGATCCCGGAGCGAAGCGTGGACGTGGAGCGGGACGTGGTGGAGAAGATCCGTCAGGCCCGTCTGGCCGGCCGCACCCACTTTATGGTCGTGGTGGCCGAGGGCGCGGGCAGTGCCATGGATATCTCCGCCAAAATTCACGAGGCTACCGGCCTTGACCCCCG
Source organism: Oscillospiraceae bacterium (assembly GCA_017397835.1). Classification (GTDB taxonomy): domain Bacteria; phylum Bacillota; class Clostridia; order Oscillospirales; family Oscillospiraceae; genus Lawsonibacter. Next base: position 1,129 of record JAFQHV010000013.1, read on the forward strand.
CGTGACCGTACTGGGCCACATCCAGCGCGGCGGTTCCCCCACCTCCCGGGACCGCGAGACCGGAACCCGCATGGGTTACGAGGCGGTGCAGGCTCTGATGAGCGGAAACGGCAACTGCGTTATTGCCACCAAGGACGGTAAAATCGTCAACATCGATATTGAAGAGGCCTTGGCCATGACCAAGGAGTTTCCCATGGACCGCTACGACGTGCTGGAGGCGGTCACCACCAACGGCTGACAAACAGCGTAAAACCCCGGATGCATATGCATCCGGGGTTTTTGTGCGGTTATTTGCGTTGGGCCAGTGCCTCGCCCACGGTGTAGATGCTGCCGGCACCCACCGTCAAAATGAGGTCGCCGGGTTGGGCAAGTTCAGCCAGGGCATCGGTCAGCCCATCCAGCGTTTCATAGTAGGCTGCCCCGGGGATATGGGGCAGCAGATCGCGGGAGGAGATGCCGATGGTGTTTTTCTCCCGGGCGGCGTAGATCTCGGCCAGCAGGGCCACGTCGGCAAGCTTCAGCACCCGGCAGAAGTCGTCAAACAGCTCCTTGGTCCGGGTATAGGTGTGGGGCTGGAAGGCGCAGACGATGCGCTTGTAACCCAAGGGTTTCACCGCGGTGAGCAGCGCCTCCACCTCGCTGGGGTGGTGGGCATAGTCGTCGTAAATGCGGGCGCCGTTGTACTCACCCTTGAACTCGAAACGGCGGCCCGCACCGGTGAAGGAGCCCAAACCCTCCGTCACGGCGGCGGCGGGAATGTTCATCACATAGGCGGCGGCAGCGGCGGCAAGAGCGTTTTTTACGTTGTGCATACCGGGCACCTGCAGGACGGCGTGGGCATAAAGGCGGCCGTCCGCTATGATGTCAAATTCCGCCATGCCGTTGGTGAAGGACAGGTTTCCGGCGTGAACAACACCGGTTTCCACGCCAAAGGTGATGATATTGCCGTCGTAATCGGCCAGGGCCTGCACGGTGTTGGGGTCCTCGCCGTTGGCCACCACCCAGCCGTGGCCGGGGACCAGGCCGGCGAAAGCGCGGAAGGAACGCTGGACCGCAGCCAGGTCGGCAAAGTAGTCCAAATGGTCCGCTTCTACATTCAAAATAACGGCCACGGTGGGGAAGAAGGAGAGGAAGGAGTCACAGTACTCGCAGGACTCCATGATCACCGTGTCGCCCTTTCCAACCCGATGGCCCGCTCCCAGCAGGGGCAGGTGACCGCCGATCATAACGGTGGGGTCGGTCTGCGCGGCCATAAAGATGTGGGTGCACATGGAGGTGGTGGTGGTCTTGCCGTGGGTACCGGACACACACAGGGCGTTTTGGTACTGCTTCATCAGGGCGCCCCAGGCCTGTGCCCGCTCAAACACAGGGATCCCGGCGGCGCGGGCGGCGGCGATCTCGGGGTTGTCGTCGTGGACGGCGGCGGTGCGGATGACGCAGTCGGCGCCCTGCACGCTTTCGGGCAGATGGCCGATGGTGACGGTGATGCCTAGGGATTCCAGCCGCTCCGCCGTGGGACTGCGCTGCATATCCGAGCCGGTGACCGTAAGGCCCGCCCCGCGCAGCACTTCGGCCAGCGGGGACATGGAAACACCACCGATGCCCACCAAATGGGCGCGGCAGCCGGGACGAAGATATGTTTCAATGGGGTGAGAAACCATGCGGTTTACACATCCTTTAATTTGATTTATAATGTCATTATTATAGTACAACAATGACAAAATGACAAGGGGTGTGCTTAAATATAAGCAGCCCTGCTTCAAATCATACCGGGGAGGCGGGAAAATGCTTTGGCAGAGCGTAGAGAAAAGCACGAAGAGTTGTTGTGAAACGCTGTGGCGGGCGGGGTTTGAGGCCTACCCTGTGGGCGGCTGTGTCCGGGACCTGCTGCTGGGCCGTACCCCCGGTGACTGGGATGTGACCACCAACGCCCTGCCGGAGCAGGTGATGGCGGTTTTTGACCATACTGTGCCTACGGGCATAAAACACGGCACGGTGACGGTTATCATAGAGGGCACAGCCATCGAAGTGACCACCTTCCGAACCGAGACGGGGTACTCCGACGGGCGGCACCCGGATGGCGTGCGCTTTGACGCTACGCTGGAGCAGGACCTGGCCCGCCGTGACTTCACCGTCAACGCCATGGCCCTGGCCCGGGACGGTTCGGTCATCGACCCTTTCGGCGGTCAGGCGGATTTGCAGGCGAAACTCATCCGCTGCGTGGGGGAGCCGGACCGCCGCTTTTCCGAGGATGCCCTGCGGATGTTCCGGGCGGTGCGCTTTGGGGCGCAGCTGGGATTTGCAATCGAGAAAAATACGCTTGAGGCCTTGAAACAAAATGCGCGTAAAGCGAAACAGCTTGCTGGAGAACGGGTGAGAGTTGAGGTGGAAAAGACCCTGTGTTCTGCTCGGCCCGAGCTGGTTGAGGTTCTTTTTGGCCTTGATTTGATGGGGGCGTGGAGCGCACAGAAACCCACCAAAACCGGACGACTTGCAGCGCTACCCTGTGAGCCTATGCTCCGCTGGGCGGGGCTGTGTGCCTGTTTGGAAACGGACGATGTGGAAGGTTTTTTGCGCGGACTGAAACTGGACGGGGCAACGGTCCGCGCCTGTGCAGCAGGCTGGGAACTGTGGCAGGCCGGGATTCCATTCACGGACCGGGATTGGCGCGGTGCGCTGGCGCGGTACGGAGAGGACGGATGCCGTGCCGCAGCTGCCATGGCCGGGGCAGAGGATCTGCAACAGTTGGATATGGTGCTGGCCCAAAATCCCTGTTTCCGGGTGGAGCAACTGGCACTGTCCGGGGGAGAACTGGCGAAAATGGGCCTTTCCGGCCCGGAAATCGGCCGGGTACAGCGGCGGTTGCTGGACCACGTATTGGACTGTCCGAAAGATAATTGTGTGCTGGTTCTGCGGGAAAAAGCGCAGGAATTTGTCAAAATATAGCAGGATTTTGTGAACTGTTGGCGGCGGCGGTGTTTTTCACCGCCGCCGTCTTGACTTTCCCGCCCACGCGTGTTAAAAGTTGGATGATAGCACTTGTTTTGAAACACTGTGCAGATTAGAGGAGGAAGATAACCGTGATCGAAACGACCAAGCAAATTCCTTTCAAGCGCTTTGCTACTTCTGTCGACTGCTCCCGCAACTCCGTTATGACGGTTGAAGCGCTGAAGCAGTGGATTGACATTATTTCTGATCTTGGCTACACCCATCTGATGATGTATACCGAGGATACCTACGAGGTGGAGGGCCACCCCTACTTCGGTTACGCCCGCGGCCGCTATTCCAAGGCGGAACTGAAGGAACTCAATGCCTACGCCAAGGCGCACGGGGTGGAGATCGTCCCCGCCATTCAGACCCTGGCCCATATGGCCACCATTTTCCGCTGGAAACACTATTCCGAGATCAACGACTGCGCCGACATCCTGCTGTGCGAGGACGAGCGCACCTATGAATTTATCGAGTCCATGATTGCCACCTGTGCCGAGTGCTTCGACAGCCGCATCATCAGCGTGGCTATGGACGAGGCGGAGCTGCTGGGTCGCGGCAAGTATATGAAGCTCCACGGCTACCATGAGCGGCTGGATGTGCTCAAGCGCCACATGGCCAAGGTGTGCGAAATCACCGACAAGTACGGCTATGAGATGATGCTCATCGCCGGCGATATGCCCGTGCGCCTTGCCACCGGCAACGACAATTACACCGACGTGAATAACGTGGTCAAGGCCGACGTGTCCGACCTGATGCCCGCCAACGCCGCCCTGATGTACTGGGACTATTACAAGCGCGACAAAGAGGACTACAAGGCCCTCATGAACATCCACCAGCAAATCAAGGCGGAGAACCTGTGGTATCTGGGCGCGGTGTGGTCCTGGCACGGCTTCAACCCCGAGAACTACTACAGCACTTGCGCCATCCGCAACTCCGTCCAAGCCTGTATCGAGCAGGGGGTGGAGAACGTGGAAATCTGCACCTTCGGTGACGACGGCGGCGAGTGCCCCCACTTCGCCGTACTGCCCGGCATGTTCTACGCCAGCCAGATCGCCAAGGGCATTACCGACGAAGAGCAGATTAAAAAGAACTTCGAGGAGAAGTACGATATTCCTTACGATGCCTTCCTGCTGCTGGACTTGACCCAGCGCAACGAGAGCGAAGAATACTGCGTCCATCCTACCCGTTATATCCTTTATAACGACCCCTTCATCGGACTCATGGACCCCACCATTCCCGACTGTGCCCGTGCCGACCATGAGGAACTGGTCAAGCTGCTTACCCCCTGGTGCGACCATCCCCGCTGGGGCTACCTGTTCGAAACCATGCGTGACCTGTGCGCTGTTACCGCCGAAAAGTGCGACATCGGCATCCGCATCCGCGGGGCTTACAAGGCCGGTGACAAGGCGAAACTGGCCGAGCTGGCCGGCGAGCTGCGCCGCATTCGCGACCTGGTCAAGAAGTTCCACAAGTCCTTCCGCAAGCAGTGGATGATGGAGAGCAAACCCATCGGTTTTGAGGTGTCCGATGCCCGCATCGGCGGCGTGATGGCGCGCCTGGACACCTGCGCCGACCGCCTGGAGGAGTACGTCAGCGGCGCGCTTGCCACCATCGACGAGCTGGAGATGGAGCAGCTGGACCCCCGTACCCCCTCCAGCCCCGCCTACGGCGTGAAGAAGTACCTGAACTACTGGGATCGCAACAGCCGTTATTACAGCGACATTGTGTCTGCCTGCGTGACGGACAGACCGGAGTAAATAAAATTACAATAAGGAGGCTGCACCATGCAGTACACACCCAATCACAATCAGGCAATCCCCGACAAAGTCAACCTTGCCTACGGCGGCGTCAAGCTGACCGGTGGCCGTCTGAAGACCCTGTACGACAACAACATTTCGTTTCTGAAGCGCTTTGATCTGGATCGTATGCTGTACTGGTTCCGGGTCAAGGCGGGCAAGCCTGCCCCCGGCGTGCCCTACGGCTTGGGCCTGAACGTGTTTGAGGGAATGCTCCACGGCCAGACGGCCGGTATGTTCCTGATGGGCGCCGGCACTACCCTCATGTGGCAGGAGGACGAGAAGCTTCGTGAAATGATGAATGCCATCGTGGACGAGATCGAGGCCTGCGCCGAGGATGACGGCTACTTCATGGCCATTGAAAAGGAGAAGTTCAACTATAGAGAGTACCCCAACTACGTCCGCGCGTGGATGAACTTCGGCCTGCTGGCCGCCGCTGCCGCCGGCAACGAGAAGGCCTACGGCCTTGTCCGACGTATGGGCGACTGGTTCAACCAGTGTGACTGCCTGTCCTATGTGAAGGATCTGGAGCTGGGCTTCCAGGGAAATCTGGCCAGCACCGAGGTGTATCGCTCTCCTGTTGGCGTGCCCCGCGACCTTGAGGTTGCCGAGAAGCACTACCGTGAGGAGTACTGGATCGACTGGCTGCTGGCCCATGACCAGCGGGCCATTTACGCCCACTTGGGCAACCACCCCCACGGAACCCTGCTGACCACCCTGGAGGGTCTGTTGGACACCTACCGCGCCACCGGCGAGGAGAAGCTGCTCAATGCCACCCTGTGCGCCATCGAGATGTATAAGGATCAGTGGCAGCACGTGGGCGGCGGTATCGTGATGTGCGAGGGTGAGCTGCGCAAGCCCGGCTGCTACTTCCTGGATCAGAAGCACATCTACAATGAGCTGTGCTGCACCACCTTCTGGATGCTGCTGCATCAGCGCCTGCACCTGCTGGACCCCGACAACGCCGCCAACTTCGACGAGATTGAGCAGTCCCTGTACAACGTACTGGTTGCCTGTCAGGTGGAGGATCGCGGCATCCACTATCTGGCCTATCTGGAAGGCTGCAAGGACTACCGCTGGGTGGACCGTGCCACCTGCTGCGTGGGCACCGGCACCCGTATGATGGCCATGGTGCCCCAACTGCTGTACAGCTACACCGAGAAGGAAATCTACGTCAACCTCTACGCCGACAGCGAGGCCACCCTGGGCGACGCATTTATTAAGGTGCAGTCCGGTATGCCCTACAATGGCAAGGTGCGCATCGAACTGACCGAGGCCGCCCGTCCGATGGACCTGAAGCTGCGCATTCCCCGTTGGGTCGACGGCGAGGTGGAGATTTGCGGCATCAAGGCGCAGCCCGGCACCTACCTGACCGTTCCTGCCTGCGCTGCCGGTACGATCATCGAGTTTGAACTGCCCTTCGGCTGGAAGAGCACCCTGTACCACGGCGTGGAGGAGATGGTCGGCAAGGAGCGTTGGGCGGTGGAGTACGGCCCCCTGCTGCTGGTGGCGGCCGGCCGTGACGGTGTGCCCGTCAAGATGGAACCCGAAAAACCCTGGGAGTATCTGGAACCCATCTCCAACAACCGCTTCCGCCTGAATACCAGCACCTGTCAGGAGTATCTGGTCTATATGGACGTCGACGACGAGCCGTTCTTTGCATACCCCGTGGTGGAAAAGCCGGAATAAACAAAATTAAGCAGACGTCCCCCGTGCATCGCAAGATGTACGGGGGATGTTTATTTTTTGAAAATCCGTACAAACTGAACGTGCCGCAGCGATTTGAACCGGCTGTGGGGATAGATTTTGCAGAACCAGCGATACTATGTAAGCGGATGCAATATAGGTTGGAGGAATCACAATGAAACGACGGATTTTGACTCTGCTGATGGTCTGTGCCCTGCTGTTGGGTGTGCTGACCGCCTGCGGGGAAGAGGACAAGGGAAGCGTTTACTGGCTGAACTTCAAGCCGGAGGCGGATCAGGCCCTGCAGCAGATCGCAAAAACCTATCGGGAGCAGACCGGGGTGGAGGTGCGCGTTGTCACTGCGGCCTCCGGGCAGTATGAGTCCACCCTGACTGCCGAGATGGACAAGAGCGATCCGCCCACCCTGTTTGTGGTGGGCAACCACGCCGCGCTGGAACGTTGGGGCGGCTATTGCTACGATTTGAAAGATACGCCCGTCTATGACAAGCTGACGACCGACGACTTTACCCTGTACGACGGGGAGGGACGCGCCTGCGCCATCGGCTACTGCTACGAGTGCTTTGGCCTTATTGTCAATAAGACGCTGCTGGAGCGGGCGGGGTACAACGTGCTGGACATCAAGGATTTTGCCAGTCTGAAGACCGTGGCCGAGGATATCCATGCCCGCACGGAGGAACTGGGCTTTGATGCCTTTACTTCCTCCGGACTGGACGAGAGCTCCGCCTGGCGCTTTACCGGCCATCTTGCCAATATGCCCCTGTATTTCGAGTCCCGCGACATGGGCGGCTGGAAAGGAACGCCCGGCGAAATTTCCGGAAAGTATCTGGACCAGTATCGAAACATTTGGGATCTGTATATCAACAATTCCTCTGCGGATCCCCGCACCCTTGCCACACCCGGCCACGATGCCCAGGCGGAGTTCGGCAGGGGGGAAGCGGTGTTCTATCAAAACGGCTCCTGGGAGTACAGCGCCCTGGTCAACGACTACGGCATGAAGCCGGAGGAGCTGGCCATGATCCCCATCTACACCGGTGCCGAGGGGGAGGAGAACATCGGCCTGTGCTGCGGTACGGAGAACTGCTGGGCGGTGAACGCTCAGGCCTCTATGGCGGACATTCAGGCCACGCTGGACTTTATGAACTGGATGGTCACCTCGCCGGAGGGGACAAGGGTGCTGGCGGACCAGTTCGGACAGATCCCCTTTGAGGACGCGCCGGAAGTGGAAAATGTATTCCTGCGGGATGCGCAGACCTATCTGCAAAACGGAAACGAGACCGTGGACTGGGTTTTCACCTATACGCCCAACGTCACCCGGTGGCGGGCCGCGCTGAACTCGGCACTGACCCGGTACAGCAGCGGCGGCGACTGGTCGGCGGTAGAAACGGCGTTTGTGGACGGCTGGAACAGCCAGGGTAAGTAAGGCCGTGTTGGCCGCGGGGCGGGCGGAAAGGTCCGCCCCGCCTTTATTCAAGATACATGGGGGGAGAGGGATGCTCCAAATGACAAAAAAACGGCGCACCCGGGGCGGACCGGCGGCGGTGGGGCGGTACTGGCCGGTCTTTCTGCTGCCTACGGCGGCGGCCTTTGCCATCGGGTTTCTGTGGCCTTTTCTGCAGGGGATATACCTGTCCTTCTGCCGCTTTACCACCACCAGCAACGCCACCTTCGTTGGGAAGGAAAACTACACCGCCGCCGTTAGTGACCCGACCTTTATCCACTCGTTTCGATTGACTGCGCTGTTCGCGGTGGTGGTGCTGGCAGCGGTCAACCTGATCGCCTTTTGGGTGGCCTACGTGCTGACACAGGGGATCCGGGGCACGGGCCTGTTTCGCACGGTATTTTTTATGCCCAACCTCATCGGCGGCATCGTGCTGGGCTATATCTGGTCGGTGCTGTTTGACGGGATCTTACGCGTGTACCACACCTCAATCCTGCTGGACGGGCGGTTTGGCTTTTGGGGCCTTGTGATTTTGCAGTGCTGGCAGCAGATCGGCTATATGATGATCATCTATATCGCGGGATTGCAAAGCGTACCGGAATCCATGCTGGAGGCGGCACGGATGGACGGGGCGAGCCGCTGGCAGACGCTGGTGCGGGTGACCATTCCCAACCTGATGGGTGCCATTACCATCTGCCTGTTTCTGACCCTGACCAACAGTTTTAAGCTGTTTGACCAAAACCTGGCGTTGACCGGCGGAGCCCCCATTCTGTTTGAAGCGGGTGCGGACGGCACGCTGCGCACCATACGTTCCACCGAGATGCTGGCCCTGAATATTTACAACACGTTTTACGATCAGGGCAGCGCGGCTCGGGGAGTGGGACAGGCCAAGGCGGTCATCTTCTTCCTTCTGGTGGCGGTCATCTCCCTGCTGCAGCTGCGGGCCACCCGGCGAGGGGAGGTGGACCAATGAGCCAACGCGCGCGCCGCAGCCGCAGACTGCTCACCGGCCTGTTTTCCGTCATCGCCGCGGGGTACGTTCTGCCCGTCGCGGTGGTGGTCATCAACGCCTTCAAAAAGAACAGCTTTGTAAAGACGGAAACCTTTTCCCTTCCCGATGCGGAGAGCTTTGCCGGATTTGAAAACTTCGTAAAGGGTATGACCTTCGGCAATTACCCCTTTGTCAAATCGGTGCTGTACAGCCTGACCATCACCCTGTTGTCGGTGGGACTCATTCTGCTGTGCACCTCCATGGCGGCGTGGTATATGGCCCGGGTAAACAACCGCTTTTGCAGGATGCTCTACTATCTGTTCGTGTTCTCCATGGTGGTGCCCTTTCAGATGGTGATGTTCACCCTGTCCAAAACGGCGGATCGGCTGGGACTGAATACCCCGTGGACGATTCCGGTGGTCTACCTCGGCTTTGGAGCGGGCCTTGCGGTGTTTTTGTTCAGTGGGTTTGTAAAAAGTATCCCGCGGGAACTGGAACAGGCCGCCTCCATTGACGGCTGCGGCCCCATTCGCACCTATTTCCACGTGGTAATGCCCCTGCTGCGGCCCACCATGATCTCCGTCGGCATTTTGGAGATCATGTGGATCTGGAACGACTATCTGCTGCCCTATCTGGTGCTGGACCGCAACGACTATATGACCATCCCCATCCACATCCAGTATTTGCAGGGCAGCTACGGTGCGGTGGATCTGGGCGCCACCATGGCGCTGATCCTGCTGTCCATCCTGCCGGTGGTGGTGTTCTATCTGCTGTGTCAGAAGCACATCATTAAAGGTGTGGCTGCCGGCGCGGTCAAAGGATAAATACGGAAAAAACGCTCCGTTTTCCAGTCGGAGCGTTTTTTCTGTAAACTGCTGTGCTTCAACCGCTTCAGGGCACCTGCGATTTTCCTGCCAGCGCAGGAAAGACAGTCCGGGAGTTTTTCGCGCCCACCGGGCCATACTGACCGATGTGGACGTGCGCGTCCGCAAAAAAGGGGAGTGAGGTGGAACGATGAAGCAAAAAAACAGACCGGTGCGCCGGGTGCTGTCCGGCGGGGTGCTGGCTCTGCTGCTGATGGGCGTGCTGGGCACGACCTCCGATGCGGCGGCACAGCCGGCGGTGTTGACCGCCATGCGCCCGGCGCAGACAAAAACGGATACCCTGGTGCCGCTGGGTCGAACGGTGGGTATCAAATTGTTTTCCGACGGTGTGCTGGTGGTGGGACTGGCCGAAGGCGGTGATGTTCCCGCGCGGCAGATGGGACTGAAGGTAGGGGACTTGATCACCCACGTCAACGGGACCGAGGTGGACACCATCGAGCAGGTTCAAACGCTGCTGGCGGCCCTGGCGGAAGGACCGCTGACCATGCGCGTGACCCGGGGTGAAAAATCGTTGGAGCTGAGCGGGAGTGTGACCCGGAGTGAGGATGGCACGTATCGGCTTGGTGTGTGGATCCGGGACTCCATGGCGGGAATCGGGACCATGACCTTCTATGACCCGAAGTCGGATACCTTTGCCGCATTGGGGCACGGGATCAACGACGTGGATACGTCAAAGCTGATGACTTTGGAGTCGGGCAGCATCATGTACTCCACGGTGACGGGAGTGAAGCGGGGACAGAGCGGTGCCCCGGGACAGCTCAACGGAAGCTTTGACGTGCGGCGGGACATGGGGCAGCTGCGGGCCAACACCCGGGCGGGTGTCTACGGCACCCTGACCGACGAAAGCCTGCTGGGTGGCGCCCAACCCATGGAGGTGGCGCACCGGGGACAGATAAAGACGGGTAAGGCCACCATTCTGTCCAACATCGACGGGGAAGAGGTGGAGGAGTACGAGGTGGAGATCCTCCACGTCTATCCCACGGTGGAGGGAGAATTGCGCAACCTGATGCTGAAGGTGACCGACCCGCGCCTGCTGGAAAAGACCGGCGGTATCGTGCAGGGCATGAGCGGCAGCCCCATTCTGCAAAATGGCCGGATTGTGGGTGCCGTGACCCATGTGCTGGTCAACGACCCTACCAGAGGCTACGGTATTTTTATCGACAATATGCTGGCTGCGGCGGGATGATGATTTACGACAGGGGCAGAAATGCCCCTGTCATTTTCTTGCTGTATGTGTTATAATAAAACCATCGAAAAATCCCTTTGAAACGGCGGGAGGTAGTGGAATGAAAAAAGTGAATTTTGGCACCACGGGTCTGCAGGTTCCGGCCATTGTTGCCGGCTGTATGCGGCTGGATGGGCTGGACACGGCAGGTGCGGCAAGGTACATTGAAAATGCCGTTGCCCACGGCGTGAACTTCTTTGACCACGCAGATATCTACGGCAGCAGCGAGCGGCCGTGCGAAACTGTGTTCGGTCAGGCGCTCAAGCAGACCTGCGTTAAGCGGGAGGATATTTTTGTCCAATCGAAATGCGGCATCATTCCCGGCGTGATGCTTGACCTGTCCAAAAAACACATTTTGCAGTCCGTGGACATCATTCTCAAGCGGCTGGATATGGAGTATTTGGATGCGCTGCTGCTGCACCGGCCGGATGCCCTTGTGGAGCCGGAGGAAGTTGCGGCGGCCTTTGACGAGCTGGAACAGGCGGGCAAGGTGCGTTATTTCGGCATTTCCAACATGAAGCCCATGCAGATCGAACTGCTGAAAAAGTACGTCAAGCAGCCTTTGGTGGTCAATCAGCTGCAGGTCAGCGCGGCTCATGCATCCATGATCAGCAATGGCTTGGAAGTGAATATGCTCACAGGCGGTGCCGTTGATCGGGATGGCAGCGTGCTGGACTACTGCCGGCTGAAGGATATCACCATTCAGGCGTGGTCGCCCTTCCAGTACGGCAGAATTGAGGGAGCCTTTTTGCTGAACGATGAGTTCTCCGAGCTGAACAGCAAGCTGGCGCAACTGGGCGAGAAGTACGGCGTGTCTGCCACAACTATGGTCGCGGCGTGGCTGCTGCGGCACCCGGCCAATATGCAGGTGATTGCCGGCACCATGAATTTGGACCGTTTTGATGAAATTTGCAAAGCCTGCGACATTCAGCTTTCCAGGGAAGATTGGTATCAAATCTTCCTGGCTGCCGGGAATATCATACCGTAAAACACAGCGAACAAAGAGGTTGTCCGAGAGGACAACCTCTTTTTGTGCCGAAAAGCCACTTACCTGCGGGATGCCTTTCGATATTGAGAGGGACTTTGCTGCGTGGTTTTCTTGAAAAAGTTGTTAAAGGCCCGCACGCTTTGGAAGCCGCTTTTGAACGCGATGGCGGTGACGCTGTCGTCGGTGTCCTCCAGCAGTTTGGTGGCGGTTTCCAAACGGTAGATGTTGACAAAATCAGAAAACGTCATGTTAAACGTGCTGTGAAAGTAGCGGGACATATAGTTGTAATCGTACCCAAGCTCTGTGGCCAGGTCGGAGAGTGTCAGCCGCTGCGTGTGGTGTTGCTGCACATAGTCGGAAACAAAGGATACGATGCGGGTCTCCTTCGTGGATTTGTCAATCAGGGCGATTTGGGAAAGGAACTCCTCCATGATGGCGTACAGACAGGATTTAAGGGTCAGGGTAGAGGGAGCCGGATTGCGGATGAGCTGATGGGAGATGAACTGCTCCACCGCCTGCCGGCACCGGAACGGGAAACTGGCACCGGTCTTGCCGGCCAACTGCTTGGAGATGAACCGGACGTAGTCTTCCGAGAAGACAAGCACCCAATACTCCGTGTCGGGTTCGGGGTGATAGCTGTGCATATCGTAGGAAAGGCACAGGCCAAACTGACCGGCGGTCAGGCGGTAGGGACGGTTGTTGACCGTGCAGTTGACGGCCCCGCGGATGACGTAGATCAACTCGGGGTTTCGATGAAAGTGATAGTCCCAGACCGTGTCTGTGTAGACAAATGCGTTGTAATTATAGTTGGACAGGGAGTTGTGTGATTGATGAAAAATCATGGCACACCTCAATTAAGATAAAATACTGCTTATAAAATACTATATACGGCTAGTTTTTGTCAAGAAAATACTATATAATTAAGCTATCAAAGTGTAAAGGATGATGTATGTGAACAGTCGGTTGTATCAGTTTATCCTGAATAAACAGCACCACGCGTACCGTCACCGGGTGGACTGGGATCTGGCGGGGGAGTATTCTGCCGCGGGTTTGAGTCCGGTCGAGCGCATGGCGGACCGCTTTGAACGCCTGTGCAAGGAAGAGAAGGCCGTCATCCTTGAGGGGGAGCAGATCGTGTTCCTGCGCACGGTGGAAAATCTGCCGGCCATCTTCACCGATGCTGAGTGGGAGCACTTCCGCGCCACTTACTACATTCACGAGCTGGGCTTTATGTCCAATCTGTCCCCCAACTACTACGATACGATCGCGGTGGGTCTGCTGGCCAAGCGCGAAACCGCCGATGAGGACGGAAAACGCGCCATTGACAATATCATCGCGCTGTCCGACAAGTATCGGAACGAGGCCAAGCGTCAGGGGCGCGACGATCTGGTGGAGATCCTCACGCAGGTGCCCCGCTACAAGGCCCGCAACTTCCGGGAGGCGCTGCAGTTCTTCCGCATTATCCACTACGCCCTGTGGTTGGAAGGGAATTATCACAACACCATCGGCCGGTTTGACAAATATATGTATCCCTATCTGAAAGCGGATATGGAGCAGGGGCTCTACACCCGGGAGACCGCGCTGGAACTGCTGGAAGACTTCTTCCTGTCCTTCAATAAGGACAGCGACATCTACGTGGGCGTGCAGCAGGGCGACAACGGCCAGAGCATGATGCTGGGCGGTGTGGATGAGGACGGAAACGACGTGTTCAACCTGCTGTCAGAGCTGTGTATGCAGGCCTCCTGCAACAACAAGATGATCGACCCCAAGATCAATCTGCGTGTATCCAAGAACACGCCGCCGGAGCGGTACACCCTGGCCACCCATCTGACCCGGGCGGGACTGGGCTTCCCCCAGTATTCCAACGACGATGTGGTCATTCCCGCACTGGAAAAGCTGGGGTATGAGCATAAGGATGCGGTCAACTACGTCACCGCCGCCTGCTGGGAGTTTATCATTCCCAACGTGGGAGCGGACGTAGACAACATCGCGGCCATGTCCTATCCCAAGGCGGTGGATACGGCGCTGCACAACGATCTTGTACGGTGCGGCACCTATGAGGAGTTTTTTGCCTGCGTGTGCGACGAGATCAAAAAGGAGAGCGACAAGGCCTGCTCCGGACTGGACAACCTTTGGTTCGTCCCCTCGCCCTTTATGAACGTGCTGATGGACTGCGACATCTACACCGGCGGCAAGTACAATAACTTCGGTGTCCACGGCACGGGCATCGCCACGGCGGCGGACAGCCTTGCGGCTATCAAGAAGTATGTGTTTGAAGAGGGCAGCGTTGGCAAGGAAGAACTCATCCGCGCCGTGGACGAGAACTTTGAGAACACACCGGAACTGCTGCACAAGCTGCGCTTTGAGGCCCCCAAGCTGGGCAACAACGACGACTTTGTGGACAGCATTGCCACCGAACTGCTGGACACCTTTGCTGCCTGCCTTGCGGGGAAGGTGAACTGTCGGGGCGGTATCTTCCGGGCCGGTACGGGCAGCGCCATGTACTACCTGTGGCACGCCAACGAGATCGGGGCATCTCCCGACGGCAGACGGGCAAAAGAACCCTTTGGAACCAACTACTCCGTGTCCCTGTTCGCCAAGGTGAAGGGCCCGGTGTCCGTGATTGCGTCCATGACCAAGCAGCACTTTGAAAACGCCATCAACGGCGGCCCGCTGACCCTGGAGTTCCATCAATCCATCTTCGCCGACGAGGACGGCGTGGAAAAGGTGGGCCGGCTGGTCAAGACCTTTATCGACCGGGGCGGACACCAGCTGCAGCTGAACACCGTCAATCTGGAACGGATGCTGGACGCCCAGAAGCATCCCGAGGACCATCGGCAGCTGGTGGTGCGTATTTGGGGCTGGAGCGCGTACTTTGTCGAACTGGACAAGGAATATCAGGACCACGTCATTGCCAGACAGGCGTATACCGTATGATCGGCACCATATTTGACATCAAGGAGATGGCGGTGCACGACGGGCCGGGGATCCGGACCACAGTGTTTTTTAAGGGATGTCCCCTGCGCTGTAAGTGGTGCCACAATCCGGAGGGACTGAGTGTGAAACCGCAGGTGATGTGGAAAAAGGCCCGGTGCCTGAACTGCGGAAGCTGCCGCAAAGCCTGCGAACACGAGGAATGCCGTCCCTTTGGCCGGTGCATTCATGCCTGCCCGGAGAACTGCTTGGAGATCACGGGACGGGAGGTGTCGAGCCGGGAATTGGCAGCCGAACTTCGGCAGTCGGCGGAAATTCTGGGCGATGAGTTTGGCGGGTTCACCTTTTCCGGAGGCGAGCCGCTGGCACAGCCGGAATTTCTGCTGGAGCTGATGGCGGAACTGCAGGGGTTTCACCTGTGCATCGAAACGTCGGGATACGCGCAGGCAGACGTGTTCCGGTCGGTGATCGGCAAGCTGGATTTTGTCATTATGGATGTGAAGCTGGCGGACACCGAGCTGCACCGGGCGTACACCGGCGTGGACAACGGGCAAATTTTGGAAAACCTGCGCGTCCTGCAGCAAAGCGGACCGCCGCACGTTATCCGTACACCCCTCATTCCCGGCATTACGGATACCGGGGAAAACCTGAATGCGATTGAAGAATTGGTGGGGGAGAGTGTGTGGGAGAAAATCCCCTTCAACGCCGCCGCCGGAGCCAAGTATGAGATGCTGGGCATGGAGTGGTTTCTCAAAAAATGACACAGAAATACAGGGGCGTTTTGCCCCTGTATTTTTTTGCCGAACCGTGCTATAATGGGCGGAAAGGGGCGGAACGCCCCGAAAGGAGAGACGAGCTATGTACGATTATCTGATCGTTGGTGCGGGCTTGTTCGGTGCGGCCTTTGCCCGGCAGGCCCGGGAAAAGGGGAAGTCTGTGCTGGTCATCGATAAGCGCGGCCATATTGCGGGCAACGTATACACCGAGCAGGTGGAGGGGATCAACGTCCACCAATACGGAGCCCATATTTTCCACACCAACGACACGAACGTTTGGAATTATGTCAACCGTTTTGCCGTGTTTAACCGGTTTACCAACGCTCCCGTGGCCAACTACCGCGGAAAGCTGTACTCCCTGCCCTTCAATATGTACACGTTTAACGCCATGTGGGGGGTAGTGACTCCGGAAGAGGCGGCGGAGAAGATCGCCCGGCAGCGGGCCGAGGCCGGCATCACCCAGCCGAAAAATCTGGAGGAGCAGGCCATATCTCTGGTGGGTACGGACATCTATGAGAAGCTCATCAAGGGGTACACGGAAAAGCAGTGGGGCAGACCCTGCGATCAGCTGCCCGCCTTTATTATCAAGCGGCTTCCGGTGCGGCTGACCTTTGACAACAACTATTTCAATGCGCTGTATCAGGGCATCCCTGTGGGCGGCTATACCAAGCTGGTGGAGCGTATGCTGCAGGGGATCGAGGTGCGGCTGAATCAGGACTATCTGGCCGATCGGGACAGCTGGGATAAGCTCGCAAACAAGGTGGTGTTCACCGGTCCCATCGATGCCTTTTTTGACTATCGCTTCGGGCCGCTGGAGTACCGCTCCGTCCGCTTTGAGACTGAGGTGCTGGATATACCCAACTTTCAGGGCAACGCCGCGGTGAATTACACTGACCGGGAGACCCCCTGGACCCGGATCATCGAGCACAAGTGGTTTGAGTTTGGTAAGGATGCCGACGGCAATGACCTGCCCAAGACGGTCATCAGCCGGGAGTACAGCTTGGAATGGAAGCCGGGGGACGAGCCCTATTATCCCGTCAACGACGAGAAGAACGGCGCCCTGTACGCCCGGTACAAGCAGCTGGCAGATGCGCAGGACAAGGTCCTCTTCGGGGGTCGGCTGGGTACGTATTCTTACTACGATATGGACCAGGTCCTTGCCGCCGCACTGGAGGCGGCGGAGCGGGAATTAGGTTAACATGAACAGAAAAAGAGCGTGTGCCGTCCGGCACACGCTCTTTTGGTTTGCGCGTTGGAAATTACTTCTTGTCCTTGAAGGACAGCAGCACGTTGACCAGGATGCCCAGGATCAGGGCGCAGGCGATGGCAGTCAGGGTGACCTTGCCGAAGGTGACGGACAGACCGCCGATGCCGCAGATGAGGATGACGGCGACCACGAACAGGTTGCGGTTCTCGTTCAGGTCCACCTTCTGGATCATCTTCAGACCGGAGCAGGCGATGAAGCCGTACAGGGTGATGCACACGCCGCCCATAACGCAGTTGGGGATGGAGGCCAGGAAGGTGACGAAGGGGCCAAAGAAGGAGATGGCCATGGCCATGATGGCGGTGGTGGTGATGGTGACCACGGAGGCGTTGCCGGTGATGGCCACGCAGCCGACGGACTCGCCGTAGGTGGTGTTGGGGCAGCCGCCGAAGAAGGCACCGAACATGGAGCCAACGCCGTCACCCAGCAGGGTGCGGTGCAGGCCGGGCTTCACGGTCAGGTCCTGACCGATGATGGTGGACAGGTTCTTGTGGTCGGCCAAATGCTCGGCAAAGACCACGAAGGCCACGGGCACGTAGGCCACAGCCACGGTGGCAATGTAGGTGGCATCAACCGCCTCCAAACCCTTGGCCGCAGTGAGGAAGGTGAAATCGGGCACGGCGAACAGGCTCATGTTGGCAAAGGCGCTGAAGTCAATGACCAGCAGAGCGGGGTTCTCGGTGACGATGCCGATGACGGTGAAGATGGCGGCGGCCACGTAGCCGATCAGGATGCCGATGATGAAGGGAATCAGCTTGGACATCTTCTTGCCGTAGACGGAGACCAGCACCACGGAGAACAGGGTGATCAGGCCGCAGATCAAGCAAACGTAGGGGTCGGCGGTGGCAACCTTGCCGGTGGACAGGTCACCCACGGCGTTGCCGGCCAGGGACAGGCCGATAATGGCCACGGTGGGGCCGATGACGGCGGCGGGCATCAGCTTGTTGATCCACTGCACGCCGACCAGCTTGATGACAATGGCGATAACCACATAAACAAGGCCGGCGAAGATGGCACCCATCAGAATGCCGGCGTAGCCCGCCTCGGCAGAGGCGGCACCGCCGAAAGCGGCGAACATAGAGCCGATGAAGGCGAAGGAAGAGCCCAGGAACACGGGGCTGTTAAACTTGGTGAACAGCTGGTAGATGATGGTGCCCACGCCGGCGCCGAACAGGGCGGCGGACTGGGACATGCCGTTGCCGATGATGGCGGGGACGGCGATGGTGGCGGCCAGAATGGCCAAGATCTGCTGGAAGGCGAAGACCAGCATTTGCGCGAACTTGGGTTTGTCTTTGATGCCATAGATCAGATTCATTGGAAAAACTCCTTTCTTTCTCTCCGTTTCCCACCGAAACGCCCAAAAAAAGGGACCGTTTGCCTGAGTCAGAAAACGATCCTTGCTGTGGGGGACGGTGGTTCACTTCCCGACTACTGTACCACATATATCGACAAAAAGCAATCCCATCCACTAAATATTGCGGTTGTGATTTTATACAAGAATTACGCGACAAAAAAACCACCTGCCCCGCAATAATATGCGGAGCAGGTGATGTGAAGATATAACGCTTTACAGATCCAACAGGCGGATGGCATTCTCCCGGGCGATCTTTTGGAAGACGGCCTCGCTGAGCTTGCCGCTCTCGCGCCAGCGCAGCAGCATGGGAACCAGGGGTACCTCCATCCGATAATCGCAGAAGTCGGTGCCGAAGCAGCAGCGATCCTGGAACTCGTTAAGGAAGGCGATGGCAAAGTCCTCGTCCCGGGCGAACATATTGGCGGGGGTGCCGTCGGACAGGTCGCACATCAGGTTGGGGTAGCGGCGCAGCAGCTTGGGCACCACGCCCTCGGCACGGATGGGACCCTGGGGCAGGCCGAAGTTGCCGCCGCGGTACAGGAAGGAGCGGGCCACGCCCCGTTCGCCGGGGGTCTCCAGCATAGCCAGCTCGCTCCAGAACACGGGACCGTGACCGAAGATCATCAGGTCGGGGAATCGCTGCAGGGTGATCTCCAAACCGGGCAGGCCGGGGTCGTCATACAGACCGAAGGCGCGGTCGAGGGAGATGGCACCCTCGTAAATGACGGGGATCTGCACCTCTTCCGCGGCGCGGAACAGGTTCTGCACCCGGTCGTCCAAAATGCGCATACCGCCGGGCATCACTTCGCCCAAAATCTTGCAGCCGCGCTCTTTGTAGTACTTCAAAGGCCGTTCCAGCGGGGCGAAGGGGGAGTTGGACATAGCCCGGGGATCCACGTTGCAGCAGGGGATGAAGCGGTCGGGGTACTGCTCCGCCATGTCCAAAATATCCTCGTTGGTCTGGGGGAAGTAGACCTCGGAGCTGACCACGGGCAGCAGGCAGCCGCGCTCGATGTCCAGCTTGTCAAAATCGGCGATCAGCTCCTCGGGCTGGTGCCAGCTCATAAAGTAGGGAACGCGCTTTTTGTAGCAGTGGGCGTGAATGTCGATAAACATAACGGCAACCTCCTCAGATTACAGGTTCAGCAGGCGGATGGCATTTTCCCGGGCGATCTTTTGGAAGACGGTCTCGGACAGCTTGCCGGTGTCCCGCCAGCGCAGCAGCAGGTCCACCATGTCCACGGGCATATTCAGACCGCAGAAGTCAGAGCCGAAGCAGCAGCGGTCCTGGAATTCGTTGAGGAAGGCCACGGCGAAGTCCTCGTCCCGCATGAACATATTGTGGGGGGTCAGGTCGGACAGGTCGCACATCAGGTTGGGGTAGCGGCGCAGCAGCTTGGGCACCACGCCCTCCTCGCGGATGGGACCCTCGGGCAGACGCCAGGTGCCGCCGCGGAACAGGAAGGGGCGGCAGACACCCCGTTCGCCGGGGGTTTCCAGCCGGGCCAGCTCATGCCAAAATACGGGGCCGTGGCCGAAGATCATCAGGTCGGGGAACCGCTGCAGGGTGATCTCCAAACCGGGCAGGCCGGGGTCGTCGTACATACCAAAGGCGCGGTCACGAGTGAAAGCACCCTCATAAATAACGGGGAGGCCCACCTTCTCGGCACAGTGGAACAGATTCTGCACACGGTCGTCCAGCAGGTCCAGACCGGGCATGACCTCGCCCAGGATCTTACAGCCGCGCTCTTTATAGTACTGCAGGGGGCGGTCCAGGGGGGCGAAGGGGGAGTTGCTCATGGCGCGGGGGTCCACATTGCAGCAGGGGATAAAGCGGTCGGGATACTTTTCCGCCATGTCCAAAATATCCTCGTTGCTTTGGGGAAAGTAGACCTCGGAGCTGACGATGGGCAGCAGACAGCCTTTTTCGATGCCGTATTTGTCAAAATCGGCAATGAGCTCTTCGGGATTATGGAAGTTGTTGGAGAAGGGAACGCGCTTCCAGTAACAGTGGGCATGGATGTCGATAAACATTAAACTGCCTCCCTTGTTGACTTCTTTTGTTGCTTTGATGTAAAATGAGGTGTAAGAACACAATTATGTCATCTTGAAAAAATTATAGTTCATTCCCATGGAAATGTCATGGATTTTTCGATACAAAAACATGGAGATTTTGATATGATTCAGGAAATGACAAGAGAGCACCTCAATCCCCCCGAACTGCACATCGTGTCGGACAGCGGGTATGTGGAACTGGACCGCAGCTGGAACCATACAAACAGCCTGCAGCCCTACTCCTGCCTGTATCTGGTGGCGGAGGGGGAGGGCGTTTTGACCCTGCGGGGCGAAGAAATTGTCATGCGCCCGGGCAACGCCTATCTGATGCCTGCCGGTACGGTGTTTTCCTACCGCTGTGACCGGCGGCTGGTCAAGCTGTTTTTCCACTTTAACATTTTGGGCAGGGACGGCCTGGATCTGCTTCGTAATCTGCAGGAGATCCACGGGGTTCCCATGCGCGAGGGGGAGCTGGACGAAATGCTCCGCCTGAGCAAAGGGGAACTGGCACAGTCACTGGCCTTGCGGCATAGGCTGTACGACGTAGTGTCCCGGCTGTTGGCGACCTATCCTGCCGAGCAGATGCGCCCCCAAAGCTATTCGACACTGGTCAGCCGCGCCATGGAGTATATACAGGCGAACCTGTCCTATAACCTGTCCTGCAGGGAGATTGCAGAGGCGCTGTTTGTGGCGGAGGTCACGCTGCGGCAGAAATTCAAAAAGGAGACCGGACGTACCCCACGCAATTATATTGAGGAGCTGGTGCTGTTCCAGGGGGAGCTGATGCTCAAGACGACACGGATGAGCATTGGCCAAATCAGCAGCAAGCTCGGCTTTTGCGACCAGTTTTATTTCTCCCGGCGCTTTACGGCGCACTACAAGCTTTCCCCGCGGGAATACCGCCGGCAGGAGAATGGATGATGGGGATGCAGGCGAAGCATAACAGAAGGCTTGTGCCATTTGCAAAGCAGCTGCGCAAAGAAATGACAAAGGAAGAAAGACACCTTTGGTATGATTTTCTGCGCGGTTACCCAGTGCGCTTTTCGAGGCAGAAGGTGCTTGGTTGTTACATTGTGGATTTTTACTGCGCAAAAGCGGCGTTGGCCATTGAACTGGATGGCTCGCAGCATTATGAAGAGGATGGTATCTTGTACGATAAGGAACGGTTGGACTTTTTGCGGGGAAATGGAGTCAAAATTATCCGCATACCGAACAATGAAATCAACCAGAATTTTTGCGGTGTATGTGAATACATCGATGAACAGGTAAAACAATCCCTCAGTCAGCCTGACGGCTGACAGCTCCCTTTACACAAGGGAGCCTTTAGGGTGCGCGACTCAAAGCCTCCCCTGTGTAAGGGGAGGTGGCACAGCGCAGCTGTGACGGAGGGGTTGTGTATGGGATTGCATAGAATAACCCCTCCGCAGGCAAACGCGCGCGGAGGGGTTTTGTTACTTCTTGGGATAGGGCGTGCTGACGGCGGTGCGGCCCAGCAGGTAGTCCACACTGACACCGTAGAAATCGGCAAGCTTCATCAGTACATCGATGGGATAATTCAACGTGCCGATTTCGTATTGAGAGTAGGTGTTTTGCTTTACATTGAGATACTCCGCGATTTGTGCCTGTGTGTAACCGCCGTCAATACGAAGATTGCGGATAGTTTCAAACTTCATTGGTTCATAACGCATTTTAATCACCCAAGCAGAGCATAAAACATCTCAAAATAAGATATTGAACTTTATCTTGTTTTGAGATATAATGCTGCTGAGGTGATGATATGTCAGTGTACAAGGAATTATACTTCAAGCTGTTTGCGGCCATGGCGGACGCAGTGGAGGACATCGAGCAGGCCAACTACGGCAAGGCCCTGCAGCGGTTGATTTCCGCCCAGCAGGAGACGGAGGAGATCTATATTTCGCGAGGAGAATAAAAACGGAGCAGACCGGCGGGTCTGCTCCGTTTTTGTAGGTTATCGGTTGTTTCTGCGGGTCAGCAGTACCAGCCGCAGCAGCTGCAGAATGGAGGAAGCTACCGCGGCCACATAGGTCATGGCGGCGGCGGACAGTACCTTGCGCGCGCCGGTCAGCTCGTCGCCCTGCAGCAGGTTGGCCTGTTCCAGCACCGCCATGGCGCGGCGGGAGGCGTTGAACTCCACCGGCAGGGTGATAAGCTGGAACAGTACCACGAAGCTGAACAGGAATACGCCCGCCTGGGCCAAGCCGGTGGAACCCAGCACGATGCCCAGCAAAATCAGGGGCCAGGACAGAGTGGAGCCGATGTTGGCCATGGGGACGGAGGCCGAGCGCAGCTTCAGCGGGGCGTAGTGGGTGTGGTGCTGGATGGCGTGGCCGCACTCGTGGGCGGCCACGCCCAGTGCCGCCACGGAGGTCTTGCTGTATACGCTGTCGGACAGGTGCAGGACTTTATTTTTGGGGTCGTAGTGGTCGGTAAGATCGCCGCGGATACGCTCAATGCGCACGTCCGTGATGCCGGACAGGCGCAGAATGGTGGTCGCCACGCCGTCGGCGGTCAGGCCGCGCATATTGGCCGTGCGGCTGAATTTATTAAAGGTGCTCTTGACCCGCCACGAAGCGAACAGGGAAATGACCGCACCGATGAGGACAAGGAAATAGGTGGAGTCCCAGTAGAAATACATGACAGTTACCTCCGCAATGGTTGTGGACATAGTATATCACAGATACGGCAAAAAGAAAACCGTGGTGCAAATTTTGCACCACGGTTTTTGCGCGTTTTCTCAGCGCAGCACAGCCTTGCAGTCGGCTTCCAGCGCCGCCAGGATGGACTTGACGGTGGCATCGGCCTCGTCGGCGGTCAGGCTGCGGTCATCGGCCCGCAGCACCAGGCTGAAGGCTACGGACTTCTTGCCCTCGTCCACGCCCTTGCCGCGGTAGATGTCGAACAGAGCGACCTGGCGCAGCATGGCCTTGCCGCCCTTGCGGATGGCGGCTTCCAGCGCGCCCACGGTGACGGCCTCGTCGCACACCACGGCGATGTCGCGGGTGACGGCGGGGAACTTGGGCAGGGGGACGTACTGGGCGTCGGGGCCCTTGACCGCCTGCAGCTGCTCGAAGTCCAGCTCGGCGCAGAAGAACTTGGCATCCACGTCGAAGTTCTGGGCCACCAGGGGGTGGATCTGACCCAGCACGCCGATCTTGCGGGCGCCCACGTACACCTCGGCGCACTGGCCGGGGTGGTAGGAGGGATTGGTGCTGACGGGGATGAACTCCATGCTCTCCACCCGCAGGTCGCGCAGGATGGACTCCACCACGCCCTTCATGGCGTAGAAGTCCATGCCCTCGCCATAAGCGCCCAGGGACAGCACCCGGTTCTCCACGGCCAGACCGTTATCGCCGCCGGGCAGGTAGATGCGGCCCACCTCGTACAGCTTTGCGTTCTTGTTGCGGTAGTTGTAGTTGCGGGTCAGAATTTCCAGCATGGAGGGCAGCACGGTGGTACGCATGATGGAGGTATCCTCGCCCAGAGGATTCAAAATCTTGAAGGACTCGCGCTTGGCGCAGTTTTCAGGCCAGCGGATCTTATCGTAGGCGGTGGGGGAGATGAAGGAGTAGGTGATGATCTCGTCGTAGCCGAAGCTGCGGCACAGCTCGCCCAGACGGCGCTCCAGCTGCTGGACGGGAGAGTAGCCGCCCAGCGTGGTCTGACCCCGCATAAGGGTGCAGGGGATGTTGTTGTAGCCAAAGAAACGGGCCACCTCCTCGGCCAGGTCGGAGTAATGCTCCACGTCGCCGCGGAAGGAGGGGACGGTGACCTTCTCGCCGTCCACTTCGAAGCCGACCTTGCGCAGGATGCGCACCATCTCGTCCACGGGCACGTCGGTACCCAGCAGCTCGTTGATCTTGTCGGGGCGCAGGTCCAGCACGGTGGGCTGGGGCACGTAGCTGAGAATGTCGATGACACCGTCCACCACCTCGCCGGCGCCCAGCATCTCCACCAGCTCGCAGGCGCGGTCCACGGCGGGCAGGGTGTTCAGAATGTCCAAACCCTTTTCAAACTTGGCGGAAGCCTCGGTACGCATACCCAGAGCCAAAGCGGTCTTGCGGATGCAGGTGCCGTTGAAGTTGGCGGACTCGAAGACCACGTCCACGGTGTCGTCCACAATTTCGCTGTTCAGGCCGCCCATGATACCCGCAAGGCCCACGGCCCGGGTGTCGTCGGCGATGACCAGCATATTGGAGTTCAGCTTGCGCACGTTGCCGTCCAGAGTGGTCAGTTCCTCGCCGTCCTGGGCGCGGCGGACCACGATCTTGCCGCCCTTGACGTAGCGGTAGTCGAAGGCGTGCATGGGCTGGCCGTACTCCAGCATGACGTAGTTGGTGATGTCCACGATGTTGTTGATGGGGCGCACGCCCATGGAGCGCAGCCGCTCCCGCATCCACTTGGGGGAGGGGGCGATCTTCACGTTGCGCACCATGCGGGCGGTGTAGCGGGGGCACAGGTCCTCGGCAGGGGTCTCCACGTCCAGCAGCTCCATCAGGTTGCCCTCGGCGCCGCCCTTGACCACGGGGTCGTGCAGGCGCAGCTCGGCGTTGAAGGTAGCGGCGGCCTCACGGGCCAGGCCGATGACGGACAGGCAGTCGGGACGGTTGGGGGTGATCTCAAACTCCACCACGTGGTCGTCCAAACCGATGACGGGCTTCAGGTCGTCGCCGCAGGAAATGCCCTCCTCGTGGAGGATGAAGATGCCGTCGGGGATGCAGTGGGGGAACTCCGCCTGCTGGGCGTGCAGATCGTCCAGCGTACAGATGGAAGCGGCCTTGGTATTGAAGGCAACCAGATCGCCCACATGCAGGTTCTGACAGGGGGTGGTGACGGTGGCGTCGGCCTTGCCGTCGTTGACGGTGACGGCCCACAGATTCACACCGGCGTTTTCGACGGCGGTGACGGCAGCAGCCACCACGGGGCCGTAGATCTTATGGCCGGGCTGAATGTCGGCGGGGATGGAGGGCTTTTCGGGGTCCAAAGGCTTGTAGTCGCCCAAAATGGCGGCGGCGGTGATGACGGCGTAGGGGAAGTCGCGCTCGTCCAGGCCCAGCTCCGCCAAACCGCACAGCATACCGTTGGAGGGCACGCCGCGCAGCTTACCCTTTTCGATCTTGATGCCGCCGGGCAGGGTGGACTTGTGCTTGGCCACGGGGACATAGTCGCCCACGTGGACGTTCCACGCGCCGGTGACGATCTGCACCGGCTCGTCGGGGTTGCCCACGCAAATTTGGCACACCCACATATGGTCGGAGTTGGGGTGGCGCTCCATGGACAGCACCTTGCCCACAACGACATTGGAAATTTCAGCGCCCAGATCCTCGGTGACCTCCACCTTGGAGCCGGACAGGGTCATCGCCTCGGCAAAGTCCTTGTCGGAGGCATCAACAGTGACAAACTCGTTCAGCCATTTTCTGCTCAAATTCATTGTTCATACACTCCTTTCTCAGAACTGCTCCAGGAAGCGGATGTCGTTCTCGAAAATCAGGCGCAGGTCGGCGATCTTGAACCGGCGCATGGCGGTACGCTCCAGACCGATGCCGAAGGCCCAGCCGGAGTACACCTCGGTGTCGATGCCGGCCATCTTCAGCACCTTGGGGTGGATCATACCAGCGCCCAGCAACTCGATCCAGCCCTCACCCTTACAGGTGGGGCAGCCCTCGCCGCCGCACTTGTGGCACTGCACGTCCATTTCGCAGGACGGCTCGGTGAAGGGGAAATGGTGGGGGCGGAAGCGGGTCTTGGTGCCCTCGCCGTACAGCTGCTCCACCAC
>JAFQHV010000014.1 GCA_017397835.1 Oscillospiraceae bacterium
GCCGGTGGTGCCGGAGGTGTACTGCATATTACACACGTCATCGGGGCGGACGGCGGCGGCCATCTGCGCCACGGTCTCGGAGCTGACCAGATTGGCACGGGCCATGGCCTCGTCAAAGGTCAGACTGCCCGGCTGACGGAACCCCACCGTGATGACATTGCGCAGGAAGGGCAGACGCTTGCAGTGCAGAGGCTGACCGGCCTTGGTTTGAGCGATCTCAGGGCACAGCTCGTTGATGATGGCCTTGTAGTTGGAGTCCAGGCAGGAGTCGATCATCACCAGCGTATGGGTGTCCGACTGGCGCAGGAGGTACTCGGCTTCGTGAATTTTGTAAGCGGTGTTCACGGTGACCAGCACCGCGCCGATCTTGGCGCAGGCCCAGAAGGAAATGTACCACTCGGGAACGTTGGTAGCCCAGACGGCAACCTTACTGCCCGGCTTCACGCCCAGAGAGACCAGCGCCCGGGCGAAGGTGTTCACATCGTCCCGAAACTGGGCGTAGGTGCGGGTATAGTCCAGGGTGGTGTACTTGATGGCGTACTGGTCGGGGAACTCCTCGGCCATGCGGTCCAGCACCTGGGAGAAGGTCAGGTCGATGAGTTCGTCCTTTTTCCACACATACTGACCCGTGCCGTCGTGGTTGAAGTAGAGGGACTTCTTCTTGCCCCGGGGGTTGTCAAAGCGGTTCATGTAGTTGACGAAGTAAGGGAAAATGACTTCGGGGTCCTGCAGGTCGTCCAGATACTCCGGTTTCCACTCCAGAGAGATGAACCCGTCGTAGTTGACGGAGGACAGGGCCAGCATGAAGTCGGCGATGGGGGCGGTGCCTTCACCGATGATGGTGTACTCGCCGCTGTCGTCGGAGTCCCGCAGATGGACGTGGCGGACGTAGTCGCCCAAATTTTTGATGGTGGTGTCGCCGCTCTCACCGAAGTCGCGGTAGGGGTGATGCACGTCCCACAGCACGGCCAGCTCGTCACAGGCAAACTCGTCCAGCAGGCGGCGCAGACGGGCGGTGTCGGCGTAGATGCCGCTGGTCTTGATGAGGACGGTCACCTCAAAGGAGCAGGCGTCGGCCAGCAGGGCGGAGAGGTTTTGTCGGACCAGGTCCTCGTTGTCGGTCAGGGCCACGGCGGAGACGTACTTCACCCGGGCGTTGCGGGCGGCCTCCATCAGGGTGCGCAGTTCGGCCGCGGCGCTCTCGTCGGCGGACAGGTCGCAGGAGGTGTCAAAGCAGGGGATGGTGAGGTTCTGTTCCTTCAGCTGGCGCACGGTGGCCGCCGCCTGATATTTGTGGAAGGGGCCGGAGCGGTCCACCAAAGGGTCGCACTTGGGCAGGTTATAGACCTCAATGCCGCCGAAGCCCATATCGGTGGCAAGGGAAACTACTTCATCCCAACTGAAATCGGACCAGCCGCGGGTGGAAAAGGAGAGCTTCATACGGACTCCTCCTCGTAGACGATTTTGTTCAAGGCGCTCAGGTAGGCGTTGATGCCGGCGCACACGATGTCGGTGGAAATGCCGCGGCCGGAGTACAGCTTACCGCCGGAGCGCAGGCGCACGATGGTCTGACCCATGGCCTCGCGCCCCTCGGTAACGGCCTGCAGCTGGAAGTCGTCCAGCTCGTAGTGCCGGCCGGTGATCTGCTCGATGGCCAGGAAGGCGGCGTCGATAGGGCCGTCGCCCAGGCAGACACCCTCCAGCACCTGCTCATCCTTGATCAGCCGCATATGGGCGGAGGAGGCGATGGTGTTGCCGGAGTTGATGACGTAGGTGTCCAGCCGGTAGGCGGCGGGCACCTGCATGGCAGCGGAGGCCACGATGGCATCCAGCTCGCGGATGCCTACCTGCTCCTTCTTGGCGGCGATGGCGCGGAAGGCCTCCACCACCTTGGCACCGTCCTCCTCGGACAGGTCGTAGCCCAGCTTGGCAACGGCTTTCAGCAGGTCGTCGGCCTCGTCGTGGGCGGAGAGGTAGATGCCCTCGTCATCCCGTACGCCGCTGTCAAAGGGGGAGGTCTTTTTCTTCTCGGTCTGGCACATCCAGGTGATTTGGCCCACGATGCGGCTGAGCTGGGCGGTGCGGACGGAGGAGGCGGCCTGCAGACTGTCGCCGCGGGCGGCCAGGATCTCGGCCACGCTGGCCACGGAGGCGGTGCTTTGGGCATAGGCGGCGGCCTTCACTTCGCCGGCACCGGCACCCACGGCGGCGATAGCACAGGCATCGGCCAAAGAGAGGGCGTTGCTGCAGTTTACGCCCAAGGTCACACCGGACAGGGCGGGGACGGTTTGATACAGGCGGCTCACGAAGGAGGAGAACTCCCCGGGCAGCATGGTGCCGGCGGAGTCACAGACGGTGACGGTGGCGGCACCGGCCTCGATGGCGGCGGTCAGAACACCGGCCAGGAACTGCTCGTCGGCACGGGTGGCATCGTCGGCTACGAACTCCACGTCTGCACACAGGGCGCGGCACAGGGTGACCGATTGCTTGATGTCTTCCAACATAGCCTCGGCCTTTTTGTGGTACAGATACTCCATCTGCACAGAGCTGACCGGAGCGCAGACCTGCAGGCGGGGATGCCTGGCGGTTTTCAGGGCGTTCCACACGGCGGTGATGTTAGCCTCGTCCAGCTGCACGGGGACGGCCACGGTGCTGTTCTGCACGGCCTGAGCCACCGACTTGACCCGCAGGGCATCGGTGCGGCTTTCACCCACACCCTCCAGCTCGATGACGGAAACGCCCAGCGCGTCCAGCAGCTTGGCCAGCTCGATCTTCTCGCGGAAGGACAGGGTAAACTGCTTGCCCGCCTGCTTCATGGTCACGTCACTGATTTTCACCTGTCGCATTGAAATCAACTCCTGCATAAAATAAAATCCCTGAGGTCCAAAGACCTCAGGGACGAATGTACAAATTCGCGGTACCACCCTGATTATCTCCCAAATGGGGGAAATCACTCATCGGACTTCCAACAAAGTCCTAGCCCGTAACGGGGGCGCCCGGGTTCCATTACTGACCGTCCGAAACGGGTTCACAGAACCGACTCAGGAAGCAGACCGCGTTGCCCGTCGCACCGGTTCACACCAACCACCGGCTCTCTGAAGCGAGTTTGACAAGACGGATTTTCCATCAGCGTCTTTCGCAATATGGGATGATTATAAAGGTATGCAAGGGATTTGTCAAGGGGAAAAAATATTTTTTCTTTAGCACATTAAATTGCAAAAAAGTGGTTGACAAAGAGGAGCGACTGTGGTAAAGTGTGTTCAATCGAAAAACGAAAGACTGTGACGAAGACGGTTCGGTCCTTCGAATGTTCAGAGAGTCGGCGGTTGGTGCAAGCCGGTCATTCGAAACCAATGGAACCCATCACTTCCGAGTCGGTGAGCCGAGCGAAAGCCAGGCCCTCCCGTCAGCCCGCGTTAAGGGATAGGACTTGTTGGAGTCTGAAGTGACGGTCTTTGACCGTAATTTGAGTGGTACCGCGGGTGAATTGTTACTCGTCTCAAGAAGAAGGTTCTTCTTGGGGCGTTTTTTATTTGCCGATTTTCATTCATAAGGAGTGAGTGTTATGAGTAACGTAAGTCCCACGACTCAGCTGATGGATGTGGCCATGCGAATTCGCGAGATGCGCGAGATCCTTGGCTTCAGCACGGCGGAAATGGCGGAGAAAACCGAACTGGATCAGGAGACCTATGTTCTCTATGAGTCCGGCACGGTGGACCTGCCCTTTACCTTTATGCACAAGTGCGCCAAGATTTTCGGTGTGGAAATTACCGTGCTGCTGGAGGGACAGAGCGCCAAGCTGTCCGGCTATACCGTTACCCGCCGGGGCAAGGGGCTGACCACCGCCAGCGAGGACGGCATCACCATTCAGGACATGGCTCCCATGTTCCGCCAGAAGCTGGCCACCCCTTACTGGGTCACCTACGAATACTCCGAGGAGCTGCAGGATACGCCCATCCACACCGTCACCCACGCCGGTCAGGAGTTTGACATGGTCATCAAGGGCTCCATGCGTATCCGGGTGGGCGACCACGAGGAGGTCCTGCACGAGGGTGACAGCATCTTCTTCAAATCCTCCACCCCCCACGGCATGATCGCCATTGACGGGCAGGACTGCGTGTTCCTGGCCATGATCATGGTGTCCGACACCACCGACCAGAAGCTGTACATCGGCAGCAAGCGAAAGACTGCCAACGACCAACTGCTGTGCCACAAGTTCATCCACGCTGTGGAGGACGAAAACGGTGCCCTGCAGAACGTGAGCTTCGAGAACGCCGACAAGTACAACTTTGCCTTTGACACCGTGGATGCCATCGCCCGGCAGGAGCCGGACCGACTGGCGATGGTCCACATTGCCAACGACATGACCGAGCGGCGCTTTACCTTTAAGAATATGAAGGACGCCTCCTCCCAGAGCGCCAACTACTTCAAGTCCCTTGGCATCAAGCGGGGCGACCGGGTCATGCTGGTGCTCAAGCGGCACTACCAGTTCTGGTTTGCCATCCTGGGTCTGCACAAGCTGGGCGCCATCGCCATCCCTGCCACCAACCAGCTGCAGGAGAAGGACTTTGCCTACCGTTTCGAGGCCGCCGGTGTCAGCGCCGTGCTCTGTACCGCCGACGGCGATACCGCCCATCAGATGGAACTGGCGGAGCAGTCCCTGGGCATGAACCTGACCAAGATCATGGTTGGCGGCAGCCGGGAGGGCTGGCACAGCTATGACGAGGAGTACAGCCTGTTCAGCCGCCGCTACCTGCGCGGTGAGGATGCCCCCTGCGGCAGCGACCCCATGCTGATGCTCTTTACCTCCGGAACCACCGGCTACCCCAAGATGGCCCTGCACAGCTACAAGTACGCCCTGGGCCACTACGTCACCGCCAAGTACTGGCATTTGGCCGAACGGGACGGCCTGCACTTCACCATTTCCGAGACCGGCTGGGGCAAGGCCCTGTGGGGCAAGCTCTACGGCCAGTGGCTGTGTGAGGGCGCGGTGTTCACCTACGACTTTGACCGCTTCGATGCCGAGAAGATCCTGCCCATGTTCAAGCAGTACGGCATTACCACCTTCTGCGCCCCGCCCACCATGTACCGTATGCTCATCAAGCAGGATCTGAGCCGCTTTGATTTGAGCAGCATCCACCACGCCACCACCGCCGGCGAGGCCCTGAACCCCGAGGTGTTCTATCAGTTCGAGAAAGCCACAGGCC
>JAFQHV010000015.1 GCA_017397835.1 Oscillospiraceae bacterium
CTCATTTAACGCGGGCCGCACAGCGCGCACGTAAAAACAGACCCCGTCTTGCGACGGAGTCTGTAAAAATCCAAAGTATGCAATTAGCGCTTGGAGAACTGGGGTGCGCGACGTGCGGCCTTCAGACCGTACTTCTTACGCTCCTTCATACGAGGATCGCGGGTCAGGAAGCCGGCAGCCTTCAGAGCAGCGCGGTTGTTCTCGTCCAGCAGCAGCAGGGCGCGGGCGATACCGTGACGGATGGCGCCGGCCTGGCCGGTCACACCGCCGCCGGCGACGGTGGCGACGACGTCCACCTTGCCCAGGGTGTTGGTGGTGTTCAGGGGCTGACGAACGATCAGCTTCAGGGTATCCAGACCGAAGTAATCGTCGATGTCACGGCCGTTGATGGTGATGGCGCCGGTGCCGTTGGGGAACAGGTGGACACGGGCGACAGAGGACTTACGGCGGCCGGTGCCGTAGAAGTAAGGCTTCTTGCTCTTATACATAATCATTTACCTCCTTAGCCGTTCCAGATCTCGGGCTTCTGAGCCGCATGCTCGTGCTCGGCGCCACGGTAGATCTTCAGGCGGGACAGAGCGTCCTTGCTCAGGACGTTCTTGGGCATCATGCCGCGAACAGCGACCTTCATGGCCAGCTCGGGCTTCTCCTGCATCAGGGTGCGGTACTGAACTTCCTTCAGGCCGCCCACCCAACCGGAGTGGGTGCGGTAGTACTTCTGCTCCAGCTTCTTGCCGGTCAGAACAGCCTTCTCCGCATTGATGATGATGACGAAGTCGCCGCAGTCGGCGTGGGGGGTGAACTCGGGCTTCAGCTTGCCGCGCAGCAGGTCGGCAGCGGCGGCGGCAGTCTTACCCAGGGGCTTGCCGGCGGCGTCGAGAACGTACCACTTACGCTCGATGTTCGCCTTGTTTGCCATAAAAGTAGACATAGGTGAATCCTCCATTGTTTTTTATCTTGAACCATTGCAGTTGCAAACAGAACAGACGCCCGGTTGACCGAGCAAAATGCATTATAGTATGCCGTTTCTCCCATGTCAACCACTTTTTTGTATTTTTTTCTTAAATTTTTTGATATCTCTCTGTTTCTTTTATTTCCTCTTGTTTTCTCTTGTTTTCTAATTTTCATTTTTCAAATTTGCGTGGGCGTTTTTTTGCAAAGCGCAAACTTTTTTGGTAAAATGCGCATAAGATGATTTGACCCGGAGGCGAAGCGTCCATGAGAAAGGTTCTGTCCCTCGTGCGCCGGTGCGTGGAGGACTACGATATGATAAAGCCCAACGACCGCATTGCGGTGGGGGTCTCCGGCGGTAAGGACTCGCTGGTGCTGCTGGCGGCGCTGGCCCAGCTGCGGGACTTTTACCCCGTCCCCTTTACGGTGGAGGCCATCACCCTGGACATGGGTGCCGCCGACGGGCGGGAGGGCATGGATTTTACCGCCGTGGAGGCTTACTGCAAGGAACTCAACGTGCCCTTCACCCTGCTGGAGAGTGAGATACACCACATCATCTTCGATTTACGCAAGGAGAAGAACCCCTGCTCCATGTGCGCGAAAATGCGCCGGGGCGCCCTGCACAACGCCTTGGTGGAGCGCGGCATCCACAAAATCGCTTTGGGCCACCACTACGACGACGCGGTGGAGACCTTTTTGCTGTCCCTGGTCTACGAGGGGCGGCTGTCCTGCTTCCAGCCGGTAACGTGGCTGGACCGCACCGGGATCAGCCAGATTCGCCCCCTGCTCTACTGCAGCGAGGCTCTGGTGCGCAGCACCGCCAGGCGGTTGGAGCTGCCCGTGGTCCACAATCCCTGCCCTGCCGACGGCAACACCCGCCGTCAGGATATGAAAGAGCTTTTGTACGAACTCAACGGCCGCTACCCCGGCCTGAAGGGGCGCATCTTCGGCGCTATGCAGCGCCTGCCTCTGCCCGAATGGGGGCCGGTAAATCCTCTGGGCCGCCCCATTCAATGGGAGGAAACCGACGATGAATAAACTGATGAAACAAATCCTGCGCTTCGGTTTGGTGGGCGTGATCGCCTTTTTGGTGGATTACGGTCTGTTTTTGCTGTTGACCGAGGTGTGCCGCATCCACTACCTGGTCGCCAACGTCGCGGCGTTTTTGGTTTCGGTCATCGTAAACTACGTTCTGAGCGTGAAATTTGTCTTTGACGTAGACAAACGCCGCGGTACCGGGGCGCAGTTCACTTTCTTCACCGCCATGAGCGCCGTGGGTCTGGGCATCAACGAGCTGATGCTGTGGCTGCTCAGCGGCCTGCTCCCTGTCCCGACCTCTGTGTCCAAGCTGGCCGCCACCGCAGTGGTCATGGTGTACAATTTCATCTCCCGCAAACTGTTTCTGGAGCGAAAGGACGGTGGAAACTGATGTCGAAAAGGGCCGGGCGCAATACCAAGGGCCGCATCGTATCCGCGGCGTGGAGCCTGTTCTACTCTCAGGGCTACGACAATACCACTGTGGAGGAGATCATCGAGGAATCGGGCACCTCCCGGGGTTCCTTTTACCATTATTTCGAGGGTAAGGATGC
The DNA here is from genome assembly GCA_017397835.1 of Oscillospiraceae bacterium. Taxonomy (GTDB): domain Bacteria; phylum Bacillota; class Clostridia; order Oscillospirales; family Oscillospiraceae; genus Lawsonibacter. The sequence continues at coordinate 2,541 of JAFQHV010000015.1, forward strand.
CCTGCTTTCCTCCCTGTCCTACCTCTTTGACGAAAAGTATGAGGAGCTGATGGACCAGATCACCCCGGATATGGACAGCTTTGAGGCCCTGATGTTCCTCAACCGGGAATTGTTCGCCATGATCGAAAACTCCATCTCTCTGGACCTGCTGGCCCGGCTCTATTCCTCCCAGCTGGTCACCCGGGGCGAAAAGCACCTGCTGGACCGCAATCGCACCTATTATAAGCTGCTGCGCCGCATCATTTCCGAAGGACAGCAGAAAGGTCAGCTGACCCAGGATGCCACCGTCAACGAGATGGTGCGGGTCTACGCCATGTGCGAGCGGGCGCTGATCTACGACTGGTGCCTGTCCGAGGGCAGCTACTCCCTGACCCACTACGGCCGCACCATGCTGCCCCGCTTTTTGGACAGTTTTCGCGTGAAATCGTAATTTTTGTATAATTTATACAATTATCATTTCTAAATATTGTACAGCCGCAAAAGCATTGTGGCTTATAGTATTTTACGTTTTTTACAGAATGCAGTACGGAGTTTATTCTGTACTGCATTCTGTATTTCATTCTATGAAAAATTGTGGTATAATGCCATGGTCAATAACGGCGGATTCTCCGCCGAAAAGTTAAGGAGCAGAGAATATGTTCAACACAGAAAGTTTTGTATTCCTGGTGTACCTGCTGTTTATGCTGGGAATCGGCATCTTCTTCTTCCTGAAGAGCCGCAACACCGGTGAGAAGGGTTATTTCCTGGGCGGCCGTCAGATGGGTCCCTGGGTGTCCGCTCTGTCTGCCGGTGCCTCTGACATGAGCGCGTGGGTGCTGATGGGCCTGCCCGCCTCCATCTATGCCGCCGGTATCGGCCAGGCGTGGATCGCCATCGGCCTGGCCATCGGCTACGCCATCAGCTGGACCGTTCAGGCCCCCCGCCTGCGCAAGTTCTCCATCGTGGCTGACGACTCCATCACCATTCCCCAGTACCTGACCAATCGCTTCCGTTCCAAGTCCAAGGCGCTGCAGATCCTGTGCGCGGTCATCTTCCTGGTGGCCTACACCGTGTACGCCGCCTCCTCCATCAAGGCCTGCGGCACTCTGTTCAATCAGGTCATGGGCATCGACACCACCGTTGCCATGTACATCGCCGCCGTGGTCATCATCAGCTACACCTTCCTGGGCGGCTTCTCCGCCGTGTGCTGGACCGACTTTTTCCAGGGCCTGCTGATGCTGGGCGCCCTGCTCATCGCCCCCATCTTTGCTCTGGGCGTCATCAATGCCGGTCAGGGTGCCGCCAACGTGGTCCTGCCCGACAACTACTGGAATCTGTTCGGCAACTGGAAGGACATCGTATCCGGTCTGGGCTGGGGCCTTGGCTACTTCGGCATGCCCCACATCATCATCCGCTTTATGTCCCTGAAGAGCCAGAAAGACCTGAAGAAGTCCGCCAAGATCGGCATCACCTGGACTACCCTGATCGTCATCTTCTCCGTGGCTGCGGGCTGCATCGGCCACCTGCTGCTGGGCGACATCGCCGACAGCTCCACCGTCTTTATCCAGATGGTGCGCAAGCTGTTCCCCGCCCTGATCTCCGGTGTGCTGCTGTCCGCCATCCTTTCTGCGGCCATGTCCACCGCCGACTCCCAGCTGCTGGCTGCCTCCTCCGCCTTTGCAAGCGACGTGTATAAGCCCGTCATCCGCAAGAACAAAGCCACCGACAAGGAGATGCTGTGGGCCGGCCGCTTCGTGGTGCTGGCCATCGCTGTTATTGCCGTGGTGATCGCCTCCGACCCCAACAGCGGCACCATCATGAGTCTGGTGGAGAATGCATGGGGCGTGTTCGGCGCCGCCTTTGGTCCCGTCATCATGCTCTCCCTGTTCTGGAAGCGGTTTAACTTCGCCGGTGCCGTGGCCGGTATCGTGGTGGGCGCCGTGGTGGACATCGGTTGGTTTGCCTTCCTGTCCTCCACCGGCATCTACGAGATCATCCCCGGCTTCCTTGCCAGCACCGTTGCCGCCGTGGCGGTCACCCTGCTGACCAAGAAGCCCGCCGCCGAGGTAGAGGCCCTGTACGACAAGGCCGTTGCCTACGACGACTAATTCCATCCGAAGCATCTGCGGCGGCTCTCAGACGAGAGCCGCCGCTTTTTGCCCGTATCCTTGCATTTTATGAAAAAGTGTGCTATACTGTGAAATTAAGTACAGGCAGTACTTAAAATATGATATAGAAAGCAGAGTTGATTCGTCCAAATGGACCCCACCAGTACAGGAATGATAGTAGCGTTAGTGATCCTCATCGCCATGTCGGCCTACTTCTCCGCCACCGAGACCGCATTCACCTCCCTGAACCGCATCCGCCTGAAGAACAAGGCCGATGACGGCGACCGGCGGGCCGCGCGCACCCTCGCTTTGGCCGAGCAGTACGACAAACTGCTGTCCACCATCCTGATCGGCAACAACATCGTCAACATCACCGCCGCCACCATTGCCACCCTGCTGTTCACCAAGTATTTCCCCGCGAACGGCGCCGCCATTTCCACCGTCGTTTTGACCGTGGTCGTTTTGATTTTTGGCGAGATCTCTCCCAAGAGCCTCGCCAAGGAGTATCCGGAACGGTGGGCCCTGTTCGCCACCCCCCTGCTTTCCCTGTTCACCATTATCCTCACCCCCCTCAACTTCCTGTTCGGCCTGTGGCGCAAGCTGCTGGGTCTGCTGATTCGCAAAAACGAAGAGGACGTCATTACCGAAGAAGAACTGGTGGGCATGGTGGAACAGGCCGAGACCGAGGGCGGTCTGGATGAGCACGAAAGCGAGCTGATCCGTGCCGCCATTGAGTTCAACGACCTGGAAGTGTCCGAGATCCTCACCCCCCGCGTGGATCTTGTGGCCGTGGAGGAAAACACCGATGCCGACGAGATCGCCCGTCTGCTGACTGAAAGCGGCTATTCCCGTCTGCCTGTCTATAAAGAAAGCATCGACAACATTATCGGTGTCATCCACGAAAAGGATTTCTACGCCGCCCGCTACCGCGGGTTCAAGTCCCTGTCCGAGCTCATCGGCAGCGTGATGTACACCACCGGCAGCACCAAGATCTCCGACCTGCTTCGCATCCTGCAAAAGAGCAAGGCTCACATGGCCGTGGTCGTGGATGAGTACGGCGGCACCGAGGGTATTGTTACCCTGGAGGATATCCTGGAAGAGCTGGTTGGTGAAATTTGGGACGAACACGACGAGGTCGTGGAGTCCTTCCGCAAACTGGACGACGGCAGCTACGTCATCCAGTGCAGCGCCAGCCTTGACGACCTGTACGACCTGTTCTCCGTCAAGGGCGACCCCGACGCCAGCACCATTTCCGGCTGGGTCGTGGACCAGCTTGGCCGCGTACCCGAACAGGGTGATACGTTCCGGTCCGAAGGGCTGGAAGTCACCGTTACCCAGGTGGAGCAGCGCCGCGTGATGGAAATCCAAGTCAGTGTCCTTCCCGAAGAAGAGGAAGATGAATAAATCAAAAGACCGATGTGCCATGCACATCGGTCTTTTCTTATTGCTGCCGTGTCGCCTGCAGCCAGCCACCCGCCGGATTTTGGATGTAGAGGTATTCCCCATCCTCACTCTGCCACACGGGTCGGCCCACCAGCTCCTTCGTCCCCACGGAGGGATAGCTGGGCTCATCCGGCGCGGTAAACGCCAGCTCACCCAGATACCGCACGTCGTCGGGCAGTTCGGACTGAAGGGGAAATTCCTCCCCCACGAGCACATATCTCCCCTGTTCCGTACGGAACACCGGCTCAAATACGCCGGCGGTCTCCCCGGCAGCACCCTTATCGGCGGCGGAGGGTGCCCGCGCCGTGGATTGCTCGGTCATATACTTGTATCTGTCGTCGACGGCTCCATCGGCCAGGATGCCCCCGGCCGCATCCATTACGTCGGAAAACGTACCAAACACACCGTTGTGCGTACTCTGCGCTTCCGCCTCCGGCGCGGCCATTCCCGCCGGCTGCACGGCGGGCAGGAGGTATAGCCCCGCACAGACCACCACCGCGGCGGCGGCCGCCGTCGCCACCTGCCACACGGGCACTCTGCGGCGGGCCGGTCGTTCCTCGGCTTCCAAAATCAATTCGTCATCGATATGCCCCACGGCATCCAGCAAATATTCGGTGTTCATACCGCAACGCCCTCCTTTTCCAGTTCGTTCCGCAGTTTCCGCCGCATACGGTGCAGGCGGGACTTCACCTGACTTTCCCCCATGCCGAATTGGCGGCACAGGGTGCGGATATCATCCAGATACCAGTACCGGCGGACAAACAGCTGCCGGTCCTGCTTGCTTTGCCTGCGCAGGAAATCCGAGATCAGCCGGGCGGTCTGCTCCGCCTCCAACGCCTGCTCCACCCCGTCCCGGGCGGCAAGGCAGTCTTCCAGTTCCTCCAGTGCCAGCTCCACCGTCCCGCCGCCCCGTTTTTCCGCCCGGTCCCGCCGCCAGCGGTCCAAACTGAGGTTGCGGGTCAGGGTACCGAAAAAGGCCTGCAGCACCGCGGGCCGCTGGGGCGGCATGGCGTTCCACGCCCGCAGCCAGGTGTCGTTGACACACTCCTCGGCATCCTCCGCCCGGCTCAGGATATTCCGTGCCACCGTGCGGCAGTAGGCGCCGTATTTCAGCTCGCTCTCCTCGATGGCCTGCTGGGACCGTGCCCAGTACAGGTCAATGATACAGCTATCTTCCATCCGGGTCTCCCCCTTTAACTCTATAGACGAAAAAGCACGCCGTCCGTTGCAGAAGGCGTGCTTTTTCATTACAGTCGGCTTTCCAGCGGTGTTACAATGGTATACTCCCGGGCGGCAAACTCCGTCAGAGCGGCATCCAGCACCCCGGCGGTGGCTGCGCTGTCGTCCAGCGTAAGGTACATCGTGCGGCTGCGATTTCCGATCAGCTGGATCAGGCGCTGCACATAGGCCGCCGACCGCTCCCCCTGTCGGGGCCGGCCATCGGCCGTCTGATCCCAGCAGACCCAGCCGCGCTCCTCAAACCCGACCCGCTGCCCCTCCGGCACCAGTGCCACGGTAGCCGCGGTTCGGGCAATGTGGGCCAACCGTTCATTTCCACGATCCAGCATCTCCTGGGCATTTTCTTCCGCCAGGATGCCCACGGTGTGACCTCTTCCAACCGCGCGGCGAACCAGATCGTCCTGCCGTTCCATCTGCTCCGGTGTGAACAGGAGCAGACCCTTGACCTGATGGCGGTCAAGGCTGGTCAAAATAGATTCCAGTCCCTCTCCGCTTTCACAGCGGAACGCAAGATACAGCCGCACCCGGTTGGCGGGCGGCTCCACCGGTGGGGGATCCACCGGCACTTGAGGCACGTCGGGCGGATTTTGCTGTTCGGGGGGCACGGCAGGGGGCGTATTGGCCTGAATAAAGTCCTTCATGCGCGTCTGCATCAGCAGCTCTGCCGCCTCCACAAAGTCTTCATCCGTCATGGGGGCATTAGGCGTTTTGACCCGAACCAAATATCCGTAGCGGGTATAGGTATAGGAGTCCTCCAGTCCAAAATAAGCACAAACCTGCTCCAGCGGCAAAAAAGCTGTTCCTTTTCGCACCACGGCCCTGCAATTTTCTATCGGCTCGTCATACTGATTTCTGCAGGTTCCGGCGTTCAGGTCGAAGATCATATTGTCCCGCTCGCCCAACAGGATCACCGTGTTTTTTGCGCCCACCCGGCCAAGAGAAACACCCAGGTCCGCCCCGGTCTGGCCGCGGTCAAATACGCCGGCGGGCACATAAATCTGCCCGCCTACCCATATTGGCATGGTATTCACGTCAAGGGGCAACAAGCTGATGTTGACCGCCGTAAAATAAACGTCCTCCACCGTGATAGCACGGGTCGACGGCACGCCGACCATCAGCAGTACCGCACACAGCAGAGCCGCGATCCATTTTTTCATGCCGCCACACTCCCTTCCGCTTCATCGGTTGCTTTTATGAGTATAACATACTATAATAAAAAAAACAACCGCAGGAACCGGCAAAGGAGAACCAACATGGCTGATATGCCCCTTTTGGCGGTCTACCACGACCGCAATTACGACCCCACCTGGCCCCGTCACATGCGCCATGCCGTGCGCTGCATCATCCGGCGCGGCAGCAAGGTCGCTCTGGTAAAAAGCACCGTTAAGGGGTTCTATCAGTTCCCCGGCGGCGGCATCGACCCCGGCGAAAGTCACGAACACGCCCTGATCCGGGAAACGCTGGAGGAAACCGGACTGGACATCATCCCGGACAGCATCCGTCCTTTCGGCATCACCCGGGAAATTCGTGCCTCCCAAATCGCGGCGGAAACGATTTTTGACCACACCTCCTATTTCTACTTCGCTGATGTGGCGGAGGAAGCCCACGAACAGGTGCTGGAAGATTACGAGCGGGATCTGGGCTACACCCTGGAGTGGGCGGACATCCGTCAGGCGGCAGCGGTCAACCGCGCCCTGTCCCCCAAGTACGAGCACAAAACCAAATTCCTCCTGCGGGAGGCAGATATCTTAACTCTGCTGGCGCAGCACACTTGACAATCTGTGTTCCAAGTGATATAGTGGCTCTGTTAAATCGGTGCTGACGAAGACGAGATCGTCGCAACCGCGCAGAGAGGGGCACGTTTTGGTGCAAGTGTCCTGCGGGGATGGCGGTCGGTACCACTTCCGAGCCGCCCGGGATGACCGGGATGGGAACCGCCCATTACAGCGGTCACAAGCGACGGAACGCCGTTCCGTAAGCAGGGTGGAACCGTGGAGTATTTTTATGCTTCACCCCTGAACACTCAGGGGTGAAGCATTTTGTTTTGCCCCAACAATCAGAAAGGAGCAATCACCATGTCCGAAGAAACCATCTACACCTTTGAAAATCCCGAATACCGCAAGACCTATTGGCACACCTGCTCTCACGTGCTGGCCCAGGCTATGAAGCGCCTGCACCCCGAGGTCAAGCTGGCCATCGGCCCCGCCATCGAAAATGGCTTCTACTACGATTTCGACACCCCCCGTCCCTTCTCCCCCGAGGATTTGGAGGCTCTGGAGGCCGAGATGCGCAAGATCTGCAAGGAGAAGATCAAGCTTGAGCGGTTCGAGCTGTCCCGTGCCGAGGCTCTGGAGCTGATGAAGGATGAACCTTACAAGGTGGAGCTCATCAATGACCTTGACGAGGATGCCACCATCTCCTTCTACAAGCAGGGCGACTTCACCGACCTGTGCGCCGGCCCCCATCTGGACTCCACCGGCCGCATCAAGGGCAACGCCATCAAGCTGACCTCCGCCACCGGCGCCTACTGGCGTGGCGACTCCAGCCGTAAAATGCTACAGCGCATCTACGGCGTGGCCTTCGCCAAGAAGGACGATCTGGACGCCTACCTCGCCGAGCGGGAGGAGGCGCTCAAGCGCGACCACAACAAGCTGGGCCGCGAGCTGGAGTACTTCACCACCGTGGACTGCATCGGTCAGGGCCTGCCCGTCATGCTGCCCAAAGGTGCCCGCACCATTCAGACCCTGCAGCGCTGGGTGGAGGACGAGGAGCAAAAGCGCGGCTACCTGTTGACCAAGACCCCCCTGATGGCCAAGAGCGACCTGTACAAGATCTCCGGCCACTGGGATCACTACCGGGACGGTATGTTCATCATGGGTGACCCCGACGACGAGAGTCGTGAGTGCTTCGCCCTGCGTCCCATGACCTGCCCCTTCCAGTATCAGGTGTTCCTGAACCGCCAGCGCTCCTATCGTGACCTGCCCATGCGTCTGGGCGAGACCTCCACCCTGTTCCGCAACGAGGACTCCGGCGAGATGCACGGCCTGATCCGTGTGCGCCAGTTCACCATTTCCGAGGGCCATCTGGTCCTGCGCCCCGACCAGTTGGAGGAGGAGTTCAAGGGCTGCCTGGACCTGGCCAAGTACTGCCTGGACACCGTGGGTATGCTGGACAAGTGCACCTTCCGTTTCTCCCAGTGGGACCCCAACAACACCGCCAAGTACGAGGGTACTGCCGAGCAGTGGAACGAGGCCCAGCGTGTCATGGGTCAGATCCTGGACGATCTGGGCGTGAACTACGAGATCGGCATTGACGAGGCCGCCTTCTACGGCCCCAAGCTGGACATTCAGTACAAGAACGTCTTCGGCAAGGAGGACACCATCGTCACCATTCAGATCGATATGCTGCTGGCCGCCAAGTTTGGTATGTACTACATTGATGAGAACGGTGAGAAGGCTCTGCCCTACATCATCCACCGCACCAGTCTGGGCTGCTATGAGCGCACTTTGGCCTACCTCATCGAGGAGTATGCCGGCGCCCTGCCCACCTGGATGGCCCCTGAGCAGGTGCGTTTCCTGCCCGTCACCGACCGTGCCTGCGACTACTGCGCCGACAAGGCCCGCGAGCTGGAGGCTATGGGCTTCCGCGTGGAGGTGGACTACCGCAACGAGAAGATCGGCAAGAAGATCCGCGAGGCCACTTTGGAGAAGGTCCCCTACATGGTGGTGGTTGGCGACCGCGACATGGAGAACGGCACCGTCTCCCCCCGTCACCGCTCCGGCGAGGATCTGGGTGCCATGTCCTTTGAGGACTTCGCCGCCCTGCTCAAGGATGTTGTCGACAGTAAGGCCAAGAAGTAATTACAAATATAAAAACACGCCGCAGGCAATGCCTGCGGCGTGTTTTTATATTCCGGTCAAATCAAAGTTGGGCGTGTACTGCCGCCCCACGCTGGAGCGCTCCTGCACGAAGCCGTCCAGGCCGAGATTATCCATATACTCCCGGGCGGCGCGCACCTCTCCGGCCCGGAGGGTACGGTCGATTTCGGGAAACTCCCCCGCTCTGCCCCATGGAGTGTACTGGCTCATGAGGGAAAACAGCACCGTTCCGGGTGCAAACGTCTCTGCCACCCAATCCATAGCCGCCTTCGCTCCGTTAAGCTGGCCGGGCAGCAGCAGGTGACGGATAATGACCCCCCGTTTCAAAAGTCCGTCCTCATCAAACACGCAGGGGCCCGCCTGCTCCGCCATCTGCCGGATGGCGGCGGTGGCCACCTCGGGGTAGTCCGGGGCATCGGAATAGCGGGCGGCGGTCTGCCCGTCCATGTATTTCAGGTCTGGCAGATAGACGTCCACCTTGCCCTGCAAGGCATTCAGGGTTTCCAGCCGTTCATATCCGCCGCAGTTATACACCACGGGAACGGGCAGCGGGTGCTCGTCCAGCAGCTTCACAATGGTATGCGCGTAGTGGGTCGGGGTGACAAAATTGACGTTGTGGGCGCCCCGCGCCACCAGTTCATCGCAGATCTCACCCAAACGTTCCACCGTCACCGACTTGCCGAAGTCCCGGTGGCTGATCTCTTCGTTTTGGCAGAACACGCAGCCAAGGCTGCAGCCGGAGAAGAACACCGTGCCCGAGCCGCGGCTGCCCGAGATGGGCGGCTCCTCCCACATATGCAGGTCGGCACGGGCCAGCACCGGCTGCTCCGGCATACGGCAATAGCCCTCCCCCCGCTCCGCCGTGCGCAGGGCGTGACAGCGGCGGGGGCAAATATCACAGACCATAATCTCCTCCGTTAAAAGTATCCCAGTCGCTGTGCCACAGCGGTTTCAAAGCCGCGGAAGGCATTGGGCACGGCATACTGCCGTTCCAGTTCCTGTCGGTTTGCCCACACCCAGCCCCCGGGCAGGTCATCCCCCTCCGCCTCCACCATCACGGCTCGCATATGCCACTCGATGTGGCTGAAGATATGCCGGGCGGTGTCGCCGGAGCTGGCTGAACCGACGATTCCCCACCCATCCAAGGCGTTATCGGCGGGTACCAATTCGTTGGGGAACTCCCACAAGCCTGCCAGCAGCCCCTTTGCAGGACGCTTGCGAAGGGCGACTTTTTCGTTGTGAAAGATAAGAAAAACCGTGCGTTCCTCTATCCGCCGCTCTTTTTTCGGTGGTTTAACCGGCAGCTTGTCCGTCAAGCCGTTCTCCCGGGCAAGGCAGAACTGCGCCGCCGGGCATTTCTCACACAGGGGTGCGCCGTTGGGGATACAAACCGTGGCCCCCAGCTCCATCATGGCCTGATTGAACTTCCCCGGCTGAGCGACCGGGATGATCTCTCCCAGTTTTTCCGCCACCTGCCGCTTCGTAGCGGCCAAAGTGATGTCGGACGTGTCCGCCGTCAGGCGGCTGACCACACGGAGCACATTGCCGTCCACGGCGGGCACCGGCTGTCCAAAGGCGATGGACGAAACAGCGCCGGCGGTGTAGTCCCCCACCCCGGGCAGAGAGCGGATATCCGCGTATCCACGGGGAAATTCACCGCCGAACCGTTCCACGATCTGCTCCGCCGCCCGCTTCAGGTTGCGGGCGCGGCTGTAGTAGCCAAGCCCCTGCCACAGCTTCATCAACTGCTCATCGGGCAGTTGGGCCAAATCCGTTACCGTGGGGGCGGCATCCATAAACCGGAGGTAGTAGTCCAGCACCGCCGCCACCCGGGTCTGCTGCAGCATGATCTCCGACACCCACACGTGGTAGGCGGTGGGGTCACTGCGCCACGGCAGCTTTCGGGCGTGCTCGCCGTACCACTCCAAAAGGGGAATGGGCAGTTGGGCAAGGGGGTCAGTCCGCCGGCTCATTCAGCAGTTCCTCAAGAAAGGCAACACACTGGTAGACCAGCTCGTCGCAGTTGTCCTTCTTCACCTGTCCGCGCTCCCTGGCCGCGTTCAGCAGACCAATGCAGTCGGTACAGCCGTTTTTCTGCTTGAACTGCGCCAGCAGTGCAATGGCGGCGGCGCTGTTCCCTTTGGCAAGCCCAATCGCCATCAGCGCGCCGGCCAGGGCACCGCAGGTAGCTCCGTGGCGCATACCGCTGCCGAAATGGGCACCCAGGGCATTGGCCTGTTCCGGGGTCAGCCCCAGCTTTTCCGCAAAGGGGATCAGCACAGACTGGCAGCAATTGTAGTGCACGTTGGTATCCCCGCGCAGGGCGCGGGCTTTCTCCATGGCTGTCATGGCAATTCTCCTCAATTAAAAATATCCGCCTGTTCTTCAAACAGGGCACGCACCCGCGTCCGCACCGCTTGGTGGGCGGGGTGGGTCAGGCCCGGATCGCGGGCAAGCAGGTTGTGGGCGGCAAGGCGTGCCTGCTCCAGCACCGCCATATCCCCGGCCAAATCCGCCACGTGCAGTTGGGGCAGGCCGTGCTGACGGCTGCCGAAAAAGTCACCGGGGCCGCGCTGTCTGAGATCGGCTTCGGCGATCTTGAAGCCGTCGTTGGTGGCGCGCATGACCCCCAGACGTTCCTTCACGCTGTCGCTGTGGGATGCGGTGACCAGCACGCAGTAAGACTGGTGCTTGCCCCGGCCCACGCGCCCCCGCAGCTGGTGCAGCTGACTCAGGCCGAAGCGTTCTGCATTCTCCACGATCATCAGAGCGGCGTTGGGTACATCCACACCCACCTCGATAACCGTTGTGGACACCAGCACGTCAATGTCACCCGCTACAAAGGCGGCCATGACCGACTCTTTTTCTTTCGCTTTCAGTTTGCCGTGGACGAAGGCCACCCGCAGATCGGAAAAGACGTCCTCGGCCAACGTTTTGGCGTAGGTGGTCACCGCCTTCAGGTCGGGCAGACCCTCCATACCGGCGGCAGGATTTTCCTCCACCGTGGGGCAGACCATATAGACCTGTCGTCCCTCACCCACCAGTCTGCGCACAAAACCGTACATCCGCTGGCGCTTATCCTCGCCCACCACAAAGGTATCGATAGGCAGGCGTCCGGCAGGCATCTGATCGATGACGGACACGTCCAGATCACCATACACCATCAGAGCCAGAGTCCGGGGGATGGGGGTGGCCGACATGACCAGCACGTGGGGCGACCGGCCCTTGGCGTTCAGGGCGGCGCGCTGCTCCACACCGAAGCGGTGCTGCTCGTCCGCCACCACAAGGCCGAGGTCATGGAACTCAACGCCCTTGCTGAACAGGGCGTGGGTACCCACCACGAACTGGATCTCTCCGGTTTTGATCTGCTCCTGCACCTGCCGCTTTTGGGCGGCGGTCATGGAGCCGGTCAGCAGACCCACCCGCACGCCGGCGGAGGTCAGCAGGTTGGAGAGCGTCTTGAAATGCTGGGCGGCCAGCAGCTCCGTAGGTGCCATCAGCGCCGCCTGCAGGCCGTTTTGCACCGCCATCCAACCCGCGGCGGCGGCCACCACCGTCTTGCCCGAGCCCACGTCGCCCTGTACCAGACGGTTCATGGGTCGACCGGAGGCCATATCCTCCCGGCACTGCTCCATCACGCGGCGCTGCGCCTCGGTGGGGGTGAAGGGAAGCAGGTCAAGATACGGCTGCAGCGAGGCACACCGGCACACCGGGCCGGTCACGTTGGTACGACGGTCCTTCAGCAGGGCAAGGCCCGCCATGAGATAGAACAGTTCCTCGAAAATCATACGGTGCTTGGCCCGCTCCAGCACCTCAAAGTCCGTGGGAAAATGAATGTCACGCAGGGCGGTGGTGCAGTCTGCCAAATCGTTGCGTGCCACAATGTCCCGAGGCAGGGTCTCCTGCCACAGGTGGGCGCAGCCCTCCACCGCCCAGCGGGCCAGGCCGACCATAATATTGTTGGTAATGCCCGCCGTCAGGGGGTAGACCGGCAGGATGCAGCCGGTGGTCGCCTGTCGGTCCGCCGGCTCGGTGACCGGGTTGGTCATGCGGACGGTGCGTCCCTGCCGCTCCACCCGGCCGTAGAAAATGTACTCCCCGCCCACCTGCAGACTGTCCCTGCGGTAGCTTTGGTTGAAATAAGTGATCTGCATCAGGCCGCTGTGGTCCACCGCATCCACCTTTACAAGGTCAAGGCCCCGGCGGATCCGGCTGAGCCGAGGCGGTTTGGCAACCATGGCACGGATGCAGACCGGCTGTCCCTCCCCCGCCCGGGCGATGGAGGTCTCGGTACGGCGGTCCTCATAGTCCCGGGGAAAATTACGCAAAACGTCCCCTGCGGTTTCGATGCCCAGCTTGGCCAACTTTTTGGCCCGGGCCGGGCCAATGCCCGCAAATTGCTCCACCGACGTGTTCAGGTCCATATCCGCACCTCCCCTACCGTGTTTGGCTCAATTCTAACACATTCCAAATGCAAATGCAAAACGATATATATTTCTTGCCCCTTTTGGAAAAAATGAATATAATAGCATTGTCAGACATAACCAACCGGGAGGTCACCATGAGCGAATACATCCTGAATATGTTCCCCGCCAACGAGCAGGAACGTACTGAATTTGAAGCGTTGATGCCCAATGCGGTGTGGGAGTACCCCCGCCGCAGCACCGTGACCCGCGAACAGCTGGAGCGCGCTACCGTCATCATGGGCACACCCAAGCCGGAGGATCTGGTCCACGCTAAGAACCTGCGCTGGCTGCAGTCCCTGTGGATGGGGGTAGATGAGTACGTGGCGGAGGGTGTCCTGCCCGACACCGTGACCATCACCGCCTGTGCCGGTGCGTACCGCCAGTCGGTGTCCGAGCATATGCTGGCCACCCTGCTGGCCATGTGCCGCAACCTGCCCCAGGTCCGGGACAACCAGCGTGCCCACAAGTGGGTGGACTTCAAAAAAATGCGTACCATCTGCGGTGCCACCGTGCTGGTAGTCGGCGCGGGCACCATCGGCGGCGACTTTGCCCGCCTGTGCAAGGCGCTGGGTGCCCACACCGTGGGCCTCAAGCGCACCGTCACCGGCCCCATTGACGGCTTTGACCAATTGGACACCATGGATGCGCTGGACCACTGGCTCCCCCATGCCGACGTGGTAGCCCTGATCGTCCCTCACACGGCCGAAACCGTCCACCTGATGGACCGCCGCCGCCTTGCCCTGATGAAGCCGGATGCCATGCTGGTCAGCGATGGTCGGGGCAGCGTGCTGGATCAGGATGCTTTGGCTGACTTGATGCAGCAGGGCCACCTGTGGGGCGCGGCGCTGGACGTGACCGTACCGGAGCCCCTCAACGCCGACAGCCCTCTTTGGGACATTCCCAATCTGCTGCTGACGCCCCATCTGGCCGGCGGGATCCGGCTAGAGGTCAGCCGAAAAAACGCCGTGACCTTTGCCCATTCCAATTTCCGGCGTTACGCCGCGGGCCAACCGCTTCAGGCCGTTGCCCGGGCCGGAGTGGTCCGGTAAAAAAAGTTTTGATTTTTTCCATGAAACGCGGAAAAAAACTTTGCCTTTTTTGACAAAGGATGCTATAATTTATGGTGTATGGGCGTATGCTTTTTTCATATGCTATTTTAGGATTAAACCTTGCCCTGCTGCAAGTGTTGATATAGTCATCCCATTTTTTCAAAGAGGGTGCGATCGTGAAGAAGTATCAAGTCACCGGCGGCCACAAGCTGCACGGCTCCATAGAGATCAGCGGTGCCAAAAACGCCGCCGTGGCCATCCTCCCCGCCGCCCTGTTGGTGGACGGGGTTTGCCGCATTGAGAATATCCCCCAGATCAGCGACGTGTCCCTGATCCTGCAGATCATGCAGGAGCTGGGCGCGCAGATCAAAACCATTAACCGCACCACGATGGAGATCGACTGCTCCCACATCGTCAACCGGCGTGTGCCTCAGGAGATGGGCCGCAAGATCCGTGCCAGCTACTATCTGGTAGGTGCCCTGATGGGCCGCTTCGGCTGGGCCGAGGTCCCCATGCCCGGCGGCTGCGATCTGGGCAGCCGTCCCATCGACCAGCACATTAAGGGCTTTGCCGCCATGGGCGGCGCCGTGGACGTGGTGTCCGGTGTCATCTGCGGCAAAATGAATCAGGGCAGCCGCTTCAAGGGCGGCCAGGTCTATTTGGACATCGTGTCCGTGGGTGCCACCATGAACATCATGCTGGGTGCCGCCCTGGCCGACGGTATGACCGTCATCGAAAACGCCGCCAAGGAGCCCCACATCGTGGACCTTGCCAACTTCCTGAACTCCATGGGCGCCGACATCATGGGCGCCGGTACCGACGTGATCAAGATCCGCGGCGTGGAACGTCTGCGCGGCGGCACCTACTCCATCATCCCCGACCAGATCGAGGCCGGCACCTACATGGCCGCCGTGGCCGCCGCCGGGGGCGAGGTTCGCATCTGCAACGTCATCCCCAAGCACTTGGACTGCATCACCGCCAAGCTGTTGGAGATGGGTGTAGAGGTCATTGAGGAGGACGACACCGTGCTGGTCCGCCGCAACGGTCCCCTGACCCGTACCAACATCAAAACCATGCCTTACCCCGGTTTCCCCACCGATATGCAGTCCCAGATCGGCGCGGTGCTGTGCCTGGCCCAGGGAACCAGCGTCATTACCGAGGGTGTGTGGGATAACCGCTACCGCTACGTTGACGAGCTGCGCCGCATGGGTGCCAGCGTTCAGGTAGACGGCAAAGTCGCCGTCATCGAGGGTGTGGAAAAGCTGACCGGCGCCCCCGTCCACGCCTGCGACCTGCGTGCCGGTGCCGCCATGGTCATCGCCGGCCTTGCTGCCGAGGGCGTGACCGAGATCGACTCCATCCACCACATCGAGCGCGGCTACGAAAATCTGGTGGAAAAGCTGGCCGCCGTGGGTGCCCACATCCGCGTGGTGGAGACCCCGGACGAAGAGGCCGCCCAGCCTCAGGTCGGCTGATTTATCACATACAAAAAGCCGGAGATGTCTGCCCCGCCTTTGGGTGCCGCCGTCTTCGGCTTTTGCTTTGAAAGGAAGATCACCTTGCTGCGCGTTACCACCCTTGCCAGCGGCTCCGGCGGCAACTGTCTGCTGGTATCCGGCGGCGGTTCCCACCTGCTCATTGATGCGGGCATCTCCTGCCGCCGCATCACCACGGCGCTGGCCGCCCTGGGCTTGGGGCTGTCCCAACTGGACGGCATCCTCATCACCCACGAGCATTCCGACCATATCTGCGGTCTTGCCACTCTCATCAAAAAGCATACCACCCCCATCTTCGCCTCCCCCGGTACCGCCCGGGCACTGGAATACCGACTAGCCTTTCACGCCGGGCAGCTGCGCCCGGTGGAGATCGGCGTGGAGTTTGCCGTGGGCACTCTGACCGCCCGAGCCTTCGCCACCAGCCACGACAGCGCCCAAAGCACCGGCTACTGCGTCAGCACGGGCGACCACCGTATGGCGCTGGCCACCGATCTTGGCTACGTGTCCGACGAGGTGCTGAACGCCGTGCTGGGCTGCGACATTTTGGTGGCGGAGTCCAACCACGATGTGGACTGGCTTCGTTCCGGTCCCTATCCCATTTACCTGCAGGAGCGCATCCTGGGTGACCGGGGCCATCTGTGCAACGAGGCCGGTGCGGAGCTGGTCACCCGGGCCGCCCTGTCCGGCACCCACACCATCATCCTGGCCCACCTGAGCCGGGAGAACAACACCCCCGCCCGGGCGCTGGAGGTATCGCGCCGCAGCCTGCAAGCTGCGGGCATCGACCCGGACCGGGACGTGGTGTTGACTGTGGCCCCGGTGTGCAGCAACAGTCCCACCTTTTTTGCCGAAAGGAGCGAGGCGCCGTGCTGAGTGTACATATCATCTGCGTGGGCAAAATGAAAGAAAAATTTTATATCGAGGCCGCGCAGGAATATGTCAAGCGGCTGGGCGGCTACTGCAAGCTGACTGTCACAGAACTCACCGAGGAACGGCTGCCCGCCGACCCCTCTCAGGCGCAGATCGACGCCGCCCTCGCCCGGGAGGGACAGGCCATCCGCGCAAAAATCCCCCCCAACGCCGCCATCGTGGCCATGTGTGTGGAGGGCAAGACCTGCTCCAGTCCGGAGCTGGCCGCGCAGATGCTCCGCTTTGAGCAGGACAGCGCCAAGCACGTCGTCTTTCTCATCGGCGGCAGCTGCGGACTAGACTCCGCCCTGAAACAGCAGGCCCGCCTGCGCCTTTCCATGTCCCCCATGACCTTCCCTCACCATCTGGCCCGGGTCATGCTGCTGGAGCAGATCTACCGCGCCTTTAAGATCAACGAGGGGTCTTCCTACCATAAATAGTGGAAGTTCGCCCGACTTTGTGCTACAATAAAGCTACCAAACCATTCCAACAGGAGGTTTTTTACCATGACGTACCGTGATACCTACGAAAAATGGCTGGCAAGTCCCGCCTTGAGTGAGGCCGAAAAGGCCGAACTGCAGGCCATTGCCAACGACGAAAAAGAGATCGAGTCCCGCTTCTACGACCAGCTGTCCTTCGGCACCGCCGGTCTGCGCGGCACCATGGGCGTGGGCCTGAACCGCATGAACATCCACGTCATCCGTCACGCTACCCAGGCTTTTGCCGAGGTGATTTTGGAGCAGGGCGCAGAAATTGCCGCCCGGGGCGTGGCCGTGTGCTACGACTGCCGCAACAACTCCGACCTGTTCGCTCGTGAGGCGGCCTGTGTCATGGCCGGCAACGGTATTCCCGTGCGCCTGTTTGACGCCCTGCGCCCCACGCCGGAGCTGTCCTTTGCTGTGCGTGAGTACGGCTGCACCGCCGGCATCAACATCACCGCCAGCCACAATCCCAAGGAGTACAACGGCTACAAGGTCTACTGGGACGACGGCGCCCAGCTGCCCCCGGAGCATGCCGACGAGGTGGCCCGGAAAATGAAGGAGCTGGATGTGTTCGACTGCGTGCGCCGGGCCAACTACGACGAAGCTGTGGCCGCGGGCAAAATCGTTCTCATGGGTGAGGAAACAGACGAGGCTTTCCTGTCCAACGTCATGGCTCAGGTCAACGACAAGGCTGTGGTAGAAAAGGTCGCCGACAAGTTCAAGATGGTCTACACTCCCTTCCACGGCACCGGCCACAAGCTCATTCCCACCGCTCTGGGCCGTCTGGGCGTGAAGAACCTCATCTGCGTGCCCGAGCAGATGGTCATTGACGGCGACTTCCCCACTGTGGTGTCCCCCAACCCGGAAAATCCCGAGGGGTTTGCTCTGGCTGTGGAGCTGGCTAAGCGCGAGGGCGCCGACTTCATTCTCGGCTCCGACCCCGATGCCGACCGCGTGGGCATCATGGTCAACACCGGAAACGGCGAATTTGTGGTCATCTCCGGCAACCAGACCGGCGTGCTGCTGCTGGACTACCTCATCGGCGCCATGAAGCGCGCCGGCAAGCTGCCGGAAAAGCCCGTGGCCCTGAAGACCATCGTCACCACCGAGATGGCCCGCAAGGTGGCCGAGGTCAACGGCCTTGCCTGCTACGACACCTTTACCGGCTTCAAGTTCCTGGCCCAGAAGAAGGACCGGCTGGAGCAGTCCGGCGAAGGCAACGTCATCTTCTCCTATGAGGAGTCCTTCGGCTACATGCTGGGCGGCTTCGTCCGGGATAAGGACGCCGTTACCGCCTCCCTGCTGCTGACCGAGATGGCGGCGTGGTACGCCGACCGGGGCATGACCCTGTACGACGCCCTGCAGGAACTGTTTGTGAAATACGGCTTCTACGGTGAGCGCACGCTGAACCTTGTGATGCCCGGTCTGGACGGTCTGAAGAAGATGGCCGACCTGATGTCCGGCCTGCGTCAGAATCCTCCCGCCGAGATTGCCGGGGTCAAGGTGGCTGAGTACAAGGACTATTCTGATGGCAGCGTGGTCTGCGCCGAGTGCGGCAAGAAATCCACCATGGAGCTGTCCGGCTCCAACGTGCTGCGCTATGAGATGGCCGACGGCACCAGTCTCATCGTCCGTCCCTCCGGTACCGAGCCCAAGGTCAAGGTCTACATCCTTGCCAATGGCGCTGACAAGGCCGAGTGCGATGAGAAGGTGGCCAAGTACGCCGCCTGGGCAGAGAGCCTCAAGAACTAAGCAATTTGCAAACACGTCCCGTCGGCTATGCCGATGGGACGTGTTTTTATGCTCTGCTTGTCAACCGCTCCCCTTCGTGGTAAAATGTAAAATAGGAAATTATGGGACTGCGGGGTGACTGCATGGACATTGGCGGCATCAAAATCGACGGCAAACTGGCGCTTGGCCCTATGGCCGGGGTGACGGATATGGCCTTTCGCACCCTCTGTCGGGAGCAGGGGGCGGCCCTGACCATTACCGAGATGGTCAGCGCCAAGGCTCTGTGCTATCAGGATAAAAAGTCCATACCCCTGCTGCAGCTGGGCGAGAACGAACACCCCGCCGCCGCCCAAATTTTTGGCAGCGACCCCATCTGTATGCAGGAGGCCGCCGCCATCGCCCGCGAGGTGTCCGGTGCCGACTTTATCGACATCAACATGGGCTGCCCCGTACCCAAAATCGCCAACAGCGGCGACGGCAGCGGACTGATGCGCACTCCCGACTTGGCGGTCAAGGTCGCCGAAGCGGTGATAAAAGGTGCCGATTGTCCCGTCACCGTCAAGTTCCGCCTGGGCTGGGACAAGGGCAGCATCAACTGCGTGGAGTTTGCCCGGGCTATGGAGCAGGCCGGCGTGGCCGCCGTGGCGGTCCACGGCCGCACCCGGACCCAGATGTACGCCGGAACCGCTAACTGGGACTGGATCCGGGAAGTCAAAAACGCCGTCAAGGTCCCCGTCATCGCCAACGGCGATGTGTTTGAGGCGAAAGACGCGGTCCGTATTTTGAAGTACACCGGCGCAGACATGGCCATGATCGGCCGGGGCGTGTTCGGCAACCCGTGGATCTTTGCTCAGTGCAAGGCCGCACTGGAGGGCCGTGAGATCCCCGACATCCCACCTTTGGCCGACCGCTGCGACACCGCCGTGCGCCAGTTCGAGATGGCCGCCGCCAACAAAGGGGAAAAGGTGGCCTGTTTGGAGGCCCGCAAGCAGTACGCCTGGTACCTCAAGGGCGTCCCCCACGCCGGTTATTACAAGGAACAGATTTGTAAAATCACCACGTTGGACGACGTGTATCGCGTCACCGCAGGTATCAAGCGCGACCTGTGCTGACACACTAAACCCATGGAAAGGCGGTGAGAACGCCGTGACGGAGCAGGAACTGGTATCCCGGGCAAAAGCCGGGGACGACAAAGCCTTTGAACAACTGATGCTGAGCAACCAAACCCGCATTTACAATCTGGCCCTGCGCATGACGGGCAGCCCGGACGATGCGCTGGATCTGGCACAGGAGGCGTTTCTCAACGCCTGGAAGGG
The DNA here is from genome assembly GCA_017397835.1 of Oscillospiraceae bacterium. Classification (GTDB taxonomy): domain Bacteria; phylum Bacillota; class Clostridia; order Oscillospirales; family Oscillospiraceae; genus Lawsonibacter. The sequence continues at coordinate 22,637 of JAFQHV010000015.1, forward strand.
GCTGAAATTCTTTAAGGGCGACAGCAGCTTCTCCACCTGGGTGTACCGCCTTGCCACCAACGCGTGTCTTGACCACCTGCGCAAGAAAAAGCGGCGGCAGGACGTGTGGCTGCCCCAGCTGGTGGACGAGGAGGATGACGCCCTCCCCGACGTCCCCGACGAGCGCTACCGCCCGGACACCACCTACGAGCAGCGGGAACGGTTGGAAGCGCTCCAACAGGGCCTTGCAAAGCTGTCCGACGAGCATCGGCAGGTGCTTGTCATGCGGGAGCTGGACGGCCTGAGCTATCAGGAAATTGGCGACATATTGGATTTAGAAGCCGGAACGGTCAAATCCCGCATTTCCCGCGCCCGGCTTGCTCTGCGAAAAATTTTGCTGGAAACGGGGAACTTTTCCCCGTAGCCTGCGTCAAAGCTTATGAAACCAATGGAAAGGAGTGACCCGGCATGAGCTGTGACAAATACCTTGACCTTATCAGCGCCCGGCTGGACGCCCCCCTGTCCCCTGCGGACGAGGCGGAGCTGACCGCCCATCTCGACACCTGCTCCGCCTGCCGGGCCATTGCCGACGACCTTGCCAATATCCACGGCACCCTGTCCGGCTGTACCGCTGTCCCCCCCGCGGAACTCGCCCAGGGCGTCATGCGTTCCATCCGCGGCCAGCGCACCGCCCGCAGGCGCACCATTCGCCAGTTGGGCGCCCTGGCCGCTTGCTTGGTGTTGTGCGTAGGTATTCTGCGCATAACCGACGCCATTTACTTTGACCGAAACCGCCCCACAGAGGGCCAGACCCCCATGACCGCCCGCATCGTCCCTGACGACACCCGGACCGGGGATTTGTCCTTCTCCAACCAGCAGCGGCTGCGGCTGGGCGGTATGTCCACCTCGTTTATGCCAACCGCCGACTTGTTTGGCAGTGCGGACGGGTTTTCCGAATTTCTCGCACGATTCCCCTACAACGATTTTTCCGACCTGGCCCGGACCTATGACGAGGAATACTTCCGCACCCACCGTCTGCTGGCTGTGACAGTATGGGAACCCAGCAGCTCCGTCAGCCACACCGTCACCGCCCTGACCGAGGACACCGTCACCGTCCTGCGCACCGTGCCCGAAGCCGGGGACACCGACGTGGCACTGTGGCTCCTTTTGGCCGAGGTGGAGGGCACAGGCCCGGAAGCCCCACTGACCGTGGAACTGCTTGACAGCGGAACGATGCATTGAATGGGATGCCTGCGGCATCCCATTCTTATTCCCTCTGCACTTTGCCGCGCTAAATCACTCATTTACATTTTCGTCAAAAAACTGTTGTCTTTTTTTCGGTTTTGTTATATAATAACCAACAGCATGATATTGCTTTGACCCCGGTCAAAGCTTGTCGAGAAATGCCCAATTGTAAGGAGTGAACAAGCATGAGTTATTCTGTACAAAACATCCGCAACGTCTGCCTGCTGGGTCACGGTGGCAACGGAAAGACCGCCCTGGCAGAAAGTCTGCTTTACATGACCGGTGCTTTGGACCGCATGGGCAAGGCTACGGACGGCAACACGGTGTGTGACTACGACGCCGAAGAGATCAAGCGTCAGATCTCCATCACCACCGCCGTCGCCCCCATCGAGTACAAGGGCTGTAAGATCAATGTTCTGGACACCCCGGGCAGCGCCGGCTTCGCCGGTGAGGTGGTCGCCGCCCTGCGCGCCGCCGATGCCGCCATCATCGTCTGCTCCGCCAAGGACGGTCTGTCCGTCGGTCTGGAAAAGGCCTGGAAGTACTGCGAAGAGCGCAATATGCCCCGCTTCATCTATATCTCCAAGACCGACGAGGATAACTCCGACTATAACGCCACCTTTGACGCCCTGCGTGAGCGCTACGGCAACAAGATCGCTCCCGTGGTCGTGCCCATTTGGGACGACAACAAGAAGGTCACCGGCATCATCGACGTGCTGAACAAGCGCGCCTACGAAATGCAGAACCTCAAGCGCGTGGAGATCGACATTCCCGAGGGTAAGGACACCGTCATCACCGAGTTCAATGACGCGCTGAAGGAGTCCGTAGCCGAGACCAGCGAAGAGTTCATGGATAAGTTCTTCTCCGGCGAGGATTTCACCTACGCCGAGATGATCCAGGGCCTGCGCCAGGGCGTGCGCGACCTGTCCCTGTTCCCCGTGCTGTGCGGCTCCGCTGTCAACTGCATGGGTTCCCTGATGCTGATGGACTACATCGTGGACCTGCTGCCCAACCCCATGGAGGGCAACTACCACCGCGCCACCACCCAGGACGGCGAGAGCGAGGAATTCGTGGTCTCCCCCGGCGGCGTTCCCACTGCCTTCGTGTTCAAGACGGTCGCCGACCAGTACGGCAAGTTCTCCTTTGTCAAGGTCCTGTCCGGCGAAATCACCCCCGATATGCCCCTGGTCAACTCCCGCACCGGCGACAGCGAGAAGCTGGGCCGCCTGTACGAGATGCGCGGCAAGAAGGCTACCGAGGTCAAGTCCCTTTCCTGCGGTGACATCGGCGCCATCGGCAAGATGGACAAGGTCAAGACCGGCGACACTCTGTGCGACACCCGTAAGGTGGTCTCCCTGAAGGCTCTGCCCTTTGCCGAGCCCTGCTATCAGGTTGCCGTCTCCCCCAAGACCCGCGGTCAGGAAGATAAGGTTGCCCAGGGTCTGGCCCGTCTGAATGAAGAGGATCCCACCTTCACCGTGGTCAACAACGCCGAGACCCATCAGATGGTGGTCACCGCCGCCGGCGACATCCACGTGGACGTGCTGATGGCCAAGCTGAAGACCCGCTTCAACGTGGAAGTGGATCTGAAGGAGCCCCGCGTTCCCTACCGTGAGAAGATCCGCAAGACCGTGTCCAAGCAGGGCCGTCACAAGAAGCAGACCGGCGGTTCCGGCCAGTTCGGTGACGTGTGGATCCGCTTCGAGCCCAACTTCGACCAGGAAGAGATGGTCTTTGCCGAGGAAGTCTTCGGCGGCTCCGTGCCCAAGAACTACTTCCCCGCTGTGGAAAAGGGCCTGCGCGAAGCCTGTGTCCACGGTCCTTTGGCCGGCTACCCCGTAGTCAACCTGAAGGCCGTTCTGTACGATGGCTCCTACCACCCCGTGGACTCCTCCGAGATCGCGTTCAAGACCGCCGCCCAGCTGGCCTATAAGGCCGCCATGCCCGAGGCGAACCCCGTGCTGATGGAGCCGGTCGGCGAGCTGAAGGTCACCGTGCCCGACGCCTACATGGGCGACGTCATTGGCGATCTGAACAAGCGCCGCGGCCGCGTGATGGGCATGACCCCCATTGACGGCGGCGAACAGGTCATCGAGGCCGAGGTTCCCATGGCCGAGATGATGTCCTACGCCATCGACCTGCGTGCCATGACTCAGGCCCGCGGTTCCTACACCTTCCACTTCGTCCGCTACGAGGATTGCCCCCCTGCCGCGCAGGAAAAGGCCATCGCCGCAGCCAAGGCTATGGAAGAAGAGTAATTCCATCAACGAAACGACCCGTCCCTCTTGGGGCGGGTCGTTTTTTATGGGCAATCCTCGTATTCGGCGCTTTTGCGCCGTAAATTTCCGGCTTTGCCGGGAATTGCGCAGGGCGAATTCACTTCGCCCGAGCATGGTAAATCAGAGGGCACCCACCGGCACCTGTGCCGGTGGGACGGATTGCCCCCCTGCCGCGCAGGAGAAGGCGATTGCCGCAGCCAAGGCTATGGAAGAGGAGTAATTCCATCAACGAAACGACCCGTCCCTCTTGGGGCGGGTCGTTTTTATGGGCAATCCTCGTATTCGGCGCTTTTGCGCGATTTTTTGTTAATGTGTATCAAAACGTACACAAAAAGCCGTAATCCCGCCTACTTTAGAAGGGCAATCGCCCATTAAAGGAGGAATTATTATGGCAAGCAATCAAACCCCCGTTTTCGGCCTGAATCAGTGGTCGCTGGACGACGGCATCATCATGGCGGAATTCAACGCCGACAATCAAAAGACCGAGCAAGCCTTGGTGGAAGCGAACGCAGCCATCGCCGCTCTGCAGCAGGAGAGCGCGATCCTGCGCGCAGACCGAACCTCACTGGAGCAGGCCATTGCCGCCGCCAAGGCGGAGGCTAAGGCCGGCGACAGCACCCTGCAGGCGGCCATCAACGCCGCCAAAAGCGAGGCAAAAGCCGGTGACAACACCCTGCAGGCGGCCATCAACGCCGCCAAAAGCGAGGCAAAAGCCGGTGACAACACCCTGCTACAGGCGCTGAACGCCGCCAAGGCAACCATCCCCAAAATCGCCACCGGCACTTACGTGGGCACCGGCACCTGCGGAGTGAGCAACCCCACCTCCCTCACCTTCGACTTTGAGCCAAAGCTGGTAATCATTACGGTGGATATTCAAGGCACCCAAGGTGGCACTGTACATGGGAATGACAGCATCACCCCTGTAATCATCCCCTACGGAGCCTCTTCCTTCACATTTTGGTACTCACATTCGAGTTATGTGCAGTACGACACTTACGCCTGTGCTGTTGCCTGGGACGGCACAACCATCCGCTGGTGGAACAAGCAATCCGTAACGAACACCAACGCCTATATGCAACTCAACAAAACCGATGCAACCTATCGCTATTTTGCCATTGGGTAAGCGCAGGCCCAATCTTGCCCGGTGCCGCCCACCCTCATCCGTCACGGCTGCGCCGTGCCACCTTCCCCCGTGAAGGGGGAAGGCTTTATAACAAAAAACAGCGCCCACTCCCGAGGGAGTGGGCGCTGAACTTATTTAGTTAAGTTTTTGTGTGACGAATTACTGCACGTCCTTCACGAAGATGTGAGTGATCACGCGAGTATCAGCGTCAATGTCCTTGAACAGCAGGTCGAAGGTCACGTCGTAGTAGCCGCCCTTGATAGCAGCAGCGATGCCCTTCAGAGAGGTGATCTCGCCGACCTCGGCAGTCTCCAGAGTCTCCTCGGAGCGCACGTCGTAGATCATGGCGTCCTCAGCCAGAGCGTACATGCTGTTATCATCGTCAGCCAGGATCAGGTTGTTGCCGTAAACGGCCTCAGCCTCAGCATCCTTCAGCTCCAGACCGGTCTCGGCCTCGTCCAGAGTGTAGACGCCGTCCTCATCGATATCAACGATCTCGTAGAAGCCGTTGGCATAAACCTTATCGGTCACGATGCCGGACTTGAACTCCTCGGTCTCGGTGAAGTAGATGTTGCTGTACTTGTAGCCATCAGCAGTGATGCTGTAGGTGGACTCAGCAGCGATGTAGATGTAGTCCTCGATGGCCAGGTTCATGTTCGCGGTCAGAACGACGACCAGCTCAGCAGTCTTGCTGCCGTTGGCATCGACAACACCGGCAACGGCGACCAGATCGTCATCAGCCAGGCTCTTGGAGATAGCACCGGTGTAGGTGGCGATCTCCAGCTCGTCAACAGTGCTGGAAGGCTTCTCGACAACGATGAACTTGGTGTTCTCGGTCAGGTACAGACGGTTGGCAGCAGCAGTGCTATCGCCGTAGGTCAGGTACTTGTCCTCGTCAGACAGCTTCTCGCCCTTGTCAGCGAACTCGGCGAAGTAGCCGTTCTGCTCGCCCAGCTCCTCAACGGTGTAAGCCTCGGTAGCGGTCATAACGTCCTTCTTGGCCTGCTCGCGATCCAGGGACTTATCGAAGGTGTAGAACTTGTTCAGGCCATATTCCTCACTCTCGAAGATATCCTGGGTCACAACGCCGGTCTCGCCGTTGTCCTCGGACACACCGGCGATACCGATCAAAACGGTAACTTCCTCGCCCTTGGCGTTGACGCCCTGAACGTAGTAGTGGGCAACATCCTGGCTGTAGTTGGTCTTCTCGTTAACGGTGTAGGCCTTCACGACGAAGATAGCATCCTCCAGGTTGCCGGCACCGGTGATCTGCTCAACACCGATCAGGGTGTCGCCGTAAGCGTACACAGCGTAGGTGTTGGTGGCGTGAGGCTCGTACTCGGTAACGATGTTGGCCTCAACAGAGCCGTGGACAGTGATAGCGGTCTCGGGGATCAGGTAGTCCTTGCCGCCGATGGTGACGTACTGGACAGCCTTGCCGTTCAGCTTGCTGTTGACAACGGCCTCGATCTTGCCCTCAGCGGGCTCCAGCTTCTCGATGTAGACCTTACCCTCGGTACGGTCCTCGCTCACCTGATACTTGGTAACGACAACGATGTCGTCCTCGGCAACGCCCTCGTACTCCTCGATGACATCCAGGTCAGCGTTGTTCTGGTAAACCTGGCTGTTCAGGGTGATGGTCTCCTTGCCGGCGACGGTCTTGATGTAGCCGACCTGGCCAACGGTGAACTCGACGGGAGCGATGTAGGTCACGATCTCGCCGGACTCCTCGTCAACGCCGTAGGTACCGGCGATGGCATTGAAAGCGTCCTTATCGTAGGCATCGGCATCCAGGGTGCCGTTCTCAACACCGTCAAAGGTGTAAGCAGCAACGGTAGTAGCTTCCTTGACCTTGCCGCCGAAGACGGCATTGTAGGCCTTCTTGTCGCCAGCGATGTCGTTGGCAACGGTGTAGTACTCCAGAGTGTCAACCACGCCGTAAGCGGTGCCGCGGTTCTTCTCGTTGACGTACTCGCCCTTCTTGGCGTACATGGCGTTAACAGTGTGGCCCAGCATATCCTTGCCGGTCTCGATGTCCAGCTTGAGCTCGCCGTTGTTGAACTCGGTGTAGTCCAGACCGGTGGCCTGGTTGCCGGTAACAACGCCCTTGACCTCAACGACCTCGAACACGGTGTCCTTCAGGGTGTCGCCCTTGACCTCAGCGATCAGAGCAGCATTGTAATCATCACCATAGGTGTCCTTGCCGAACTCAGCAGCGTCGGACCAGGTCTTGAAGACCATGGTGTTGGTGCCGTAGCTGTAACCCTGGACACCCTCAGCGCTGTACCACAGGCCGTTGACAACAGCCACGGACAGCTGGTCACGGGTGATGGCAGCGTTGGTAGCGGGAGCGGGCTTCAGCTCGACCTCATCGTTGAACAGCTTAGCCTCTTCGACAGCGGCCATAACGGTCATGGGCCAGGTGCCCTCGCCGGCGTCGATGCCCAGCAGGTTGATGATCATGGTCATAGCCTCGGCGGTGGTCACGGCCTGGCCAGGCTTGAAGGTGCCGTCGCCATAACCCTTGAACCAACCCTTCTCAACACCCAGGTTGATGTAGCCCTCGGCCCAGCCGCCCTCGAAAGAGGCGGTGTCGTTGAACTTGTTGCCACCCTTGTAGGTGTCAGCGTTCAGCTCGGAGCCGTAGTACATCTTGGCCACGATGGCAGCCATCTGTGCACGGGTAACGGTCTCCTCAGGCTTGAAATTGGTAACGCCGTTCTCCTCGTAGCCCGCGAACAGGCCCAGAGCAGCAGCGATACCGACAGCCTCGTCGTTGCTGATCTTGTCAGCATCGGCGAAAGCAGCGCTGGAACCGACGACCATCATGCCCAGCAGCATAACGGAAGCCAGAGCCAGACTCAGAGCGCGCTTCAGGTTTCTCATGGATATTTCCTCCTTTAATTTTTGAGTGGGAACATTTGCTCCCTTATCTCTGTGTGTACTATAACGCAAGCCCTTTTTCCCGTCAATAGGTTTACATCATATGTAACACAACTGAAACATTTCCGAAATCTTGTGCCTGTCACAAGACCCGGACGCATATATAGACGCAAGAAAAACTTTTTTGTTCCCGTGCTGTAAATATTTTATTTTGCGCAGGGTGTTTCGCCCGGAGAGTAATTCAGGGATCGTTTCGCCCTGCGGTGCGACCTCCTTTGCCCACGGAGGCCACCCAAAGGAAGTACATAGAAACCATGGGTTTCTATGCTGATTTTTGGTTTCTTTTGTTCAGCGACAAAAGAAACCCGCCGCCGGGGCGGCGGAACATCACCACGCAGACATTAAAAACCACCCCCGGCGGAGCCGATGCATCCGCCGGGGGCATATACACTATATATAATGTCACACTTCCATGATAACGGGCAGGATCATGGGACTGCGCTTGGTCTTTTTATAAAGATACTCGCTCAGGTCATTTTTAATGGCGGTCTTAATGGCAGACCAGTCGGTGGCATAGCGGGGTTCGATATGGAATACCGCCTCGGCAGCCACCCGGCGCAGTTCGTCCATCAGTTCCTCCGACTCCTTGACGTAGATAAAGCCGCGGGTAATGATGTCCGGGCCGGAGACCAGGGCCCCATCCTCGCCGGACATGGCCAGCACCACCGCCAGCATACCGTCCTGGGCCAAATGGCGGCGGTCGCGCAGCACCACGCTGCCCACGTCGCCCACACCGTAGCCGTCCACGAATACCTGTCCGGCAGTGACGGTACCCGCCAGCTTGGCGCTGTCCCGGGACAGTTCGATGACACGGCCCAAATCGCTGATGATGACGTTCTCACCGGGCATACCCATCTCCCGGGCCAGGGCAGCGTGCCGCCGGAGCATCCGCTGTTCGCCGTGGATGGGGATAAAGAATTTGGGCTTGACCAGAGCGTGGATGATCTTCAGCTCCTCCTGACAGGCGTGGCCGGACACGTGCAGGGGCAGGCTGCGCTCGTTGACTACGTCGGCCCCCTTGCGGCACAGCTCGTTGACTACGTTGCCGATGGAGCTTTCGTTGCCGGGAATGGCACTGGCGGAGATGATGATGCGGTCACCGGGCATGATGTCCACCTGTCGGTGGGTGGAAAATGCCATACGGCTCAGGGCGGACATGGTCTCCCCCTGACTGCCGGTGGTGACGATGCAGACCTTGTCCTTGGGCAGGCCCTTGATCTTGGCCGGGTCCATGACCACACCCTCGGGAATATTCATGTAGCCCAGCTCCGCCGACACGCGCATGGCGTTCTCCATGCTGCGGCCGGTGACCGCCACCTTGCGCCCGTATCGGGCGGCCACGTCAATGATCTGCTGCAGGCGGTCCACGTTGCTGGCAAAGGTGGTGACGATGATGCGCTCTTCACAGCCGCGGAACAGGGCGTCGAAGCTGGCGCCCACACTGCGCTCGGTGTGGTTGTAGCCCGGGCGCTCCACGTTGGTGGAGTCGGCCAGCAGAGCCAGCACCCCCTCGTTGCCCAACTGACCCAGCCGGGCCAGGTCGATCATGCCGCCCTGAACGGGGGTAGGGTCGATCTTGAAGTCGCCGGTGTGGATGCAGGTGCCCACGGGGCACTTGATGGCGAAGGCCACCGCATCGGCGATGGAGTGGTTGACCCGGATGAACTCCACACTGAATTTACCGGCCTTGACCACGTCGCCCGCCTCGCAGGTGATCATTTTCGCTTTGTCCAGCAGGCGGTGCTCCTCCAGCTTCAGCTTGACCAGACCCGCGGTCATGCGGGTGGCGTAGATGGGGGCGTTCACGTCACGCAGCACGTAGGGCAGGGCACCGATGTGGTCCTCGTGTCCATGGGTGAGGAAGATGCCCCGGATCTTGTTTTGATTTTTAATGAGGTAGCTGACGTCGGGAATGACCACGTCGATGCCGTACATATCGTCGTCGGGGAACCCCATGCCGACGTCCACCACGATGATGTCGCCGCCGTACTCGTAGACGGTCAGATTTTTGCCGATCTCATTCAGACCGCCAAGGGAAATAATTTTCAGTTTTTCAGCCATAATAGCTCCTTTTCCATACAATTTATGTAGGAAGCGGGCGCACAAAGGCAAGGCCCAGCACACCCACGTGTTTCGGCCCTGCCTCGCCGAAAAAAGGGATGTGCTGCACCTGCACGCGCAGTTTGCTTCCTGTGGTCGATGACCGCCGCTGTATCGGCAGTCCGTTCTCTATATTTAGGCGCCGCAGCGCATAAATCCAACTCAACTGCAAGAATTATAGCATACTCCGTTTGGAAAGTACAGTCTTATTTTGTCCCCCGCTCCCGGTCGGTTTGGATCACCCGGGCGGCATAGAAGTCGCACAGCTCCGCCGCCAGTTCCATGTCGTCGCTTTCCGCCACCACCCGAACCGCCGTGCGGCGGGCCAGGGGAACCAGATAGACCCAGCCGCCCCGGTCACGCAGGCGCAGCCCCTCTCCAACGCGGCAGCTCGGACCCAGTCCGGCGGCCAGCCGGGCCATGACCTCGGCCCGCTCCCCCGTCAGCGACACTTCACGCCGCCAACTGGAAAACCGGGGCGTCTTCGCCGCCAGCTGTCCCAGACTCTCTCCCGTGGCCGCCATGCGGGCGCACAGGCGCGCCGCGGCAAAGGCCGCGTCCCGCAGCCAGGGCAGTGCCCGGTACAGCTGCCGGGCCTGTTCCCCGTCCCGCCCCAATCGCTGCACCGTCTTGCCAAAGCCTGCCGCCACCAGCTCCACCGCCGCGCTGGCATCGTCCGGAACGGCCAGCCGACCGCTGCCGTGTTCCAGCTCCACAAGGGCGACCATGGCCAGCAACTGCTGCGCGCTGAGCGTGGCCCCCCGCTCGTCCCGAGCCGTCAGCAGAAATCCGCCGTGGGAGGACCGGAACTCCGGTATTCCCTGCCGCCACCGATCGGTAACGGTGCAGCCCAGTTCCTCCAGCATCCCCCGCAGGGCCCGGTCCGGCGCGGAAGTTCCGGGCACCGATACCGTCACCGACCGCCGGCCCAACCGCCGCAGCGTACTGCGGCGGGCACCGTCCCGAAAATACTCCCGCGGTCCGCAGCTGATGGTCTCACAGTGCCCCACCCCGGCAGCGGTGCAGGAGGGCGCGACCCCGTGGGCAAGGGCGTGTTCCACCCGGCGCTGCCAGCCCGGGACCGGGGGCAGACCGCCGCTGTCAAACAGGTGGAGGAACACCCGCTCCCCCTCCTGCTCAATGAACAGGCTGGCGGGCAGCTGGCAGCTTTCCGCCAGCCATGCCGCCTGAGCGGCACACTCCATGCTGTGGCACAGCGCCTGTCCCCCGGCCGCGGTGATCCCGCTGATCGCACTGCGCAGCAGCATTTGCGCCCCCGGACCGCCGTAACAGCCAAGACCGATCTTGCCCTCCCGCGCCAGCACGCCGCCAAGGGCCAGCAGGCTGTCGGCCGTCAATTCCTCTCCCAGCAGGCCGCGGATCACGCCGCCATCACCAAAACGCAGCGGTTCCGGACTGCTCCCCTGTATGGGGCTGTGCCGCACCCGGCTGTCGGGCGTGACCCGGCTGCCCGGCCACAGGCGCACCCGCTCCATGATGACCGCCCCGTCTCCTACCAGCACGTTCTCGCCCAGCACCGCGCCGTCGTTGATCACAGCCTGGTCGCCCACCCGGGTCCCGGAGCACAGAATCGCCCCGTAGAGCGTGGCACGGTTCCCTACCCGGGCACCGTGGAGGATGCTGCGCTGTACAAGACTGCGTTCTCCCACCCGGCTGCCTTCGCCCAACACGACGTGCGGGCCGATCAGACAGCCGCTTCCCATCTGCACTCCGGGTCCGATCCAGCAGGGCGGGATCACCGACACGTCTTCGGGGATCGGTTGTGCGGACCACACACCGGGCCGCACCTGTTCCAGCCCCATGTCCACTTTCACCTTTCCACCCAGTACATCGGCAGCGCAGTTCAAATAAGATGCACAGTCCCCGGTATCGCACCACGCTCCGTCGGGACGGACCGCATACAACGGCTGCTTGGTCCTCGCCATATCCGGGAACAGATCCCGTTCCAGGCTCTGCCCGGGCCGCAGTCCTTCCACCGCCGCCGCAGACAGGATATACACCCTCGTGCACACCGTATCGCCTACCGTTTGACTCCAGCCGGGCCGGTCCAAAAACGCAGTCACCCGCCCCGCCCCATCCGTCAGCACAAGGATGTGTTCCGGCGGATCGCTGTGTGGCTGCACCAAAATTGTCGCCAACGCGTTCTTTTCCCGGTGAAAGGCCACCGCCCCGGTCAGGTCCATGTCCGTGACCATATCGGCATGCAGCACGATGACCTCATCTTCCCCAAGCTGCTCCCGGCAGGCGGCCACCGCCCCCGCCGTTCCCGCACGCTCCTCCACCCGGACCCAGACCAGCTCCATTTCTGTCTTTACCGCCCGGCACTTGCTCCGCAGCCGTTCGTCCGCTCCGCAGACGATACACACCCGCCCCACCCCGTGGCGTTCCAGCAGCGCAAGCAGATGTTCCAAAACCGAGCGTTCCAACACCTTAACCGCGGCTTTCGGCCCCGAGCCGCAGACAGGTTGCAGCCTGTCCGATCTCCCAAACGCCAGTATTACTGCATTCATGTTTCCCACTCCTTGCCGTTTGTCCCTTTAGTATGGCCCGTCCAGCGCAAATTAATCACCGGTCTTGCGACGGGGCGGCGGCTGTGCTATACTGGCAGCAGAACTTCTCCGGGAGGAATTGCCATGAACGTTCAAATCTTCGGCAAATCCAAGTGTTTCGACACCAAAAAAGCCGAGCGCTGGTTCAAAGAGCGGCGCATCAAATTTCAGGCCATCGACCTGAAAAAATACGGCATGAGCCGGGGCGAGCTGCAGTCGGTCAAAAATGCTGTGGGTTTAGAGGCCCTGGTGGATGAAAAGCACCCCGATGCCGCACTGGTGCGCTATTTGGCCTATGAGCAGGACAAGATGGAAAAGCTGTTTGAGGCTCCCACTCTGCTGAATACCCCCATCGTCCGCAACGGCAAACAGGCCACCGTGGGGTATCACCCCGAGATTTGGGAAACGTGGAAATAAACAAATATCCCGCGTGGGAGGATGCACCCTCCCACGCGGGATCTTTTATCCGTTTATTTCTTGTTGTAATAGAACGCGTACACCCAATAGGCCCACTCCCGGTCGGTAAAGTTCTCCGCCTTGGGGGTGATGGGGTCGATGTCCCCAAAGGTAAAGGCCCGCCACATCTGCTGGATGATGTGGCTGGCATCCTCATGGTGCAGGGGGGTGAGGGTGTGTTTCCAGCGGATACCGCAGCCCTTGGGCCTACAGTAGACCTCGGTCCCACGGGAGGTTTTGTAGAGAATGTGTGCTACATAATTATTCTGCTCGTCCAGCAGTGTCATACCCACGGGGGTGTACCAGAACTCATACTCCAAATAGCGGTCGGTCACAACAGTGCGGTTGCTGTAAGCCCGTTCCCGCTCGCTCATCTCTTTTCCGATGCGCTGGGTCAGGCGGTCGCTGTACTCCTCGTCCCCGATGACGCCGTAGAGCTTACGGGTGTCGTCGGTGACCGCGCGGCCGATCTCCCAATCGTTTCGCCGCCGCTCCTTGGCGTCCAGTCCGGCGGAGAACGCCGCCAGCTCCTGCTCCACCTCGTCCACGCTCTTGGTTCGGGTGTTCTGGACCACGTCCTGGGTTTGTTTGGAAATGACCAGCTCCGCCATGCGGTAGGTCTTATCCGCCTCCACGCCGTTGTTCACCATAAACCGATACTCCGGGTCCTGGCACAGGGCGAACAGCTCCGCGCCGGTGATCTCCCGGTCGGGCCCTCCATGGTTGATGCGTTCCTCGCCCTCCTCATTGATATAAGTGCGGGCAAAGGGGGCCAACTCCAGGCACTCCTCAACCACGAAGGCTGCCGCGCCCAGCGGCATGGCGTTCCACCAGGGGGCGATGTCGGGCCCATCCTCCGCCCGGTTCAGCCGGTCCAGCTCGGCGCACAGCTCGTTGTGCTTTTTCAGCAGTTCCTCGGCGTGCCGGCGCTGTGCCGCCGCATCCCGCTTGTTCTTGATCTCGAACCAGGCCAGCACCCCGAAAATGCCGCCGGCGATCACGTTGGACCACAGGTCGGAGAAATGCCGGGTGAACACCAGGGATACGCCGTTCATGACCACCCAAAACCCCAGTGCAAGCGCCCAAAGATATACCGGCGAGTACACGGCGTTTTTCTCCGCAAGATACCGCCGACTGTTCTTCAGATTGTGGCGGATCAGCTCCTCCGCCGTTTTGCGCATACGTTCTTCCGTGCTCATTTTGCTTCCTCCTCTTAAACTCGCTTTCCAAATCTTACCACACAACACCGCTGTCTGCAACCTGTTTTAACTTGGCTTGTCATCGTCCAGCGGATGTGCTAGAATAAAAGTACGTTTTATCGTGCTATTCGCCCGGTATACTGTTTGAAAAAGGAGGTCTGCCCCATGCCCAAGACTGCCAATCAAAAGCTGAAATTGCTGCGCCTGTACCAGATTTTGCTGCAGCAATCGGATGAGGACCATCCCATCTCCATCGCCCGGCTCATTGCCGAGCTGGCCCGCTGGGACATCAGCGCCGAGCGCAAGAGCATCTACGCCGATTTGGAGGCACTGGCCGAGCTGGGTGTGGACGTGCAGTCCCGCAAGGGCCGCAGTGCCGGCTGGTTCATTGGGGAACGCGACTTTGAACTGGCGGAGCTGAAGCTGCTGGTGGATGCGGTGCAGTCCTCCCGCTTCATCACCCACCGCAAAAGCGACAGTCTGATCCGCAAGCTGGAAAAGCTGGCCAGCATCCATCAGGCCCGGCAGCTGCAGCGGCAGGTCTACGTAGACCGCCGGGTCAAGTCCATGAACGAGAGTATTTACTACATCGTGGATACCCTTCACGGCGCCATCGCTCAAAACCGTGCCATCACGTTCCGCTACTTTGACTACAACGTGGCCAAGCAGCGGGTATTCCGTCACGACGGCACCCGGTACGAGGTATCCCCTTTGGGCCTGATTTGGAACAACGAGAATTATTATTTGGTGGCCTACAGCGCCGAAAACGACCAGCTGCGCCACTACCGGGTAGACAAAATGTCCGATTTGGAGATCACCGACCGTCCCCGTCAGGGTCAGCCGGAGCGGTTTGACGTGGCCGACTACGCCCAAAAGCACTTCGGTATGTTCTCCGGAGCCGAGGTGACCATGACTCTGCGCTTTGAAAACCGTATGGCCAACATCGTGCTGGACCGATTTGGTCAGGACGTGATGCTCATTCCCGACGGCGCGGAACATTTCACCCTCACCCTGCCCCTTGTTATGAGCCCCCAATTTTTTGGCTGGCTGTTCGGCCTGGGGGACGGTGTGCAGCTGGTTGGCCCCGCCGCGGCGGTGGAGGCGTATCAGGAGCAGCTCAAGGCGGTAGCCGCGCTCTATTAACACAGAAACCCCCGAAGTTCGGTGAACTTCGGGGGTTTTGTTTATTTCTTCTTTTTGCGTTTTTCAAACAGAGGTTTGCTCTCCGGTTCGGGAGCGAACTCACCCATAGCCTCGGCAAAGGCCCGCAGGGCCTCCTTCTGCTTGGCGTTCAGGTTGGTGGGAGTGACCACCCGAACGGTGACATACTGGTCACCCCGGCCGCTGCCGCGCAGGTTTGGAATACCCTTGCCCCGCAGGCGGAAGGTGGTTCCGGTCTGGGTGCCGGCGGGCAGGTCGTACTTCACCTTGCCGTCGATGGTGGGGATCTCCAGTTCCGCACCCAGTGCCGCCTGAGCCATGGTGATTTTCTGCTCGAACAGCACCGTGTTCCCCTCCCGGGTGAACTGGGAGTGGGGTCGGATGCGAACGCCCACGATCAGATCGCCGGCAGGGCCGCCGTTCTTACCGGCGTTGCCCTGACCCCGCAGGGACACCGCCTGCCCGTCGTCGATACCGGCGGGGATGTTGACCGTGATGCGGCGGCTCTTGCGCACGCTGCCGCTGCCGCCGCAGCCCTTACAGGGGCTGTGGATCAGCTTGCCCGTGCCCCGGCAGCGGGAACAGGGGGCCGTGCTGGTGAAGGCAAAGCCGCCGCCACCGCGCTGAATACGTACCACACCGCTGCCCCGGCAGTCGGAACAGGTCTCCGCCGTGGTGCCCGCCTCGCAGCCGGAGCCGCGGCAGTCCTCGCAAGGCTCGGTCCGGGTAAGGTTGATCTCCTTCTCGCAGCCAAAGGCCGCCTCTTCGAAGGTAACGGTGAGGTTGGCCCGCAGGCTTTCCCCCTGCTGGGGGCCGTTGCGCCGGGCACCGCCGCCGCCAAAGCCGCCGAAGCCGCCACCGCCGCCAAAGAAGGAGCCGAAAATATCGCCCAGATCCAAATCGCCCATGTCAAAGCCGCCGAAGCCGCCGCCACCGGCGCCGAAGTTGGGATCCACACCGGCGTGGCCAAACTGATCGTAGCGGGCGCGCTTTTCCTTGTCGGACAGGATCTCGTAGGCCTCGTTGGCCTCTTTGAACTTGGCCTCGGCCGCTTTGTCGCCGGGGTGCAGGTCGGGGTGACAGTCCTTGGCGATCTTGCGGTAGGCCTTTTTCAGCTCGTCGTCGCTTGCGCCCCTGGCAACGCCCAGCACCTCGTAATAATCTCGTTTTTGTTCTGCCATATCGTCGTCGCAAAGTTCGCACAGTTCGTTTCCCCGCGTCTGCGGAAAAACTCACCTCGCTTCCTTGCTCCTCCTCTCCACCCCGAACCCGCTGCGCTGGGCTTCGGGCCGGGAATATACAAGGGTATGCAGAGCCGCTGAAGTCAGCGGCTCTGCATAATTATATTTTTTACTTGTTCTCGTCGTCCACCACGGTGTAGTCGGCATCCACCACGCCGTCGTCATTGCCGCAGCTGCCGCAGTCACCGGCGCAGCCGGCCTGGCCCTCAGCGGCCTGAGCCTGCTGATACATCTTCTCGGCGATGGGGTAGAACGCCTTGGTGGCCTCCTCGGCGGCGGTCTTGATGGCCTCCACGTCGGTGCCCTTCAGGGCCTCCTTCACCTTCTCGACGGCAGCCTCCACAGCGGCCTTGTCGGTAGCATCCACCTTGTCGCCCATCTCCTCCAGAGTCTTCTCGGTCTGGTAGACCACCTGGTCGGCCTGGTTGCGGATGTCCACCTCTTCCTTGCGCTTGGCATCCTCGGCAGCGAACTGCTCGGCCTCGCGCACGGCCTTCTCCACGTCCTCCTTGGACATATTGGTGGAGGAGGTGATGGTGATGTGCTGCTCGGTACCGGTGCCCAGATCCTTGGCGGATACATTGACGATACCGTTGGCGTCGATGTCGAAGGTCACTTC